>JAZTZU010000047.1:0-32195 GCA_045637625.1 Eubacteriales bacterium
GAAACCCTTTTCTTTTCACGTGAAAAGAAAAGGGTTTCCCCAAAAAAATATCTGATTATTTTAAAAAGAATACCTTTTGGAAGTTCTGCCAAAAGCGTTCCGCAAAAGTTTGTTCTCCGTATTTTTCGGTGACGGTCTCCGCCAAAGCTAAGGGTACGGAGCTGAAAACTTTGCCGTTTATTTTGATTTTCAGTTCTCCGTAGGTTTTCCCTGCTTCCGCAGGGGCAAAGATCATTTTCGGTAACGCAGCTTCTGTTTGTGCAGGTAATGGCGTGCCGTCAATTTCAAGCCCCTTTATCGGTTGCGTATTTATGAGTTTTGCTTTTGATTCACCGTTTAAGGTCGGAACTTCGGCTGAATATTGCCCTTGAGCCGTTATTTCGCACAGTTTTACACGGGAAAATCCGAAGTCGAGCATCTTTTCATGGTCGTTCCAGTCGTCGGGAGCATTCAGTGTAACAGCTATAAGCGTGATTCCGTCCTTTTCGGCTGACGAAACGAGACACCTGCCTGCGGCTTTCGTGAAACCCGTCTTCATTCCCGTGGCAAACTCGTAGCTGTCCAGAAGCTTGTTGGAATTTTTCAGTACAAGGCTGAAATAATCGAGCTTTTTTGTTTTAGCGCCGACGACCTCCCTGACTTTATCGTTTTTGTATGCTTCAGCGGAAATCATCGCCAGTTCTTTTGCGGTCGTGTAATGATTTTCATCGGGCAGACCGTGAACATTTGCAAAATGAGTGTTTGTACAGCCCAGTTTCAAGGCTTTTTCGTTCATCAGCTCCACAAATTTTTCCGTTGAACCGCAAAGATTTTCAGCAATGACCGTAGCCGCATCGTTTCCGCTTTTCAGAAGCATCATGTACATCAGATCTGAAAAAGAGATCGTTTGTTCTGCCAGAAGCCCCATCTGCGAGCCGTCCACAGCTGCTGCCGTTTCCGAAACGGTCATCATCCTGTCGAAGTTCCCAAATTCTGCCGCCACAAGAGCCGTCATCAGCTTTGTGGTGCTTGCCATCGGCAAAATTTCGTCCGGGTTTTTCTCAAAAAGTATGATTCCCGTTTTACATTCGATCACTATCCCGCTTTTTGCGGAAATCTCAGGCTCTGCCGCCGTCCGAACATTGCAGTTCGCAAGCATCAGCGCTGCCGTTACGCATATTATCAATTTTTTCATTCCGAACACCTCTGTTTATGTATATGAGAGGTGTTTCGACGTTATGCGGGAACTTCGGAATTAGTAGTATTAGATACTTTTCAACTTTCCCTCAACACAGAAGACCCCGTTTACAAGAACTTTTTCCTCGTCGGGTTTTTCAAGAATACCTTGAGAAATCAGTTCTTCCGTGATGTAAGCGATTATTCCGTTTGCATAACAGGATACCCATTGGTTTATCTGATCATTAAGGTGTTTGGGTACAAATTTCTCAAAGCTTTTACGCAGAGAAATAATATATTCCGTGAAAAGCGCATCAAATTCAGAGTTGTCAACTGTGATGCTTTCTATAAGCTCCATAAATTGAGCTGTCGTGAAATAAGGAAAATTCAATTTAAATTTATTACCGTCTTTTACTGCCAAATTCAAAGAAATCAACCGAGCAATATCCTCATCGGAAATAACGCCGTCGGGAATAAATCCGTCGGAGCATTTCTGAATAATATTATTGTCACATAGCCATTGGGAGCTACCTCGGTGCGTTATATCTTTTTCAAAGTATTTACCCAAATGATAGTAATAGATACTGCATGTCTCGTTTGCCGACTCATTGCACCCGGAATTATATTCGGGAAGATCTTCGTTTTCGTCTGCAGTTTCGGAAACGATGAACCAACCGTAGCCCCCGTCTTTTCTTGGGGGGTAATTTCCTCGTTTGAGGTTAAGTTTCTCCATGATTCCGCCCTTTTTCTGTCTGATAAGGTATGAAACGAGGATATATCCAAGACGTTTTATGCCAAAGTTGTTACCGTAAAAATTCATTTCGGAAATCTTTTTTTCTGCTTTCTTCAGCATTTCTTCAATGATATCTGCGGCTGTCTTTATGAGTTTTTCGGTATCATTTTCTGCAGTTGTTCTGTTTTTCAAGGAAAAAATGATGAAATTTGTTCTGTATTTGCTTCCGACTTTTTCAATAGCATCGCCGTATTCAAGTTTGGGAAGCTCATCTTCTATATACATGGTGGGAAGTCCCGTGGCAATGCTGATTTCCTCGACGGTTACAGGTTTTTCGTATGCCGCAAGGCAAATAGCTCGTGCAACTTGAGAGTGTAAATATTTGTAGGTGTCCATGTTTCCGTTGCAGGATGTGGTTTCCCAATTTATTCTTTTGTAAATTTTGCTCATTGTATTGTCTCCTATCCGTTCCTTAATCTTACTGCGCCCTATATTAAGCCTCCATTTTACGGTGCTTTCGGGCAGTTCATATTTGCATGAAAGTTCTTTTACAGACATTTCACCGATATAGTAGTCAACAAAAATGTCCTTATATTGAGCCGAAAGGGTATGAAGCGCTCGGAATATCGGTTCAAATTCATTTTCGATGGCGTATTCGTCTATTGTACAGTAATCGTTTTCTATTTCGAAAAGTTCTTTATCTGAAAAATGTGCCATTTCTTTATTTTTGCGGTCAATAAATCTTGCGTAACGGTTATGGGCAATTCTCCATATCCACGATTCAAGCGAATTTATTTTGTACTTACTTAGGCCCTCAATGGCATGGCATATTATTTCGCTTGCAAGGTCTTCCGCATCGTGGCGATTGCTCAGCCTTTTTGCGCAGAATCGGTATATTTGCTCAATATATGGAAGAAGCTCTTCACCGTTCATTTTTTCAACTTCTTTCTTTTTATGTTTCGCAATCATGATTACACCTATATAGTGCCGTAAATATTGCGTCGGATAGGTAATTTTATGCGTTAGCCGTTGAAACTGTTTATATCTTTTTGCTTTCAGCATGGGTTTTTTGAAAGGGGTGCGGGGGAAACTTTTTTTCCGCGAAAAAAGTTTCCCCCGCAATAAATACAAATTTTACTTAAAATACTTATCGAAAATATCGTAGATGGTGTCAGCTTCGGAAGATACTGCGTAATATACGTAGTTGCCGCTTGTCTGAACTTCGGTGTCTTCCATTTTTGCGTATTCGGAAGGCAGGTAGTTTTTGAACTGGCCTTTCACGGAATCGAGGTATGCTGTGAATGCGGAAGCAACTCTGCTTGCGGCTGCTGCGTCAACGGCTTCACAGATAACGATCTGGTCTGCGGAGATCGCTTCGGCGCTGATCTGAACTTTCATCTGTTTCAGGTCTGCTGTGTCAACTGCAACGTAGTCAACAATGTCATTTTCTGTCAGTTCAATGAAATCGGGAATGGTTACTGCCGCTGCAACCTCATTATATACCGCGTTGACATCCACTTCTTTGGGAGTGTTGTCTCCTCCGCAGGCTGTAAAACAGCAGAGTATTGAGATTATCGCTAAAATAGCGCAAGTGATTTTTTTCATGTTTTCATAACCTTTCAATATTTTATAAATCTTAATATCTGTTTTTTTGGGTATGCGTTTGTGAGCACTTCCTGTGAAAGATACGGTGAGTAATAACTGCTGACAGCGTTTCTGAGTAGTTGCGGCAGCAGATAAGTGTTCGGCATTTATGTTCGTTAAAAGTTTTTTGAGGGGTGCGGGGAACAATTTTACAAAAATGTTCCCCGCAAAAATAATTTCACAATAAATTTACGGCTCTCCGGCAGAACCTTCCCAGCCTTCGACTTCGGGAACGCCTTTGTCGATGTGGATAGCTCCGCCGCCGCTTTCTTTCATGGCTACTTCTTCTTCGGGTGAGGGAATACAGTGTGTCATCATGTATTCGAGCCACGCATCATAGGCTGAAGGCATAAGATGGCAGTAGTTATCGCTTGAAAGCTCGTCCGCCAGATATCCGAGTTCATCTTTCAGCACGGTGGATACATCAATGAAATAGCAACCGTTTTCCACGGCAAAAGTCGCAAGGACATTATTGTATTCGTCAATTTTTGCGTTGTAAAGAACCTTTCTTTCACCTTCAAGAGTAAGAGGCGTGACGGAAAGTATCGCGATCTGGATATCCGGAACCGCTTTTCTTATTCTGTTGATGAGGAACAGATAATTGTTCAGATATTCTGTCTGGGAGTAAATCCCGACATCGTTGAGCCCGAGGCAGATAAATACACGTGTTACGCCCATATCGGCAATGATGTCCTGGGGCTGTGTGATCTCGCCTTTATAAAGAGAGTGTATTGAGTTCGGGGAATCTATCGGAGTGAGTGTGTCCGCGACGCTGTAGCTTCCCACAGCAATAAACTGTGCGTTGCCGAGAAAATAATTGTCTTTCTGACGTTTTTTTACCGCATAGTTTTTCAGACCCAGGGTCACGCTGTCTCCGAGAAATACGGAGTTGTCAAAGTATTCATATCCCGCAGGTGCCGTGTGCTGAACAACGATTTTCTGAATATCTTCGGGGCGTTCTTTTTGAGGATATGGCAGCCCGTATTTGTCACGCGGAAGAATGAATTCTTCTTCGTTTGTGTTTTCCGTGTCTGTAATTTCGTCAGGCGGATCTGTTATGACTGGAATATTTTCAATCGGGACATCTTCCGCCGCATTGTAAAGATCGGGAATCGTCGCATTATAGGGCGGCAGATATGTCGGGTTCGGAGTTTTTATCTCCTTCGGGGTTCCGTATTTTGCAAGAAGAAAGCATCCTGTAACCGCCGCTACAACGATCATTCCACCCAATACCGTAACGGAATTTTTATTGTTATTCTTAGTTTTTTTCATTGAATGGGATTCTTCTTTTTTTTGTTATTATACGTAGGATGCGAGGACTGTCATTTTGCCGTCAATAACGGCTTTTTCTCCGCAGGGAACAAATACAGAAGTTCCTGCTTTTGCATCAAGACCTGCAATAAGACCTTCACCTGAAACGACTGTGAGGCAAACAAAGCTGTCGCAGTTTTCGATTTCATGTGTGCCGTCAACTTTGATCTCGTCAACAGTAAAATATTTACATTCGCTGAGTCTTCTCACGTTTTCGGAGATCTGCTTTATGTCTGCAAATCCGCCGTCTTTAACTTCTGTCAGATCTGAAACCACTGCAGCTTTATCTACGTGGAGAGGTCTGAGGTTGCCTTCTTTATCGCGTCTGTCATAGTCATATACTCTGTAAGTGAGGTTGCTGTTCTGCTGAATTTCGGCAATAAGGATTCCTTTTCCGATTGCGTGGATCATTCCTGAACGGATGAAGAAAACATCACCTTTTTTAACGGGAACAAAGTTGAGGATATCCATAAGTCCGCCGTTTTTTGCAAGATCGAGGAACTGTTCTTTTGAAACGTCTTTTTTCAGGCCGTATACAAGAGACGCACCTTCTTCAGCATCAACAACGTACCACATTTCTGTTTTTCCGTAGCTGTTTTCGTTTGCAAGGGCATATTCGTCGTCGGGATGAACCTGGACGGAGAGTTTGTCTGCCGCGTCGATGAGTTTGATGAGTATCGGGAAAAAGTCGAAGGCTTTACCGTTTTTACCGAGGAGATCGGGATTTGATGTGATTACTTCTTTCAATGTTTTTCCCTTGTTTTCGCCGTCTGCGATAACGCAAAGACCGTCATCGTGGCAGGAAAGTTCCCAGCTTTCAGCGGTGATATCGTAGGGGCTTGTTTTATTGTATTCGCTGTTGAGACGTGTGCCGCCCCAGATGTAATTTTTATATGCAGGTTCAAGTCTTGTGATGTTCATTGTCATGTCTCCCTTTTAAATCATTATGTTCTGTCTTTGAAGAGGACTTCTTCGTCTTTTACAGGTATTTCTTCCTTGGGGGTCGCTACGTATTTCACCAACAACGGATAGATCATGAAGTTGTTGAAAAGGTTGCAGATCGAGAACGCAAGGAAAAGTATTGCCGGCAAAGAAACGGGGAAAAAGTATAAGCAAAGTCCAAAGATCAGAATATTGAATGCCATCATGGCAATATTTCTCAAAGGTTTGTAAGTTGCGAGTATCCAGCTGTTGCGGAGTATCTTTTTGAAGGGCAGGTCAAAGGATACCATCATCGGGTAAATGTAGAGATTTACCGCAAAAAGCATATATACAACGTAAAGGATAACGATAAGTGCGATGACTCTCATTGTGGAATTCATTTCCGTTGATGTGTAGAAATTGAAAGCCACCCACGCGATAGCTCCGACTGCGACAGTAAGAAGGGAAGTCAATAATCCTTTTTTGAAGTGTTCCTTACCCTTGTCCAGGAAGTCGCTGAACAGATCTGCGTGCTGTTCCTGAGAATAGTTTCTCAGAACGTAAGTCATTCCCGCAGTTGCCGGACCTATTGTGATTATCGGTAAGCAAGCGAAAATGTAGAGAATGTTGAGAACCACGATCTGCCAGAATCTGTGTCCTATAACATAGAAGAATCTTATAAATTCAGGCTTGTCGTTTTCGTATTTGGAAACGCCTGCGCCCTCTTTTTCATAGTCAACTTTAAAAATACTCAATTTGTTTTCCGTCCTTATTTTTATAATACCATTTGATTATACCAAACCTGTTTCGCATTGTCAAGTATTGCCGCAAAGAGTTTAAAATGAATCCCATAAATTAAGGATTTTTTGCAGTAAAATCGCCTCATAGAACATTGGAAATACTGACAGGAGAACATTCCCCAATCCGTTCCATAAAAATTTAGAAGTCTTTGCCCGAAGCTCGTAGAACTCCAGACCTGAAAAAGCTTCAGCTGAAAATTTTACCGAAATGGCTGAGTTTCTGCACAGTATCCAGGATGTCACAACCATTGAGGGCAGCCTGAAAACGATCTCCGGAATGGCTGATGCTCCGAAGCAGGTCACGGTGCATGTTGCCAGAAATCCAAAGGTGTAGCCGTAATAAAAAATTATCGGATAGGCAAAAATATACCCGAAAATGAAAAGACCTGCGATAAATATTGCAGCGGCAAAAAACGGAGCGCTGTATGCCGCCTTTATCCAGATCTCCGTTTCGGTACATTCGTAAAAGGACATGAACCATGCCCCGTAGTTTTCCGATATTCCGGTTTCTGAAACTGCGGCTGAGATGATTCCCGAAAAAGCACCGGAAATCAAAGCGACTGCCGCTATTCTTAAATAAACAGTATCACGCATATATGATTTCTCCTTCAATCAAAAATATGCGGGATTTTCGGGTTTTAGTATTGAAATTTCAAGTGGGAAAACCTTTTATTCTATGCGAAGATCTGTTCTTTACATGAAAATAAAATGTTTTCCCACAAAAATTTTTTACTGCTTTTTTCTTAAGGAGATTGCGTATACTGCTGTTTCCAGCGGTATGTCTGAAAGTCGGCTTTTCAAGACTGCGGATGTGCCGTTTTTGAAATTAAAAACGAGTACTTTTCCGTTCTTTTTCAGCTCTGTGCTTTCAAGCTCCGAAAGAGATGCTTTTCCGTATTTGCAAATGAAAATTTCTTCTTCGCTGACTTTAAATGTCGGCAGGGCGAAAATATTTCTTATGCTGTCAGCCATTCCGGAAAACATGAACACTGAAAAAGCCAACGAAACTGCGAAAAACAGACAGTTCAGCACCTTGTCTGCAACGGTCACGGGTTCCTGTCCCACTGCGAGGACGGTTGCCCATATTCCTGCCGCCGTAAGAACCGCAAAAACCAATGCGTAGAGCAGGTTTTTCAGTTTCGGAGGTCTTACAGTCAAAAGCTTTTCGTCTGAAGATGTCTTTCCCATGATGATTTTTTCCTTTCGGATTTATTTTTTCTTAAGTTTTTTTGTGAGGTATTCCGCCACGTTTTCCAGCGGTTCCGCAACGGATTCCTGATTTATCATGTATTCCAACCCGTTGCTTGTTATTACCAGAACCTTGATGAACGGCGCTTTGTTCAGCACCACCGTGTCAATATCTTTCAGCATTACTTCCCAGGTTCCGAAAGCAACAAGTTTTTCCTTTGTTATTATGAAGATCTCTCTTTTTTTCAGCATCCATACGGCATAGATCCCGATCAGTATTCCGCAGATTATCCGCAGAATGTTGATTACGCTGAAATTCCCGTGAATCATAAGCCACAGCGAGCCGAGAAGTAATCCTGCGGCGAGTATCAGCATAATGATAACCGAGATCTTTTTGGTTATTGGCTCGTGGAGGATAATGTTGCCGTCCCGATCTTTTTTCAGGCTGTTTCTGTTTGTTTTTGCCATTTGTCACGCTCTGGGGATAAGACCCACTTTTTTGTATACTTTTCTGAGAGTTTTCATTGCCATATAGCTTGCCTGTTCAGCGCCGCGTTTGTAGATAGCTTCAAGCTGAGCCTTGTCTGAAATGAGGTCATTGTATTTCTGCTGAACGGGTGCAAGACATTCCGCAACACTTTCACCTACGGTAAGTTTGAAATCACCGTAGCCCTTGCCGTCAAATTCCTTTTCGATTTCTTCAAAGGATTTGCCTGTTACAGCGGAGTAAATTGACATGAGGTTGTTTATGCCGTCCTTACCTTCTGCGAAACGAACGCATGTGTCGCTGTCTGTAACTGCTCTTTTGAATTTTCTGATGATCGCATCCTTGGGGTCAAGAAGATTTACTGTGCCGTTTTCATCCTCTTCGCTCTTGGACATTTTATGTGTGGGATTTGTAAGGGACATGATTCTTGCGCCAACCTTGGGAGTATAGCCTTCAGGCATTTTGAATACATCACCGTAAACACCGTTGAATCTTGTTGCGATGTCGCGGCAGAGTTCAAGATGCTGTCTCTGGTCTTCACCAACGGGTACGAGGTCTGACTGATAGAGAAGAATGTCAGATGCCATAAGTACGGGATAAGTGAAGAGGCCTGAGTTTATGTTTTCAGCGTTTTTAGCGGACTTGTCCTTGAACTGAGTCATTCTGTTCAGTTCGCCGAACATTGTGTAGCAGTTGAGGATCCATGAAAGCTCTGCGTGCTGGGGAACATGGCTCTGGAAGAACAAAAGGTTTTTATCGGGGTCAATACCGCAGGCAATATAAAGGGCAAAAAGTTCCATAGAGTTTTTGCGGAGAACTGCGGGATCGATTCTTATTGTAAGTGCGTGGAGGTCTGCAAGCATATAAAGACAGTTATAGTCTTCCTGAAGTGCTACCCAGTTTTTTACTGCTCCGAGATATCCTCCGAGATTAAGGCTTCCTGTGGGTTTGATACCGCTGAGTATCGTTTTTTTAGCTGTTGTTTCGCTCATTTTATTTCAATTCCTTTTATTTCATTTTTTCTCTTACGCATCTGCCGAGAATTTCCGTACCCTTTTCGATCTGTTCGAGGGTAGGCATGGAGTAGTTAAGACGGATGCAGGATGTCTGAGTTTTTTCATCGGTCAGGAAAGCTGAACCGGGAACTACCGCGAGTTTTTCTTTAACGAGTTCTTTAGAGAATACGTTTGCGTCGATGGAATCGGGGAGCTTGCACCAGATGAAAAGTCCGCCCTGGGGATGTGTGATGGAGCAGCCTTCGGGAAGATTCTTTTCAAGGCAGGAGATCATTTTTTCGCATTTTTCCTTGTAAAGAACTCTGATCTTTGCGATGTGTTCGTCGAGGTCGTATTCTTCCAGGAATCTGTTTACGAGCATCTGGAAGAAGATGTTGGAGTGAACGTCCGTAACCTGCTTGCCGACTGTCATTTTTGCTGCGATTGCAGAGGGCGCGGAAACGAAGCCCATTCTCATGCCGGGAGAAAGAATTTTGGAAAAAGAACCGCAATAAACAACGATTCCGTCTGTGTCGAATGATTTGATTGAGGGGAGATCTTCTCCTGCGAATCTCAGTTCGCCGTAGGGGTTGTCTTCAAGGATAACGACGCCGTATTTTTTCGCAAGTTCATATACTTTTTTGCGTTTTTCGAGGGACATTGTAACGCCCATGGGGTTCTGGAAAGTGGGGATAGTATAGATGAGCTTCGCTCTGGGTTCGGATTTGAGAACCTCTTCAAGCGCATCTGTGTTCATGCCGTCATCATCCATGGGAACGCCTCTGAGACGGGTCTTGTATGTTCTGAATGCGTTGAGCGCGCCGATGAAGCTGGGCTCTTCGCAGATAACAACATCGTCTTCGTTGCAAAGAACTTTACATGTCAGGTCGATACCCTGCTGACCGCCTGTGAGGACGAGAAGAGAATCGTCGTCTGTTCCGATATTGAATTTTGATCTGAGTCTGTTTGCTATTTTTTCTCTGAGTGCGGGATAACCTTCCGTAACGCTGTACTGGAGAGCTGCAGAGGGCTGTTTTTCAAAAAGTTCAGCGGCAATAACTGCCATTTTATCTGCGGGAAAGGTTGAGGGGTCGGGGTTGCCGCCTGCAAAAGAAATGATGGAGGGGTCGCCCAATACTTTAAATATTTCACGGATCGCAGAGGGCTGAACGCCTGAGATCCTATCTGAGAATACCATTGTGAATAGCTCCTTTTTAATTGAAAATACTTGTTCAGTATAATTTTACCACAATACTGCGCTGTTGTCAATAGTTAAATGGGGTTTAATTCGTAAAATTTGTCTTTTTTGTTTGTAACAGGGGAGTTTTTATGAACTATACCTATTTCCCTATTGACATGAATGTGCATATATGGTATAATGTACTTAAGTATTATTCCATCAAAATTATATAGAGAGGTATGGTTCATATGTTTAAAAAGGTAATTTCAATATCGTTAGTAATGTTGTTTTGTCTGGGCCTTCTGTCTGCCTGCGGAGAGTCTGTTGAGCTTTTGGCTTTTATAGATAGTAATAGTTCTGACGATTTGGATGGATATGAGTTCAAGCTCATGCAGACTTTTGAAAGTGATGGCTCCAGCGGAGGACTCAGTGATGAAAACCTTTTCGGATATCCTGCAAACAGCGTTTTGGGGGACGCGATCCTCAAACGTATTTCCGATATTGAATCAGAATTAAAGTGTGATATTCAGATATCTACAAATAATTATGACGGTTCTCTTTTGGCTTCAATGGTAATGGCGGATTCCTTGAAATATGAGGCTATGTATTCCAGTTCTCATGAAATTACAATGAATTTGGCGGCAGCTCAAAGTCTTCATCCAATTTCTGATTTTTCAGAATATGTTGATTTTAAGAATGCTGAAAAATACGGAACCCCAAATGTATTTGAAATCAATTCCTATAAAGGCGAAATGTACGGTCTTACCCCGATTTCATGGATATATAAAGAGCCCCGAGCTATTGGTATAACTGTTTTTAATATGGATCTTGTCGATAAATACGGTTTTACCAATCCCCGTGAATATCTGGAAAATAAAGCATGGAATTGGGATACCATGGAAACTGTCATCAGTAATTATTACGTCAATGAAGGGGACAAAACAGTTTACTCAATGGCGTGCCGTTCTTTTGACTTCATCAAGCTTTCTGCAATGGGTAACGGAACCGATCTCTTTTTCTACGATGAAAAAGGTTTACCAGCTTCGGATTTCGGTTCGGATGAAATGATGTCTGCTTTTGATTGGTATTATCATCTGGTGGATAACTATTCCGAGCATTTTGCTTTACCCATGAATAATGATAATGGTAGTTGGGAATTGGTTAAGGATGCCTTCTGCATACAACAAAATTCTGTTGCTTGCGTTACTGCTCCGAATGTTTTGTATTACGATATTATCTATACTGTTAACGAGTTTGCTGTTTTGCCGTTCCCCACGGGACCGAACGGTATTTATGGAGAGTGGCCCGCCGCGATGGAAGCTGCGGAATGTTTCTCTGTATTTGTTACTGCGAAAGAACCGGAAAATTGTTTCAGAATAATTGATTCTTTGGCAGAACCTCTTGACGGCTACGAAACGCCAGATCTTGTTTCCGATTATCTTGCTGAGTTGACATTTTATGATAAGTCTGATGTGGAGACCGTTCTCAATGTTTATAAATATGGAGAATATACTTATTGGACAGAGAATGACGGCAAAATCGGTAATATGTACCGAGCATTTGTCTCTGCTGTTAATTCAAAAACCTCTGCAGAAGTTCTGTCAGCACAGGCACCTATAATTTCAAATTATATCAACGAGTTTTTAGCTCCGAATATGGCAATTTACGATTATTTTGAATAAAATCTCAGGGGACGTATCTTAAAGGTTCGTCCCCTGTATTTTTAAATATTTTAAGGTGAAATTATCTTATGATATCGTTGGGAGATTTCTTTTTCAAATATTTTTCCTTGGTTGCCATGCCGCCTCGGAGATGTCTTTCAGCCTTGTTTACGTCCAGAACCTTGCGGACCTTTTCGTAAAGTCCGGGGTTTATGCCTTCAAGCCTTTCTGTGATGTCTTTATGTACCGAGGATTTCGAGACCCCGAACAGCGCCGCAGCCTCCCTGACAGTCGCATTTGTTTCCGCAATGTATGTCCCAATGGTCAGAACCCGTTGTTTTATAGCGTCCATTTCCCGCCCTCCAAAAAAATATTACTGTGTTTATTCAATATTATGAACAAATTTGCAAGTTTATTCTTGTGGATAAGCAGATGCTTGACAAATGGAATTTTCTGTGGTAAAATGTATTTGGTTAAAATAATAAAATCAGAAAGAGGAATAGTTTATGAAAGCGAAATTATTAAGTATGCTGCTTGTATTTTCTATGATTTTGGCGATGCTTGCGGCGTGTAACACAGATAAACCGGTTGTTGACCCCGTAATTGATGACCCGGACGGTGAAAATGAAGTTGTTGAGACAGTAATTCCCGATTCCTGCGATACGATTTCTCATGTTTTGATGTCGTCAACGCAGAAAATTCTGCCCGATACGGTATATGAACGCTCTGCCGATGCCGACAATACTGTGTATCTGGCAAAAAATGAATATGAGGCTTGTCAGCTTGTATTGCGTACCGAAAACGAAAATGTTTCCGTTTACATTGAGACTACGGGCTTTACCGATTCCAACGGCGCTGTTTTGTCTTCCGATTTGTTTACGGAGCAGTATATTGCGCTTGTTTCCGATAAGGACTACGGTACATATCCCGATGCTTTGATTCCTCTCGGTTCAGAAGCTGTAAACATGGTTGCAGGGGAAAATCTTCCCATTTATATTCGTCTGAATTCCGATGACCAAACCGTTGCGGGGGATTATTCCTGCGAGATCGTAATTCGCGATGCTTCAACGGGTGACGCTTTGTTTAAAACCACCGTGAACGCTCATGTCTGGGATTTTACTCTGCCCGAATCTCCCACCTGCAAAACCGCTTTCGGTATTCACACAAACAGCGTTTTTTCAAAATATGATTCCTCAGAAGCGGCTTCGATATACGGACTGTATTACAATTATTTGTTGGATCACAAGCTTACTCCTTATTGGATGAACGCATTGATCCTCAGCGACGAGGGCTCTGCTCAGATGAGTGACCCTGCGAGAACCTCGTTTATAATTCCTTATTATTATGATGATGCTGACGCTGTTGCGCAGTTTGAAAAGGTTGCTTCAAATCCCGAATGGCTTGAAAAATCCTTCTTCTATGTGGTTGACGAACCCGGTGATGCTGCGGCTTACGATCAGATAAAATCTTTGGGTAAAAATTTCAAGAAAATCTGCCCCGGCTATAACATGATAACACCGTTTAACAGCGAGACCGTTACTGTTAACGGAACGGAAAAGTCTACGGTTAATCTCCTTGAGCTTTACAGTAATATTCTTTGTCCCTTGTCCTCTTTGTTCTCTTCAAAGAGCTTTGTAAAAGAAATTGACGAGGCGAGAGGCTACGGAAATCGTATTTGGTGGTATGTTTGCTCTGCGCCTGCGGAAAAATACTGTAATTTCCTTATCTATCAGGATGCACTTTGTCCCCGTATTTTGTTCTGGCAGCAAAAAGATTTGGATATCGAAGGCTTTTTGTATTGGGAAACTACATATTGGGCAGAATGTGGCGACCCCTGGACTAATCCTTTGACCACGCCCTCCACGGGTATGACCTCTTTCGGTGACGGTTCGTTGTTCTATCCCGGTGAAGACGGTCCGATTTCCACTTTGAGATTGGAAGCAATCACCGACGGTGTTGAAGATTTTGAATATCTTACGATCGCAGAGGAAATGTTTGGTTCCGAATACGTGGACGGAGTCATAGATCAGGTTACCACAAGCTTGACAAAATACACCCGTGATCCCGACGTTTTCGGTGAAGTCCGCCGTGTTCTCGGCATGAAGATTGCAGGGGAGACCGTTCAGGAATAAATTAAACAGCTTATATTTAAAAGGTTCTATAGCAAGTGTAAAAGCACCCTATAGAACCTATTTTTTGTTGTAATATTTAATTCAACACATAACTTCCGTTATCGTTTTTGTATATCAGGTCTATCCGTTCCTCTGTTCCGTTTTGGGCGTTGATATAAATTACCACACCGTTGCCGCTGTCGGTTTCGCAGGTGAATTCATAGCAAAGTCTTTCGGGTTCGTCGTAGCTTTTTGTCCCGATGAGTACAAGCCTGCCCTCTGTAACTTCGAGGGAATCGCTGACTTTTTCAAGTGCCTCATCGTATGTCAAGGTGGGCTTTACATTTCTGTCGGTCACGTGATTTTTCAGATATTGGGACGCGTCAAATGAAACAACTTTCCCTGTGTCAAGGGCTACTCCCACCAGAATTTTGTCTGTCAGACAGAGAACTTCTCCCTGTTTGTATGCAAATTCTATAAGCAGCACGTTTCCCGATGCGGAATTCCGAACTTCTTCCATATTTCTGAATTGGAGTTTGTTCAGAAATTTTGCTGCGACTACCTTTGCCTCATCGTCTGTCAGATTTATGTCTGCAACTGTGCCGCTTCTGCTGAATGTGTAGGGGTATCCCTCTGCGGCTGTCATGCAGATACTCATATTTCTGCCCTCAAAACAGTAAAGCTGAAGCTCTTTTGAAATAACGTCTTCACCTGCTTTCAGGTCTTTCGGCTCGCAATCGAGGATATATGCGGCTCTTCGGCGTGCCTCGTCCTGACTTATCGTATTCTTGTCGGCGAGAAACTGATAATCGTTTTTACTCAGATGGGATGAGAAATTTCCCTCGTAGTTCAATTCGGGAATCTGCATTTCGGATTCCATTTTCATAAGCGGATTTTTGTATTCATATTGCAGCGCCGAACCGTTTTCATCGGTCTCATCCTCTTCGGGAGGAGTATCGACATATGTCAAAAATGCTGTAAGGGTGAGAAAATCCGCGTTTTCGCTCTGAATTTTATATTCAAGCTCTGTCATCGCAGTTGAAAGAGTCTTTGCCTGCTCCGAAAGTGCCCTGAGGTTTTCTTTTTCGGATTCTGTCAGCTCATTGCCCCCGATGGCTTTTTTTGCAAGGAAAAGAGCATATTCTCCCGATTGGTGGAAGAATTTCATGATGTTTTCCAGATTCAGCTCATATATCGGAAGTGCTTCAAGGCTCATTTCAGCCATTCCCGCTTCTCTCCAGACTTCTGCAGAAAGAGAGACGGTCTGAGTCGGCGTGTCGGCTATGAGAGCTTTTTGCAGTGCATAGTCAATGTTTGCCAGCCCTTCGGCAAGTTCCGCAATGTTTTCCTGATAGTAATATCTGGCAGAGTTCCTCATTTCACCAAGTCCGCCGTTTGCTTTCAGGATGAATCCACCCAGAACGAGCAGTCCTGCAGTTATAAAGCAAAGTGCGATGGCTACAGTACTTTTTTTGATGTACATAATTAAGATCATTCCTTTGTTTGTTGGTTTCAAGTGTATTTTTGCCCCGATTTCCTTTTTTATACTTAACATTATTGGAAAATTTTGAGGGTTTATTTTTGCTTGAAAATATGTTATTATTATATAGCAGAACCGAACAAGAAAGGAATGATCTTAAATTATGAAAATGATTAAAAATACTGTTTTTTCTGCGGTCTTTGGTTTGATTTTTGCGGCAACTGCTTTGACTTCCGAGGCGGTGGGTTCCGTAGGTCTTGTCCGTACTCCCGGAGGAAGCCTTAATGTGAGGTCTTCACCCACCTATTCTGCATCCGTGGTAAGAACCTTGCCACGAAATTCCTATGTGACATTGGCTCAAAAGGACGGAAACTGGTGGAAAGTTGAATATTCCGACGGAAAATACGGTTATACCGATTCTTCGTACATAACCGAAGTGGATTCCGATGTATTTTATGTCGATACAGACGGTGGCGCTTTGAATGTGAGAAGCGGATCGGGAATATGGTACAATGTAACCGATACCCTTAATGACGGAGAGGGTATAGATGTTCTGTGGTTTACGGGGAAATGGGCGAAGGTCATCTATGACGGAACAAAAACGGGATATGTTCACAGCGATTATATTTCGTCAGATGTTGCGCAAAAACCGTCAGGATATGCGTCTGTTGCGTTGGATGTCCCGTATTTCAGCCAAAAAGACAGCCGTTGGGCGAATGTCAGACTCGGTTCATCGTCACGGACTGTGGGGAACGCAGGCTGTGTCACGACCTGTATCGCAATGGCGGAAAGCTCGCTTTACGGTTATTCTGTGACTCCGTCCTCATTGGCGAGAACTCTCAGCTACAGTTCTTCGGGAGATCTTTATTGGCCTGAAAGCTATAAAGCCTATACAAATTCGGATTATCTTTATAAAATTTATAACGAGCTGAAAAGCGGCAGACCTGTGCTTGTCGGTGCGAAAACTTACAGCGGCAGCCAGCATTGGGTTCTTGTCACGGGATTCAATGGCGGAGAGATGAAAGCCTCTAATTTTACGGTAAATGATCCCGGCAGGGCTTCAAGAACGAAACTTTCCGAATTTTTCTCAGCTTTTCCTGTGTTCTATAAGATAGTGACGATAAGGTGATTTTTGGGGATATTTTTAGCGGGGGTGACTCAGTTAGATGCAGAAGGTGTGATTTGGTTTTCGTCGGCGTACGTGTGTACGGTAGAAAACCAAATCGCGACTAAAAAGTCCCTTAAATTTACGAAATCCACCGAAAAATTTTCGGTGGATTTCGACATTTTAAAGCTTAAACAAGATTTTTGGTTGTTTTTTGTCTTAAATTAAAACATGGGCTTTTGTTCTGCGCTAAATGAGCCAGCTCCGCACCCCTTTCAGAGAAAAACGAACTTGGGAAAATTAAAATTATTGTTTGAGATTTATTTTTTATGTGAGTTCAATGGGCTTTATTCTGAAATCAGAATTTCGGAAACGATGGCATTATGGTCTGAAACCCATTCGCCGTTAATTTTTCCGTCACAGACATGGTATGAAACAGGTTTGATCTTGTCGTTTATGAAGCAGAAGTCTATAATGATTTCAGCTTCTCCGTAACCGTTAAATGTATATGTGTTTTCGCCTGTAACATTTGTTACTGTGTAGCCTGCGTTTATGATAACATTGTATTCTTCAGAATCGGAAGTACAGTTGAAATCACCTGTGATAAATACAGGGTACTTGTCTCCGAATGTTTTTTCTATCCATGCGGTGAGAATTTTCGCCTGTGCGATTCTTGCGTTTACACCGATGTGGTCAAAATGAGTGTTTACGTGGAGAAAAATCTGACCGTTTTCTTTGGTTTTGAGAAGCTGATAGGTGCAGATTCTGGGACAGCAGGATTCGGGGTGCTTGGAAAATACTTCGGGAGTGTCTGTTATCCAGAAAGTTTTTGATTCAAGAAGCTCAAATTTATCTTTTCTGAACATAATGTTAGTGTTTTCGCCGTCGCTGTTTTCTTCTCTGCCGTGACCGAGCATTGTATATGTGTCTCCCAGCGCTTTTGTAATTCTTTCGCAGGAAAGATCTATACCCTCCTGAAGACCGATAATGTCGGGGGTTTCGCCTTTTATGCGTTCTATTATTCTGTTGTGTCTTTCTTCGGAAGGTTCGCCGCAGCTGATGTTGAAACTCATTACTTTAATTTTGTTTTCCATGATTTTTGATCTCCTTATTGGTTATTTATTGGCAGAAGCATAACTTCCGAAACGATTGCATTGTGGTCGGAAACATATTGGTCATTGACTGTTGCGGGCATAACTTTGTAAGATCTGATGGGGATATATTCGTTTACAAAGCAGAAGTCAATGATCGATCCCTCTCCGTTTTTATGGCGGTATCCGTTGAATGTTCCTGTGCTTTCGCCGTATTTGTTTGTGGGTTCAAATCCGAAATCAACAACAGTATTGTATGCGGTTGAACCCTCGGAGCAGTTGAAGTCTCCTGTAAGGATAATGGGGTAGTCGTTGCGGAACTTTTCAAAAAGGATCTGGGTGAGCCAATATGCCTGATGGTCCTGTGCAGGGGAATCTGTCTCAAGATGTGTGTTTGCAAAGACGAATACCGTGCCGTCGGATTTGCGTCTGAGTACCGCATATGTCATGATTCGAGGAAAACCGTCTGTCGGGTCTTCGGGATTTTTCCATTTGGATTCGATTTCAGGCGTATCCGTAAGCCATAATGTGTCAGATTCAATCAGATCGAACTTATCTTTTTTATAAAGAATACTGCTTTCTTCGCTGTATCCGAGCTGGTATCTGCCGTGTCCCAGTTTAACATAGCCTGTGCTGTCAATATTTTCTTTGAAAAAAGGCTTCCAGCTGTCGCCGACTTCCTGCATTCCTACAAGGTCAGGGGATTCTTCCATGATCTTGCTGAGAAGAAGCTCCATTCTGCCGTCGCCGTATTCACCGTTTCTGACGTTGAAGCTCATTACTTTCAGCTTGACATCTTCTTCGTTGAAAAACTTCGCAGTAGCTTCGAGCGCTTCATCTACTTTTTCGTAATTGGAAATTTTTTGAAATTTAGCTTCTGTCAGACCTTTGCAGTCCTTGAGCAGCTCGTAAATTTCCGTGAGCTTTGTTGTATCGGTTATTTCGCCGAGGGCATCTATCCTTTCCGAAATTTTAATCGGATCCATATCATCAAACGGTCCTGCAATTTCTACAGGTTCCTGTTTTGTGCATGCCGTGAATGAGGTGAATGTAAGTATTGCTGCAAGGGCTGCGAGGGTGATTCTTTTCATTATTTTTATCTCCTTAATTTTATCTGTTTGTTTCGTCCCATGGTTCTTCCACGGGAAGATTGAAATCTTTAAGTTGTATCTGTCTTGTGAACAGGTCTCCGTTTTCGTATAAAATTATCTCTTTGCCGCCGCGATTATCTTCAATGTCGCGGTCTCTGCGCATATCATAAAGTGCGCCGTCGTAGCCCATTTTTATACCGAAGACTTCGCCGGAATAGTCGTTGAGGTGGTCGTGACCGAAGAAAATGCCTTTAACGTCTCCTCTTTGGAGGCAAGCCATGAAAAGGCCTGTGTTCATTACGGAGCAGCAGCATCTTTCGCCTTTGCGGCCTTCAAATTTACATTCTTCGGGATTTTCTTCAACAAGTCTCAGTTCTGGCAAGGGATTGTGCATCCACATTATTGCGGGAATTTTCTTTCCGTTTTCCTTTTCTGCTTTGACGGAATCATTGTAATACCAGACAACCTGGTCCGTAAGGGGCAGACTGTCTCTGTTTTGTCCCGGAACAAGATTGTTTGTGTATCTGAAAGTGCAGTCAGGCATATTGCAGGCGTGCGCAAGGTCAGTAACGGAGCTGAGGGAATCCATGGCGTAGAGTCTGTATGCGACCTCATCGTTTTTTGAGCTGTGAACGGGCAATACATAGTTGCTCATGCCGTGAAGTTCAAGGTCTCCCTGACCTGAAATGCAATGGGGGAATTCTTTATAAACTTTTTGTTGCATGAGCAACGCTTTTCTCTGCAGATCGGGGGTCTGAGCAAATTTAGATTCCCCGTCATGGTTTCCGTAAACGTGTGCCCATGGGATCTCTTTTTCTTCAAGCTCTTCCATTGTATATGTCAGATAGTCACGGAGAGTTTTTTCTCTGCATTCGTGATCCCAAAACATCCCCGAAACAACCATGTCTCCGCCGAAAAGTACAAGGTCGGGCTTTGTTTCTTCCAAAAGGATATGCAATGCTTTTTTCTGCGGACGGAAATATTTTTCACCGCCGTGTAAGTCTGAAACCAATAAAATGTGAAATGACCCGTCAGGTCTGAATCTTAATTTTTTATCCATAGTAAAAATCCTTTCCGATAATAAATTACCATTATAATTGTAGCACATTATTTCTGTAAAGTCAATAGTTTGAATCTGATTTACGAAGTAAAATTGCGGAAATAATGCGTTTCATTTGAGATTTCTCCTTTGATTTTTTACTTTGTAAGTATATCACATCTGAATACCCTTGTCAATAGAAAAGTCTCTCAAAATCTGTTTTTTTAGAGAGTTTTACCATTTTATTACGGGAGCAAATTTTTGTTGTCTTAAGGACGGCGAAAAAGCCCGTGCTGTGGAAGCCACGGGCTTTTTCTCAAGGAGTTTCTATGAAAAAAATACTTACGATTAAGCGTTTTTAAGTTTTTGAAATTAAAGAGTATTTGCAGAACCGAGAACATTTGTGATCTTGTGGAGAACTGTTTTCTTAACTTCTTCACGAGCAACAGAAAGGTATGTTCTGGGGTCAAATACTTCGGGCTGAGCAGACATTACGCGACGGATACCTGCTGTGAGAGCAAGACGGATATCGGAGTCGATGTTGATCTTACATACAGCCATGCTTGCAGCTTTTCTGAGCTGTTCTTCGGGGATACCAACTGCGTTGGGGAGCTGACCGCCGAGGGAGTTGATTTCCTTAACATAGTGCTGGGGAACGGAAGAAGCACCGTGGAGAACGATGGGGAAGCCGGGGAGTCTCTTGCCTACTTCTTCAAGAATGTCGAATCTGAGGGGAGGGGGAAGAAGGATGCCGTCGGGACCCATTGTGCACTGCGCGGGTGTGAATTTATAAGCGCCGTGGGAAGTACCGATGGAGATAGCGAGAGAGTCAACGCCTGTTCTTGTAACGAATTCTTCAACTTCTTCAGGTCTTGTGTAGGAGGATTCTTCAGCAACAACGTCATCTTCAACGCCTGCGAGAACGCCGAGTTCGCCTTCTACTGTTACGCCTTTATCGTGAGCGTATTCAACAACTTTCTTTGTGAGAGCGATGTTGTCTTCGAAAGAATGGTGAGAACCGTCGATCATAACGGAAGTGAAACCGCCGTCGATACAAGCTTTGCAGATTTCGAAGTCTGCACCGTGGTCAAGGTGGAGAGCAAGGTCGATACCGGAGTCAGCGATAGCTGCTTTAGCAAGACCGAGAAGGTATTCCTGTTTAGCGTATTTTCTTGCGCCTGCAGAAACCTGAAGGATAACGGGGGATTTAGCTTCGCCTGCTGCGTCTGCGATAGCCTGGATGATTTCCATGTTATTGATGTTGAAAGCACCGATAGCGTAGCCGCCTTCATAAGCTTTCTTGAACATTTCTTTTGTGTTTACAAGTGCCATAATGTGATGTCTCCTGTCAATTTTTTTATTACTATAATATTGTACCAAATACTTGTTGAAAAATCAAGCCCATACCATAGACAATTATGTTAATTTTTTAAAAATTAACAAGGGAGATGCGTTGTTTTAAGAATATTTAGTCTTGACATTTGGCTTTGGCTGTGTTAAAATATAATCAATGCTAAATGACTGAAGTGAAAGGTTGTATTACTATGAAAAATATTCAATTTTCAGATGTTGCTATTACGGGCGGTTTTTGGAAAGCCAAACAGAAATTGAACCGTGAGACTGTTATTTGGGCAGTTTATGACAGATTCATAGAAACGGGCAGATTTGAAGCCCTCAAATGTAACTGGAAAGAGGGTCAACCAAATAAACCTCATATTTACTGGGATTCTGACGTTGCAAAATGGATGGAATCCGCAGCGTATCTCATTAAAGAAAAGCCTTCTGCAAAGCTTGAAAGAATTATTGATAAATGGGTTGGTATCATTGCCAAAAATCAGGAAGAAAGCGGGTACTTCAACAGTTATTATATAAGGTTCCCTGAAGTGAAAAGATTCGATAACCGCGACGGGCATGAGCTTTACTGTGTGGGACACTGGATAGAAGCGGCTGTTGCATATTTTGATGCTACGGGAAAAAGAATGTTTCTTGATATTGTTTGCAGAATGGCAGATTACGTATATCAGCGTTTTGTTATAGATCAGGATACGACGTTTAAAACTCCTGGCCATGAAGAGATTGAGCTGGCTTTGGTTAAGCTTTATGACTGCACCGGTGAGAAAAAATATCTTGACCTTGCAAAACATTTTATAGACGTTCGCGGAACTGTTGACGAGCCCATAAATGGCGCTCAAATCCAGTCCCATATACCCGTAAGAGAAATGACTAAGCCTCAAGGTCATTCTGTAAGAGCGATGTATTTGTATTCTGCTATGGCAGACATCGCGCTGAAAACAAACGATAAGGAGCTTTATGATGCATGTGACCGTATATTTGACCACATGATCTCAAAGAGAATATACATCACCGGTGGTATCGGTTCAACAGCAGCAGGGGAATCTTTTACACGTGACTATGACCTTCCGAATCATATTGCATATTCCGAGTCTTGTGCTGCTATCGGTTTGGTGTTTTTTGCTTCAAGAATGTTGAAGTTCAAGGCTGATTCCAAATATTCCGATATTATCGAAAGGGTTCTTTATAATGGATTCCTTTCTACAGTTTCTTTGGATGGAACGTCTTTTTTCTATGTGAACCAGTTGGAGGTTCTTACTGATTTTAACGAACGAGAATCTGAAACAGGACACCGTTCAATGTCAACGCCTCCTTCACACCGCTTCGAAGTTTTTAGATGTTCCTGCTGTCCTCCCAACATAACAAGATTTTTCTCCTCCCTTGGCGGCTATATTTACGGGGATGACGGAGAGACCGTTTATGTTCATCAGTTCATGCAGAGCAACACTACGGTTAAACGTGGAGGCGAAGATGTCAAGATCGAAGTTAAGACGAAATACCCCGATAACGGCAAGGTTTCCGTAACGGTAAGTGGCGGAAATACAAAGGTTGCGGTAAGAATTCCCGGTTGGTGCGATTCTTATAAAGGTGAAACAGTTAATGGTTACGCATATTTTGATCTTAAAGACGGTGAATCCGTAAACTTTGATTTTACAATGAATGTTCGGTTTGTTGCCGCAAGACCTGAGGTCGATATGGACTGCGGTCGTTATGCAGTTATGAGAGGTCCTGTTGTGTATTGCACGGAGGCGGTTGATAACGGGGCTCATCTCCGTGATATAAGACTTTCAAAGCGTTCAAGAGTAAGGTTTGGAAAAGATGACGGCTTAGGTGTTTCAACTCTTACTTTGAGCGGCTATAGGACGGAAATTGATGCGGAAACATCTCTTTACTACGATTCAGCAGATGAAAGGCTTAAGAAGGTTGAAGTTAAGATGATTCCTTATTATGCGTTCGCAAACCGTGGCGATACTGATATGCTTATCTGGCATCTTGTTAAATAACCGTTGTAACCGAAGGTTTCGTGGAGAAAATTTTTTAAAGAGATCTTTCTCTGAAGCTTTTTGAGTTTTCAAAATATTTACAAAATCCCCCTTGACAGGTCATTCTGCGTATGATATAATAATGATATCACAATGATATGTGAATTCGTTTTAAGGAGTAATGGTTATGGAAGAAAAAGTATTAACAAACAAAAAACACGGTATGGAGGTTCTGCTGCTTGTAATTCTGCTTGGAATAGCATCGGTTGTCGGTACTGTTTTCGGTGGTATAATGATGGATGAAGGCGGAAATCCCGCACTTTTCATCGTAAGCCTTATCGTCCTCTTTCTTTTTTGGCTTCCGCTTCCCGGCTTGAAGGTCCTCAAACCTCAGGAAGCTTTGGTTCTCACTCTTTTTGGTAAATATATCGGTACGATCAAGGATGCAGGCTTCTATTTCGTGAATCCGTTCTGTACAGCGGTGAACCCTGCGGCAAAAACAAAGTTGAACCAGTCCAGCGACGTTCAGCAGATTCATCTGCCTGTTTCAACAGGTACGGGAACAACTGTTGAAGTTGTGGATAAAAAGCTTTCACTTAAGATAATGACTCTCAACAACGCCCGTCAGAAGATAAACGATTGCCTCGGTAACCCCGTTGAGATCGGAATTGCAGTTACATGGAAAATCGTTGATACTGCAAAAGCGGTATTTAATGTTGATAACTACAAGGAATTCCTTTCCCTCCAGTGCGACAGCGCCTTGAGAAACGTAGTAAGAATTTACCCCTACGACGTTGCTCCCAATGTTGACACAACAGGTGACGGTCAGGCAGACGAAGGAAGCCTCAGAGGTTCAAGCGAGGTTGTTGCTGAAAGAATCAAGAATGAAATTCAGGCAAGAGTTTTTGAAGCAGGTATCGAAATTATTGAAGCAAGAATTACATACCTTGCATATGCTCCCGAGATCGCAGCCGTTATGCTCCAGCGTCAGCAGGCATCCGCAATCATTGATGCGAGACGAATGATCGTTGACGGTGCTGTGGGTATGGTTGAAATGGCTCTTGAACGTCTCAATGAAAAAGGCATGGTTCAGCTTGACGAAGAACGCAAAGCTGCTATGGTTTCAAATCTTTTGGTCGTTCTCTGCGGCAACAAGGATGCTCAGCCTGTTGTAAATTCAGGCAGTCTTTATTAAAAATAAGGAGACATCCGTTTTGAAATTCAGCAAAATAATAGCTCCGATAATAATTTCAGCGATAATTATAACTTATTACGTGATCTACTTTTTGTTTTTAATGACATTGATTGACGGTGTATTGAAATATCTTTTAGGGATCATTCCATTGGTTTTCGCAGTCGTTATGATAAAAGTCTGCGTGGACAGAATCCGTGAAATAAAGAAAGGTGAAGAAGATGATCTTAGTAAATACTGATTACATCAGCGGTAAAAAGCTGGAAACTTTGTCCTTGGTAAAAGGAAGTACCATCCAGTCAAAACATATTGGAAGCGATATTTCTCAAAGTTTAAAAACATTGGTTGGCGGAGAGTTGAAATCCTACAACGAAATGATGAATACCGCGAGAGCCTTGGCAACAAAAAGAATGGTAGCCGAAGCAGAAGAGCTTGGCGCAGATGCAGTTGTGAATATCAGATATGCATCCGCAGCTGTTATGCAGGGAGCTGCAGAGGTAATAGTGTACGGTACTGCAGTCAAGTTTATTAACGAATAAACACGGTTAAAGATTTTTACTTAAAAAATGACGTGAAAGGATCAGTGCGATGAACGAAAATCAGAAAAAACAAATACCGCTTCGGCTTTCACCAAAGCTCTACGAGGCAATAGCCGCATGGGCAGAAGACGATTTTCGCTCCGTAAACGGCCAGATCGAATATCTTCTCTCGGAATGTGTCCGTCAGCGCAAGAAGAACGGTAAATATGTTTCCGATGAGCTGGATAAGCCCCTTGATATTGATATATGAAAAGCACTATGGTGGCTAATTAAGATAATTGTGGGAAAAATAAAAAACAGAGACGAAGAAATTCGTCTCTGTTTAGAGAATAAAGATAAATCCGAACCCCATCGTCGTGTGATGAGGTTCGGATCTTTGCTGTCGTCACCTGATAATTGGGGTTGGCAACTTGCCGCGGTGCGAGCGTTTATAATAGATTTCGCCATCGGGCACTGAACAAAAAATTTTGCAGTACAAACAGCGACATTGGCTGTCGGCACTGCCGACTGGTGCGGGTAACAGGGGTCGCCCGACTGCGGTCGGAGCGCTGGCCGGCTCTAATGTGCCCCCGGCACATTATTCACTACCGTCCCTTCGCCCCCTGTTACAAAAAAACAGAGACGAACTAATTCGTCTCTATTTTGGTGCGGGTAACAGGGGTCGCCCGACTGCGGTCGGAGCGCTGGACGGCTCTGACAGTCCCCCGGACTGTCATTCACTACCGTCCCTTCGCCCCCTGTCATAAAAAAACAGAGACGAACTAATTCGTCTCTGTTTTGGTGCGGGTAACAGGGGTCGAACCTGCACAACATTGCTATTACTAGAACCTGAATCTAGCGCGTCTGCCAATTCCGCCATACCCGCATATTTGATTGTTTTTACACTTTTATTATTATATCACGATATTTCTCATTTGTCAAGGGGCTTCTGTGATGTTTTGATAAAATTTCAATTTAATAAGTGGGGATCGTTTTTTTGTAGGTGAAGATAAATGCTTTCAGTCGAGATCGAAAACAATGCGGAGAAAAAATTGACGGATGAAATTTGTAACACGATGGAGACCCCTGTCATAATATGTTAATGTAGCGGTCGAAAAAAACCCGATCAAAACAAAGGATGTGGAAAGTTGATATAAATCTACGGAGGTACCTGACCATGTGTGGAAAAAATTATATTTTCTGGACACTTCTCATTGCGGCTGTAATCGTATACAGCATCAGCGAAGCTAACGGCGGCTATCGTAACGGCTGCGACAACAACTGCGGTTGCTGCTAACCTTTTAAAACAGGTTGAATCTGAGGGGCTTTTTGCCCCTCTTTTTTATTTTGAGTCTAAACATGTAATCGCTTCGGGGAATGATAAATATCAAAAATAAAACTGCTTGACAAACAGTTTTATATATGGTATAATGAAAAAAATTAGGCAACATGAAGTAGGAGAATTTTGATTTATGTACAATGTTTTGGATTACGGAGTTGTTTCCGATGAAAAATTGCTTCAGACTGAAGCCGTTCAGAAAGTCTTTGATTTATGCCGTGAAAATGGCGGGACCGTTGTTTTTCCTGCGGGCAAATATTTGATTTCAAGTATCAGAATGTGGTCCGACACCACCGTACTTTTAAAAAGCGGGGCGACGCTTCTCGGAAGCGAAGAGTGTGATGATTATGAGGTTTTTGAGGTTCCTGAAGGCGTGGAGCTCTGTACCGATATGGAGCTTATTCCTCAGCAGTACAATTTCAAGCCCTGGAAAGAATACCGCCGTGCAATGATTTCCGCTTACGGTGAAAAAAATATTTCCGTTATCGGTGAGCCGGGTTCTGTAATTGACGGCCAGAATTGTTTTGATCCCAATGGCGAAGAGGGCTACAGAGGTCCCCACGGGATGTTCTTTACAAACTGCGAAAATGTTGTCATGAGGGGTTATACTATTCAGCACAGCGGCAATTTTATGCATCAGCTTGATAAATGTGATCACGTTGTTATGGAAGACGTTACGAACCTGGGGGCAAGTGACGGTATACATCTCCATTGCTGTACGGATATTTATATCAACAGAAGTATTTTCCGTACAGGTGACGATTGCATTGCCGGTATAAATATCAGGGATATGCACATCAATAACTGTATTCTCAATACTTCATGTAATGTTTTTCGTATGGGTGGCGTGAATATTCTTGTTGAAAACTGCCATGTTTACGGTCCCGGATATTATCCTCACAGGATGACTATTGTTAAATCGAGAACCGAGATCCTTCCCCGTGAAGAGGGCCGACACAATATGCTTTCGCTGCTGAATTTCTTTGCCAGCGAGACTTTTCCTGCGGATGAACATTCCAAAAATATTGTTTTCAGAAATATGATAATTGAAAACCTCAAATATTTGCTTGAATATTGCGCGGATAGCAGTCGTTGCCTCCAGAAAGGTGACCGTTTGCAGGAGGTTATTCTTGACAATGTGCTGTTTAAAGATCTCGTGACGAAGTGCGAAGTTGTTGCGCCCGAGGACGAGCCTCTCCATGTGAAACTTCGTAATGTTACAGTTCAGTTTGCTGACGGAAGCTCTGATACCGAATTCTTTAAAGGAGACCTCAGGAATGTTATAATTGAAAATTTTTGATTTTGATAACGGGAAAGCTTTCTTTTTTTGCGAAAGAAGGCTTTCCTCTGTAATATTCTGAGAGTTTTTGCGTCTATATGGGTGAAAGGAGGTTTTGTTATGACTGATGAAAGAATAATTGAAATGTTTTGGTCGAGAGACGAGGCGGCAGTTAATGAATCTGCGCTGAAATACGGAAGCTATTGCCGTACCGTAGTGAAAAATGTTCTCGGAAGTCTTGAGGATTGCGAAGAATGTCTCAACGATACGTGGCTCCGTGCGTGGAATTCAATTCCGCCACAGCGACCGAAAAATTTGAAGATGTTTCTGGCGAAGATCACAAGAAATATTGCGTTTGACCGCTACAGGAAGCAAAGCGCTGAAAAACGCGGCGGTGGGGAGACTTCCCTCATTTTAGAGGAGCTTTCCGAGTGCGTTTCAGGCGGAAACAATGTCGAAAATACGGTCATATCAAAAGAGATCGGTTCTGCCGTGAATAAATTTTTGGGAACTCTTTCGGAAAGAGACCGAAATGTTTTTATCCGCAGATATTTTTTCTCGGAAGATACCGAAACCATCGCAAAAAAATATGCGTTGACTGCAAACAACATCATGGTAATACTCACCCGAACGCGCAAAAAACTTAAAGAATACCTGACAGGGGAGGACTTGTTATGACAAACAAAAATTTATTTGAAAGCATGGAATTTATAGATGATTCCTATTTGGAAAAAAGCGAGAAAAAGCCTGTGAAATGGCTGAAATTTACAGCTGTTGCCGCAAGTGTGTGCCTTGTTTTTGTCGCTGCGTACATTATTACCGTAATATCTGAGCCCGATGCGCCGATCGACAATACTGATCTTCCGATAGATTCCGTATCGAATCCGAACAATCAGTTGGAGGGTCCCGAATTTCCAACCGACCCCGATGTAATAACTCCCGGTGCACCTGAACCTGCTCCGGAACCGACTCCTGAACCTCTGCCTACACCTGCTCCGAATCCTGACGGAAATATTCCGAGTCCGAATGATACGATTCAGCGTGAAGACCCTCCGGCGGTTTTTCCCGAAAATCCTGTCATTTTGCGACCAGGGGACGAAGGATACATATATCCTGAACCTGTTCCGCCTGAAATTCCCGATGAACCTACTCTTCCGGATTTCCGTTTCGATGCTGTGTATAACGATGTTGACGGCGCTTACAGCGCTTCTATGCCGAATATTCCCATGTATTTCCGCGAAGAGCTCAGCGAAGAAGAATTGAACTTGCTGAAACATGTTTATTCAGAGCCTTGGATAGAGTTCAGCGGTTTTGCCGGTTTTGACGGAGACGGAAGCCTGTTAGATATCAGAATGTCAACTCCGACACAGGTTCCCGATACGGAGATAAATGTTTCTGCTTCCAAAGTTATTCCCGTGATGGATTACGTTTTCTCCGATGATGCAGAAGTTTCTCTTGTCGGAGACACAGCAGTGAAAATGTACCGCTGGGAAATTTCCGAAAACGAGATACTGCTGGATGCATCTTCTGTAATTGACGGGGCAAACATGCATTTTTCCGTTACTGCGACAGCTGAAAACGAAGAAGCGGTGCGTAAGGACTTTGAAACGGTTATTTATCTGTCTTCATATTGGGAAAAGCTTGACCACATCTCCGATTGGCTTGAACGCCTCAAGGCGGAGTATATTCCCGAATATATAAATGAGTCGCTTACACTTTCGGAGGCTTATGAGGTTGCTGATTTCGGTGGATTTATGCCGAAAAATGTTCCCGACGGATTTGGTCTTGAATCTGCACGCCGTTATAAGAATTATTTGCTGGATTACCTTTCCGGTCTTTGGACAAAGGGTTATGCGCAGATAGAGTGGAATATTTCCTACATTACAGAAGCTGATGAAATCAGACGCACTTCTGTGGAAACAGTGGAAAACTACGATCTTTCGCTGTATCCTATACCCATGGCTCAGTCTGTTCCCGATGAACTTCGTGAAATAGTAAATGATCCCATATTTGACATCGACGAACTGACTTTGGATGTGGTCTATGCCCGTTCCCGTCTTTCCGGTGAGGCCGGTGATGTGGACGGTTACAGAACCAATTTCTCCGTTCTCTGCGGTGATATCCTTATTGAGATCAGAACCAAGGGCGTTTCCCCGGAATGGATTTTTGAGGCGTTGACTTCTGTAAAATAATTGTATAAATAGTTTTTTTGACAAGCTGATGGAAAAACCTTCTTTTCACGAAAAAGAAGGTTTTTCCCATACCCTTTTCCAAGAAAACCGGCTTGGGGTACTTTAAATTTTTCTTTCAACAAACAATAATTCTCGTTACGGGAAGGGATTGTCTTAACAATAAAAACAGGGGTTGGTTCTAAATGAACCATCCCCAAAAAATAATTATATTATATGTTTTCAATTTTGCTGAGATGTGTATACTTCAAAGAATTTTCTCAGAATTTCTTTGTCTGAAGCGTAAGGGTCGTCGGGGACTTGATCAAGGTACTCTCTGTATTCAGGTATCCTGCTGTCGGAGAGAATTTCAAGTTCAAATGTCGTTTTCATGTATTCAAGCAAATCGGCGACTAAAAGTGTTGCGCAGTCAAGGGAGTTTTGGGGTACAATATAAGACGTGCTTGTTTCGTTGAAAATGTAAGACATTGCTGTTTCGAGGTCTGTTTTCATACCGAAAGCCTGTATTGATTCCCTGTTTTGCGATGAATTTTTGTAGGTTTGGCAGAAATAACTCAAAGCGCTTAGTTTGTATATAGGTGCACCCTGCGCTGCCCTGTAGTTGTCTTCGCGGTATCGGAACAATATCTCCTGATATTGGTCAATGGTTTCTGCGCTGAGTTCGGGAAGCGAATATTTGACTTTAAGCTCAAAAAGGAAAGATTTCAGCATCTTTTTGATCTCTGTCATCGCTTTTTCATGGTCTGCAAAAACATTTTCAAGATGTTTCGTGCCTGACATTCCTCTGTTGTAGCTTGCTTCGGAATAAGCGCCGCCCATGATGGTATTGAATTCTTTTGCGTTGAACACTTTGTCATCCGCAGGCAGTCCGTTTGTGAAGAGAAAACGCGGAATCGTTATTGCTAAAAATGCGGCAACAGCAATTATTAAGAGAATAACCTTAATCTTTTTTTTCATTTAAAAAACCTCTTGTCAGATCATTTTTTTGAGCCATTTAGCTTTTACCAGCAAGTAGTAAAGCAAAAACGCGTAGATCGGTGTGGAAATTGTGAGTGATGTGGCGAGTCTTATGGGTAAATATACCATTACCCCTTTTTCATAGGCCTGGCTGAGCCAGAATGAGTTGAGCACGGATGTCGTAAGGGACGTTATTCCGCAGAATGTGGCAAGCTTGAATTTAACTGCATCTGTTTCCATGAGCAGGACGATCAGAACCGCACAGCAGACAATGGGTGCGATTATTGCGCTTGCTCCGTATTGGAATGTGACGGGAAGTTCTTTCAGTTTCTTGGGGATATCAATTATCATTATCAGCGCGAATCCTGCGCAAACAAAGGCGAAAAGCTCGGAGATTATTGCTGTAAAATTCTTTTTCTTGTGGCTGAAATATATTGCAATAACCGTGAGCGGTAACGCCAGAACAAAAAGGACGGATACAGAGCCGAATATGTCGGAAAGCATATTCCATGAATAGAAAGCTTCCGGAAGATTTTCTGTGCTGTAAAGTGATGTTATTTCTATAAATGCGTTTTTGTATTCCGTAGAGTTAAACAGAATCTCCCATACCGACAGATCGTGAACTGTTTCGCCCACGGTAAATTTCATTGCGGAGCTGAAGAGTATTGAGGTGTAGACTCCGATAAAAATCAGCGCACAGATATAGAATGCTTTTGTTTTGGAGCGGTCTTCCGCTGTGGGGATGATAAGGTCACTTCTGTTAGATGAATTTATTTTCAGCACAAATCTGCCGAAAAATCCTGCCATAGCGCCTGCAAGCATTGTTGTTGCCGTAATTCCCCAGATAGGCGGGCCAAGGGGGACAAGAATCAGGCAAAGAATATCCTGAACGCCGCCAACGAGCGCACCCCAAACAGGGCCGTAAAGAATACCTGCCATAAAGATCGGTACATAGCTGATGTTTATCATCAGGCTGGTCATGCCGAAAAGGGGAATGCTTATTCCCACGAATCTGTCGAGGACAAAGCCCATAACCGCTAAAATTGCGCAGATCGCAACGGATTTGACGTGACCTCTTGTGTTTTTCTGTTGTTTCATTGTACTTTCTCCTTCTGATACCAAAGCTTTTTTGTAAATAAAAAAAGCCCTGAAATAAAATCAGAGCAAGCCGTACGAAATTGATTTGACTGACGGTTTCCTGAGGAAAACGTCATTCTAAAAAAATTATGCGAACAGCGGACGCAGTATTACATCGCAAACCTAAGGTTATTCGTCCGAGGGCGACTTCCCATCCCACGGCACTGTGCGGAACTCCGCAGCGCGTAATACCTACTCTGTTGTAACTTTTCATTACCCTAATATTGTACCACAATATGACCTCATTTGCAATAGGG
>JAZTZU010000048.1:0-9720 GCA_045637625.1 Eubacteriales bacterium
CCCTATACACTATCTTATATCTATAATAGATAAAAACGGTTCGTAATAATTGAACTTCTATGTGAATTTTATGGTTTGATAAAATAATACTTTTGATTTATAATAAAATAAAAAAGACAAAAAGAGGAAAACATCATGGAAAACATCATAGAATCAGTAATTGTTGAAAAGGATCCACAGTACAGAAAACTGTATATCAATACAGTCCAATCTTTAGGCGCATCAGTATTGTCATCATCCGGCGACCCAATGACAGCATTAAAAATCATTGCAGAGAAACAACCTAAAATACTTATAATGGACATAGTACTTTCGGGAATTGACGGCATAGAATATATCCGAACTGTAAGATCTATAGCACCTGCTACAAGTATAATTATAATAACCGACCTTGTAAATGAAACAGTGTTAAAGCAATGTACAGAATCAGGAGTTGCAAGATACGTAAACAAACCATTAAATGCAGATATGATATCATTTATTATATCACAGCATATCGGATTTGAATCTGTAAGAAAAAATGTAAAACCAATTTCGGATGCCATTTATGGAGTGAATGAAGAGGCCTTGGAAAACATTTTACTCGAATTGAACCTTCCTTTTCATATAAGAGGAACACTTTTTACCAGAACAGCCTTGAAATACATGATAAACCTACATACACCATTTGAAAACATATTAATAACAAAAGATATCTACCCCACAGTGGCAAAGCAATGCAACTCTACCCCATCAAAAGTAGAAAGAGGTATCCGCTATTGCATCGAATATATTCTTGAAAACGAAACCATGGACCTTATCAGACCGGACAAATACGGAGTAGATATTGACGGAAACCATAAGCTGTCCAATGCAAAATTTCTGATTATTTTAGCAAATCATGTTTTAACAAGGCTTGAAGAAACCTGTTGCTGCGACGATCTTGTAAGTATGAATATACGGGGTTAAGTTCTTAGCAATAAAATTTATGCTTGACAAGAAGCCCTTCTTATTGTATAATATAAACAAGGAGGTCGACAACATGAACACAAAAGAATGTATCCAAAACAGAAGAAGCATCCGAGGATATAACGGAGACGAAATACCCTACGAAGTAATAGAAGCCCTTGTCATCGATGCAACCCTTGCACCCTCAGGAATGAATCGTCAGCCATGGAAATTCCTTATTGTCAGCGATAAAGAAAAAATAGAAAAGATATCTTCCTATTCCGCATCACAGGGAAACTGGATAAAAACTTCAAAATATCTGCTGTTTGTTTTTCTTGACAAAAAAAGCTCTTACAACGAAGAACGGGATCTTATGGCAATAGGCGCTGCAATTCAAAATTTTATGCTCTCAGCTTATGACGAAGGAATCGGAACCTGCTGGCTGGGAGGAATCCTCTCAAGTGAAAAAGAATTGCTGGACATAATTGATTTCCACGACGAAGAATGCAAACTCAAAGCGATAATAACCATAGGCAAATTTGAAAAAAAGAATATTGAGCCAACAAGAAAACCATTATCAGAAATTTTAATAAAATAAACAGAAAGGATTTTTAAAATGAAAATCGGATTACAACTTTACACAATGAGAGATGCAGGCGATAAAAACCTCATCCATACTATTGAACGTGTTGCAAAAATCGGATATGAAGGTGTAGAATTTGCAGGTTACGGCGGCATTCCGGCATCAGAAATGAAGAAGATTCTTGACGATAACGGAATCACAGCGGTAGGCTCCCACCTTGGAATTGATGCTTTCAACGAAGAAAATTTTGTTGCAACAACCGAATATCTCCTTGAGATTGGAGCAAAATACGCAACAATTCCAGGTCTTCCCGGAGAACTTCATGCTGACAGAGCATCAACTATCGCAACAGCAGAAAAAATGGAATACATGGCAAGAAAATGCGAAGCTGTTGGCATCAAACTTTCCTATCATAACCATACAAGTGAATTCCTTGAAATTTACGACGGGGACTGTGTTGAAGATCTCTTTGTAAAAAACTCAGAAGCTCTCGGAATTGAGCTTGACGTTGGCTGGGCTACAGCTGCAGGAGTTATTGTCCCCAAGTATATGGAAGACTTAGGCGACAGACTCCACCTTCTCCACATAAAGGATGTCACAACAGAACATCAGCCCGTTGAAATCTGCACCGGAATGACAGACTTCCCCAATATTTTTGCTCAGGCAAAGAAAATGGACATTGAATGGGGCATTGTTGAACAGGACAATATGATGAAATATTCTGATGCATTTGAAAGTGTTGCGGAAAGTCTTGCAAACATTAAAAAAATATTGTGATATCAATACAATAAGTATAACACATTTCAATCGAAAAGTCAATATATTATCAAGAAAAAGCACCCCGGAAATTTCCGAGGTGCTGAATCTTTCGCAAAAATACAAATATCGCTGCAATTCAAATTACAATTACATTGTAACAGTTGCAAATTTGAAGATGAAGAGAATCGCAATAATAGTAACAACGATATCACGTTTCTTAAACTTACCTGTTAAGAGAGTAAGAAGAACATAAGAGATAGCGCCGATACCGATACCGTTTGAAATAGAATATGTCAAAGGCATCATGATAAGTGTAAGGAATGCAGGAATAGCAGAACGCATATCCGCCATATCTACTTTTGCAAAGCTCTTAAGCATAAGAACGCCTACAAAAATAAGAGCAGGAGCTGTTGCGCAAGAAGGAATGATGCTTGCAAGAGGGCTGAGGAACAGAGCTACAAAGAAGCAAGCGGATGTTACAAGGCTTGCAAGACCTGTTCTTGCACCTGCAGCAACACCGGAAGCGGATTCTACGAATGTTGTACAAGTAGAAGTACCGAGAACAGCACCTGTAACTGTACCTACAGAGTCACAAAGCATACATTTATCAACATCAATGGGGTCTCCGTTTTCGTCAAGCATGTTAGCTTCAGAAGCAGCACCGTAAAGAGTACCTACTGTATCGAACATATCAACGAGACAGAAAGAGATGATGAGGATTATAGCAGAAACAACACCGCCAACAAAGGGTGCAGTAAATGCAGCTGTCCAAGCTTCACCGTTAAATGCGCCGAAAAGACCTACTTCAGCAAAATCCTTAAAGGACTGACCAACCTGGCTCATGTCGAAAGAAGGAACCTGAAGAGTAAGAACATAATAAATAACAGTACTTGCAAGGATACTAATAATTACAGCGCCTTTAACTTTGAAGAATGTCAGAACGCCGATAATTATAAGACCGAGGAATGCAACGATAACAGGTGAAATTTCAGCGATTGCGTTTGCTACTGTAAAGCCATCTGTACCAACTTTAGCAAAAACACCGTGGAAATCAAAGAACTGAACCAAAGTGTACTGGTTAGCCTGAATAAGACCTACATTCTGGAAGCCTATAAAAGCTATAAACATACCGATACCTGCAGGAATAGCCTGTTTAAGTGATTCGGGAAGTGCTTTCGCGATATAGGTACGAAGACCTGTTACGGAAAGAACAAGGAACACAATACCGGAAAGGAAGATGATTACAAGACCTGCCTGGTAACCTGTAACAACATCTGAGCCGGAGAAGAATGCCCCGGAAACGAAGCATGTACAGAAGAATGCATTAAGACCCATACCGCAAGCCTGAGCAAAAGGCATACGAGCATAAAGAGCCATAAGTAATGTACCAACAATTGCAACAAGTATGGATGCAATGTAAACTGCATTCCAGATCTTACCCATTACAACGGGATCTGCACCCAGTCCAACGAGCCAACCATTTGCGCCTTCAGCCGCAACCTGATTGGGGTTAACGAAAATGATATACGCCATTGCGAAGAATGTTGTGAGACCGCCGATAACTTCAGCTCTCACGCTTGATCCGCGTTCACGGATCTTGAAAAACTTGTCCATATTTTCTTTACCTCCTGAAAATTATATATTATAGTTTTTTGCGAACAAATTAATTATAAGGAACCTACCGGAGACTCAATACAAAAATATTAGCCACTGTCGTAAACAGATATATTCCTGTAAAGAGCCAAAAGCCCCAGGAATGAGTCACCGCAGTCAAAAAATCAACCTTGGTTTCGTGAATATTGACTTCAAAACAGATGTCATCCGCTGAATTTTCAGACGAATCACATATTGCTGATTGATTCTCAATTTCCTTTTCTTTTTTCTCGTGAACAGTCAATACTATAAAAATCAATAAAGACAGCACTGAAACAGCAACAAGGAAGATATCAAAACAAAAAGCTATATCGTTTACAAGTTCAACGTCCATATACATCTGCATTATCAAAATAACGCAAGCTGTAAAATTGTTTATAAAATGCAGGAATATCGGCAAAACAAGAGATTCAAATCTCAATGTGACATACCCGAGGAATAATCCTATAAAAAAAGCAAACGGAATCTGCTGAACAGTTGCATGCATCAGGCCAAAAGCAATTGAAGAAACCACTATTGCCCCGACTTTTCCGTACTGAGCAAGCCCCCCAAGAAGAAAACCCCTGTAAATAAGCTCCTCACAGATTGCAGGAAGAACCGCCATCACAAGAACAAAAAGGAAAATCTCGAAGATCCCATCGGGAACAGGAAGCACCGAATTCACATCCGTTACAGGAACACCAATAAGAATCAAAAGATCGGATATTGCATATGAAACATAAGAGCTTACAGTGGACAGCCCCCAAAAAATAAAAACGCAAAGTATAAAATATTTTACAGGAACTTTTTTATTTTTTACGCAATCCGAAAACTTAAACCTCCCGACAATCGGGATCAGACACCCCACAAGTGCGGTAAGTACAGGAAGTAAAATCTGAGGTATTATAAACTGCAAATGGAAATACAATCTATTATAGACAAAATCTCCAAGCTGTAATCCATCAACAACAACCTGAACGACAACGTACAGAACTACCGAGAATATTGAGATCAGTACCGAAACTATTGAAAATAAAGATAAAACACCAAAAGATGAATTCAACCTTGATTTCAACGCCAATGTTTTATTCATTGAAAAGACCTACTTTCAATCAACAAGAATTACGCCGAGCGCATTTCCTAAATGACCGCCTTCATCAAGATGTTTTCTGGCTTTTATCTGCAATGATGTCTGAGGCTTTCCTTCTTCTTTATATTTGGAATCAAAAATACGTTCAACAGCCTGCCAGTCGTTTTCAACCTGGTTTTCTATAATCGTAAAACGCTTACCGAACTTTATTATATTGGATGTTTCCGGCAAAACATTTGAAAGACCGGGAGAAAGGAGCCATGAATGGCAAATAAATCCTTTAAAATCAAATTCAGGGAAATACTTACGGTAAAAAGCCTTTGCCATCTCAAGAGATTCACCGCAAAGATCATCGGTAAAAACGCCATCCTGCTGAATATGAACATCAAGCATTTTATCTCCGTTCTTCAAGCCGACAGATATATCATGAGAAGAAGATTCTTCAAATTCAGTAAAATTATATTGGAGCCGTCCCAATTTGAATCTGAAAAGAGTAACACTGCCGCTTACCCAATCGACTTCCGAAAGACCAAGGTGTCCGTAAGCTCTTTTATGATTGTATGCCCAAACTTTAATATCTGACATTGTATCAAGATATATTTCAGAAGAGATACCCCTCTTCTGATACTCTGACCAATTTCCGACAGCGATAGCAAGCAATACGACCAACGCCGCCATGGCATATTCCCTGTCTTTTTTTGTTTTTTCTATTATAGCGGGAAAATCTTTTTTCATGATGTTAAACATAGCAAAGTCACGGGCAGCCATTGTATTTTCATCCGCATTAAAAGATAATATTTCTTTTTTTTCTTCTTCCGTAAATCCTATTTCAGTAATTAATTTTTCAAAATTCATCATTAAAGCACCATCCTAAAAGTTTATATACATATTTTAGCAGAAAGTGAAAGAAAAATCAAGATGTTTCTTCAATAAATATTTGACAAATTTAGTTACCGAACCGATATAAAAGCCAACGAATTGAATTTTCTCAAAAAAAGACTTTTTAATAAAAAAAATTCCCTTCAAACCTATTGACATTTTCAAAGATAAGTTGTATAATATATGTGGTACATAAAAAAATGAATGGAGATTTCAAAAAATGAAAACTAAACATTACATAAAATTGCTTGCGCCAATATGTGTATTCGGCTTTATATTCCGAATTCTTGAGATCATGTTTGCGATAGAGCCTGAAACAGGGTATTTTGTGTCAGGGAGTGTAATTCCCCTGCTCTTCAACATTTACATCATTCTCGCAGTACTCTTCTTTATGTCTGTAATTTTCGTCACAAAGACAGAACAGAAACCCATAAAAAACAGGTTCGTAAAATTCACGTTTACAGACAACTTGTTCACAATGCTCAGTGCAGTATTTATACTTTCAGGAAGTCTGCAGACATTTGTAAATAAATACTTCATAGACGGAACTCTAACAGATATAAAAGTCTTATTTAAAGATATGACTTTCTACACAATAGTTGCCGCAGTACTTTCGACTCTCTTCCTTGTACAGTTTGCAACTTCTCCGAAATCCGTAAACAAATCAGGTTTCTATACAATTCTTTCCCTCTCAGTTCCGATTTACTATGTACTCAGACTTTTTGCTGAATTCACGGACATGTCTAACATCCTTTCCCACTCCTACGGAACATATACAATAGTTTTCCTCAGCTTCCTGACACTCTCATTCATAAATCTTTCAAAAGTTCTTGCAGGTTCTCTTTGCAGAAAATACCTCATGGCATTCTCTCTCTGTTCCGTATTTATGGGAGCTATACACCTTGCAGAATGTGTTCTCGCTTTCTTACCGGGCAATCCGTATAACATTTCAATCAACCTTCTCACATATCTCGCAGACCTCTTTATCTGCCTCATGCTCATTGCAATATTCATGAAGGTTTCCAAGAAACCGAAATCCGCATCCAAAGCAAACAAAGAAGCAGAAAACACCGAAGAACTTCCTGCCGAAGAAGTTGCTGAAAACGAAGTTCCCGCAGAAGTCATCAAGGAAGAAGAACCAAAAGCAGACGAAAATTAAAAATAAAAAATACGGAATACTCAGAAAAAATCATAAGCGGCACTCAAAACAAAGTTTGGTGTCGCTTAATTTTTTTATAAATCAAAATGAACCTTTCGATAAATTACCCCGTCTATATAAGTGAAACCGGTTTTAATCACTCACAGACCGAAGGAGATGAATATATGGATGAGTTTGAAAAATTGTTGGAAGCTGAACGAATTTCTGTAGAACGTTTCGTAAAATTCCGACTGAGCTCGAAAGCAGATGCGGAAGATGTTCTTCAAGAAGTTTTCCTTTCAGCTTATAGAAAGTTTTCACAGTTAAAAAACAAAGACTCTTTTAAGGCCTGGATCATCAGCATTGCAAGAAATAAATGCAACGACTACTTTCGTAAGAAAGCAACGCAGTATGAAATTCCGATTAATGAAATAGCTGAAACCCAACTATCAGACAGCAGGCATGGAATTTCCGTAATCACATCGGTAAGAGAAACACTTAATTTGCTCGGAAATAAAGATAAACAGATCCTGTATCTTTATTTTTGGAAAGAGCTGCCGCAAGCTGAAATTGCCAAGAAACTGAATATTCCTGTTGGAACAGTAAAAAGCAGACTTCATACGGCTAAACAAAATTTCAAAACAAAGTACCCATATAACGACGAAAGATCGAAAGGAGAAAAACACATGAAAAAGTTACCAGAATTTATTCCGGAATACAAAATTGAAGTAAGCAGCGAAGCCCCATTTGCTGTAAAGTGGGAGGAAATTATGGGATGGTTTTTGATCCCCAAACTGGGAGAGAAACTTTCTTGGGGTATGTATGATATTCCTTCACGCAAATGTAGCCAGGTTTTTGATATGAAGGTTACAGGCAAAGCAAAAGTTCATGGTATTGAAGGTGTGGAACTTACCGCAAGAGAAAAATCCTGCTCGGATAAGAACGAAGTGGTTAACCGTACTTTTATAGCACAGCTTACAGATACACATTGTCGCTACCTTGCAACACTCCAAAATGATGGAGATGTCCGCAATTACATTACCTTCCTTGACGGTGATGAATTTATGCCAGACTGGGGATTTGGAGAAGATAATTGCGGAAATGAAACGAACCTTTCCGTAAAAGGCGATATTCAAAGAGTTGGAAACTCTGTTACAAGCGTAAACAAAGATTTCCTCCTTGATATTGTCGGCAGATATACCGTTACTATAGGGGGAAAAAGTTATGACACTGTTTGCGTAATGGACATCGAAACCTATAACGGCGGAGTTGTAACCGAACAATTCTTAGACAAAGACGGTAAAACAATTTTGTGGCGAAGATACAATCGTGATGACTGGGCTATAAACAGATATAAGAAGCCCTGGAGCGAACAGCTGCCCGAAAACGAAAAACTTATCGTAAATGGAACAACTTACGTTCATTGGTACGATTGCATTACAGATTATATTCTCTAAGAGATTCCTTTCAAAATTAAAGAGTTTTTGACTATAATCTTACCTCTTAAATCAAATAATCCTGAAAGAAAGAGCCTCCATATGGTTACGATCATATGGAGGATCAGTTGTCTTATGAGTCTATACCTACATGTTTTCTATCATCAAGAAATCAATCTTTGAGTTTTTTGCCGTTTTTTATTTCACTCATTTCCGCGACCAACATTTCAATAAATGAGATGTCGTCAACATCTGTATTAAAATAAGATTCAAAACCGTTTTTCACAAAAACAGCATTCATCTTTTCCGCGGAATTTTTCAGTTCTGAAATAATTTCAGGTTTCCCGCTTTTACTAACCATAAAAACACGGGAAAGTTTTGTAAACAGAGTCCAGCATTCAGCACGGTCCTTCGGATCAAGCTTTTTTATAATATCCATACAAGTCATAGCAACATTCTCCTTAAAAATATTTCCTCGGTAATACTATACCATTTTTCAGGCGCTTTTTCAAGAGGTCTGAAAGAGATTTTGAGCGTATTTTTAAGTTGTTAAAGTTAGTTCAAATAAAAAAAACATATACCTCTTTACAAATCATCAAGAAATTGGTATAATAAAGCATATTAAATATTTTCATATGGAGAGTACTAATGAGAAACATTGATTACGTAAAAAAATTCGACCCTGAAGTTGGCGCTGCAATGGACAGCGAGCTTGAAAGACAGCAGGGAAATATTGAACTTATCGCATCAGAAAACATCGTTTCCGAAGCAGTTATGGCTGCTATGGGATCAGTTCTTACAAATAAATATGCAGAAGGATATCCCGGAAAAAGATATTACGGCGGCTGCGAAAAAGTAGATATCGTTGAAGATATTGCAAGAGACAGAGCTAAAAAACTTTTCGGTGCAGAACATGCAAACGTTCAGCCTCACAGCGGCGCACAGGCAAACACAGCTGTATACTTCTCCTTCCTTAAGCCCGGAGATACAATCATGGGTATGAACCTCGCTCACGGTGGTCACCTCACACACGGCTCCCCCGTTAATATGTCCGGTTCTTACTTCAACATTGTACCTTACGGTGTTGACGATGTAACACACAGAATAGATTACGATCAGGTTGAAGCCCTCGCAAAACAGCACAAACCCAAGCTCATCGTAGCAGGTGCAAGCGCTTACCCCAGATTTATTGATTTTGAAAAATTCGCTCAGATCGCTCATTCTGTAGGCGCTCTCCTCATGGTAGATATGGCTCACATTGCAGGTTTAATTGCAG
>JAZTZU010000049.1:0-3690 GCA_045637625.1 Eubacteriales bacterium
AGGGAGCTTTTTATCGTTTTGCGATGAGATGAATTTCTTTTCCTGTATTCAACGTGATTTTATTATCCATTGCGGTATATACTTTTCCGTTATTATCAACAAATGTCATATTCCTCTGCGTTTCGGGAAGCTCTATGGTTACTTCTTCACCATTAAAGTCTGCTCTGATGAATATATCGTAAATCTGCATGTCTTCCCATTTTACATCTACGGTATATCCGCCGCGTGCGCGCAGTCCGCGGTATGAGCCGTAAGACCAGTCATCAGGAAGCGCCGGAAGCAACGAAATCACATCTTCATGGCTTTGGATAAGCATTTCGGTAATACCGGCACAAACACCGAAGTTTCCGTCCACCTGAAACACTTTTCCACCACCGCTCATGCACAAGCCAAACAAATTATGCCGTATTGAACGAAGTATAAAGTCAAATACCTTTGCCTTCGCAGCATTACCGCGACGAAGCCTTGCTAAAATACAGATGACCCATCCATAACTTAAGCCCACACTGCCTATTCCCATACTTCCGGGCTCCGGTGCAGCAGAAAACTTTCGGTCAATAGTGGTAGACACTGCTTTGTAAAGCTCCGGGGTTGCACGTGTTATGGCATTATCCGGATAAAAGCCAAACGTTTGCGACATATGTCTGTGTCCGACTTCTGTTTCCTCATAATCCTCTATCCATTCCATAAGCTGACCGAATTTTCCGACTCTGAACGGTGGAAGTTTTTCTTTCGCCACTTTTATTTTTTCAATACAGTCATCAGAAATTCCAAGAATCTCTGCCGAGTCGATAAGTATACGGAAGAGGCCACCGATAATTGCGACGTCCATGGTTGAACTCATAGCAAGGAAACATCTGTACTTTTCTCCGTTTTCATCCTCAACAAAATAGCGGTTTTCCGGACTTGAGCTTGGCGCATAAACAAGCTGCCCCTTCTTATCTTCCATCATATTTTCCAGGAAGAATATTGACGACTGCTTTATAAACTCATACGCTGTGTTGCATAAAAAGTTCTTATCCTTTGTGAACAGGTAATGTTCCCACATATGGAAGCAAAGCCAACTTGCACCGTGCGGCCACAATCCCCAGAGTCCGTCCGCGACAGATGTAAACCCGTAAATATCGCTTAAGTGATGAGCTACGCATCCGTTTGTTCCGTAAGCTATTTTTGCCGTTTCCTTTCCCGATTCGAGAAGATAGTTATTCATATAATCAAACAACGGGAGGTGACACTCGGATAAGTTTGCCGTCTCAGCCGGCCAGTAATTCATCTGGAGATTAATATTAAAATGGTAATCCGAGCTCCACGGAGCAATCATATCCCCAGCCCATAACCCCTGAAGATTTGACGGAAGAGACCCCGGACGACTTGAAGAAGCCAGCATATATCTTCCAAACTGCCATACAAGTGCGGCTATTCCCTGATCCGGATACCCGTTGATTCCAATTGCTGAGCGACGAAAACGTACCGGAGAATTTTCAACCTCGGAAAGTTCCGGCAGATTTATCTCTGCGCGAGACATAAGCGACAGAAAATCATCTTCGTGGCGTTTGCGCAAAACCGCATACTCTTTTTCTTCCGGAAGCTTTGCAGCTACTACAAAATCTTCGCCGTGTCTGAACTGCGTTGCAATATTGATATATACACAAAAGCTCTTTGCTCCGGAAACGAAGATGTCCCCATCCTCACAGCTCACCTGCCCGTCGGATACTACACGGGCTTTTACGCAGAATTTATGGTTCCCTCTTACGGTGTGTGCAACAGCAATAAGCTCACCGCTCTGAGAACTTCTTTCCTCTGTATATTCACGATCAAAGGATATCCATGCATTCAAAGTGTCCTTTGATGACGTCACGCGATAAGCAATAACGTTATCAGGATATGATGAGAAACACTCACGGGTATAATGAGAGCCGAAGCGGTCATATGAAACAGTAGCTACACCGCGCATAAGGTCAAGCTCATTACGGTAATTTTTGCAGTGGTCATTCTCGTGCAGGGATATATTGAGAAGACCTGCCGATTCGTAGGAACAAATACGCGTAAAGCAATCTCCCATAATTTTATTTGCCAGCTTTTCCGCTTCTGCAGGCTTATCGGCAAGGAAAAGCTGGCGGATTTCGGCAATTTTTTCCTTCATTGCAGGATTCGGTCCTGGCTGTTCCTTAGATGACCATATGGTTTCTTCACTTAAGTATAGGGTTTCTCGGGATATTCCGCATCCGAGCACTGCACCCAATCTTCCGTTTCCTACCGGAAGCCCTTCTTCCCAATTTCCCGGGACAACATCGTTATATAGAACATATTCGCGCATTTTTATCACCTCAAAATTTTGCGTGGCAGATTATCACACTGCCTGTGGATTTATTACTATTGCAGCTATCGCCAGTATTACGGCGAGGATATTTCCAAGGCTTTGTTTTTCCTTGAATACCAAAAGAGAAACCAGAAATCCGCCGATAAGGATTATTGACGAATTTAAAACAGCGTATGCCGATGCCGGAACTACAGCAAGCACGACTACCTGCAAAACAGATGTTATATTCATCATAGCTGTTCGAATACCAATATTTACCGCTTGCGGAAGCGTGTAAATGCTGAAAAGCTCCCGTCTGCCGTTTTGCGAGAAAAACGACTTTTTCAATATTGCAAAACGCAGTACCATTGCACACACGGTAACAATCATTATGTTCGTGAGCAAGAAGTATGAAAGTGAGCTGCATACTCGTGTGTCCTTAGCATAAAGCTGCATCTGAACTACCGGTGCTCCGTTCATCAGAAATACCATCGCACAGATAAAAACTGTTTTCCACGCCAGCCGTTTACCCCCTCCTTTTCCTCGGATGAACGGAAGCACCGATGCCGCTACAATAAGAACCGACGAGATAACAAGCCTTACCGTAATCGCTTCTCCGAAATACCCGATTCCGAAAAGCGACGGAATAAGAATACTTCCCGACATTGCGAGAACTGCAACAACCGATACAGAAACACATTCAAGCGCAAAAATCTGAAATGACAGCATTGCTATATCCGTAATCGCATACACGACGGCATAGATAAATGTAGGCATATTTATATCGACTATGAATCTCGATGCTATCAAAAAATACACACATCCAAAACTCGCGTTTATGAGGTTATACATCATTAGATGCCGGATTCCCGACTCAGTCTTTTGCTGAAAGCTTTTTGTCAGCGCTGTATATCCCACAGACAGGAGTGAGGAAATGGCAAGCAAAATATACATATTTTTTCTCCTCAAAAACTTTTATTCTGAATTTATGTGCCGTAAAGCAAATATGAAAACGGATATTTCACATCTTTGAATGAGTTTTGCAGCACAAGTGTTTTATAAAATACTTTGCTTACTTTACTCTGTTATATGCCTCTTCATAGACTGCTAAAAGCTCATCAATCGGGAGCTCAGAAAGCTCTTTTACGTACTGATCCCATTCACTGAGCGGTCTCCCACCAATAAGGAATTTATCGAGATTTTCGTTAGTAAATGTGGTGAGCGTTGTGTTAAGATCTGCAAGACTTTCAATCTCTTCTTCAGAAAGCGGAAGCCATGCAGACGGATTGAGATTTGCAACGGTATGCTCAAGAAGGAAATCTGTTACCTCATACTGCTCTTTAGAGAGCGTTGCGCCAATTGCATCCGGATCGAAGCGGATATTTAATCCA
>JAZTZU010000050.1:0-7530 GCA_045637625.1 Eubacteriales bacterium
GGTAGGTGTTAGGTATTAGGTGTTAGGTATTAGGTGTTAGGTGTTAGGTGTTAGGTGTTAGGTGTTAGGTGTTAGTATATATCTATTATCTAAAACCTAGAACCTATAACCTAAAACCTAGAACCTAAAACCTAGAACCTAGAACCTAGAACCTAAAACCTATGAACCTAAAACCTAGAACCTATAGCCTAATGCCCAACCTTTATGATTCATCATCAGAAATTTTGTGTACTACGGAATTCGTGAAGCAAGCCTCTCCTCTTTCAACAAAAAGGCCTATTTTCCCGTGGGGACGTTCAGAGATGTGGTGCACCGTCAGTACGTTGTCAACGTATACCTCGATGGTATTACCTACAACAAGAACCTTCAGATCATAGCTGTCTTTTTCAAAGTCAAACCTTCTTGCATTGATTTTCGGATAATTTCTTGCGCTTGTAAGCCAGACTTCGTTTTTCAAATAATCAAGAAGAACTACACGGTTCCAGATATACAGATTATCTGCGAAGACATCGAAGATCACTCCTGCGCTGATGGCATCCTTACGCTGTACGGTAGTTTCGATAACGAAGTTTTTAGCCTTTACGTCAAAGATCTTTACCCCTACGTCGGATTTAGCCTTGACGGAAACTTTACCGTCTTCAAAGCTCCATTCATTCAACGAACCCCATTTGCCTGAATTATACGTATTTTCTTTACACAGAGGAATATCTTCAGTATAAAGGGATTCGATTCCCGAAAACCACTTCACACGCAGTTTGCCGTTTTCGTCCGCATCAATCTCTTTGGGGTAGGACATTGCGTTTTCAATATGTTTGCCTTCACGCCACATAGACTGTGTATAAAATATATACCTTTTTCCATTATGAAGTACGGTTTTAGCGCAAGCGCCACTCATATACATGGAACCTATGGCTACATTATCCTCAAAGCACTCGGTATACGGACCTTCAGGCCTGTCCGCCATAGCATACAGAGTAATATTTCCGAAAAGATTAGGGTCATACGTGGGATTTCTTTGCCCATACTGATTTCCCGTAAGACACAGCATATACCATTTATCTCCGATTTTAAACACATCCGGTGTCTCAACGCAATCGTATTTATCAGGACAGAAACACGGCGGCAACTGTTCCCAATGCAGCAAATCGTATGATCTGGCAAGTCCTATGCAACAAGTATTGCTGCACTCATCCGCAGGTTTTCTTGCGGCGAAAAATCCCCACCAAAGCCCATTTTCCTCGTCCCTTACAACGCAAAGATCTCTGCATTCCGCATTGTTTTTAACAGGACTGTCTTCTATGGTAAGTATCGTTTTTATATCATCCTGACAATAAAACCGTTTATCGGGAACTATAATAGGATTATTCTCATATTTCACCCAATTAACGCAATCGTCGGAAACAGCCACACTTATGGTATTACCCAAATGATCCGTATCCCTTCTTGATGAATAATAGAGATAATACTTCCCGTCGTGTTCGACAGCACAGCCCGACCACAGATCAAGAGCGTCATAACCGCCCTTCTCACCGCGTTTCAAAGCAGGAGACAGTTCATCCCAATGTATCAGATCCTCACTTACAGCGTGGCCGATTGAGCCGCTTCCATCGTCAGAAAAACAATCATTATTTAGTCCCTGCAGATAAAAGCTGTGTACCTTTTTTCCATCGGAAACCTGCCACGTATCTCCGATATTATATTTTTCAGGTTTATAACTCACTCCGCTTCACCCCCTTCTTTGTATTCACCGATATTTATGCAGTAAACAATTCACCGTTCATTCCGAGTCTGCGATGATGTTCATTTTTCATTATTATATGTGTTTAACTTCGTGCAGAACTCTCATGCACTTTGCGCCCTCTTCAAGGGAGATCCAGAAGGGTTCGCCGTCATGGAGCTTATCATAGAAGTCGGAAATGAGCAGCGTATGAGCGTTGCCCCAATAAGCTTTTGCACCTGTTGCAACGGTTTCATTTTCAAAACGCTCAACAGTTCCGTCCTTATGAATCACTTTCAGGTCACCGCAAAGGACAAAAGTAGCCTCCTCGGTAACAACTTCGAGGAAAATAGGAGCATCGTTAACATAACCTACAGTTGCATAGAAAATACCTCTTGCACCGTTCGCAAAATCAAGCATGATCTCCGCAGTATCTTCGGTATCGTTGATATGCTTGAATCTGTGGTTCAAGGCAGTACCTTCAACCTTTGTAATGTCACCGAGAACCCACTGCATGAGGTCAAGAGTATGTATTGACTGATTTATGAGAACGCCGCCGCCCTCAGTTGACATCTGACCTCTCCAGCCGCTTTCTGTATAATAAGCATCATCTCTGCACCATGTAACAAAAGCTCTTGCACCGAGAATTTTGCCGTATTTGCCGGAAGAAACGTATTCTTTCAGCACCTGAGAAGTTTTGTTGTATCGGTTCTGGAAGCAAATGCTTATTTTCGCAGAGCTGTTTTTCGCAATTTCGCACAGTTCAAGCGCCTGAGGATAAGTCATTGTTGACGGTTTTTCCAAAACCACATTGATATTTCTCTTCATACATTCCGCAGACATTTCAAAGTGCAGATAATGAGGAGTGCAGACATGAACTACTGTAGGCTTTACCTCATCCAGCATCTGAATGTAATCGGTATACGCCTTGCAGCCGTATTTTTCAGCCACGGCATTTGCCCTTTCGGGTTTAATATCGCAAACCGCAGCAAGTTCTGTTTTATCGGAGATTGCGGAAACCGCACCCAGATGCATGGTAGAGATCGCACCGCAGCCGATAATACAAGATTTTTCCATATTGATAACCTCCCATTAGGTTAATTATTTTTCAATTTAACATATCTGAAGCCTTTCGGCAAAGATAACACTTCAACAGTTTTGATTTTTACACCGTATTTTGCTTCGAGGTAACGGATATTTTGCCTTTTTTGACCGTTCATTTTTGAAATACAGCCCTTTTCGACCTCAAAAACAATGTTTTTATCGGAATCCACCCTTTCTGAAAGCTGTTTTTCAGCCTCTTTCAGATAAAGTCGTGAAATGACCATCTCACCCAATGCGGGATGGAAACCGCCACCGAGAACGGAATCGTCACGGACAAGATCTGAAGAATGAAGCCCTATACGAAGTATTTTTATGCCCTTTTCAATAAAGATCTCCGCCATTTCAGCCGCACGGAAAACCGCCTCATCAACACTTAAGGGCTCATACGCCCCTGTCTGCATCATATCAGCAAGACAGGTATCCTTAACGACAACGCAAGGATAAATCCTCACCGCATCCGGCTGTAGGTCTGCCGCAGATTCGGCAGTATAGAGAGTTTTTTGCCTCGTATCGCCGGGAAGCCCCGTCATAAGCTGAAGAACAAGGGAAAAACCGTACTGTTTTATAAGTTCCGAAGCTTTTACGATAGCATCAGCCTTATGACCTCGTCGGGAAAGAGCTAAAACGTCATCACAAAAGCTCTGAGCACCCAACTCCACAGCCGTCACACCGTATTCTTTCAGAATTCCGAGGATATTTTCGTCGATATAGTCAGGTCTTGTGGAGAGCCTTATCCCCGTGACCTTAGGATTTTCGTCCATGACTTTTTTTGCCGCACCAAGATACCTCCGCATTTCGGATTCTCCGATACCGGTGAAGCTTCCGCCGAAAAAGGCTATGTCGGCTGAGGTAAACCTTTCGCTCAACTCCCCTGCCGCCTTTGACAGAAAACCGTAAACATCCGTCATAACCTCAGCTGTTCCGGAAATTCGCCGCTGATTACAGAAAACACAGTCATTCGGACAGGCAAGATGGGGCACAAAAACGGGAATATTCGCATGAAGTCCCGTCATCAGACCTCAACTCCCATAACGGAAAGTGCTTCCCTTGCAGCAGACTGCTCTGCTGCTTTTTTTGAATGACCGCTTGCCGTTGCCATAACATTGGAATTGATCTTCACGCAGCAGAGGAAAATCTTATCATGAGCAGGGCCTTCCTCTCCGATGATCTCATAAGAAAGCTTGTCTCCCCTGTTTTTCTGCACGATCTCCTGCAAAAACGTTTTGTAATCCCTGAAGCCCGCCGCAGAATTTTTCATTGAATTCAATCTTTCCTTGATATAAGGCAAAATAAACTTCTTCGCCTTAGTCATACCGCCGTCCAGGAAAATTGCTCCGAGAATAGCTTCCACGGCATCTGCAAGAGTTGATGCCCTGTGCCGTCCCTCAAGAGTCTCGCCTTTTCCGAACATCAGATAATCACCCAAGTCGAGCTGTTTTGCAAATTCGTAAAGTGATTCTTCGCAGACGAGAATTGCACGGATCTTTGTCAGGCTGCCCTCGTCCTCCCTTACGGTTTTGTAAAGCAGTTCGCCTGTGATAAGCGAAAGAACCGAGTCTCCGAGGAATTCAAGACGCTCATTTGAAACCACAAGCCCCTTATGTTCATTCTGATAAGACGAATGGGTTATCGCATCAAATGCAAGCTGTCTGTCCTCAAAGCGGTAATCTATTTTCTCTTCAAGAAGTGTTATTTTGCGTTCCGCTTCGTTAAGAACGCTTTCTATCATTTAAATTCAACCCTTTCTCAACTGTTAGCCACAAATTCACAAAGCTCCGCAACGGTGGAAACTTTTCCCAACTTCTCCTCATCGGGGAAAATCTCGAATTCCTCTTCGAGTATCATGGATATTTCAACCATATCGAATTCATCCGCACCGAGATCCTCGTAAAGATCCGTTTCGGGTGTGATATCCGATGCAGGGACATCAAAAATTTCTTCCAAAAGCTGTGTTATTTTAAAAAGTACCTCAAGATTCATACCGTAAACCTGCCTTCCTTTTATTTCAGTCGTTAGCCACCGATTTTTCTATATCTTCAATAATGGAGCTCTTTGCAAAGTTGACCGCCTGACGGATAGCCCCGAAGAACGCGCGCTGGTCACTGCTTCCGTGAGCCTTCACAACGGGCTTGGAAATACCCAAAAGAACCGCACCGCCAACTTCTTTATAGTCAACCTTTTTCTTCATGATGTTAACTTCTTTGCTTGCGAGAAGATATGCGATCTTTGTACGGAGATTCGTCTTGAAAACATCCTTGACAGCCCCGAAGACCATAAGTGCCGCACCCTCTGTGCATTTGAGAATAAAGTTACCGGTAAAACCGTCGCAAACGAGAACATCGCATTTATTGTACATAACGTCTCTGCCTTCGATATTGCCGACGAAATTGATCTTTTTATCTTCTTTGAGAAGCTTGTGAGCCTCAATATACATGGGCAAACCTTTGGATTCTTCTGCACCGTTGTTTGCAAGACCTACACGGGGATTTTCCACACCGAACATACCTTTGATGTAAACAGAGCCCATTCTTGCAAAAAGATCTATCATTTCAGGAGTACATTCGATATTTGCGCCACCGTCAGCAAGGATAAATTTGCCGTGGATCGAGCAGATTGTAGGAGCAAATGCTGCGCGTTTAACGCCTTTTATGCAGCGGACAAAAAGAGTTGAACCGACAAGAAGTGCCCCGGAGTTACCTGCACTGACAAAAGCATCACCGCCGCCTTCTTTCAAAAGGCAAAGACCTTTCGCCATTGAGGATTCCTTTTTATGGCGGACGGAAATAGGCTCGTCGTCCATAAGAATTTCTTCCTGAGCGTCAACGATCTCGATCCTGTTTTTAGAAAGATTTTCCTTAGCGAAAACCTCTTCGATCTTATCCTGCTTGCCCACGATAACAATATCGGTATCAAGCTGTTCAACTGCCTGAACGCAGGCTTTTACGATTTCAAGTGGAGCATTGTCGCCACCCATACCGTCTACGATAATTCTCATAATTATTTCTCCTTATTAAACTAAAAAAATACAAAATGAAGGGTGCAGAATACAGTATTTATTGTAAAGTCAATACTAAAAACAATCCCTCAGTCGCTTCGCGCCAGCTCCCTTTACACAAGGGAGCCAAAAAAAACGAGAACTCCTTACGCGAAAAATGCAGTTACTATATAGATTTTTTATGGGTCACCTTGTTAAAATTGAGGCTTCAACAAGGCTCCCTTGTGTAAAGGGAGCTGTCAGCGCACGCTGACTGAGGGATTGTAAGATAAAAATCTTTACTTTGATTACTCTTCTTTTCCCTCAAATGCTTTGAATTCTATGCTTTTAACAATAAGTTCCGGAAAGTCTCTTTTTAATGTTTCTATTGCCCTTTCTGAGTGGAGCAGTTTTCTGTCGGCTTTTTTCACACGGCGTTTGCCCTTTGGAATTTCAACGGGTGGGAACAGTCCGAAATTTACGTTCATCGGCTGGAAATCCGTGGTCAATGGGTTGGAAATATAGGACGCAAGAGCACCGATTGCCGTTGTGTTGGGGAAAATTACAGGTTTTTCAAGGTCGGGAACAGCATTAAGTGCCGCAACGAATCCCGAAGAACAGCTTTCGATATAGCCCTCAACACCCGTCATCTGTCCTGCGAAATAGATATTTCCGTTGCTTATCAGCGAGTAGTCGGAATTAAGCAGCTTCGGGGAATTTATATATGTGTTTCTGTGCATTACGCCGTAGCGCAGAAATTCCGCATTTTCAAGTCCGGGGATCATTCTGAACACACGTCTTTGCGCCTCAAAGGTCAAATGCGTCTGGAAGCCGACGAGGTTGTACATCGTTTTTTCGGCATTTTCCTGACGGAGCTGAATTACGGCGTAAGGATCGCGGTCGGTTCCGGGATAAGGAAGTCCGACGGGCTTAAGCGGTCCGAAGAGGAGCGTTTCGCGTCCTCTCTTCGCCATTACCTCAACGGGCATACAGCCCTCGAAGACATTCGGCTTTTTCTGCGCCTCGCTGTCAAACTCGTGCAGCTCTGCCGTGCGCGCATTAAGCAGCTCGTGAAGGAAGGCAAGATACTCATCCTTCTCCATCGTGCAGTTAATGTAATCAGCATCGCCCTTGCCGTAGCGGGAGGCAAAAAACGCCTTTTCCATATCAATAGTCGAAAAATCGACGATAGGCGCGGCGGCATCGAAAAAGTTAAGTGTGGATGCGCCAAACTCGCCCGATATCCAATGCGCAAGCGGGTCGCTTGTAAGCGGTCCCGTCGCGATGATAAGCGGATTTTCGCTTATTCCGTTCGTTTTTTCCTCGGCAATGATCTCGATATTCGGATTTGACTTCAGCTTTTCGGTTATATAATCGGAAAAGCGGTAGCGGTCCACCGCAAGCGCTCCGCCCGCGGGCACGCGGCATTCGTATGCCGCCTCCATAACGAGAGAGCCGAGGCGGTGCATCTCCTCCTTGAGAAGTCCAACGGCGTTTGAAAGGCAATCGGAGCGAAGGGAGTTTGAGCAAACAAGCTCCGCAAAGCCTCCGTAGGAATGCGCAGGTGTGCGTTTTTCGGGCTTCATTTCGAAAAGACGCCCGTGTGCGCCGTATTTTGTCGCCTGCCACGCCGCCTCCGCACCCGCAAGGCCGGCGCCGTAAATATCAATGGTATTACTCATCTATTTCAGCCATCTGCTCGGTGGAAAGGGGCTCTGCTGCTACGTAGCCGCAC
>JAZTZU010000051.1:0-28889 GCA_045637625.1 Eubacteriales bacterium
CTTAAAGGATGACGCAGTTTGAATATATCAATAGGGAAAGAGGGATTCGCCCCTCGCTGCGGCTCGGGCGGAGTCGGCTCTGACAGTCCCCCGGACTGTCATTCACTACCGACTCGTTCGAACCCCTCTTTCTCAACAAAAAATAAATAGGTCACCCAAATGGGTAACCTATTTATTTGGCGGAGAAAGAGGGATTCGAACCCTCGAAACGCGTTAACGTTTACATGATTTCCAATCATGCGCCCTCGACCAGCTAGGCGATTTCTCCATGTTTATTCAGTTGAACTGTTTATTTTTTACAGCTCATATATTATATATCATTTTCTGAAAAAAATCAAGTACTTTGAGCAAAATGATACAATAAATTCATAAATTCGGGTGATACTATTTAAGGATTCAGATCTGTTTCAGATCATGGATCGCGATTTTTCCTTGAAATCATCGCATTTTTTGCGTTTTTTGAAGGGAAATGATGAAATAGAAGGGAAAAGCAGAAATTTTCCGTGGGAAGGAAATTATCGGCTTTTTCAGACAAATGCTAAGGAGTACACTATGAAAGTGAAAAAAATCCTGAGTTTTCTCTTCGTGGCCTGTCTTGTTCTTATGTTATGTTTCATGACCGCTTGCAACCGCAACAATAACGGCGACATGAACGACGACACTCCCCATAATTCTGACAATGGCGGCGTGAAAGTTCCTGACAATGGCACAAACAACGGGGAGATAAATGACCCGATGGACCCCTCGGTTCCCGATTCTCAGATCGACGACCCGTTGGCTCCGATTGACCCGATGGCTCCGGATAATCCCCCTGATAACGGTGGTGTTTCCGATGAGGACATTGTTCCTGACAACAATCTTGGAGTATCCCCTGAGATCAATTCGATCTTTGATGCAGTCTCAAACGCTTACGGAGAAGATTTCTATGCCACATCTGAAAACGATGAAACTTTTCTGACCGAGAAAATCGGTATTGATATGGCTGACGTAGAAAGTTTTTTTTGTAATACGGCTATGGATACCACCCACCCCGATATCTTTGTAGGGGTGAAAGCAAAGGACTCATCTGCGGCAGATACTGTTGAAACCGCACTTGAGGACTACCGTGAGTCTCTTGTAAACGGCATGAAAGCCGATGATTCCGTAAATTCGCACAAGATAAACAATTCCGAAGTGGTTCGCCACGACGATTATGTTTTTCTTGTTGCGCTCGGACGAACCGATGATACTGTTACGGATGTGGGCGATGCGGTGACGTTTGCAAAAGATCAGATAAAGATCGCGGTTGACAAAATAGCCGAGTTTTTTAAGTAAAAGGGTAAGATATGTAGTATTTTTTTCGGGAAAAACCATTTTTGTAAAATCGGTTTTTCCCGAACCCTTTTCCAAAAAACTTTTGTATAAAACATTTTCAATGTTTTATGAGTTGAATTCTATATATTTTAATTTTTCCAAAGTTGCTTTTCTTTTTGGAATGGGTGTGGGAAAACCTTTAGCTTTTCACATGAAAAGAAAAAGGTTTTCCCACAAAGAATTTTTATTTCAAATTATTCTGCTGTTTCCGTGATAGGTTCTGCCGTGATGAATACGCCATCTGTGTTTTCGAGGCTGAATCTGTAAACACCGTTTTCATCTGGTTCCATTACATAAGCCAATTCAGGATAGTATATAACGACTTTTCTGTCAGCGTCTTTCAATGTGAATGAAATTTCTGTAGCGGTAACGATTTCAGAATGATAAATCTCATCTTCTCCGAAAAATTCCGTAACATTCGAGAACAGAATTGCATCTCCTTCGCCCTCTATTTTTGTGAATGAACCTGCGAGAATTTTTGATGAGTTGCTTTTTACACTTATGTTCCGGAACATATCCTGCTCAAACACATTGCCGTCCTTTTTAAGGAAATTCAGGCTGTCCTCTCCGCAATAAACATTAGGAACAACAATTGCGTCGGGGTTTCCTACAAAAGCTGCGTCGGTATTGTAATATCTCATATAAACAGGTGAAAGTGCTTTGATATTGGAGTTGACTTGCTGAACGTTATAGTACGCGGGAGTTCTGTTTCCTGCGTAGTCTATCATGTTTGTGTTAGGATCAAACCAACCGCTTTCCCAGCAAGCCCAGTTTATCAGCTGTGAACCAAATGCCAGGGCAGTATATAACTGTGAGTTGAGTTGCTTAACTGTTATATAGTCCAGGTCTTTATAGGAATATGCGCCTGCCTGCATGACAGTATACATATCGATACCTTTTTCACGACATGCCTCAGCAACAATTCTGAGGTTCTCGACATGGCGAAGCATAAATAATTCAGATGTATTGTTTCTATCGTTATCTACTTGCAGTTCTCTTATATCGTAGAAGTCAAAAGAAAGGTAATCGGTATCAATATTATCGACATAGATCTGAATATATTCTTCGTATGTCGTACATCCCTGCTGGTTTTCGTTTGCTTCCAGGGGATAAATGTTCAGATAAACAAGCTGATTAGGGAAAAGCTCTTTTGCCTCGTCTATCATTACACCGTAATGGGGAAAGTCTAACGCACTCGGTTCGTCGCCAACGTCAACCGCCCAAATTGCGGGGTGGTCAACGAAATTTGCCGCATAGGAATCATATGCACCTGAGGGAACGGCAGAAGCAAAACCTCCTGCATTACTACCGTCACCGCCGTACCAACCGGGAAGATATGAGATAAATGCACCGATTTCATATTTCGAGAAAAGGTCGAGAACGTCGTGGTTGTAGGGTGCGCCCGCAACAAAGTCAATTCCCGCTTCGTTGAGCCATTTTATGCGTTCTTCGCTTGTGTTGTAGAGACAGTATGTACCGATCTGAATTTTTGAACGGTCGAATCTCGGGCCGTCTTTTACTTCTGTGTGATAGAGCTTCGTAACTGCGTTTCTTGCCTTGTCAAGATCTCCGTAGTTTGAAACCTTTGCTTTTTCGCTGTCGGGCAAATTTGTGTAGTCAATGAAAATTTCTTCAATAAAAGCTTCATTTTCAATTGTCGCTTCGCCCATGTTGTTGATTTTCTCAACAATTTCAGGCGCAGTTATGTTTTCGTTGAATGACATTACTTCCATTGGCTCTTCTTTCGCGCAGGAGGTCGTTGCCAAAATCGTTGCTGCCGCAAACGCCAGGGCAAAAGTTGCTCTGAATAACTTTTTCATAAAATACCAACCTTTCTTTTGTAAAAGTCAAGCTTTTTTGCTTGTTTTTATTATAGCACATTAAACCGCACTTGTCAAGTAAAAATCAAAAAAAAAAATAAAAAAGTTCACATGTTGCAGGGGCTGAATATTTCAGATGTCATATGATGATAGTTTCATATTTGCAGTATGTTTACCCAAAATAGCTTTTCTTTTTGAAATGGGCATAAAGAATCTTATTAACTTATTAACATATAAACATGCTGTCCCCAAAACTGAAGAATCTGTATTTTTCTTCGACGGCGGTTTTGTATGCATTCATGACATTTTCTTTTCCTGCGAGAGCTGAAATCAGCATGATGAGAGTGCTTTCAGGCAGGTGGAAGTTTGTGATGAGTCTGTCTATGACATTGAACTTGAAACCGGGATAAATGAAAATATCCGTTTCGCCGCTTTGAGCCTCAAGAGGAAGATTTCTTCCCGCAGTTTCGAGAACTCTGCAACAGGTAGTTCCGACCGCTGTGACCCTTTTGCCTGCGGCCTTTGTTTTTTTGATGGTTTCAACCGTGTTTTCGGGCAAAATATAGAATTCGGAGTGCATTTTGTGCTCCTCGATATTTTCAGCTTTGACAGGTCTGAATGTTCCCAATCCAACGTGAAGGGTTACATGGCAAATATTTACACCTTTGTCTTTAAGCTTCCGGAGAAGTTCTTCCGTGAAGTGGAGTCCTGCGGTGGGTGCTGCGACAGAGCCATTGTGTTCCGCATAAACCGTCTGGTATCTTGAGTAGTCCTGATCTTTTGCGGTTATGTATGGGGGCAGCGGAATCTCACCGATCTCTTCGAGTTTTTTGTTGAAGTCCCCGTCAAAATCAAATCGGATCATTCTGTTTCCTTCGTCGGTTATTGAAAGTACTTCAGCAGGAACTCCGCTGATACTTATTTTTGTACCCTCTTTCATTTTTTTGCCGGGCTTTACAAGACATTCCCAGACATTTTTTTCTGCCTGCGGTCTGAGCAGAAAAACTTCAATGATCTCGTCCTTGCCTTCTCTTGCGCCGAAAAGGCGGGCAGGGATAACTCTTGAATCGTTTATGACGAGGCAGTCGCCCTCTTCAAAGTAGTCCACAACATCGTGGAAAATTTTGTGTTCAACAGAACCGTCTTCTCTGTGCAGTATCATAAGACGGCTTTCGTCTCGTTTTGCGGCAGGGTGCTGGGCTATAAGTTCCTCGGGAAGGTCGTAGTAAAAATCGTGAAGATTCATTATTTTATATTCCTTTTATATGTGGTTTATTATCGTTATGTATAAAAGTATACCATATCAAACGCGGAAAGTCAAGAAATCCGTCAGTTGTCATAAAAATTTGCTATTCCTGTGTTGACTGTGACGATTATCTCTGATATAATGTTAGCATTGATAGAGGTGCGTTGACGATCAGTATCCCGAAGAACCGTTTTGGGCACGGCGGGTGAAAGGCATCATCGCCGAGGAGAGAGTTTCGCCTGAAGGAACTTTTGTCCGGTCGCTTGTGTGAATAACCCTGAGACTGCTGTAAAATATTTACAGAGAGCTATCCGTAATTTATAGATTTTGGCTTAAGTATATTCTGCGCAAAATTGTTAAAGACGGAGCTTCCGTCTTTTTTTGATTTATAAATTAACAAATAGCATATCAATACATATTATATAAGAGCCGTAAAAAGCGGCAAAATGAAATGAGGATTTACAAATGAAAACTTACAATGTAGGTATTATCGGCGCAACAGGTATGGTAGGTCAGAGATTTGCTGTACTTCTCGAAAACCACCCCTGGTTCAAGGTTAAAGCTCTTGCAGCTTCTCCCCGTTCAGCAGGCAAAACTTATGCTGAAGCGGTTGGCGAACGTTGGCTTCTCGAAAAACCCATGCCCGAATCCATGAAGGATATCGTTGTTATGGACGCAACAGCAGATATTGAAAAGATCACAGCTCAGGTAGATTTCGTTTTCTGTGCTGTTGATATGAAAAAAGACGAGATCAAAGCTCTTGAAGAAGCTTACGCAAAACACGAATGTCCCGTTATGTCAAATAACTCCGCTCACAGATTTACAGATGACGTTCCCATGATCATTCCTGAGATCAACGACGATCATCTTGCAGTTGTTGAAGCTCAGAAGGCACGTCTCGGTACAAAACGCGGCTTTATTTCCGTTAAATCCAACTGCTCCATCCAGAGCTATGTTCCCGCACTCCATCCCCTTAAGAAATTCGGTATCAAAAATGTTCTCGCTTGTACATATCAGGCTATTTCCGGCGCAGGCAAAACATTTGATACATGGCCCGAAATGGTTGACAACCTGATCCCCTATATCGGCGGTGAAGAAGAAAAATCCGAAAAAGAACCTCTCAAGGTTTGGGGCGAAATTCAGGACGGCAAGATCGTTCCCGCAACAGCTCCTTCCATTACAACACAGTGTCTCAGAGTTCCCGTTTCCAACGGTCACTTCGCAGCTGTTTTTGTAAGCTTTGAAAACAAACCCTCCAAAGAAGAAATTCTTCAGATCTGGAAAGAATACAAAGGCGTTCCCCAGGATCTTGAACTTCCTTCCGCACCCAAGCAGTTCCTCAACTACTTCGAAGAAGACAACTATCCTCAGGCTAAACTCCACAGAAATCTCGAAAACGGTATGGCAGTTTCCATCGGCCGTCTCAGAGAAGATACACAGTACGACTACAAGTTCGTTTGTCTTTCACACAACACTCTCCGCGGTGCTGCAGGCGGTGCTGTTGAAATGGCTGAACTTTATGCCGCAAAGGGTTATTTTGACTGATTCTACATATTAAAGGGTTATAAAATATGAAAAAAACTATCTTCACAGGTGCCGCTGTTGCACTTGTTACACCGTTTTTCGAAGACGGTACAGTAAACTACAAAAAACTTGAAGAACTTATTGAATTTCAGATCGCAAACAATACCGATGCTATTGTAGCCTGCGGTACAACAGGTGAAGCTTCTACTCTTACAGACGAAGAGCACAAGGAAGTTATCAGATTTACTGTTGAAAAGGTTGCAGGCAGAATTCCTGTAATCGCAGGTACAGGTTCCAACGATACTGCGTACTCCCTCGAACTTTCTCAGTATGCAAAGGAAGTTGGCGCTGACGCTCATCTTCAGGTTACACCTTACTACAACAAAACAACTCAGAAAGGTCTTATCAAGCACTTTGAATACGTTGCTGACAGAGTAGACCTTCCCATGATCCTCTACAATGTTCCCGGAAGAACAGGTATGAATATTCTCCCCGAAACTTACGGCGAACTTTGCAAGCACCCCAACATCGTTGCTGCTAAAGAGGCCAACGGCGACGTTGCCGCTCTCGTTAAAACAATGGATATCTGCGGTGACGAACTTGACATTTATTCAGGTGACGACGGTCTTATCGTTCCCATGATGTCACTCGGTGCAAAGGGCGTAATTTCTGTTCTTTCCAACATCAGACCCAAGGAAACACACGAAATTTGTCAGCTCTTTATGGACGGAAAAATTGCGGAAAGTGCGAAGATGCAGAAGGCTTACAATAACCTCATCAATGCCCTCTTCATCGAAACTAACCCCATTCCCGTAAAGACAGCTTTGAACGTTCTCGGCTTTGAAGTAGGCGAATGCCGTCTGCCCCTCTGCGAAATGAGCGAAGCTAATCTGGAAAAACTCAAGAAATATCTGTAATTGGTTGGGGTTGATTTGTGGGGGTATTCTTTTCGCGAAAAAAGAATACCCCCGCGCCCCCAAGAAAACCGGTATTGGTATAGGCTAACTTGAATTTAATGAGGTTAAACTATAAAAAAAGAATACCCCCGCGCCCCAAGAAAACCGATATTGGTATAGGTTAACTTGAATTTAATGAGGTTGAACTATAAAAAAGAAAACCTCTACGCCCCAAGAAAACCGATGTTATGCAAAACAAAAATCAAAGGAGAAAATGCAGTATGCTTCATTTAGAAAGAGTTGATGAAACAAATATTCAGGCCATCCTTGACCTGGAGGTGTCTGAAGCACAAAGAAGATTTGTGTCTTCAAATGAATACAGTATGGCTCAGGCACGTGCTGCGGCATGTTCCGATTATGAGGCCTTTCCTTTCGGTATATATGACGATGATACTCCTGTCGGTTTTATTATGGTCGGTTACAATGAACCCTTGCAGAATGCAAAGGAAAAAACATCTGATGTATTGAAGAATAATTACAGTATCTGGCGTTTTATGATTGACAAAAGATATCAGGGCAAGGGCTACGGAAGAGCTGCGATCAATCTTGCTTTGGATTTTGTGAGAACATGGCCTTGCGGTAAAGCTGAAAATTGTGTTCTGTCCTTCAAACCGACAAATGAGGTCGCTAAAAAATTGTATAATTCTGTCGGTTTTATAGAAAACGGAGAGTCTGACGGCGACGAGGTTTTTGCTGTATTGAAGCTTTGATTCAGATATTCAGAGTTTTTATTTTAAACTGAAAAAGGATTTTTTAAATGAGCATTACGCAGACTTTTTATGATAATTTAGCGCCGCAATATGACAAGCTGTTTCTTGATTGGGAAGCTGCCACCCACGAACAGGCTCAGATTCTGCAAAAGCTTTTTGCGGATCACGGTTTTGATTCTACATCTCACATTCTTGATTGCGCTTGCGGAATCGGAACTCAGGCGATAGGACTTGCTTCGCTTGGTTATGACGTAACCGCTTCAGATATAAGCAATGTTGAAATTGCGGAAGCAAAGATCAGGTCAGAAAAAGCCAATGTGGAAATAGATTTTAAAAATGCGGATTTTCGTGACTTGTCAAGCTCTTTTGCGGACCGGTTCGATATTGTGATCTGTATGGACAATGCTTTACCGCATATGCTTTCAAGTGAAGATCTGGAAAGAGCGATAAAGAGCATAGCAGGTCAGATTAAAGAAAACGGTATTTTTGTGGGTAGTATCCGCGATTATGATGCTCTTTTGAAAGGCAAACCCCCTTATTCTCCGCCATATATCCACAAAACCGAAAAAGGTCAGCGAGTTTCTTTTCAGACTTGGGAATGGAACGGAGATCATTATAAACTTATCCAGTATATAATTGACGATGACGGACCTGTTTCCGTCAGCAAGTTCGAATGCGAGTACCGTGCGACCCGCAGGGAAGAACTTACAAATTTATTTAGTTTATATGGCTGTAAAAATGTAAAATGGCTTTTCCCCGAAGAAACAGGATTCTATCAGCCCATAATAATAGCACAAAAATAAAAGGAGTCCTGAGTATGAATATAGAGATCTGTCCGTTGGAAAAAATAGTGATAGGTGTCGCCTCAATTTATTTAGGTATGACTCAGTCCGAGGTCGAGTCTGTGTTGGGAAAAGGTCAGTTTATAGGATCAAGGCACTATTATTTCAATAATGAGCTTGCGTTGGATTATAACGGCGGCAAGCTTGATTTTGTAGAATTTTTATCAGGTGCAGACGGCGCTCTTCGTCCGAAGATCTATAACGTCTCTGTTTTTGAAACCAAGGCAGATGATTTGTTCGATATACTGAAAAAGCAAAATAACGGCCCTGTAAATGATTCAGAGCATGGCTATTCATATCAGTTCCCGAATATCAGCGTAGGAGTTTACCGAGAGGCTGTTCCCGAAGATGTCAATGAAATGATCGAGGAAGCGAAAAGTTTCGGAAACCCTATGTCTGACGATGAAATAGAGTATGAAATGAAAAGAGCCAACTACTGGTCAACTATCGGTTGTGGTTCCGTTGGATACTATCAACGATAAAATCTGATTTATAAAATATTAAAATTAAAAAACAAATTTCCCCCCAACTCGGTTTTTTGAAAGGGGGTATGGGGGAAAACTTTTTTTCCGTGAAAAAAGTTTTCCCCCATAAAAACACAAACTTAACTGATGAAAGGAAGTATAAAAATGGTTAACGTATTGCTTTGCGGCTGCTGCGGCTTTATGGGCAGAATGATCTGCGATTGCGCGGCAACTTACGAAAATATAAATATAGTTGCAGGGGTAGACCTTGTGGACGACGGACAGCGTAAATTCCCCGTTTATAAGGCGATTGAAAATGTTTCGACTCCGGTTGATGTTATCATAGATTTTTCTCACCCATCCTTGCTCGACGGTGTTCTTGAATACTCCGAAAAACACCATATTCCCGCGGTTCTTGCTACAACAGGTCTTTCTGAGGAGCAGAAACGTAAGATCGAAAAAACTTCCGAAAATGTGCCGCTGTTCTTTACCGCAAATATGTCTCTCGGTATAAACGTGATCAGCGAACTTGTTAAAAACGCAGTTTCCGCACTTGGTCTTGATTATGATATTGAGATCGTGGAAAAACACCATAGACGTAAGCTTGATGCACCCAGCGGTACGGCTCTTATGCTGGCAGATGCGGCGGCTTCAGCCCGTGAAGTTCCTTCCGAATACATCTACGACCGTCATTCCGTAAGAAAGGCTCGTTCCGTAAACGATATCGGGATCAGCGCAGTTCGCGGCGGTACTATTGTTGGTGAACATGATGTTATTTTTGCAGGTGAAGATGAAGTTATAACTATCAGCCACTCCGCAGGTTCACGCAAGGTCTTCGCAGTTGGCGCTATCAGAGCCGCACTTTTTATTAACGGCAAAGAAAACGGACTCTACGATATGTCCGCATTGATTAAAGAAAGCATGAAATAATTTTATATACAAGGAGAATGCGAAATGGTACAGGATATCAGAGATATTATTACCGATGTCAGCGTGACAGCCGACGTTACGCTTGTGACAGTTTACAATTTACCCAACAAGACTGAGATTATGGCGAAGCTTTTCGAGTGTCTCGCAGACGAAGGCGTGAATGTGGATATGATCTCACTTACACCTTCTCAGGGACTTACTCAGACTGTTTCGTTTTCCGCTTCCGATGAAGCTCTCACTGCTACACTCACAACCGTGGGCAAGATCAAAGGTTCTTATCCCGATGTGAGAATGGACGTGAACACTTCAAACTGCAAGCTCACATTTAAGGGCGAAGCAATGAAAACACGCTGCGGTGTTGCCGCTTCCGTTTTTGCTTCTCTCGGTGAAAACGGCGTTGAAGTGAAACTCGTCACTACTTCCGAGACTAAAATTTCCTGCCTCGTTGACGAAGCTCAGCTTCCTACAGTTTACGACGTGCTTGAAAAGGTCTACGGTCTGACAAATTGTTAAATATTAGGTTGTTTTTGCGGGAGAACATTTTTTATAAAATTGTTCTCCCGTATCCTCTCAAAAAATTTTTACCGTGCTAAGTACACATTTACTTTGAGATAAACAATCAAAGGCTAACGCAATAAGTTTAATTGTGCTATAATCATTATAATAAAATGTACTAAGTTTTTGAGTTGAGGAGGATATGAAAATGGTTAAAATTCTTTTGATAATAATAGCGGTACTGCTTTCGACTTGTTCCTGTACACAAAACCAAAACAATGAAAATGAACCTCTTTCAGGTGAAATCTTAAATTGGAGAGGCGAATTTTTTATCCGTGACGGAAAAGTTCTTTTGTTGAAAGAAGATACTCAGTACTATTATTCCTTAGCAGAAATTGAAAATGCTGCCAGAATCGATAATGCGATCTGTATCCATTCAAGTCGTTTTGTTCAGTGTGATGACGGTACTTTTAAAGATTTGTTGGAAACGGAAGATCGAAACGCACTGTATCCCACGGTCGATATCATAAACGAACTGAATGAAACTTGTGGGATATGGAAAATAATAGATTCAGGAGACTCACTTTCCGAGGGAAATTGGGCCGTTTATATATATGCCAATGACGGAACTCTTTACAGTATAAATGAGGTGCCTTCGGAAATTTCAAGTTTTGATATGGAGAAAACGGAAAGGGTCCAAGTCTCTGCTTACGAAAAAAATTCAGAATCGGAGCATGAGGTACGAAAAGGAACTGTTCGGATTGACGGTGTTCGGTATGAAGTTATCCTGAATGAGGACGGAACTGTTGTTTGCGATTGTTATCCCGAAGTTTCTGAATGGAATAATATTGTTGATATTCAATGTTACGAAGAAATTATATTGGGCTTGTCCAAGAATAACAGCGTAATTGCGGCAGGCTGTGATTTTTATGCGGAGAATGTAATAGAATTCGGCTTTATTCATAAGGGTTACAGTATACCTTATGCGCTGACTGCTGACGGGAGACTTGTTTTCGGTGATTTTTCAAACATAACTGTTCCGCAACATAAGGCGGTTCTGACACAAGCTTCTGAGTTTACCGATGTTGTGTATTTTGTTTATGAATTTCAGCCCCGGGCTTTCTTCCTTATTCAAAAGTCAGACGGTACGCTTTGGGCAACAGCGAACGATATTTATAATCCCGAATATGTAAACCAATATTCGGAGTAAGTAAACTTTTTATAGCCTTTATCATTTGTTCGGTCCAGTCCATTGACAAGTGACGTATGGTGTGATATAATATGAGTGACATCATGTATTACATCTTTTGTAGAATTGAAAGAAAGGTGATCACCCAATGAAAATTAAAAAAATGTACGCTTTTGCTCTTGCGTTGACTTTATTCTTTGTTGTTTCGGCTTTGCAGACTATCGCTTTAAGTTCGACCTCCGATAATGCAGAAGATGAATATGTCATAACCAAGCATCTCGTTGACGATACTGAGGCTAAGATTGATCTTTATCCGGAGTTTTACACGGGCAGTAGGCTCAGAGATATTGATTTTGATGATGTCGTTATCATTCCGCAGGAACTTACCGTCGGCAGAAATTATGTAGGTAAGGTTAATGATAAATACGGAAGCTATGAGGATTTTAAACAGCGTTGGCTTGAGCAGGCTTCTCCCGTGTTTGTAATGGGTGTTTTCAGCCGCGGTTATTATAATATCAACGGCGAATTTTATTCGGATAGGGGGGACATAGGCGCTATCGATGGTGGAATTACCGAAGATTTCCTGATAATTCAAAAAACTGAGGATAGGATAGTTTACGGAAAATACAGCTATTATTCTGACCCGACAGTCGATGAGCCCGATTATTTTTGTGAGATAAAAAAGATAGACGGTGAATGGTTTCAATCCTATAATGAATACCATCGGCTAGGCGCAAGCTCCGCTGTCAATAATGACTACGATATAGAAAGAGCCTTTGCGTCTTACGTGCGGCAGGTTTTGCTCAGTTATGCGATTTCCGAAAACGTAAATTGCGGTTATGCAAAATATTTGCTCCCCGATCAAAGTTGGAACGCAACAACGGTTGAGGAAAGAATGGGCGTTTACGTACTTTCTTTTGATGTGGAAAACTGCGTCGGGTCGGCGTATATGTTCATCAACGAGCTTGACAGGGACGGAAATGCTGTCGGTACGAAAAAAATTACCGTGGAACTTTTCTCTGAACTCAGGAATCTTTTAACTGTTGAAGATACGCAAACGGGAGATATCGTTTATTACGACCCCGCTTCTGCGAAGTACCATACAGTAAAACTTGATTTCTCGGATTCGGAAAAAATCGATGTGCCCGAAACCTACGACGAACTTGAAAGTCCCGAAACAAACGAAATTCCTCAATCATCTATGGTTATAAATACATCCCTTTCAAGACTTTTACTGTATGCGGCTCCCGCGGTTCTTATCCTTGCGGGGCTTGGAATTTTTCTTTACGTAAGAAACAGAGATTGATATTTTTAAGAATTCCCGTTTTATCGGGAATTCTTTTTTGAACAATAGCCGAACCCACTTGCGAATTCCGATTATTTATGCTATAATAAAAGGTACAAAGAATTTATTTGATTTATAGGGCATGAAAATGAGTAATTACAACGATAATATGATAATTTTTGAAGCTCCGCAGATGTTTTCTGTTCCCACTTCCATTGTGGATAAGCATATCAATGCGGGGTATAACGAGCTGCGTCTCATTTTGCTTCTCCTCAGAAATGTCAACATGGGCTTTTCAAAAGATACACTTCTTAACCGCCTTTCTTTGACCGAGGATGAATTGAACGATGCATTTAATTATTGGGTCCGTGAGGGTGTTCTCTTCAAGCAGGGTGACAAATATGTGCTTGAGCGTCCCAGAGTCCGCTCCACAGACATTATGACTTATACAGCCGAGGATATTTCCGAGCGTATAGACCGCGACCACGGTCTACTGTTCCTCTATAAAAAAACCGAAGACATTTTGGCGAAACCTCTTACAACAACAGATGCATCCGTCGTTCTTTCCCTTGTGGATTGGGTAGGTTTGCCGTCCGAAGTCGTTGCTATCCTTTTGCAGTATTGCGCTGACAGCGGCAAAAAATCGCTCCGTCAGATAGAAAAGGCTGGTATCGAATGGGCTGAAAAAGAAATAAATACCTGCGAACGTGCGGAAGCCTTTATTGAATCCGAAAAACGTAAACGTGAGGTCGTCAGCGGATATTGCCGCGTTATCGGGATTGCCGACAGAGCTCTCACCGACGGCGAAAAGAAGGTTTTTGCCTCCTGGTCTGAGACCATGGGCTACGGCAGCGATATAATTGCGGAGGCTTTCAACGCGACGGTTCGTGCTACAGGAAAATATTCATATCAATACATGGATAAAATAATTTCAGGCTGGTTCAAACAGGGTGTCAGAACTCCCGAAGAGGCTCAGAAGGCTTCCGAAGAGGGCAAGCCCAAGGCGAAGAGAACTTCAAAACGTTTTGAACCTACGGCTACGACAGACACCGCAGGAGCTATTGAGACCTCCTGGGCTATCATTGACGGCGAACTTGAAAATATGGGAAAGGGCGGTAATTAAAAATGCTTAATAACAGCGAATGTCACAGAGTTGCGCATGAACGTCTCCGTGAAAAACAGGAGCTTGCTAACAGAGAACACGAAATGAGAATTCAGCTTGTTCTCAGCGAAATACCTCGTCTCAAGGATATCAAGGACGAGCTTGCAAAAAATATGCGTGATTTCACTCAGTTTGCTTTCAGCGGCGACAGAAGTGATGAGAAATTTAAGGAATATAAAGCAAAATCTCTTGCTCTTCAACAGGAGAGAAAAGAGCTTTTGAAAAAATACGGCTACCCCGAAACTGTTTTTGATGAACCTTATTACTGCCATCTCTGCAAAGATCAGGGATATAAAGACAATCAGCTCTGTGAATGTTTCAAGCGGGAGCTTTCAGAGGTTTTTCTTGAAAACTCCAATCTGATGAAGATATATAATGAGCAGACTTTTGAGAAATACGATCTGGATTATTTCCTTGAAGAAGACGGTTCTCAGGGCAGATGCTATATGATGATGAAAAAGATATTTGATTATCTCAAGCTTTATGCAGAGAGTTTCCGTTCCGATTCAAATAATCTGCTTTTCATCGGTGCCCCCGGATGCGGAAAAAGTTATCTTTCCTGTGCCGTAGCCTGTGAAGTTATCAATAACGGATCTTTTGTTTACTATACTCCTGTGCAGGATATGATCGCGCAGTTCGAGGCGGAACATTTCGGAAATGATAAAAATGCAGACACATCGGTTTATAAGGACTGTGATCTGCTTATTATAGACGACCTCGGTACGGAATTTAAGACCCAGTTTACCGACTCCGTTCTTTATAATGTCATAAATGACCGCATAAATATGAGAAAACCAATGGTTATCAGTACGAATTTTACTCTTGACGAGCTGAAAGAGACTTATCACGACAGACTTTGTTCAAGACTTATAAATGAATTTCTGAATATCCAGTTCGTTGACAGAGATATACGTCAGCTGAAAAAAGTTCGCAAAAGTCAGAAGAATCGCGGTAAATGATCATGTTTGAAAATATTTTAATCTGTCCCGTTTGCGGTGAACCTTTGACTTTGGAAGAAAAGAGGGCTGTCTGCTCGAAAAATCATTCCTTTGACAAGGCAAAAGAGGGGTATTTTTATCTCATTACAAAGCAGGGATATTCTCTTTCGGGAGATTCTGCTGAGTCTGTACGTGCAAGACGTGAATTTTTGAATTCGGGTTACTATGAGGTTTTGGCAAGAGCTCTTGTTGAAACTGTGGAAAAGTACGGCAAAAACGGAGATCTTCTTACAGATGCCTGCTGCGGAGAGGGATATTATTCGGGTTATATAAAGAAAAATTCCGCTGTAGGTTTATCCGTTACCGGGTTTGACCTTTCAAAGGCTGCCGTCAAGCTTGCCGCAAAGGCATATCCTGAAAATCTTTTTTATACTGCAAATATTTCCGCAATTCCCCAGGCTGATTCCTCCGCAGATATTTTGCTGCACAGTTTCGCGCCTGTCCATAACGGGGAGTTTTCCCGTGTGCTGAAAAAGGGCGGAATTCTTATAGATGTCATTCCCGCAAAGCGTCATTTATGGCAGTTGAAGGAAGTTCTTTACGAAAGCCCCTATGAAAATGACGAAAAGTCCTCCGTGGAAGAACCTTTTCGTCTTGTTGAAAGCATTACCGTTACAGACACCGTTACTCTTGATAAAAACGGCGTAAAGAACGTCCTTTTTATGACCCCTTACGCATATAAAACCGCAGAATCCGCAGAAAAAAGATTGCTTACCCTTGACGAACTGACAACGGAGGTAGGCTTTATAGTGAACGTATACGAAAACGAGGCTTTTTGCTGATATTTTATCATATTTACTGATAACGCATGCTCTTTTTATTCTTTAAGATTGTAAGAAAAGGTGTTTTTTTGATATGAAAATTGATTATCACAGCGTTGAAATGAGTATATTTTGTGGCCCGAGGTTTTTTGATAAACTACAGGAGTTTTGTGATAAATTAAACTTATATGACGAAAACATAAAAAGGGTTCAATGTTATAGCAGTTTTTTTGAACCAAACAAAAATTATCCTTTTAAAGATTCAGATTTTGCGTATTATCCTCTTACGTTAATTTATAGCAGGAAAAAGTGGAAAACTTTGTGGATATGCTGGCCAAGAAGTGTTCTTCTTGAGAACGTAAAGAAGAATTCTCCCGGCGTGTTCAGCCCTTTTCTGTTATCGACCGATGATTTTGAAATCTCAATATGTGAAAACGTTCCTCAGAGTTTTGTGGAATATATTGCTGATATGAATCTTTGTTATTTCAAAAACTCTAACTACTGCAATCCTGTTCACGGCCTAAGTTCCTTTGAACATGCGGGAGAGGTTAGTCAATCTTTTCTCGATTCCCTTTCAGACCAAATCAGTGAAATTCTTTACACTTTATCAGGATATAAACTGTCAAAATGGGATATTGAACCGAATTATAGTGTGAATGGTAAATATTCATATATACCTGTTGAAACTAAGACTGTAGATGGGGTTCATTATAGGAGTTTTGTTCTTAAAGACTTCAATGCAATTAGCAGAACTATTGTTGTATCCTGGACCGGAGATTACGATACCTTTGATTATATTAATTCTGATGAGGTTAAGTTCTCTTTATCGGACTATAAAGTCAACCCCGGCGATTTGACGATAGCTGAGTCTGTTGATTTTATACGGCATCAGGAAAGTCACGGTTTGTATAGTTATCCCGACATTGTTATAAATTGCAAATTCTTCCGGAAAATATCGGAAGAATTGAAAATGAAGATATTTGAATTTGTAGAACAGTACGTTGCAGAGTGGAATAGACGTGAGGGATCAAAGATTCATTATTGTGGCTTAGTCGATAGCGATTCAGAGTATTCCGTATCTGTTCATGTGGATTTTGGTGACTGTGACCCTGTTGCGGTGATTCAATTATTAAAGTTATTGGAAAAATCAGATTTAAAAATTGATGATGTTTCTATATAGCTCTGAATCTGAAAAGAACAACCCCGCAATAATATTGTTAAACCATCGGTTAAAGATGCTTTTTGATCTGCTTTAAGGCGCTTTTTTCCAGACGTGAGACTTGCGCCTGGGAAATTCCGATATCCTGCGCAACTTCCATTTGGGTTTTTCCTTTGAAAAATCTTAATGAGAGAATATTTCTTTCTCTTTCCGAAAGAGTTTTAATGGCTTGCTTCAGCGAGATCTCTTCTATCCAGTTGCTGTCGCTGCTGTTTTTGTCATGAACTTGATCCATGACGTATACCGAATCCGTTTCATCGCTGTAAACGGGCTCATAAAGTGAAACCGGTTCGATAATTGCCTCCATTGCTATTACAACTTCCTCCCTCGGAAGTTCCAGCTTGGCGGCGATTTCTTCTATAGTGGGTTCCCTGTTGGATTCCTGCATCAGCTGCTCTTTTGCTGAAAGCGCTTTGTATGCCGTGTCCCTCATCGAACGACTTACCCTGATGCTGTTGTTGTCCCTGAGGTATCTGCGTATTTCCCCGATTATCATCGGGATGATTATCGAAAGTAGAGGAAACTCGAAAGGAGTTTCTTCTATGACAAGAAAACAAGCATTATACCGAGCAATCACCCTTTTATCCGAGAATCCTGAATATGCTGAAGAGGTTCGCATATTACAGGAAATAGGAAACGAATTACCGATGATACATTGGTCCGACAGTTCAATTCGTGACACGGTAGACCAGTTCATCATTGATAACGGCAGAGTCCCGACAGCTTCCGATTTTAGAAAAAGCGGTATGCCGCCTCATCCAGTAATCAAACAAAAATATAAAATTACATTGGGCGAGTGGTTGGAAAAATATTATCCTGTCCGTAAACCTACATACGAAGAGCTGAAAGAAAAATACACCAAAGATTTTCTGGAAGACTATTACCGTATCAAGCCTAAAAGTCAGGAAGAGTTTAACAGAAAAAAACGTCCTGAGACAAGAGGATGGCAAACTTTGGCTACATACCATAATACGAAATCATGGAGAAATCTATTGAAAGCGCTAAACTTGCCTTTGTATTTTGATATGCGAAGGGATCATGTTCCTGCAAAAATTACAGTCAATTTTCACATAGACTATGACTTTAAAGATTAAAACCCAAAGCAGTCGTTATCGTAACAGATAGCGACTGCTTTTTCATATCATAATACTTTATTTTTCATGGCTCTGAGTTCTTTCCTTGTTTAGTTGTATAATCGTATTGTTTATCATATTTCTTGCTTCTGATAAATGAATCTCGTAATCTTTGATTGCTTTCTCTATGTTGTCGATATCTTCAGTTTTCAATGTTGATGCCATTGTGGTACTTTCTGTCATAATCTCTTTTGCTTGTCGTTTTAACTGTTTGTTTGCTTCTTGCAGTTGTTCTATCTGATTCTCGTATTTGACATTCCCGATTGCTATAAACAATGCAATGAATAGCTTTATTATTTTGATAATCAGTAAATCTGTACCATCGGTAATGTCGTTTATAAGGTCGTGTATTCGCTTTTTATTATCGCAAGATATTTTCCTTGCTGTCTGTAATTCGTTCCATAGAAGCGATTTGTTTGCCCTGTATTCATCGAAAAAGGTTGATGTGTAACTTTTGTAATCGTTCCATGCAGATGACAATACTGTTTTGTTTCTACTTTTGAATTGTCTGTATTTTTCCTTATCTTCTTTCAAAGATAAGTTTTCTAAGTGTTCCAAGTATGCTATGTTTGAATCTGTTTGCTGAGAAACAACACATTCCACAAAATCATCTTGAAGCTTTCCCAATTCTTCAGCTTGCTTTTCTATAAATTCTCTGTCCTGTTCGATTTTATATTCTTCGGTTGATTTATGTTGTTTGCTGTGTTTCCCGTCAATTATAGTTATATCGCCTATTTCTTTGCTTAATCCACGTAATATTTCCCGTTGCTTGTTTTCCCATTTTGTTATGGCGTTGACTCTTTTGCCGTCTTCTCCTTTTTCTTTGTCTGTTTCATAACCCATAGCAGAAAGAGCTTTGGTAAGACTTGCCTGTTTTTTCTGACCTCTTGAACAGTCAGCCCAAAAGATCACATCGGCATGAAGATGTAAATTCCCACTTTCTCCGGTATGTATTGAAGCATTATATAACATTACATTTTTATTCTCTTGTTCAAATCTGTTGATATACTCCAACAATATTGTTTTTGCGGTCTCTTGCATTTCTCCGTTTTTACCGAATTCAGGGTTGTCTCTTATATTCCCAAAACCGATTATTATTTCGTATGCCGGTTTAACCGCTTTTTTATGTTTTCTGATTTCAGATGCAGAAGCACCGCTATGTCGCAGTTCAGCAACCTTTTCATATTCTTTTTGTTGAGCGATTTGCAACTTCTCCAAGTATGAATTAAATTGTCTGTCTTTCCTGATAGATGAATTGTACTCATTGAAACTTTCCGAAAATAGCATTTCATACGCTTGTTCCAAACTCATGTTGTTCGGATGATACCAGTTATGTTCGGATTCGTATTTTGCATCAGCATTTGGAACAGGAATGGCTCGGTTGTTGTGCTTCTCATTGAAACTGCTCCCCATGTGGAACGATAGTGTTGTACTTGTACCCATTCTTAAATTCTCCTTTCTTTTTCTAAGATAAGTATGACGGTTTTTGCTGTTTTTGTCAGACAAAAAAGCACCCAATGCTAATTTGTCAGCACGCCAACAAATTATGGGCTCTCCGAGAGGTCAACCACTTACGAACAGTACATTTCCCATTTTTTAATTATATCTATCATACTTATTGTAAGCGAATGAGCAATATCGCAGAAAGGAGATAATATTATGGATGAATTAACAATGTGCGAAAATTGTATCAAGATAAAAGAATTAGTCAATGAGTTAGAACTTCAAAGAATTGAATCTTATTATGATACGGAATATTACAAGAGACGATTGAGACAATTAAAAACTGAACTCGACGAAGCAGAAAATAAGTTGAAAACAATAGATGAATTGTTGAAAAAATAATCAATATAATTCCTTATAGATGAAAATATCTATGAGGAAATTTTTTTGTGCCTGTCAATCTTTCATTCTTTCTTTATTAAGAATGAAAGGAGACGGGCATGACTGTATACGAAATTCTATTCCCGGTGGATGAAAAACCTAAAGGCATGGTGCATCTTGCTGTTTTGAACAAACAAAAGGAAATGAAAAGTTTGGGCGGTTGTTTTTTCGCTGATTTACCGAAACGGATCGAAGAGCTTACGATATTGAAAAGCAGAAATTATTATATCACAGCAAATGCGATGATTCCATTCAAACGTCGTTGCGCGGATAATTTACTAATCTTGTCCAACATCGTTATTGACTTCGATATGCACGAACGGATGAATCAAGTACAACGAGAAGAAATTACAGAACAACTTATTTGGCGAATAAAACGCGATTTGTTTTTTATCTCTGAACCTTTCGGAATAATTGTACCTAATATTATCCATAGGACAGGCAGAGGGGTTCAGGTGTGGTTTCATATCAATTCTGCATCTTCTAAATTGTTGTGGTTATATCAAAAACTCATAGATAATTTAGTGTTGATTTTCAAAGAATTTTTATCTGAATACCCGGAACTTGAAAAGTACGTCGAGATTGATTCTGCCGCTTCAAAAAACGGTTGCGGTTTGTTTCGTCTGTTCGATACTTGGAACACTCATACAGGCAAAAAGACAGAGATTGAAATATTGCACACGGAGAGTATTGACCTTAACGAGTTTTTTCGGAAGCTATGCGAACATGAGGTAATAAAAGAAAAGATACAAAAAGAAAATCAAAACAGGGAGAACTATCAAAAGAAAAAGAATAACTCTAAAAGTGGAATCCGACCCAAAAGGCAAAATGATTCTTATGATTCACTCCACCGAAAACGACTTGCATTTATAAAGTGGTGGGATACACAACAGGAAAATAGTGTGGGAAAACGAGATATTATGGTATATCTTGGCTATAATTCCGCAATTCAGATAATGTCACAAGAAGCTGCACAAGAATGGTGTCGGGATTTGAATGCGGGTTTTTCCGAATCCCTAAAAGATATCAGATATATTTTCAAAGAAATAAAGCAACCATTTAAAATCACTAATGCAAGGTTTTATGAAATGCTCGGCGCGGAACAAGAGGAGGTGCAACGATTTGAAAAAGAATACTCCAAGCAGTCGGTAAATCTGACAAGAGATTTAGAACGAAAAAAACGGAAAGCGGAAAAGGATGAAAAGAAAAACCTTGCAAGAGAACTGCTGAAAAACGGACATACATATCAACATATTGCAGATACAGTTGGACTGTCCGTATCAACAATTGCAAGGTTATCAAAAGAGATGGAAAACATAAAAACACCTAAAGAAAAACCGTGGGAATCTATGGGAATTAGTAGGGCAACATATTATAGGCAAAACAAGAAGACAGACCATAAAAGTTAGAGTCTGTCTTTTTTCATGTTCTTTTAACAAAGTATAAAATCAATAAGTGCTTTATCATAAAGCTTTCTCCGACTTCCCAAAATTAAAATTTTTTCATTTTTGGGAAATGGACGCTGTATTTATGATTAAACTGATGTTTGGATTATGACTTTTTCGCAACAACCCCGAATAAACCCCTATTAACCCTTGAAATATATCAAGAAATGTGGTATACTATATAATGTAATATTGTATTTTTGTGAAGACACGGAGGGTTTCACCATGGATAACAATCTTGAACGTTGGTATTCAATGAAAGAGATAATGGAATATTTGGGCGTTAGCCGTGATACGGTTCTTGACTGGATAGACCGTCGCAATATGCCCGCCGCAAAGATCGGCAGACTGTGGAAATTCAAGATCAGCGAAGTCGATGCCTGGATGAAATCCGGCGTTGCGGCTGATAAATAATCGGAATTTGGAGGTTCAATATGGCACTTGAAAATAAATTGGGACTTACAAGTTCCGCAGATCTTGCCCGTGAGGAAGAACGCATCAGCAAGAAAAAGGCTCTTGAGCTTTTTGAAAGCGGAATGCTTGATAAATTGGAAGCAGGAAAATTCTCTGCCCTCAAGGCAATTCATAAATATCTTTTTGATGAGATTTATGACTTTGCAGGTGAAATCAGAACCGTAAATATTGCTAAGAGCAACTTCCGTTTCGCACCTTTGATGTACCTTGAAGCGGCACTTGATAACATTGATAAAATGCCTCAGTCCACATTCGACGAGATCGTAGAAAAGTATGTGGAAATGAATATTGCCCATCCGTTCCGAGAAGGAAACGGGCGCAGCACTCGTATTTGGCTCGACCTGATTTTCAAAACCGAGCTTCACAAAGTCGTTGACTGGAGTAAGGTAGATAAGGAAGATTATCTTCTCGCTATGGAACGTAGCCCCATTAAGGATATAGAAATTAAGTATATCCTTAAAGAGGCTCTGACTGATGATATCAATAGCCGTGAAGTCTATATGAAAGGCATCGACCACAGCTATTACTACGAAGGATATACAACGTTTAAGACGGAAGAATTATGATAACGAAATGAGGTGCAAATATGCCCGATAAGAATTGGCAATTTGAACTTGAAGAATATATAAAGCAGGGTGAACCCGACAGAGCCGAAAAAAGCGAAGCTTGGCAAACTGCGATAGGTTTACAGGCTGTTGACGGGCTAAAAACCTCTGAATATTTGCTTGATACCGCAAAGGAACATATTGAGGGCAAAATCACCATAGACGAGGCTCAGAAGCGTATTTACAGTTATTATGAGCAGAGAACGAACCGCACCGAGCTTGAGGATAGCACCAAAGAAGCGGATATCGTGTCTGCAAGAATAACCAAACTTTTGGGCGAAAAAGCGTTTCAGTTCTCTCCTGCTGAGTGGATTACCATTCACCGCCGATTGTTTGAGGGTGTATTCGATCACGCAGGACAAATCCGTCAGTATAACATTTCCAAAAAAGAATGGATACTGAACGGAGAAACGGTTATTTATGCTGATTTTAACAGCATAAAGGACACCTTGGATTATGACTTTGGCACCGAAAAGAATTTCTCTTATGAGGGACTGTCGGTTGAAGCATCGGTAAAGCATCTTGCAAAATTCGCATCGGACATTTGGCAGATTCATCCCTTCGGAGAGGGTAATACAAGAGCCACCGCCGTGTTTATGATTAAATATATGAAAACATTTGGATTTCGTGTCAATAACGATGCGTTCCGTGAAAACTCTTGGTATTTCCGTAACGCATTGGTTCGGGCAAATTTTAACGATTTGCAAAAAGGTATCCATTCCACCACAAAATTTTTGGAATTGTTTTTCGCAAATCTTCTGCTGGGCACGAATCACGAGCTGAAGAACCGCTATATGCACGTTGATTTTGTGGATGAAAACACTTCCCAAAGTATCAATCCTAAAGTTTCAAAGTGTCAATTTGATACTTTAGACTGTACTTTAGAAGAACTTGCAGTTTTGGAATTGGTTGCAAAAAAACCGACAGTTAAACAGCAAGAACTTGTGGAAGCAACTGGAAAATCCATTGCAACCATCAAGCGAATAATGAAATCGCTGCAGGATAAAAACTATATCCGCCGTGAAAGCGGCAAACGCTACGGCAAGTGGGAAGTTTTGGTTTAAATCTTATTATCCCGCATATATCTTTTCCTCAAGCCCATATTCATTGGCGCCATTGGTGCGGAATTTTTAAATGCTTGAGGGAAAATAAAAAACAAACGGAGGCTTTATTATGAGCACATTAAATATTAAAAGAGACAACGGAAAAATCTTTTGCCCGTTAACTGATTCTTGGCATATTGAAACTCCTGAAGAGAAAGTACGCCAAGAATACATAAGAGTTCTTGTAGAGGACTATGGCTATTCTCTTGACCAAATGGCACAAGAAATTAAGGTTAACAACTCTCAGCGTGGTCAGGGTAAAGCACGTGCAGATATTGTTATTTGGAAATCCAAACAAGATAAAATCGAAAGCAAAGCCGCCTTTATTGTGGTTGAATGTAAGGCGGAAAATGTTCGTATTCGTGAAGAAGATTATTATCAGGGATACAACTATGCTTCTTGGGCTGGCGCAAGATTCTTTGTAACTACTAACGAAAAAGAAACAAAATACTTTAACGTTGACAAGAACTACCTTCCGAAAGAATTGGTTGAGGTTGTTGCCATCCCCACTGCTGAAGAAGCATTGAATGATAAAAAAGTAAAGGATATTCTTTCAAAAACAAAGACTTTTACGAGAGATGAGTTTACTAAGGTACTTCGTGCTTGCCATAATATTATCCGTAATAACGACAAACTCTCTCCCGAAGCTGCTTTCGATGAAATCAGCAAGATTTTGTTCATGAAGATAAAGTACGAGCGTGAGCAGAGAGGGACAAAGGTATTTACCAAAAAGGAGTTTGAAGAAAGAGAAAAGTGGTTCGAGAAGGATATTCGTCCGAGTCTCAAGGGAACGCCCAAGGATCTCCCTTATATGCAGTTCTTGTTCTATAACACGAAGGACGAATTTAAAGCCGACCAATTGTTTGAAGAAAACGAGATTATCAAAATCCGCCAAAATAGCTTTGAACAGATTCTTGAAAAGCTTGAGTCATATAACCTTTCCGATACACAAGACGATGTCAAAGGTATCGCTTTTGAGCAGTTCTTGGGAACAACGTTCAGAGGCGAGCTTGGGCAGTATTTTACGCCTCGTACCATCGTTGACTTTATGACCAATATCCTCGATCCTAATGAGGGAGAGACGGTATGCGATCCTACTTGCGGAAGCGGTGGTTTCTTAATTAAAGCTTTCGAGTATATGCGCGAGAAGATAGAAGATGACGTGAAAGAAGCCAAAGCAAAACTCCGCGCCGATATTGAGGGTGACAATTACGAAGATTTGTCCGAGAAGAAGCAGCTTGAAATTAACGAACGCATTGAGAAAATGCAGGCTGTTATCAACAAAGAGTTAGATACACAGGTTGTTGATAGCCGTATGTACAAACTTTCGAGAAATTGTATTTACGGAACAGATGCTAATCCCCGTATGGCAAGAACCTCGAAGATGAATATGATTATGCACGGCGACGGTCACGGAGGAGTTCACCATCACGATGGTTTGCTCAATGTAAACGGCATCTTTGAAGAACGCTTTGACGTTATTTTGACCAATCCTCCTTTTGGTGCAAGAATTGATAAATCTCAGAAGATTACCGAAGCTGACAAATTTACCGATGAGGATTTGATTGCAAAATACAAAGAAAAATACGGTGTAGCATACGAAAATGCGCTCAAGCAAGTAAACGATAACATCGGAAAATCCTTGCTGTCGCTTTACGATGTAGGGTCTATGTCGGGACTTACAGAAGTTTTGTTTATGGAGCGCTGCTTGAAACTCTTGAAAAAGGGCGGACGTATGGGTATGGTATTGCCCGAAGGCGTTCTCAATACCTCGAATCTTCAGAAAGTTCGTGAATATTTCGAAGGAAAAGCAAAGATTATTTTGATCTGCTCTATTCCTCAAGATGTATTCATCGCAGCAGGTGCAACCGTAAAGCCCAGTCTTGTGTTCTTTAAGAGATTTACTGGGGAAGAAGAACTTCAGTATTTGGGTGTAAAGACCAAAGCTGAAAAAGAAGTTAGACAGAAATATATCGGTGAAATAAAGGCTCTTCAAGAAAAGATAGCAGAAGAAAAGTCAAAGAAGCTCAAAGTTAAGGCACATATTGCTGTAGCAGAAAAAGAACTAAGAGATCTTGAAAAAGCAATTGTCGAAGAAGCAAAGCCCTTGATTAAAGAGTATTTCGATTATGAAATCCCGATTGCTATGGTTGAAGATGCCGGTATCACAACTACGGGTGCTGTTTCCGGAGGCAATCAGTTGCCTACATTACAAGAGGAATACAAAGCATATAGAACTGCAAACGAGCTATGGAAAGAATCCAATAGCTTTGTTTCCTATACCATAAATGCGGATGGTAAGCTTTTCCGCAAGAGTGATGGCAAGGAGGTTGAATTGAAGTGGTAAATGGTAATCTGCTTAAAACTGTTCGTTTTGTAGATACGCACCAATGGAATGTGAAACACTTTTTTGCAACTGCAATATCGTCTAAGTATTCGCTTGAAGAAATAGGAAAACATACAGTTCATATTACAGAAAAAACCAAACTGTTTGAAAATCCAGAAAAAGAATATGCGATATTGGGTATTTCTAATGAAGTTGGTATGTTTGATGCATATACCGAATTTGGTAAAAATATCAATCAGCCTTACATTTATGTTGAAGATGGTTGCTTGGCGTACAATCCTTATAGAGTAAATGTTGGATCAATAGGATTAAAGACCTCTTTACTGAAAAACGAATACATTAGTCCTGCGTATGTGGTGTTTAAGTGTAAAGAGACAATTATACCAGAATTTTTATATCTTGTTTTAAAGACTGATGTTTTTAATTCTATAATTAGGGAAAAAACCACAGGGTCAGTACGCCAAACGTTATCTTATGATAATTTGTCAAATATAAAAATCCCAGTACCTTCTATAGAAAAGCAGCAGTTATTATTGGATGAATATCATGCTACACTGGAAGAATCAAATAAAATGAGGGAGAAAGGCGCAAATTATGGAAAAAACATAAATACAACAATATGTGAACTTTTAGGTATAACCTTGCCTACGAATGCTGAACACAGCAAACATGGATTGAGCTTTGTTAAGCATTCTAAGTGCGATAAATGGTCAGTAGACTATCTTCTTAACCAAAATAGCTGTGATTTTATTAATACCACTAACTACCCTATTGTTCCTGCAAAACAATTTATTTGTGAGTGTCAATATGGTTTGTCCGAAAAAGCATCTAAAGAAAAAATTGGATTGCCAGTATTGAGAATGAATAATCTTCAAAATTCTTCCATTGACACTTCTGATCTAAAATATTTGTCAGAGGAAACAAAAGCTATTGACAAATATATATTGAACGAGGGAGATCTGCTATTTAACAGAACAAATAGCAAAGAGTTGGTTGGTAAAACAGCTGTATTTTCTTTGCATGGAAAATATGTGTTTGCTTCATACCTTATTAGAGTTGTAGTTGATTCTAATAAGGTCGATGTGAATTATATTAATTATTTATTTGCCACAAAAATCATTCGTTCTCAAATAGATTTGCTTAGTAGACAAATTCTCGGACAAGCCAATATAAATGTTGACGAATTAAAATCACTTAGATTCCCGTTGCCACCTTTAACTATGCAGCGACAAATTGTTTCTACAATAGACGGAATCAGACAAAAGGCAAATGATTGCGTAAATAAATCTATTGATTTGGAACGATATGCCAGAAAAAGGTTCGAGGAGGCGGTTTTCGGTGAAGCTTAAAACACTAACGATTAAGAAATACAAAAATCTTATAGATTTCAAAGTGAATTTTGAGACCGGAAAAGGGCTTTCTGTTTTGGTGGGTAATAATGGCTCGGGAAAAAGCAACGTTTTAGAAGCTTTAAGCGGTATTTTTGCAAATGCTTACTCTGCCAAACCGATTCATAAGTTTGTATATTCGCTAACATATGAGATAAAAGGCAAGGAAGTAAAGTTAGAGCAAACCATATATAGATGTCAATACTATGTCGATGGTAAAGTAACTGCGATAAGCGAGTTAAAAAAACAAGAGTTGTTACCAACCAATGTAATTGCACTGTATAGCGGAGAGGATAAGCGATGGTGGCATAATTACTATGAACCGTTTTATTTCCAATTTACGAAAGATATAAAGTCGGGTGTGGGTGATACTTTTTCGCCTAAAATGTACTACATAAACAAGTATTATTGGGATATTGCTTTGCTTTCGTTAATTTACAGTACTGCCCAAGATGATAAGGAATTCTTAAAAACAATTCTCGGTAGCGATTGTGTAGAACACATATTGTTATTTTACACTCATTATGTTACAAGACCATGTGGGTCTGACATTCTTAAATCTTTCCTTGATACTGTAAATCTTTATTCAAAACATAGCGAGAGCCCTGATGGCGAGCCCGTTTCGTTATATGCAATGACAAGAGAAAGTATAACTGAAACATATGGTATCGATGTCATAGAAGAATATGCTGCTATGAAGGATTTCTATCTGTTTGTTGATGCAAAATTCTTGAACAATAAGCCAGATGATTTCAATTATTATGAAAAGCAATTGTTTAACTTCTTTGTTCAAGCATATATGCCTAAAGGCAGAAAGGTCATCAAAAATATTGAATTAATCAATCAAGGTTTTTCTGCTAAGGATTTAAGTGAGGGAGAAAAAAAGCTTATTTTAATTAGAGCTGTATTATCGTTCGTTGCAGATGAAAACTCGTTAATTCTTTTGGATGAACCCGATGCGCATATACACGAAGGAAGAAAGCAAGGATTGTACAATTTGTTTTCAGAATATTGCAAATATGATCGACAAATTGTTGTTGCAACGCATTCCCCAATTATCGCGCAGTTGTCAAACGAAAAAGAGTTGATAATGTTAGAGCAAGAGGAAGGCAAGTCAACTCTTTTGACTGATGAAAAAATTGATAAAATCAAACGTTTGTCGGGCACTTCTTGGGATGTAATTGGTCAAGGTATGATGTTGAAATCGAACAGACCTCTTGTTGTATTTGAGGGAAAAACCGATGTTATGTATGTTAAGCGTGCTTTGGAAATGCTCAAATCAAGGTCTGATGATTATGCAGCTTTAAATGTGGATTTTTTAAATGCCAATGGTGCAGGAAATGTGAAGTCGTTTATTGATAATCTTAAGTCATTTGTGTCTGATTCGAAGAAAATAATAATTTTCTTTGATCGTGATAACGCAGGAAAAGATGGGGTTCAAGCCGTTACAGGTGTTTCTAAAAACGATGAAAGAGTTGCTCATTATCAAGACATTGTTCAAGATAATATAACTACTTCTTTTATTCCATACAAATCTGGCGTAACCGATGGTGATT
>JAZTZU010000052.1:0-1937 GCA_045637625.1 Eubacteriales bacterium
ACCGCTTGGCCTCCGACTTCAGAGGTTCCTCCTGTGCGTTAATATTACCTTTGGAAGTGCGATATGACCAATAAAGCTGTATAAAGAATGGCTGTTGATCTGCAAATCCATCCTCTTCCAATCTGCAGGCTTTTTCAATCTGCCACATGGGGTAGTCACTGTAAAACCGGTTTTTCTGACGCAGATAGGTCCACATACTTGCTTGAATCTTATGAAATGTCCTGCCGTACGTCTGGCGGAATATTTCAAGCCGCAGATCGGCAGATAAATCTTTCCCTTCCGCGAGATACAGGGAGAGCAAATGGACAATTTTTTTATTTTGGTATTGTTTTTTAGGGGAAAGATCGGAGACTATATCACACAGCTCCTGTATTGCGGCGTTTCTGCTGGGCTCTGCCAGATAATCCAGATATGCCGCCATCGAGAAAACAAACTCATTGAACGACCAAAGGGTTGGATACGGGTTATCCATTTCCGGCGAATATTCCTCAGTTTCGATTGCTGTCTTGAAATATTCCTGATTCGGATCTGTTCCGTCATTTACTGCGCAGGCGGCCTCAATTCCTTCAAAAATGAGACGCAGATGCTTGTAGGTGAACGTATATGTGTGCGTTTCCTGATCATAAATGAGAAATCTAAGTTCTTCGGAACCCGCATCGTCCAGAATCTGACTCTGGTACGGTGAGATATTATCCGGAATCTCTTCTTTCCGGATCACGGAAGCATTGTTGTTTCTTTTCATAAGCAGCGCTAAGTTCCCAAGAAGCGAAATCACTTCGACTTTTGTGTAAATACGATATTCTTTTTGTAAGAATGAATCCAACGACGTCTCAATCCAGTTATAGGATGCGCTGAGAAGCGGGACGATTTTTACACTGAACCTGTCAGGGCTGATATGTATCTCTGTGATTTGCCGAAGTAGAGAGAGAATGTTGTCGATACTTTTCTGTCTTCCACGAACTTTCTCATATGTAAGAAGCTGCTCGAACAACGGGTATTTCCGGGCTTCAGACAGAATTTTTTTGGCAATTTTGAGATGATGAATCGGATTTTCGTCTTCTGAACGATCACACGCAGCACCATCGTCAAACCTGTTTCGTATAAGCAATATCGTCTCTTGATCTTTGTGGGTTTGAATAGAAGTACTCTTAACTCCTTCAAGGTTAATGTTCCAGTCTTTGTTCTTTAGATAGGTTTCTAAATCATCCCTGAAAATATCCTCGGCTGAGATCGTCTTTCTGTTTGACGCCGCAGCCGATGAACTGTACACTAATTCATCACAAATTTCCCGAACAGTCTCGTCAGCTGCTTTAAAAGTATTAGTATCTATGCGAATTTGTGTATTGTGGGAAGTTTTCAGGACTTGGATTTTGGAAATCTGACATATATACAGAAGAAGTGCCGCAAAAAAACGGTCCTTCAAAGAATTATGTTGTGCTAGCAGCCGGTCAAAAAACTGTTTCCAGCAATTAACGGTTCTTGTGTCAGAAGCAAGTTCATCCGATCCACCCCATGATACTTTGAGTTCGTAAGAAGAGCATTTCGGACCGTTTGAACACTCAATGTAAAGCGGACCGCGGGTATTATCGGAGTGTTTTGATATGTTTTTTCGGGGATCCACAAGATCTGCAAGCCCCTGCGTGAAAGTATAACTGTCATTCGCATTTACATTTAATTGTTTGAAAAAATTTTTGTTCAGTATAAATGCTGAGTTGAAACGCTCGTAAAGAGTAATTTTGTTTCCTGACATAATAAACTAAACCCTTTCTGTCTATATAATCCGGTGGATGTTTTTCAGAAATGCAGTTCATCTACATCCGGATCAACACTACAGGTAATTCTTTAGCATTGTTCTTCTCTGATCATTTTCATTATAACTATATTATATACGCGATTAGTATTTTTTTCAACACTCATTGACAAATCCGATGATTTTT
>JAZTZU010000053.1:0-6521 GCA_045637625.1 Eubacteriales bacterium
AATCGTGGACTTCGGCACACCGCTTTTTATATAAAGCTGGTACGGTGTCATATCTCTTTCCTGTAAAAGTTCGCATATCCGCTTACTGACTGCTTTATTCAACTGCATGTCATCACCACCATATCCCTGTAACTGTACTAACAATTATAAAAAAATCATACAGAAAAGTAGTACAGCTACCTGTACCAAACCAAGGATTTCGTGTATAATGCAATTAATAAAGAAATGCGCCCCGGATTGGGACGCATCATAATCAAGGTTTCTTTTTTAGGATCGCATCAGGGAAAACGGATGCATTGATTAAATCAGCGGGGTCAATCTCCAACGCATCTGCAATATCGAACAGGACTTCCAGTGAGAAACCATTTGCAAGGCCGGGTGCTTCAATTGCACTTATCAAAGACCGGCTAACGCCTGCCTTTTCTGCCAATTTCTCCTGTGACAGCCCTCGAATCCTGCGAAGAGATGCAATCGCAACACCTAATTGGATGAATCTATCCCGATTCTTAAAGGATACTTCCTTGCTCATACTCGCTCGCCTCCAGTTCAAACTTATATCATTATTATACCTTTCCCTGGAGGATTCTGCTGTATTTAGAAGTAAGCACTTGATTGTAATAGTGTGCAATACTATAATATCTGTATGCGATTGTTTTAATCACTAAGCAAACAACAGAAAGAGAGATGATGATTATGCTGAAAAGCTATACTGTGAGCTTCTTTGGGCACAGTCGAATCTACAACCAACTGCACTTAGATCGGACGTTGGATAATCTTATTTTTGACTGCTGAAAGAAAACAGCTATGTTGAATTTCTTGTGGGCAGGGATGGAGACTTTGATCAACTTGTTTCCTCCGCTATTAAACGATGTCAGCGGGAATGCGGACACCATAACAGCTCCCATATCTGGGTTATGCCGTATCCGACCTCATTCTTCCGGGATAACGAGCAAGCCTGCTACGATTACTATGACGAGATAGAGATCTGTGAAGAATCCTCCATCAAACATTTTAAGGCAGCCTTCCAAGTCAGAAATAGGCACATGGTTGATCATCCAATCTTGTAGTCTTCTATGTAGAAAACAATGAAGGCGGCGCATATCAGACATTACGGTACGCTATAGCGCAACGTAAAGAATATCAGAACCTATATCATACCAAGGAGGATATGTAATGAAAAGACTGATAGCAATTACGGTTATGTTCCTAATGCTGCTCACTGGCTGTAACTCAGATATTCCTGAACCTGCAGAATGTGTCCTTTGCGATGCATTTCCAAGACATGCTCCGTGCTTAGTCGATCTAAATACAGGAGAACTCCGTGAATTGGAGATCTATCAACCGCATCATACGAAAGTAGCCGAGCTATCCGACGAACAGTACGGCGGATATATGAGCCTTATCTCTTTGGGAGAAATCAGTGGGATTCTCCTTGGAGCGGATAGGGTTGAATTGGAAGCGCCTGTGAAAGTATCTGGAATGCTGGATGGTATCTTCTGTGAGGGTTGCTGCAAGCTCTTGAAAGACAATAAGTGCCAGGGTTACATACTGGCAGACCTTCGTATTCCGAAAACGCCTGCAGTATGGAGAATTGAGGACGGAACCTCGTTCTCTGTACGATGCTATGAAGTTGAGATTATCAAAAGCGACGAGGCTGGCAAATTGAAAATCATAATGAACGGTACTCTAAATAATTTAAATATAACCGATGAAATAACCGATGAATATTGAAGAATCCGCAAGTATTTTTCTATGGATTTTTATAATCACGGATCAAATACTTTTGATGATACATCCTGGACAGTGTGGCAGTACCATTACAGGCAGACGCAAAACGGAATCGTTAACGATAGATACAAAGACGAAAGATGAAATGATATTAAAATACTTTTTCAGGACAAAACAAAAAGAAGCGCTTGAAACGCTTCTTGAAAACAGTGATGCTTTTACGGGAACAATGCAGAGCCTTGCAATATCCGATGTGACGGCAAGAGAAATCTTGGAGAACCTGCCCGAAGACTTATCCGAGGAACGAAAGCTTATCGTGAAAAAAGCGTGTTCGCTCGTTGGTAAGGTAACATACTTTTGGGGTGGTAAATCGTCAGCTATTGGTTGGGATTCCGAATGGGGCAAGATGAAGACTGTAACAGCTGCGGGAAGTGTGACTACCGGCAAAACAAGACCGTTCGGGCTTGATTGCTCGGGCTTTGTCACCTGGGTATTCATCAATGCAGGATTCTCCGAAAGCTACATCGGTCACGGCGTAGGAAATCAAGCGGCGAAGGGTGTTCGCATAACTTGGGATGAAGCCGAACCCGGTGACCTCGCGGTATATTCAGACAACTCACACATCGGCATAGTAGCCGGACGCAAAAACAACGGAAGCCTTCTCGTCATCCACTGCAACGCAGGCGCGAACAATGTGGTAATAACAGACGAAGAAAGCTTTGGGTATTGTGTGAGGGTTGTGGGATGAGAGTGATTATACAAAGGTGTTTGTATAGATGATCGAATGAAGTGCAAAATACAAATCAATCGGAATCCTTACCAACATAGGAACCATAGTTCTTTGGAGAGACACCCATAAGCTTTTTGAAGACATTGGAAAAATAATAGATGTTTTCAAAACCGCAGGAGTGGGCAATCTCTGAAATTGTAAACTTTTCGGATTGAAGAAGTTCGCAGGCTCGGTTTATTTTCATGCGTGTTATGTGTTTCACCGGAGGAACGCCATGCTTTGAAATGAACAGTTTTTTGAAATATGAGTATGAAAGCCCTGAAAGGCTAACGAATGTTTCATAGTCAAAATCTACATCACAGTAGTGGTTTGCCATATAATCTTCCGAAGCTGCAAGCTGCAACAATTTTGCTTTAGGTGAATAAATCTGCATATGGCGTACAGCTGCGAAAATTTCATAAGCAAGCTGCATGCATTTGAAATAATATCCGGGCTGCTGTCCTACCCATATATTGTGGATTTTGTCGAACAGATGTATTATGTTTTCGTTCTTTGCAGAAATCACAATAGCTTCCTGCGGAAGCTCGGCATCGGTATCAAAATAGATGTTGTAAAGTGAGAATTTGCCGTTCGCGTCAACGATGTAATTTTCGTTGACGATAAATTTGGGCAGAAATAATATGTCGCCCGTACCGACATGCAGAGTCTTTCCGTTGAAAGTTATTGTGCTGTCGCCTTTGCTGTAGTATGTCAGTTCATAATATGGTGGCTTCCATAAATACTTGTGATAAAGCTTATCAGGCTTATAATACATAACGGTATAGAGCCGGGATATGTTCAGTTGTTCGTTTTCAAAAAGCATTTGTATCACATCCTACAGATATAGTTTATCATAAAAAGAATGTTTTCTCAAGTAAAACGGAATGAAATTTATAAAAATTATTTGTTAAAATGTGGTAAAAGGAAAAATAAAGAGTCATAAATTATAAAAAAGTTCTTTTCTTTATTTATCTTGATATATACAGATGATATAATGATGATGAAAATAAGTTTCGGAAGGTTATAAATATGGATTTGAACGGAAAATGGATTTTAAAAGGTTTTGACGAAAAGGATAACGAAATCAGTGTGGAAGCATCTGTTCCGGGCTGCGTTCACACGGACTTCATCAGAAATGGGATAATAAAAGATTTGTATTTCCGCGATAACGTCAATTCGTACAGATGGGTTGAGAAAAAGAATTTCACATATGAGAAGACATTCTTTGTTGATGAAGTTTATGGAAATGCGTATATAGAGTTTGACGGACTTGATACATATTGCGATGTGTTTCTGAACGGAACAAAAATCGGTGAAGCAGATGATATGTTTATTCCGTATGAATTTTGTGCAGATGGTGCATTGAAAAAGGGAGAAAATGTTCTTGCTGTCGCATTCCGTCCTCCGGTTGCTGAAGTGAAAAATATGCCGGAGCGGGAAGGTGTTTTCGCAAGAGAGAGAATGAACACGCGCCGTATGCAGTGTACCTACGGATGGGACTGGGTTGATCGCTTTGTAACGATGGGGATCTACCGCGATGTGCGGCTTGAGTTCAGAAAGCCTAATGAGATTTCAAATGTATACGTGTTCACAAAAAGGATAACGCCATATTCTGCGCAGATAAAAGCGGAAATTGAATTCCGCGATGTAGTTCCGGAAAAAGATACAGTGAGAATAAAGATATATTCTCCGGATGATAAGATTGTCTATTCAAAAAGACGCACAATTCTAAAAGAGACAATGGATGAAAGCTTTGATATTCCGTCTCCGGAACTTTGGTATCCGAGTGGTTATGGAGCACAACCTCTTTATAAGTTGGTTATTGAAACTTCAAGTTCTGTGAAGGAAACCGTTTTCGGAATCAGAGAAATAACCGTTGTTCAGCTTGAAGATGTATCGGGAAGTGCGGAAGATTTCAAATGCAAAGAAATACGTAACGATGAATTTTTTGCTTCGCGTGAAAAACACGAAAAAACAGCGAGCTTCGCCGTTGTGGTGAATGACGTGAAAATCATGTGCAAGGGTGCAAACTGGGTTCCGTGCGAACCGTTCCCGTCGGCTGAAACGCCGGAGAAAATCAGAAGGCTTCTGCTTCTTGCAAAAAATGCGGGAATGAATATGCTTCGCGTATGGGGTGGCGGTATTTTCGAACAGGACTTCTTCTATGAAGAGTGCGACCGCCTCGGTATTCTGGTAACACAGGACTTCCTTATGGCATGCGGAACATATCCAGAAAAAGAAGAATGGTTTATAAAAGCGCTCAACAATGAAGCGCGCGCGGCGGCTCTTAGACTCCGCAACCATGCTTGTCTTGCCTGGTGGACCGGAGATAATGAAAACGGCGAATGGGGGAGCGAAAACAAGAACGATTTCCCCGGATATCTTTCCGCAACGTACGGAATTGAGCCGATGCTTAAAAAATACGACAGAGAGCGCTATTTCTTCCCGTCATCTCCGTGGGGCGGTGAGTATTATTCCTCGGTAACCCGCGGTACAACGCATAATACAAATTATCAGCCGCTCGTGTTCAAGGCGGCATATGAAACCGATTTTAATAATTATACCGAATATTTTTCAAAAATGATAGCCCGCTTCAGTGTGGAACAGTGTTGCTTCGGTCTTCCGTTTATATCAAGCCTTAAAAACTTTATGACGGACGAGGATATTTACGAAGACCTCAAAATGCATGAATTCCATACCAAAAACGGTATTGACGACGAGTTGACGCTGTTTAAGTCCGTCACAACGATGGCAGAAAAGATGTTCGGAGCATACACCGACTCAAAAGACCGGATGAAAAAACAGCAGATGCTGCAATGCGAATGGATAAGGATAACCTTTGAGGCGCACAGAAGAAACAAATGGTTCTCATCAGGGCTTCTTTACTGGATGCTCAATGACTGCTGGCCGGCGGCTAACGGCTGGTCGATAATTGATTACTATGCAAAGCCGAAACCTGCTTACTATTCAATCAAGCGCTGTGCAAAGCCGATGGTTGTATCAATTGAAAATAAAAACGGAAAGCTCTGTGTGTATGCTTGCAATGATGCTTTGGAAAGCTGCAATGGAAAAGCTTCGCTTTACCTATATAATTGCAAAACGGGGGAAAAGTGCATTTTAAAAAGCTTTTGTTTTAATGTGGCTGAGAATTCTTCGGAACTTGCTTTTGAATGTGACAGCTCTGAATACGAAAAGCTTATGACCGGTGATTCCGTCATCGTATGCGATGCAGAAAGCAACCTCGGCAATGACAGAACGTTTTACGTCAAAGGGAAGCTTGCAGATCTTGGTATTGCATACAAGGATGCAGAAATCACCTCCGAGGATGAGGACAGCATAAACGTAAATGCAGATGAATTTACTCCTTGTGCACTTTTGGATGTTCCTTATCTTCTAGAGGAAAACTGTTTCCCGATGCTCGCCGGAGAAACAAGGCGCATTAGAAAAATACAGCTTTAAAAATCTTCGCAATAGGAATTGAATTTTGACAAATTGCTTGAAATAGTGAAAGAATTTAAATAAGAATAATAAACAAAGGAGGAGTAACGATGAAAAGATTATTATCCTTTATCCTTGCAGCGGCAAAAGCGTGGGGATCCAAAGGGGTTCGCAAGAGAACCCCTTTGCAAGACTTCCGCCCCAGTAGGGCAAAAAACATTTAACGCATATATACCAAACTTAAATTTGAAAAGGGTGATGAAAAATGTTAAAAGCAGGTTTTGCGCGTGTGGATATAACACCACCGCTCGGCACTACTCTTGCAGGATATTTTGAAATGCGGTATGCAGACAACATTCTCGACCCGCTTTATGCAACTGCAGTTGCATTCGATGACGGAGAAAAACGTGCCGTAATTATCAGCATTGACAATCTCGGCATTGTCCGCAGTATGACGGATAAATACCGCGCTGAAATTGCAAAGGCGTGCGGAATGGAGAAGGAAGGCGTTTTTCTCGCTTGTACGCATATTCACACAGGTCCGCGTATGGGTGTGTGGAATGGTGACACGGTTTTTGAGCCGGAA
>JAZTZU010000054.1:0-19021 GCA_045637625.1 Eubacteriales bacterium
ATGAGCGTAAATATATCGATACTTTGCAACCCCATTCTCGTAATGATGAATATATCGTGCTTCCCATCTCCCGTCTTTTCTTTTATAAATTGATTCTCCTCGCCTGGGCATTTCAACTTCTCCTTTGACTTCAATTTGACCATAAATAGCTTAAAATGCCGAAAAACAGTCTGGCATTTTCGAGAAATAATACAAGATTTTCATTGTCAAACAATGACAATAATGTGAAGTCACAATATTGTGTGTACGTATTTCAATTATTTTTAGAAAATAGGGGTTGACTTTTTCGGCTTTGTATGGTACAATTATACTATATTATGGTCCGATATGCATTCTTGTCGGCCTATATGTAGTAATAAAGTTACACAATTCATTACCATTTTGTGGTCAATCCTTAACATCACATCTATAAATATCTCAATATATAATTCTCTAATAAATGCAGAAAACAACTGCATTTATTTTTTTATTTCAATCTAATGGAATAATTACTTAAACGCTAAAAAACCTTACAAAATACGGCTTTTTACGCATTTGTAAGGCAACAACAATTATATTTATTTAAAAGTGAAATATTTTCGAAGATATCCCAATTAGGAAAAATTCATACACGAAGCGCATTGAACCCCTGTCCGTTAGATTTCAGGTTTCGATGTTTAAAATCAAAAACTACGTACTGATTGCGTAAAAATCACGTAGAAAAAACGTGAGAAAAGCCTTATAGAACAAGGAAATCGCGTAATCGCGTGATTTTCAGGAATAATAAAAACAAAAAAGCACAGCCGATGGAGATTGTTGCCAAAAGCTGTGCTTCTTTGTTTTAGTCAGGCTATACTTGTGGGGTTCTATTTTATCATCTAAGAGGATGGGGTATGGCAAGGAGGGCCTTGTCGAAAGCAGTATTCCCTTGTTTTGATGAGTCGAGACTATGCGTTTTGAATTGATTCCGGGCGTTGTTTCATGTGTTGAGTTTAAAATTCGCAGAATCAGATAATTTCACGGGATAAGGATATCCTTGCTATAAAAAAGCCATGCGCCTCATAGCCAGTAAAGATTGGTTATGAGGCGTAGTTTGTAATTTTATCATTTACTTGAAAATGAATGGTGGAGGCGACGGGAGTTGAACCCGTGTCCGAAAACCTATCCACCGAACTTTCTACGAGTGTAGTCGGTCGTTTGGCTTATTCCCAAGGAGAACGAGAGACAGATCTCATTGGACGGCAGTCGGAGTTGTTCATCAACGGATTCCCGGCATCACCCGATGACGTTCACTGCTAATCGACGCTCCGTTGCAGGTCGCAGTAGTCCCGCAGGGAACGGCCGCCTTTAATTAGGCAGCAGCTAAAGTATTTCTATTAGCGTTTAAATTTAAAGTTTGCATCTTTTAAGTGATTATGCTGCACTACTCGCTTATTCGACTTCAAAATCCCCGTCGAAATCCGGTACGCCCCCATATAAATACAGTATACTGTACTGTATTTAATATTATACACCATTTTTTCGAAAAAGTCAATAGGTCACACAAAAAATACTAAAATCTTACAGAAATTCAAGCCTTAACCCGTTCATATGTTTTACACAAAAAGTCATAACCGCATTAAAGCAGCTATGACTTTTTATATTATCAATTATTTTCAACCAAGCGGATGCCCTGTTGGGATTATTTATTGATCTTCCATTCTTTAGCAAGACCGGGAACTTCAAGAAGTTCTTTCTTACCGGGGCAAAGAGGATAGAGACCGAGACAAACGAACACATACCAAGCAGCAGTAGTACCGTTATCTTCGTCTCCGGGGAATCCGTCATCTTCCCAAGAGAAAGCTTCAAGAGCCATCTTGTGAACCCAATAACGTGTCTTTTCAACGTCACCGAGAGCCGCATACATATAAGGAATATGGAAAGAAGGCTGGTTGGAAATTGCACACTGACCGTAGTCAACTGCGGCAAATTCTGTCATTTCGTGAATTTCTATGCCGTAGCCTGTGCAACGGTATTCGGGAGCTCTTTCAAAGAATTCATCAAGCTTCTTGAAGAACTGTTCCTTGCCGCCGTAAAGCTCTGCAAGACCTTCAACGTCGTGGGGAACTGCGAATGTGGACTGCCAAGCAGAACCTTCTGTGTATTCACCGCCCCATTTAACGGGATCAAAGTCTTCAGCCATTTTACCTTCTGTATCTTTACCGCGCATAAAGCCTGTTTCTTTATCGAAAAGATTTGCGTAGTTCTTGGAACGTCTCATATATTCGGGAATGAGTTCATCACGACCGAGAGCCTTTGCGATAACTGCAATACACCAGTCACCGTAAGCCGCATCAAGTGTAAGGTTTACAGACTCTTTCTGTTCGTTACGGGGAACGTAACCCAATTTAACATAGGATTCAGCACCGTTACGTCCGAATCTTGGAAGAGGACCGTCAACATTTGCATGTTTAAGCATACCTTCAAGTCCGTCTTCCCAATCCTTACGGTCACCGATACCGTTCACAACCGCATGAGCAATTACTGCGTCAATGAAAGTGGAAGGCATACAGCCAACTTCACCGAGGGAGAGCCATCTGGGAAGCCATCCGCATTCACGGTAATCGTTTACGAATCCTTTAAGCATTTCCGCGTATTCTTCACGGGCAATAAGTGCATACAGAGGATATACAGTTCTTGCAGTATCCCAGAAGCCATTGTCTGTATATCTGGGACCTTCATTTATCTTACCATTGATAGGTGTGTAATGAACCATTTTGCCGTCAGCATCGAATTCGTAACACTTGTGCGGATAGAGGAATGTACGCCAGAGACATGTATAGAATGTTTTTTCAACCTTTGCGTCGTCAAATTTAGCATCAATTCTGTTAAGGTAGCCCTCCCAGATATTATCGTTTTCAGCTTTGATTTCATCGAAGGAACGTGTACCGATCTCATTGTCGATAACTCTTTCTGCAAAATCTGCGGAAATGTAGGAAGTACCGATGGAGAATTCAGCAGTTTTACCGTTGAGGAAAATGTGAATATATCCCTTATCTGTGCCGTTTTTATCGCTGAGCTTTGTAGCTTCAAAGTCGATGTCCCCTTCTCTGAAACGGAGAACGAAATACATTTTGAAGTTTTCTGCGATATCCTGAGAGTGTCCTGTTGTATAGCCGATAATTTCATTCTTTTCGGGAACGATCTCAAAACCGTTCTCACCGAGTATGGGAAGAATGGAAAGACAGGTTTTTCTGTCTGTTTTAACTGTAAGTCTTGCCTTCGCACCACGTTCTACAGGTGTGAGTTCAAAAGCACACATGGAACGGAGGAAATAGTAGTTAAGATATGAAGGTGTGATAACAGCTTCGGAAGGTCTGTAACCGCTCCAAGCAGCAGAGTTATTATCTGCAATAATATCATTCTGGGGAGTCATCAAAAATGTACCGTAGTCCTGAATCCAGGGGCTGGGCTGATGTGTAAGACGGATACCTTCAAGGCTGTGAGATTCGGGGTGATACCACCAGTTACCGTTTCCGTAGCCCATATTTCTTTCTGTCTGAGGAGCAAAAGCCGCCATACCGAAAGGACGCTGAACAAGAGGCAAAGTATTGCCCTGAGAAAAACGGGGAAGGGATTTTGTACCCTGCTTAACATTGACCAAATTAAGTCTGCTCATATATGTCTCCAATCTGCCGCCATACAGCGGCATAAGTATTTTTATAAATCCAAAATTCTTATAGATTTCTTTCCCTATATTATAACACACACGAATATAGTTGTCAACCCATTTTGTATGATTTTTCAAAAATTCTTTACGATAAATAATAAACTTAAAAAAGCTTCCGAGTTCAAAATAAACGATTGACAAACCGCGTATTGTATGGTATAATTAACATAACAAAAGCACTAAAAAATAAACCAATATGGGAGGAATAGCTATGTTCACATTTATTCACACTTTTACAAACGAAGGATGGAAAGGTATTATTGAAAAAGGTCTTTGGAGTGAGGGTGACGGATTGAAGATCATGCACACAAGCTATATAAAAGACCACCTCAAATTCCACAACATAGCAAAAGAGGGAAGCAAACTCGAAACGATCCTCAAGGAAAACAAATGTCCTTTTTATATCGACCGTTTGCAGGGCGGCGTAGGACTTCCCTACCACTACCATTATAATACAAAGATCCTCCATCATTACAGAGAAATGTTGGGAGATAACTTCTGGGGCTGGCAGATGCACGAATGGGCATCAAATTACCAAAGCGACTGGGACAGGATCAAAGAGTTTTATAAAAAATCAGGAACACCAAACCCCACACCCGAAGAAAGACAAAAAATATGGAAAAAAATTATTGACGGCAGTGAAAATCTCTTCCTTGAAGCTCTGACTCCTGTAGAATGGAATATACACAGAGACCCGATGAACAGACAGGCCTATATGGATGATATTCATTGGCTCTATGAAACACGCTCTTTAATGACTGACCATCAGCTTATACCTGTAGACAGCTACAACATGGCACCGAAAATAGAAATTGCAAACGGCGCAAAATTGCTCATGCCCGAAGTCGGTTGGCAGATCCCGGATATGCGTGTTCAGATAGCGTATAACCGAGGAATGGCAAAAGCAGCAAATATCCGTTGGGGCGTATACTACGAATGTTGGGGATATACATCAGAAGTCAACAATCTCACTATTCCCTACTCCCTTGCAGGTCATGACGATGAATGGGGCGAAGATCAGCTCATAAAAGGCAACGGAGCCCACTTACCTCTTGAAATGCGTGAAAGAGGCGGCAGCTCACGAAATCTTCAGGAAAGAGTTTGGCGTTACGCATATTTTTCAGGTGCTACCGTTATGGGTGAAGAATACGGCGTTTGTAATACATTCAGAAATTACGATGATTTTGATCTGAGTCCGTACGGTCAAGTCAAAAAGAATTTCCTTGACTTCACAAGAAAATTCCCCGATTTAGGAACTGCATTTACCCCTTTTGCGATAGTTCTGCCTAAGGAACTTCCCTATATTGACCTCAGATTCCCGGATAATTATGCTAACTACAGTCCTGAAGATGAATCCTTTGTGGTATCAAAAGAAACAGCAACCATGCTCAGGGACGGTCTGCGCAGTATTTTTGGAAGCGAAAGTAAAGGTAACGCAGGTCATGTAATCAGAAACGGTGGATATCCTGACATCTTCGATATTGTTCACGAAGACACAGAAAATGCACTTGACAAATATGATTTCCTTATAGATCTTACAGGAAACGATTCTTTCGCAAAAGAACACAAAAACACTGTAAAAACAGAAGATATAAACAAGATTCTTGAAAACATTCTTCCCTTGCGTATAGAAAGCCCTGTTCATACCTCATATAATAAGACAAATGACGGCTGGTTCGTTCTTGCAATAAATAACGACGGTATCCATTGCGACAATAACTTTGAGGGAGACAAAAAACTTCCAGACTGCGACCTTGTTTCAAAAATCAATTATAAAAACAATGGAATTTCCTGCAAAAAGATCGACGGTTCGGGAAATATTTCCAAAACAGAAAACGGAGACTACATCGAACTCGAAGCAGGTCAGTGGATACTCCTGGCAGTCAGTGAAAACTAAAGAAAGAGAGTTATATGATGGAAACATTACGACTTGGAAGAACAAATCTCATTGTAACCAAAAACGGATTCGGAGCGCTCCCCGTACAGAGAGTCGACAAAGAATATGCTTGCAAGTTACTGAGAAAGGCTTACGAAAACGGTATAAATTATTTTGATACAGCCCGTTTTTATACAGACAGCGAGGAAAAAATTGGACTTGCATTATCCGATGTAAGAGATAAAATAATAATTTCAACCAAAACAGGAGCCACAGATGTAAAAACATTTTGGGAGCATCTGAATACAAGCCTTTCACTTTTAAAAACCGATTATATTGATATTTATCAGTTCCACAACCCCTCATTCTGTCCAAGACCGGGAGACGGAACAGGGCTTTATGAAGCGATGCTTGAAGCGAAAGAAAAAGGTTTGATCCGTTTTATCGGATTCACAAACCACCGTCTTGCAGTTGCTGAAGAAGCTGTGCTGTCAGGGCTTTACGACACACTCCAGTTCCCATTTTCTTATCTTGCAAGCGAGAAAGAAGAAGCCCTTGTAAAACTCTGCAAAGAACATGACGTTGGATTCATCTGTATGAAGGCTCTTGCAGGGGGACTTATCACCCGCTCCGACGTAGCCTATGCTTTTCTTGCTCAATACCCTGTAGCACCGATCTGGGGAATTCAAAAAGAAACAGAGCTTGACGAATTCCTTTCATACAATGACGATCCCCCGACACTTACGGAAGAAAGACTTGCATATATAGAAAAAGAACGCAAGGAACTTGCAGGAGAATTCTGCAGAGGCTGCGGATATTGCCTTCCCTGTCCTGCAGGAATAGAAATATACACCTGCGCAAGAATGTCACTTCTGCTCAGACGTTCTCCGACAGCAGGTCATCTTTCCGAAAAAAGCCAGGAAATGATGAAAAAAATTGAAGGATGTATCAATTGCGGAGCATGTAAGACAAGATGTCCCTACGGTCTTGACACACCAAACCTTTTGAAAAAGAATTACGAGGATTACAAGACCTTTCTGAAATAACACAAAAAAACAAGGTGACCTGAATCAATGGGTCACCTTATTTTTATATACTGTATCCAAACCCAGTTTTTTGAATATTCTGTAAACGACCTTGACTTTTATATAAATATATGCTACAATATTTGATATATAAATGATATCATACTGATATGCGAGGTATGCAAATGGAAGCGATTAAAACAATCGGTTTAACAAAAAAATACAAAGACATTATCGCAGTTGACAATCTGAATCTTTCTGTTCCCGAAGGAGAGCTGATTTCCTTGCTGGGAGTGAACGGTGCTGGAAAAACAACCACAATAAAGATGCTTTCGTGCCTGACTCAACCGACAAGCGGAGAAGCATTTCTTCACGGAAAGAGCATCCGAAACGACAGCACAGCAGTAAAATCAATTATTGCAGTTTCACCGCAGGAGACCGCAGTTGCTCCGGGACTTTCCGTCAGAGAAAATCTCGAACTGATCTGCGGAATTCACAGATTTACAAAATCCAAGCAAGATCTGAAAATTTCCGAACTGACGAAGCTTTTGGGGCTTGAAACAGTAATTCATAAAAAGGCAGGAAAACTTTCGGGAGGTTGGCAGAGAAGGTTGAGCATCGCAATGGCTCTTATAAGCGAGCCGAAAATTCTGTTTCTCGACGAGCCGACGCTGGGACTTGATGTGCTTGCACGAAGTGACCTATGGGACATTATCCGTGCGCTGAAAGGAAAAATAACGATAGTTCTGACAACCCATTATATGGAAGAAGCAGAAGAGCTTTCAGACAGAATTGCAATAATGAAGGACGGAAAGCTGATTATGTGCGACACATCGAAAAAAATCAAGGAAATTGCACAAACTGACAATTTTGAGCAAGCGTTTGTTCGTATTGTTAAGGGGGTAACGAAATGAGAGTACTTGCATTCACAAGCAGAAACATAAAGGAAATAATCAGAGACCCTCTGAACTTAGCGTTCGGTTTGGGCTTTCCCATTGTTTTGATATTATTGCTGAGTATAATTCAGAAAAATATTCCCGTATCTCTTTTTGAAATACAAACTCTTGCTCCGGGGATAACCGTCTTTGGACTTTCATTCATGACTTTGTTTTCTGCAACATTAGTTTCCAAAGACAGAAACAGCGCACTTCTGCAAAGACTGTACACCTCCCCGCTGACACCTACTGATTTTATTCTCGGTTATACATTACCAATACTTCCAGTCGCTATAGGTCAATGTATTATTTGCTATATTGTTGCAATTTTCCTCGGATTGAAAATCACCGTAGGCATTCTTTATGCGGTGATATTTATCATACCTGTTTCGACTCTTTACATAGCCATGGGACTCCTGTTCGGAAGTATATTAAACGACAAACAAGTCGGTGGCGTTTGCGGAGCTCTTTTGACAAATCTTTCCGCATGGCTTTCAGGAGTTTGGTTTGATCTTGACCTTGTAGGCGGAGTTTTCAGAAAGATAGCAAACCTATTGCCATTCGTCCATGCTGTAGAACTTGAAAAAGCAGCCCTTACAGAAAATTTTGCGGAAATATTTCCCCATCTATGGTGGGTTCTCGGCTATTCCGCAGGATTACTTTTACTTGCGATACTGATGTTTTTGAGACAAATGAAGAGACAATAATTTTTTAATATACCAAAACACCTTTCTCAGAAACGGAAGCAGAGAAATGTCAGCTCGAAGTTATATACCGAATTCAAGAAATCCCCTTTGATGAGATAGGCAGAATCGAATAAAAGATAAAAACAGACAGATTTAATCTCTGTCTGTTTTCATTTTTAAGTATTAAAATGTATCATATTTTACGACATCTTCAATAGGTCTGAACTCACTGTGGAGATGAAGAGGTGTCGCATCGGGAGCGGGATAGCCCATAATAAGAAGAGCTACAGGCTCAATATTTTCAGGTATGGAAAATGTCTCACGCATTGCAAACGGATCGAAATTCATTACCCATGTGGTTCCAACGCCCAGAGCTGTCGCTTCAAGCATCATATACGTGGTGACTATGCAAGCATCGGAAACTCCGCAGGTTTTACCGTCATATTTTCTGGTCCATACTTCATCTTTATTATAGCAGATAAGCATTGCTGTTGGGGCATTGTAATGGCTTATTGAACATTTTCTCAGCTTTTCAATCGACTCATCGGTATTGCAAACAAGAATTCTCTGAGGCTGATAGTTGCAACCTGTAGGTGCAAGATGCGCTGCCGCAAGAATCTTATCAATAACCTCCTGCTCAAGATGTTTATCTGTAAATCTACGAACGGAATATCTGATTTCCGCAAGCTTATCAAAACTTATATCTGACATATTATTTCAACCTCTCTGCAAAATCCGACATCATTTCAGAGATCTTTATATTCTGAGGACATACAACTTCACAAGCCTGACATCCGATACAAGCATCGGGACGCTTTTCTTCGGGAAGTGAACCAACTACAGCAGTGCTGACCTTTTTACTTCCTGTGAAGCAGTTTCCGTTATAAATTCTGATGATCTTCGGAATATCCAATTCCATGGGACAATGTTCAACACAGTATTCACATGCAGTACAAGGAACAGTATTTGTTTTAAGCATTTCAACGCCGATATCAAGGATCGCTTTGAACTCTTCGGAATTCAGCGGTTCATCTGTTGCAAAAGTCTTGATATTATCCTTAAGCTGATCCATATTGGACATACCGGACAATGTTACTGTAACTTCAGGCAAAGTCTGGAGGAATCTGAAAGCCCATCCGGGAATGCTTTCTTCAGGGCGGTAAGATTTAAGAATCGCTTCGTACTTATCTCCGATAGAGACAAGTTTTCCGCCTCTGACGGGTTCCATTACCCAAACAGGGATATTATATTTTGCAAAGAGCTCAATTTTCTCTTTACCATTCTGAGCAATATAGTCAAGCCAGTTTATCTGAAGCTGACCGAATTCCATTGCGTAACCGTATTTGTCAAGGAAACGGTTCAATGTATCAAGATTTCCATGAGCGGAAAAACCGAGATGTTTGATTCTTCCGTTTTCTTTCTGTTTCATAAGATAATTGAAAATGCCGTATTCTTCGCTGAGATAACCGTCGATATTACCCTCGGAAACATTATGGAAAAGGTAGAAATCGATATAATCAACACCTAATTTTTCAAGCTGTTTTTCAAAGATCTCTTCGACCTTGCTCATATTTGCGGTATCAAATCCGGGGAACTTGGTTGCAATATAATAGCTTTCGCGAGGATATTTTTTAAGGAATCTGCCTGTTACGACCTCAGACTGTCCTCCATGATACACCCAAGCTGTATCGTAATAATTTATCCCGTTAGCCATCGCATAATCAAAAAGCTCCTGAGTTGCGGCCTCGTCAATCTGTTTATCTTCAGTTACAGGGAAACGCATGCAGCCAAGACCAAGTGCAGAAAGTTTTTTTCCTTTAAAATCTTTATAAATCATTTTCATATCTCCTTCAAAAAATAGTAGTACCAATAATCATATATATATTGTACAATCAAAACAGTACTTTCGTCAAGAGGTTACGGCACGAATTCAACAAAAAGTCAGAAGAAAAACATTATACCGAAGTTTCAGACAGAATTACGAACAGTACATTTTGACAAAACTATTTTTTTTTTTTGAAAACTACTTGACATATATTATTTTTCATGATATACTATATATGCCAATAAAAAAATTAAAGGAGGCACAACAAACATGAAGAAAGTATTAAGCACATTGCTTGCAATCTCGGTTATACTTACGATGCTTGCAGCGTGCAACACGGAAGAGCCTGTTGTTGACCCTGATGACGGTCAGGTAAACGAAGAGGTTCAAGGAAATGAGGAGATTTCCGATATGCTGACACTTGTAAAAGACGGCGTTTCAGATTATGTTATCGTAAGAGGCGAAAACGCTTACATTTCCGAAGTTACAGCTTCAACAGAGCTTCAGAAATATCTGAAACAGATCAGCGGTGTGGAAATTCCCATCGTAACAGATGCCACAGCCCCCGTCGCAAAAGAAATTGTAGTCGGTAAAACAAACCGTGAAGCCGACGGCGAATTCGACAGAGACGAACTTGGCAAAGAAGGCTTTATTATCAAGTCAACAGGTTCAAAGCTTTGGCTTGTTGGCGGTGAACTGAGAGGTACTCTCTACTCCGTATATTCTTTCCTTGAAGAATACCTCGGTGTGAGATACTACACTTCAACAGTGGAAAAAGTTCCGGAAATGAAAACCATCGAACTTGATAAAATCGAAGAAAACAAGCAGATTCCAGTATTTACCGCACGCCTCAGCGACTGGGTCCCAATGAACCCCGAATGGAGCGTAAAACAGAAGATCAACGACAACACAAATGTAAAACTTTCCGAAGAAGTTGGCGGCGGTGTTGCTTTCCCGGGACATGACCACAACAGTGGATGGGTTCATACAATGCAGTTTTTTGTTCCTTACTCACAATATAAAGACACTCATCCCGAATACTTCGCAGTTGATAAAAACGGTAATATCAGAGATAAAGGCGGCTGGACTCAGGCTTGTCTCTCAAATCCCGATGTTCTTCAGCTTACCATTGACGGCGTGAGAAAAATGCTTGCGGAAAAGCCTTATGTCAACTATATTTCTGTTTCCGAAAACGATAACCGTGATACATGTCAATGTGAAAAATGCGCTCAGACAGATGCTGAAGAGGGCGGACATGCAGGTACAATGCTCCGTTTTGTTAATGCAGTTGCAGACAACATAAAAGACGATTACCCAGATGTCAAGATCGACGCTCTTGCTTACTTTGCAACGATAGACGCGCCTACTATTACAAAACCCAGAGAAAATGTAATTGTAAGAATGGCTCCCATCGAACAGTGTATAATACACGGTACTGAAGAATGTCAGGAATGGTGGACATCCCAATATACAGGAAAAAGCACATACCAAATGCTGAAAGAATGGTCTGAACTCGGATGTGAATTATCTATCTGGGACTACAGCACCAACTTTGACCAGTCAACTTTCCCATACCCCGCCCTTTATTCATTGAAAAAGGACTGTAAGTTATATGCCGATATGAACGTAACGAGCATCTTCTATCAAGGAAACGCTTTTTCCCCAACAGGTGAATTCGGTGAACTGAGATGCTATTTGCTTGCAAAACTCTTCTGGGATCCCTATATGTCTGACGAAGAATTTGAATACCATATCAATGATTTTCTTGAAGGATTCTACGGTGAGGGTTGGCAATATATAAGAGCATATCTTGATGACCTTATGAAAGCAGTTGAAGGGAAACACGCTGATACATGGCCTGAGATTACAGATTTATTCGACACCAAAATTAAAAAAGATAACTCTAAACCATTGCCCGAAGAAATAACAGCCGATCACTTTATAAATCCCCAAAATTACGACTGGAAACCTTATTATAACTATTATAATATAACAGAAGATATCCTTGGAAATTTTATAAACGCGGCTTATGAAAACTTTGCGAAAGCCGAAGCTCTTGCAAAGGATGAAGCTGAACTACAGCGTATTCAAAAAACAAAGATTCAGGTTTCAACTCTTGAAATATCTTATTTGAAGAACCTTTCCATAAGAGGAAACCTCATGAATCTTTACTACAGTTATGCAAAACTGTACCCGTCAACAGAAATTGACGATGCAAGAACAGGCTTTTTCAATTTTGTTGCTGAAGAACATAACAGCCTTATAAGAGAAAAGAACTCCGTACTCTTTGACGAAATGATAAAGTATTGGGTCGGCGCAAACCCTGCCAATACAAACCTCTCCCACTCGAAAGAAGAAGCAGACCTTCTTGCAATTCCGGAAGAATGGATACCCTGGAATTAAATCAAGATTACCCCGCAAGGAAAAATTTTCCCTGCGGGGATTTTTTATATTGACAAATCAGCTTTTATATGGTAAAATAATAAAAAAGCAAAAAAATGAGGTTCAGCATATGAAAGATTATTATTTAAAAAAAGCGGACGAAAATATGCCCGTGAAATCAAACTTCATAAAAACATCAGATTCCTTGATCGAGGTCTGCGAAGATAAAACAAAATACATGAGGGTAGGCTTTAAGCCTGCAGGCAAAATCAAAGATGAGCTGGAATCAGGCGATAAATTCATTCTTGATTTTGGAGACCACTGCGTAGGATATTTGTCATTTAAGCTTTCAAAAGTAAAAACATATCTTGATGCCCCTGTTAAGCTCAAACTTAAGTTTGCGGAAGTTGCTTATGACATGACAAGAGATTTCAACACCTTCTACGGAAATCTCTGCAAATCATGGCTCCAGGAAGAAATTATCAACATTGACTACGAAGGTATTGTTGAAATGCCTCGACGTTACGCGTTCAGATTCCTCGAAGTTGAAATTCTCGCAACTCCGAGAAAGATCCGTCTTTCAGATTTTAAGGTAAATATTACAACCTGTGCAGACGAAAGTAAGATGAAACCTCTCCCCGAAGGCACAGATCCAATGCTTGTAAAAATAGATAAAGTGGCAGCAAGAACTCTTGCAGACTGCATGCAGGAAGTTTACGAAGACGGGCCGAAACGTGACAGAAGACTTTGGACAGGCGACCTGAGAGTTCAGGCTCTTACAGACTCAGTTCTTTACAGAAACGCAGAACTTGCAAAACGCTGTCTGTATCTCTTTGCAGCTTGTCAGAAAGACGGTCAGTATCTCCCCGGATGTCTTTACTACAAACCTGAACTATTCTACGATGAGGGAATGGGAATTGCGGACTATGCACTGCTTTATGCCGTAACCCTCTGCGACTACTACGAAAACTACGGAGACACGGAAACGGCCGAAGACCTCTACCCCATTGCAGCAAAACAGATCGAGCTTGCGATGTCGGTTCACGACGAAAACGGAATAATACAGTTCCTTGACGGTTGGGCATCATTCATAGACTGGGCAGCAGGAATACAGAGAAAAACAGCTCTTGAAGGCGTGTACCTTTATGCTCTTGAAAATATGGAAAAACTTGCAAGAGCTCTCGGAAAAACAGAAGATGCAGATAAATTCAAAGCTCATCTTGAAATTACACGTAAAAACGCTTACGAAAAGCTCTTCAACAAAGAACGAAACGCATTCATTAACACATATGACGAAAACCAGTATTCCGTTCAGGCTCAGGTCTGGATGATCCTCGGTGGTGTTATAAGCGGAGAGGAAGCAAAGTCAGTTCTTAACCAAAGCCTTAAAGAAGCTGAAATAATCCCCGGAACACCCTATATGCACCACTATGTAATGGAAGCTATGATAAAGTTGGGAATGAAAAACGAAGCTATTGAATACATGAAAGCATATTGGGGTGACATGATAAACCTTGGGGCGGATACGTTCTGGGAAATTCATGTTGTCGGAAACTCCGATATTTCATACATGAAAGATCCGCTCCTGACTTCATACTGCCACGCATGGAGCTGCTCCCCCTCTTATTTCATCAGAAAATATTTTATAAATTAAGGAGTTCCCAATGAGAGTTGCAACATACAATATACAATGCGCAGACTATGGAAAAAGCATGGACGCAATACGAGCTGAACTTGTTGAACTTGGCGTTCAGATAGTCGGTTTCCAGGAAATTGATAAGAAGACACATCGTTCGGGAAACATTGATGTTTTACAGAAAATTTGCGGAGAAGACTATCCTTATTATGAATATTCCGCAACAATGGAATTCGACGGAGGTCATTACGGAATAGGTATGGCTTCAACTTACCCGATGAAACTGTTAAAAACAGTCAAATATGAAACCGCAGACTTTGAACCGAGAATTTTCATGATCTGCGAAATAGATGTCAACGGAAAAAAGCTCTACGCAGTAAACACACATCTTAGTTATGAAGATCTTGAGATCCGAAACGAACAGTTTAAGGTTTTGGCAGACGAAATTAAAAACTATGCTCCGGTTGTTCTTTTTGGAGACTTCAACGTATCATCTTTCGAAGAATTTGATGCTGTAGATCTTAATAAAGTCAACAACAATAGCAACCAGATAAAGAGTTTCAAGGATGAGATTCCGTTCCGTTGTATCGATAATATTTTCTACAGCAACGAAATCAACCTCTTAAAAGCTGAGCTGAACGAATCAGCAAGCTCTGACCATAACATGATCTGGGCTGATATTTCACTAAAATAGAATTGAGAGGAGCCACAACATGAACGAAAAATTTGTATGGGGTGCGGCTTCCGCGGCTTTTCAGATAGAAGGCGGATACCGCGAAGACGGTAAAGGAGACTCAATTTGGGATGTTTACACTCATGAACTGAACAGAACCAAAGGCTCTGCAACAGGAGATATCGCCTGCGACCACTATCACAGATACAAAGAAGACGTACGTTTAATGGGCGAATTGGGACTTGGCGGATACAGATTCTCAATTTCATGGTCAAGAGTTCTCCCCAAAGGAACGGGTGAAGTCAACGAAGCAGGTATCAAATTTTACAGCGACCTGATAGACGAATTGCTCAAATACGGAATTCAGCCATACGTTACACTTTACCATTGGGATCTGCCTCAGGCACTTTTTGAACGAGGTGGTTGGCTCAGCCCCGAAATGCCAAAATGGTTTTATGAATATGCAAAGCTTATCGGTGAACGATTCGGAAACAGAGTCAAAAACTTTATAACTATCAACGAACCCTCAAACATCATTGAGGGGATGACACAAGGCGGTGGAAATGCTCCCGCAATGGGATACTCACTCCACGACCGTCTCACAGCCGTACACACAGTACTCAAGGCTCACGGTATGGCAGTCAAGGCATTGAGGGAGACTGTTCCCGAATGTAAAATAGGTTTTGCTCCATGCAGCGGTGTTCCCTGCCCTCCTGACGGTGATGAAGCGTTGATAGAAATTGCCCGTAAGGCATACTTCGAATTGCCCGAAGGAGACAACTTCAGAGACGGAGTTACACTATTCGGAGATCCGATATTCCTCGGTGACTATCCTGCAGAATATTATGAAAGATACAAGGACATTTTACCGAACATAGAACCGGGAGACATGGAACTGATATCTCAGCCGTTGGATTTCTGCTTCCAGAATATATACTCAGGTCAGGACTACGTTTCCGATGGAAACGGTGGTTGGACACCATACAACGAAGGCAGAACCTACAATATGCTCGGTTGGGGGGTCGTTCCAAAAGCTTTATATTGGGGCGCAAAATTTCTTTATGAAAGGTACAAGCTTCCGATCTCAATTATGGAAAACGGCTACGCTTCCGCTGACGTTGTGGATGAAGACGGTTCTGTCCATGATGAAGCACGCGGAGATTTCATTGAAGCATATACTGCCGAGCTTCTCAGAGCCCGCAAAGACGGCATAGATATCCGAGGATATTTCTATTGGAGCATTATGGATAATCTTGAATGGGAGCTTGGATTCGGACCTCGTTTCGGCATCGTTCATGTTGACTACGACACTTTGAAGAGAACCCCGAAGGATTCCTATTACAGGTACAGAGACATTATCCGCAATTTCAAGAAAAACGAAGAATAATAATAAAGACTCTCAGCTATTTGTTGAGAGTCTTAATATTGTATTAATCTTCAAAGGTCATGGAGAAAAGCTCGGCATCACTCATGATAAATTCCATCTTGACTTCCCTTCCGTTCAGCTCGGAGAGTGATTTCTCAAAATCAATAACTCTTGAGGTCGTATCTCCGAAATGTTCGCAGGAAACGAATCCTTCAATGGGATTGTTGTAGCAATCGAGGAATTTGATCTGAATATAGCCTCTTGCAGAAGTTCTGAAATTTATTTTCAAAACATTTCCGTCAAAAGTAAAAGGTTTCGTTCTCAGTGTCTGAGGCTTGAATGTTGCTTTATAAGATGCAAATCCGTCTTTTCTGAAAATATATCTTATAAGCTCTACAGGTTGGTCTGTCCAATGGTGAGACTCGCATAATAAAGAAATTTCAGGCTCAGAGGAAAATCTTCCGGGAGTTTCAATCAATCCTACCGCAGGGTAACAGTCTCCGTACTCCCAGTTGTATCCGTCTTCCGGTCCTGGAGTAAGACAAGCCTCATCGAAGCGGAACCAATGGAATTTGTCTCTTGAAGACATGAAAAGCCCATCAGTTATTGTTTGTCCGTATCTTTTGGTATCGTCGTTGATCTCTCCGTTTGGATTCTCCATTCGTTTCAAACGCCATTCTTTCGCTGTGAGCCTTTCAAAACTGTCATTCCACTCCAAACGTTCAACATATCGGGTGGGAAAACCTACGTAGTAGCGGTCATCATAAATGTATGGTGAAACACAGTTCGTATATGTCTGATAATCCATACCGCCCATATAATCCGCAGGAGTACCCTTACTCCAATGAACGCAGTCCTCGGAGGTCATAATCGTAATGGCTCTTGCAAAATGCTCACAGTAACGAGGATCTGTAGCTGTTGGCTTAAGGTGTGTTGTTCGAATAAAGGCATAATACTTTTTATCATTATTATCCCACCATATTGTATTAAGACTGTCGTACATATTATTGTAGCGTTCCTCAGCCTCAAAAATATGATGCTCTGTAAAATGTATACCATCAGCGGAAGTGAAGCAAACGAGGTTGCAGTATGCAGGCAATCCCTCTCTATGGGCATAACGAGGTCCGAACATTTTATAAACCTCATCGGGCGGACAGTCGGGATTTGTATCTTTCATAACATACGCCCCACCAAGGTCTTTCATAACAATATTATTAGCTGTCGAACCATTAAATTCAAACAATCCGAGTGACGGCTTTATCCATTCAAGACCATCCTTACTTTCCGCATAGCATATATGCCAAGCATGATTACCAGGATAATTAGCACCGAGATAATACAGTCGGTACTTGTCTCCGTCTTTAAAAACAGTAAAGAAATCCGAACTGTTGCCTTCCCAAGCTTCATCTGTCTTAAACACATTTCCTACTCTTGCCGGTTTATTTACAGAAAGAGTCGCATCCGTAAATCTGTAATCGGTCAAAAAGTCATCCCAAAACGGGTAAAGTCCTGTTTTCAAATGCATAATAAACATTCCTTTCTCTATTTAATAGTAATACCTTCCGTCGTGTGGACAACGAAGTTATCTCGTACCTTAGTATTTTCAAGTTTGATCTCAACTTCGGGATAGATAAGACCTTCCGTCTTAAAGGGTTCAAATTTAATTGCGGAGTTTTTAATATCGCAGTTTTTCAACGTGATTCCCGTTGCAGGACTGCAGATCCACGCAAAAAGATCAACATCGCCTTGGAAGTTCACATTTTCAAAGGTGATATTTTCCTGAAGAGGAGATTCTGAACCGGGGTAATAACTTCTGCAATATTCACTTAATTCCTGAGTAAAGCCGAAAGCACAAGCTCTGTTGCGCTGAATGTAAATATCCTTAAAGTGAATATTACGACAGCCTGCGGTATAACCCGTATTATCAACAGTTCTAACCCACGTAATACCGTCAACCTCTGCAAAACCTTTTTCGTGCGTTGGAGGATTTTTTGAAATATACTGCTCAAAGCTTGCAGGCATTTTTACTCTGTAAAGCTTACCGTCATGAACAACGGCATCGGACTGCTGAACTGCCATACCCTCATACCAATTTTGCCATCCGCCGCAAAGCATACGGGCAAAGAAGCAAAAACCCACGTCTCTTTCATCGTTAAGGTCGTAACAGTCTTCGATAAGACCATCCTCTATCCAACCAGGATTGGGGTTTGAAACAGAATAGTCAAAGGCATTAAGAGCAACGGGGTCATCATGGGTACGGAAGATACCGTGACGAAGAACAAAGTGTTTTCCCGGTCCAAAATGGATACCGTCCTTATCTCCTTCCATACGGATGCGTTCAACAAGAACATTTTCAAAGTTGGATATCTGAATGCCATAGTCCCCTGCACCGAGGTCAGGAATAATAATATCTGTCAAAGTCAGATCTTTAACAAAAATAAACGCAAGATGACCTCTGACACCGAGAATGTTTCCGTTATCATTTTCAAGAGTAGGGGCTGTATGTTGAACATTGTTTACGTTCAAGGTAAGACCTTTTATTGAAATATCCTCATTTACCTTACGTTCAAAAATTCCTTTATTTGCAATAAAGTATCTGTTAAAGCCTTCAATTGAAGGCATTCTTACTAAATTTACCCCATCAGCAAAGGTGAGATGTGTATGATCCCCGATATATAAAGTTTCGGAAACCCTGTAGTAACCGGGTCCTTCAACAAGGATTTCTCCACCCTTATCAAGAGCTTCCTGAAGTTTTTTTGCATTTTCAAAACCGTTATCCAACGGACATAATTTTATTGTATTCATTACATTTTCACTCTCCTGAATATTGTAAACATATTTTATCATAACAAATCAGAAATGTCAATAGGAAAGACCTTATTTATTTAATTTTTTGTATAAACAACTTATTTTTCACAAAAGCAGTCCA
>JAZTZU010000055.1:0-14752 GCA_045637625.1 Eubacteriales bacterium
TAACCTATAACCTAAAACCTATAACCTAGAGCCTAAAACCTAGAACCTATAACCTAGAGCCTAAAACCTAAAACCTATAACCTAAAACCTATACTATAACCTAAAATCTAAAACCTAAGACCTCAATCTGTAACTGCCGCCGGGGAGAGACTCCACGTAGCCGTTCATCTCAAAACCATTGAGAATTGATACCACCTGGGGGAAAATTATCCCCGTGATATCACAGACCGCATCAACGGAAAGAGGTCCGTCTTTGAGAGCATTTATTACCAGTTCTTCTTTTTCCGTAAGAGCACAGTAAAGTATGGGCTTCGGAATGGGTGAAGTAACAGGTTCGGGAGCAGATTCGCTTACAATTTCAGCAACAGGCTTTTTCTTTGCCGCAGGAACGGGCCTTTTCGGCTTGACCGGTTCGGGAACGGAAACCTTTTCGGAAATTTTTGCGGAACGCTTCGGTCTTTCAAATTTCTGACCGAAAAATATCTCATATTCGGAAATAACATCTTCGCTTCCCGTACACAATGTGGCACCGTTTCGGAGCAAATGGTTCGTACCCTCACTTGTTTTGCTGCCGGGACTTCCGGGAACTGCGAAAATCATTTTTCCCTGCTCCAACGCATGACGGACAGTTATCATCGAACCGCCCTTCAGACCTGTTTCAATAACGGAAATTCCTTGGGAAAGTCCGCTTATAACTCTGTTACGCAGGTGGAAATTATAGGGTCTGCACTGAGTTCCGGGCAAATACTCCGAAACCACCGCACCGCTGTCACAAATACGGGCATAAAGCTCGGAATTACTTGAGGGTGTTGCAATATCCACACCGCTGGGGAGAACCGCCACCGTCTGACCGCCTGCAAGAAGAGAGCCTTTGTGGGCGAAAGTATCTATACCTCTCGCCATTCCGCTGACGATTATGAACCCCGACTGGGAAAGCTCATACGAAAGCGCCGCCGCAAATTTTCCACCGTAAGGGGAACAATCCCTTGTCCCGACGACACCAAGCGTGGGACAGCTCCTCATGGGAGGAAGTTCACCTTTTACAAAAAGAATTGCGGGAGGTTCTTCGATCTCACGAAGCTGTGAGGGATAAGCCTCATCGTAATATGTAATTATTTTTATGCTGTTTTTCTCGCAGTATTCAAGATATTTTTCCGCTTTATCGGTATTTTTCAAAAAGAAAGAATCGATCTGATCTTCTTTAAAACCCGAATCAAGAAAAAATTTCCTGTCCGCATTAAAAATATCTTCCGCCTCGTCGAAAATTTTCAGCGCGCGGTAAACTCTTTTTGAGCACTGCGGAGCATTCGTCACAAGACGAAGCATCAAAAATCTGTTGTCTTTCATTTTTTCAAAGAAGCACGGTACATGATTATACCTGCCGCAACTGCCGCATTGAGAGACTCTATGCCTTCAATGGGAATATATAAAGTTTTATCACACATGGAGTAAAGCTTCGGAGACATTCCTTTTCCTTCACTTCCGATTATGAACGCTACTTTTTCACCGAAATCAGCAGCCGCTGTTTCAAGATCGCAGGAATACTGGTCAAGAGCCGTTCCGTAAATTTTATAACCCTGCTCCCTCAAAGACTCAACAGCTTCTATCATGGGAAGCTTTCGCACATAAGCCGTCAGACAAGCCCCTGCGGAGCTTCTGACAGATTTTTCGGACAGAGGGTCTGCCCCTCCGCCGCAAATCACACCGAATCCGAAGGCTTTTGCGGTCCTTACCACAGTTCCCACATTGCCGGGGTCCTGAACACAGTCAAGAAGTATGAGTTTTTTCGGCATGGGCGGTCTTGTTTTTCGAACCACCGCCAGAAGAGTTGAGGCGGAAACCGTACCGGAAAGCTTTTCCATGACCTCGGAAGTAACAACAAAAAGCTGAGAACTATCCGAAAGTTTCCCGATAAGAGCTGAATGTTTCTCTTCATCGGTAACAAAAAGCATTCTGATGTCGGAAGGATCTATGTCGTATATGAATTTTTCGCCCTGAAGAAGAAATGCTTCTTCGGACGGTTTTGAACGGATGTCGTTCACTTTACCCACAATGGGATTTTTTCTGCTTGTAATACTGAATTTTTTCATTTTACCAATTTATTTATGTCGTCGTTTGAGCCTATAACCACCAGAATATCATTTTCAGCGAAAATGTAATCGGGATGAGGCGAAACATTTATCGAATCCGTATAACGGTTTTTGAGTGCCACAATATTGACCCCGTATACCGCGCGGACATTTAACTGTTTAAGAGACTTTCCGAACCAGGTTTTCGGAGTTTCAACTTCCACAATGGAATATTTATCGGAAAGATCAATGTAATCAAGAATACTTGAAGCGGTAAGATTCTGCGCAAGCTTTTCAGCCATATCCTTGTCGGGAAAAACCACCTTGTCAGCGCCTACCTGTCTCAGAACCTTTGCGTGGAGATCGGTAACAGCCTTACTTACAACATATTTTACGCCCAATTCCTTGAGCATGGAGGTGATGAGTATACTTGCTTCCACATTTTCGGAAATTGTAACAAGCACGCAGTCAAATTCCGTGATTCCCAACGACTTCAGAGCGCTTTCATCCAGGGCATCTGTCGCCACCGCCTGTGTAACATAATCGGAGATAAACTGAACGTGTTCCATGTCGTTATCTATGGCAAGAACTTCGTTACCGAGAGAAGAAAGTCTTCTGGCAAGACTTGTCCCGAACCTGCCGAGACCTATAACTGCAAATGATTTCATAACGCGGTTCCTTTCTATCCGATGATCATTTTTATTTCAGGGTACTGTATTTTATTTGAAACTTCCGTACGGCGCAGGAAAATTGCATAAGTGAAAGTCATAAGCCCCACCCTGCCCAGGAACATAAGTCCCATCAGCAGGCAAAGAGAAAAGGGCGACAAGGTTGAAGTTATACCAACCGTAACCCCTACCGTACAAAAAGCAGATGTAACTTCGAAAAGGCTGTCGAGGAAAGGTATTCCGTCTGCGGCTGAAACAGCGAGTGTTCCGAAAATAATTATCGCAAAGGAGACCGAAACAAGTGCAAAAGACTGCATTACTGTATCTCTTGAAAAACGGCGTTTCATAACATTGACGTGGCTTTCACCTTTCAACGCCGAGATTATCGCAAAGAAAGCAACTGCAACAGTTCCGACCTTGACACCTCCGGCAGTCGAACCGGAAGAACCGCCCACAAACATAAGCAGGCACATTATCACGGTTGAAATATCAGTCATTCCGCCAAGATCTATGGTGTTGAACCCTGCGGTTCTCGCAGTCATTGACTGGAAAAACGAAGCAAGCACACGTTCGCGGAAATCCATATCCGCCATAGTTGCGGGATTGTTATATTCAAAAACAAAGAAGCAGAGTGCCCCCAACAAAAGCAAGGAAAACGTGGTAACAAGAACCAGTTTTGAAAAAAGCGAAAGACTTCTGAAATTTTTCGCTCTGGCAATATCCGCCCATACAAAAAAACCGAGACCGCCGATAACCACAAGCGCAATAACCGTCAGATTCACAACAATATCATCACTGTACCCCGTAAGAGACGAGAACGGAGCGGAATCCCCCATAAGGTCGAAGCCTGCATTGCAGAAAGCCGACACCGAGATGAAAACACCTCTGCCGATGCCTCCGAGGATACCGTATTCGGGAATAAACCTGATTGAAAGAACAACAGCTGCCGCCCCCTCGATGGAAAACGTTCCGACAAGAATGGTCCGTATCATTTTCAACACATCACTCATATCAAAAAGATTCAGAGACTGAGCCATGAGCATTCGTTCCTTAAGTCCCGTTCCCCTGCGCATAAGCAAAGCAAGAAGACCCGCAAAGGTCATAAAACCGAGACCGCCTATCTGAATGAGGCAAAGAATGACTGATCTGCCGAAAATGCTCCAATGTGTGTAAGTGTCATAAACGATAAGTCCCGTCACGCAGGTAGCCGAAGTGGAAGTGAACAGGGCTTTCAGAAACGGAGTATAGCTTCCGTCATTTGAAGATACGGGCAGCGAAAGAAGTATTCCGCCGAATAAAATTATGCCAAGAAAGCCGAAAACCATATACCGTGTCGGCTCGGGTCTGCGGACAGCTTTATACTGCCGAAAGATCTTTTTGCGAAAAATACCCAAGTTCAACCCTCCTTTTCACGTCCAAAAACTTGTACCTGTATGAAGATACAAAATCTCACCTTATATAATACCATTAAATTGCCAAAAGGTCAATACCATATTTTGTGAAAAATTTCGCACCAAATATCTTCTTACGAAAAATTACTTGAAATTACAATAATAATATGTTATAATAAAGTAGAAATACTATCCAAAACCATGTTTTTCAATGAAAGGAATAAAAATTATGAAATTTATAAGATTCTCACCTGAAGGCGAATACAAAAAACTCTGCATGGGAGCTTTGGCAGAAAAAGATCTCACCTCCGAAGACGGTGCTTTTTACGGTATACTTTCCGAAAACGGCGACGCAGAACTTCTTTACGGCAACTACATGGATTCTGTTGAAAAAGCAGGCATAACCGTTCCTGCCGAAAATTTCCGTCTCCTGCCCCCCACAGTTCCGGGAAAGATCCTCGCCGTAGGTCTCAACTATTACGACCACATCAAGGAATTCGGAGACAGACCCGTTCCCACATACCCAACCCTCTTCATGAAAATGCCCCAGAACATGATCGGTCAGAACGATGCAATAATCGGTCACAAAGGAACAAAGGAAGTTCACTACGAGGGTGAAATGGCTCTCCTCATTTCCAAGGACTGCGAAAATGTTCCCGAAGAAGAAGCTCTTGATTGCATTTTCGGTGCGACATGCCTCAACGACGTAACTGCAAGAGATCTCCAGAGAGCAGACGGCCAGTGGATCAGAGGTAAAAATCTCCCCACATTCTGCCCCGTAGGTCCCTGCATCGTTACAGATATCGACTACGGCAACCTTAAAATTCAGACAAGAATCAACGGCAAGATCGTTCAGAACGGCACAACCGCAGATATGATCTTCCCCCCTGCAAAACTTATCAGCATGATTTCCGAATACATTCCCCTGAAAAAAGGTGACCTTATCACAACGGGTACTCCCGTAGGAGTATCAGCACTCCACCGCGGCGATGTCATTGAGATCGAGCTTGAAAATGTCGGAACACTCAGAAATATTTTCAAAGACGCGGAATGAGAAGGTATTAGGTGTTAGGTTTTAGGTATTAGGTGTTAGGTGGAAGGTGTTAGGTGTTAGGTGTTAGGTATTAGGTGTCAGGTGTTAGGTATTAGGTGTTAGTATATATCTATTATCTAAAACCTATGAACCTATAACCTAAAACCTAAAACCTATAACCTAATACCTAAAAGAAAGGGAATCACTATGAAAAAATTATTTATTGCAACTTTTATTTTTACACTGTTAGCATTTACAGGCTGTTCGGAAGACTCCAATATCGACATCATCCTCAAGGGCGAAAATTCCGTTGACCTTGTCGTTCTCGTGGACGAGCCAAATTTCGCCGTTTCCGAGATAGCTTCGGCTTTTGCGGAAAAATTAGGTGAATATACAGGCAAAAAAATAGATATCTCTGAGATTTCCGAATTTGACAGCGAAGCGGCTGTATACCCGATCTATATCGACACCGTAAAAAACGACGGCTCAAATCTCCCCTCTTTCGACGTTCACATGAGCATTCAGGAAACAGACATGATCACATGGATAGACAAAGCCGTTGAAACTTACGATAAAAACTACGAAGTGCTTTTCAATGAAACATCTGCGCAGATAATCGCCCCCGATGAATATTGGCTCTATTTCGCGCTGGAAGACTTCCTCAACGGCTTCAAAAACGAAACTCTCACAGTCAAAGCGGGAACAAGAACCCTTGTGGGCGGAAACATGGCTATTCCCACACCCGCACAGCTTATTGCAAGAGTCGGCGATGTTCAGTTCCTTTTCACCGAATACAAAATGACTTTTGTTTACAACCGCTACGATGCACAGTTCCCCAACACAGCCCTTCTTGTTGACGGAGACGGCAGAGACGGTATGCAAGGTGGCGGCACGGACGGAAAATACGCATATTACGCGCTTTACGAAGACGATATTGCCAACATCTACAAATTCGACCTTGAAACCTGGGAGCTTGTGGCAGTTTCAGAAGCCCTCCCCACAGGCCACTCCAACGACATCACATATGTTCCCGAAAAACACGTGCTCATGGTTGCAGACTGTACCGAGGCTGACGGCTGGGCAGGCGTTCACTACATAGATCCCGACACCCTCGAATATATCGAATACGGCATTCTGCCTTACGGTTGCCGAGGTCTGGACTATATTCCCTCACTTCAGCAGTACGTAATCACAGGCAGCTACACCCACAATATATATGACAAAGACTTCAACCTCATCAGAAGCTTCAACTGCGGATTCCCCCAGGATACAACACAGGGACTCTACAGCGATGGCAGTTATATTTATGACTCCCGTTGGGGCGAAAAAAATGCGGATGACCACAGCGGACAGAACCATTTGCTGATCCACGACATGGAAGGTAATTTCATCAGCCACGGCGAGATCCACGGTGACCCCTACAACAATGAAAGCGAAAACGAAAACGTATTCATTCACAACAACCTCTTCTATATTGGCTACTACAACAGCCCAAGAACAGTAAACGAATACATAATGCTTCCCGTTGAAATGTTTGAATAAAATTAAAGAAAGGTACAGCCATGAAACTGAAACTCATTCCGATTATTCTCATAATACTTTTAACCCTTTGCTCCTGCGGAAACTCCACATTCTCAGGAAATGAAACCCTTACCCCCGTTGGTGAAGCGGTCTGGGAAGACGCTAAAAACTTCTCCGAAGGTTTTGCCGCCGTAAAAAAAGACGGTCTCTGGGGATTTATCGATGAAAACGGTGATATTGCAATCAAACCTCAGTTCGAATCCGTCTGGGATTTCTCCGAAGGTCTTGCCGCGGTTCAGATCAACGGACTCTGGGGATATATCAACACAAGCGGAGAGATCGCTGTCGAACCCGTTTATCAGACAACATGGGGATTCTCCGAAGGTCTTGCGGCGGTTCAGTCCACAGATCTTTACAGCTACTACGGATACATCAACACAAACGGTGATGTGGTGATACCTCCCCAGTTCACCTACGCAAAAAACTTCAAAAACGGTATCGCACTTGTTCAGCTCAAGTCTTCAACCTCTATCGGACATAAATACAGCTTCGTCAAAGCCGACGGAACCTTGATCTCCGAGGAAGAATGGTTCGGTGCAGAGGAATTTTCCGAAGGTCTTGCGGAAGTTTTCATGACATACGAAAGTGCGTTCATCAATACTGACGGCAACGTGGTTATTGACTACATCATCGACGATGCAAAAAAATTCTCCGAAGGTCTTGCCCCTTACGCTGAGGGAATCACATGGGGCTACATGAACACCAACGGAGAGCCTGTCATTGAACCCCAATATAACGATGCGGAATCTTTCTCCGAAGGAATCGCTGTGGTTCTTCTTGACCATCTTTACGGATATATCAACAAAGACGGTGAAGCCGTTACAGAAATCTCCTATAAATATGCCTATTCCGCAAAGAACGGCAGGGCAAGAGTGGGAAAACTCGAACTTCTTACAGCCAAATTCGGTTATATAGACCTTGAAGGCAAAGAAGTAATTCCCGCAAAATATTTTGATGCAAAAGATTTTTCCGAAGGATATGCGGCAGTTCAGCCTGTAAGCGGCGGAAAATGGCAGATCATAGATACTGACGGAAATTCAGTTACAGAACCTGTCTTTGACAGCATCACCGCTTTTGAAAACGGCTATGCAGTTTATAAAATCGGCGAAAAATACGGACTTATAAAAGTGCAGAATGCAGAATGAAGAGTTCAGAATTGAGGTTTTACCATGAAAAAATTGCTCATCAGCTTATTCATTCTCACACTTACAGTTCTTGTGGGCTGTGGCGTTGAAGGCTCTCCCGTCAAAATCCAGCTCAAAGGCGACGCATCCGTTGACCTCGTTGTGCTTGTGGATGAGCCAAACTATGCCGTTTCGGAAATGGCTTCCGCTTTTGCCGAAAAGCTCAGCGAATACACAGGAAAAACAGTTGAAATTGAAGAAATTTCAACTTTCAGAAGCAGTGAAAACGTATACCCAATCTACATCGACACAGTAAAGGAAGACGGTTCAAATCTCCCTGATTTCGATGTACATCTGAGCACAAAAGAATCCGATATGATCACATGGGTAAATAAATCCATGACGACTTACGACGAAAATTACGAGTTTATCTTCGAACAATACTCTGCCCGGATAATTGCTCCCGATGAATATTGGCTCTATTTTGCTCTTGACGATTTCCTCGAAAACTTCAAAAACGAAATCTACTCCGTAACCGCAGGCACAAGGAATCTCGTCAGCGGAAACCACATAAACGACGGTTCCGTACCCATGACTCCCGCCCAGCTTATTGCACAAGTCGGTGATGTTCAGTTCCTTTTCACCGAACACAAAGTGACTTTTGTTTACGACCGCTACGATGCGCAGTTCCCCAACACAGCCCTTCTGGTTGACGGTGATGGCAGAGACGGTATGCAGGGCGGTGGAACAGACGGAAAATTCGCCTATTACGCACTCTACGAAGACGATATTGCAAATATCTACAAGTTCGACCTCGCAACATGGGAGCTTGTTGATGTTTCCGACGCAATGCCCACAGGTCACTCAAACGACATGACCTACATTCCCGAAAAAAATCAGCTTATGATTGCAGGAAGCACCCCCGAAAACGGTTGGTTCGCAATTTCTTATGTTGATGCAGACACCCTTGAATATCTCGGTCAGGAAACCTTGCCTTACAGCTGCGGCGGTATCCAGTATCTTCCCGAACAGAAGATATTCGTTATTCAGAACTGCTACGACTACAACATCTGCGACAGCGACCTCAATCTCATCAAAAATTTCACCTGCGGATACTCAAAAGATACAGACCAGGGTCTTTACTGTGACGGAACATATATTTATGACTCCCGTTGGGGTGAAAAGGATGCGGAAGATCACAGCGGACAGAATCACCTGCTCATCCATGACCTTGAAGGAAACTTTATCAGCCACGGCGAGATCCACGGCGACCCCTGCGACGATGAAAGCGAAAACGAAAATGTTTTCATTCACAATAATTTCTTCTATATCGGCTACTACAACAGCCCCAGAACGATCAACGAATACATAATGGTTCCGGCAAATATGTTTGAATAAGAAGAATCAAGGAGGTAAAACTCTATGGAAAAAACAGAAATCATCAGAGACTTCAAAAGCCGCATAAACAGCTTTGTTGAGCGGACACTCACAGGCTACAAAGTTCCTCCGTCGGGTGAAAAAGTTATACATGACCCGATCTGGGGTTCTGTTCTGTACAAAAGCTGGGAGATAAAACTCATCGACTCTCCCCTGCTTCAGCGTCTCAGAGATGTCCATCAGCTGGGTATGGCAGACCTTACATATACAGCGGCACGCCATTCCCGTTTTGAACACTCCCTCGGAACAACAGCCATTGCAGGACGAATGATCTCCCGTCTGAGAGAACGTTACTCTGACAACGAAGAGATAACCGTCACCGATGCAGATGTCAATATGATACGCCTTGCAGCCCTGCTCCACGATGTGGGTCATTGCTTCTATTCCCACCTTTCCGAAACTGTATACGGTGATATGCCCCAGTTCCCCATCATGACAGAGCATATCGTACAGCTGGAAAACGCGCCAAAAAAACCTGCACCCCACGAACTTTTTTCCTATCTTATAATAACCTCCGACGCATTCACAAAATTCTTCCATGAAAATATCGACTACCCCAACAAGGGCACGGAAGAAAAATGCAGAAAACTCCTCAGAGACTGCGCAAGAATGGTCATCGGCGTACCCCTTAAAGGTGCTTACGGTGAAACTCTCACCTACATGACCGCAATAATCAACGGAGAATTTGATGCCGATAAACTGGACTACACGCAGAGAGACAGCTACACCGCAGGTCTTGCAATGACTTACGGTATCGACAGGTTCCTCCTGAAGCTCATCATCTGCCGGGATTCCGACGAAAACGGTGACAATTTCAAGCTTGCCGTAGGCGCAGATGCCCTGACGATAATCGAAGAACTTCTCTTCAACAGATACATACTTTATGTTTATATGTACCGCCACCAGAAAGTTCTTGCAACGGAAAGCGTTATCCGGGACGTTATCCGAGGTCTTGTCCGTTCAGGCAGACTGACTCACCCCTGCGACTTCCTCTACTGCACAGACACATACATGGAAAAACCGGAAAATAACGCCGTTTTCCCATATCCTGACAAAGACCCGTCCCTTACGTTGGGAATGCTCATGAGCAGGATCAAAAACCGCCGTCTTCCCAAGAGAATTTTCGAAACAGACCTTGAAAAACTGAAAGAATCGGGATATATTGATATTTCCGAAAGTCTGGAAGATCTCTGCGCCGAAGCTTTATCGGAAGAAGACCCCTCGAAGATCCTCTCCCAGATGAAAAAACTTTTTGCGGAACGCTCCGAGGAAATGCTTTACGAAAAAGAGCTCTCCGACCTTGCGGAATTTTTCGGAACAAAGAACTCCGAAAGGGCAAAGAAAGTGCGTGAGGAGTTTTACGAACTGCTGAAAGCGGAATACGAAGCCAACGGCAAAAATGCGGATTTCTCCCTCTACGACCTGCATATCTGTTTCCCCAAACCTTTCGGCAACACCTGCTCATTTTTACTCGTAAACAAAGACGGCAAAATACGTTCTGCCGCAGATATCGCATATATCAACAAATGGCTGTCCTCATTTTCCGCGGAAAAATGGAAAGGCTACGTTTTCTGCAACGCCAATGTTGACAAAGAGATCGCAAGAAACGCATTCATCAAGCTCCTCCGTTCCCGCGACCCCATGATAAAACTCTTCAGAGAAGAAGAAATACCTAACACCTAACACCTAACACCTAATACCTAAAACCTAACACCTAACACCTGAAACCTAATACCTAAAAAAGGAGAATAATATTATGTCACTCACATTTTCCCCCTGCATCCCTGCATATGACGGCGGCAAACCCGCTGCAAATCTTTACAACGCAGGAAACATGATCACCGATGATGAAAAGGATTTCACTCCCGAAGACTGCCCAATGCAGCTTATCACCGAAACAAACGAAGCGGAATTTGACGCGTACATCGCAAAACTTCTCGCAAACGGTTTCGAAATAGTTTTTGAAAACAAAAATGCTTCGGTCAGCGCAAAACAGCTGAAAAAAGACAATGTGATCCTTTATGTTTACATCTCTCTTCTTGTGGGCGAAGTACGTATCACAGAAGACAGAGCAGGCGTTACCGTTCCCGAATTCACATACAAATGCGGCGGCGACAACTGCGAAATTTATCAGTACGGTCTCTGGTACCACCCCACAAACGGTCACTCCGAAACAGAAACAAACTGCGGTATGTTCTATATCGTGAAACTTGCCGACAACAGCCTTTTCATGATCGACGGCGGCGACCTTTTCCAATGTTCAGTTGAAGCAGTTGAAGGTATGTACGACTTCCTGCACCAGATCACAGGCGCAAAAGCTGACGAACAGATCAGAATTTCCGCATGGTACTTCACTCACGCACACAACGACCATATGTCCGCCTGCATAAGACTTCTCCGCACATATCCCGGAAAATTCAATATTGAAAGAGTAATGTTCAACTTCCCCTCAGCTCTTGTCCGCAGAGGCAACCACGAAACTTTCGTACTGAAAGAAGCTCTCAGAGAATTCTGCCCCGATGTTAAACAGCTCAAACTCCAGACAGGTGAAAAATTTGACCTCGGAAACGCTGAATTTGAAGTTCTCTACACACAGCAGGACGCAGTTACACCTGAAGAACCCGTGACTTACAGCTTCAAGGACTTCAACTGCACATCCCCCATCATTAAAATGACAGTAAACGGAAAATCCGTAATGTGGCTCGGTGACACCAACGTGGAATGTGAAGCCCTCATGACCAAGATCTCCACCCGTGAAATGTTCAAATCAGACGTTGTTCAGGTGGCTCACCATTGCTTCAACTTCCTCACCACACTTTACGACTGGATCGATGCTGACTACGCAATGCTCCCCAACTCCTATTACGGCGGACACGCAGGCAGCAACAAGGACAAACTTCAGGATGTTATTGACCATCTTCCCACAGAAGATAATCTCTGGTACGGGGACAAAACCACAGGTTTCCGTTTTGAAAACGGTGAATACAAAGTTATCCTTGAAAGACCTCTCATCGGCAGAGACCATGACGGCATAGATTTTTACGGCAACTACGTATCCTTTGAAGAAAGAATCTTCAACGCATGGTACGGTTTCCACAACGGCGAGGGCTCTTTCTATGAAAAACAGCCCGGATTCGACTTCGTTTATGACGGCGACCGCTTCATGAGAATCAAAAAGACTGTCGAAAAAGAAGAAACCGAAAACACAGTAACAACCGTTTATACCTTTGAAGACGGCATAAAATTCACAAATATCCTCACAAAACACGGAGATGCTTATGAATGGGTGAACTGGTTTGAAAACCCCACCGACGAACCCTCAAAAATCTTCTCCAATATCCGCGACTGTAATGTAATTCTTCCCATGCCCCACGAAGAACCCGTAAAATGGAAAGCAACTCAGCCGGAATTTGACGAGGTCACAACGGTTTACGCACCTAAAGGTTCCGAATGGTGCTACGACGAATTCACTTCATTCCCCGACAGAAAAACAGATAACCGTTTTGAAGGTCATCTCCCCATAACGGAAGAAAAGAGCTTCTCCTCAAGAGGCGGACGTTCAAGCCAGGGACAGGCTCCGTTCTTCAACATCCACAAAGACGGCAAGGGCTATATTATAGCGATCGGCTGGTCAGGAAACTGGAACTGCACACTTAAACGCTTCACAAACAACATTTCCGTAAAAGCAAAAATCCAAAATACAAATTTCAGACTTCTTCCCGGTGAAAAGATCCGCACAGCATCCATCGTTATCATGCCCTACGAAGGAACTGTTACCGAAAGCCACAACAAATGGCGCAGACTCGTAAAAGAACACTTCTCCCTCATCGGCAAGGAAGGCAGAGACCAGTACGGTCCTCTCTGCGCTGCTGTATGGGGCGGAATGCACTCATCAAAAGTTCTTGAAAGAATCGAACTTCTCAACAAAAACGAGATCCCCTACGATTACATCTGGATGGACGCAGGCTGGTACGGAAACGAAACAGCTCCTACTCCCAACGAATTTGAAGGCGACTGGCATATGCACACAGGCGACTGGAGAGTAAGCCCCCTCATTCACCCCAACGGCCTCAAAGATGTCTCAAAGGCTATCCATGACGCAGGCAAAAAATTCCTTCTCTGGTTTGAACCCGAAAGAGTAAAGAAAAAGTCTCCCATCGTAAAAGAACATCCCGAATACTTCATGTTCCCCGACTGGGAAGACGAAACAAATCTGCTTCTCAACCTCGGAAATCCCGACGCTTGGCAGTACTGCTTCGACACACTCAGCGAAATGATCGAAGATATCGGAATCGACTGCTTCCGTGTGGACTACAACTTCAACCCAGAAGATTATTGGAAGATCGACGAAGCCGACGACAGAAAGAGTCTCAACGAGATCAAATATGTCAACGGTTTCTACAAACTCTGGGACGCTCTCCTTGAAAAATTCCCCCACATGCTCATAGACAACTGTGCAAGCGGTGGCAGAAGAATCGACATTGAAACTCTCCGCAGATCAATTCCTCTCTGGAGAAGCGACTACCAGTGTCCCGCAAACCACATACCGGAAGGTGCACAGTGCCACAATCTTTCTTTCAGCAACTGGATGCCCTATTCAGGAACCGGTACAGGCAGAATCTATGACACATACAGAGTAAGAAGTGCCTACGGTCCTGCGCTCAATCAGGGTTACGCATTCAGCGAACTTGAAGACTTCGGCAGCGATCCCGAAAAGATAGACTGGCTCAGAGATATTCTCAACGAATATCTGGAAGTCCGTCCCTACATGTCCGAAGATACCTACCCCCTCACTCAGGTCAGCGACAGAACCGACACCTGGAGTGCCCAGCAGTTTGACAGACCGGAACAGGGCGACGGTATAGTCCTTGCATTCCGCCGCGACAACTCCCCCTATGAGACCGCAAGTTTCACTCTCGGAGGCATCCACGAAAACGCTGTTTACATCTTCACCGACACAGATACCCAGACCAAAACAGCTCTCAACGGCTCAGACATCATCGCAGACGGCTTCCACGTCACCATCGAAGACAAACACGGCTCAAAAATCTTCTTCTACAAAAAAGCATAATAAAACAGATTGTATTTAATATTTTTTTGGGAAAAACCATTTTTGTAAAATTGGTTTTTCCCGAACCCTTTTCCAAAAAACTTTTACAGAGCAAAGCTCAAAAACAAAACCTGGCAACCAACAGCTAACGCAAATAGCGACCTCTGCCTGAGAGAACACAATGGAACCTCGTTACCCTACGTTGCGTCCTACACCCGAAACCCGTACTGACTTTGCACCTTAACCGCCAAAACCCGTACGCACTTTACACCTTAAAACCTCAAAACTCGCGTACTTTAAGCTATAAAACCCGAAACCTACCCAAATGTCGCTCCCTAAACCCAAAGCTTACCTGAACATTGCTCCCTAAACCCCCGCCCCGCCCGCCGCCCTACGAAT
>JAZTZU010000056.1:0-11955 GCA_045637625.1 Eubacteriales bacterium
GTTTTATATATTTTTAATGGGGAAACCCTCTTTTCACGTGAAAAGAGGGTTTCCCCCATTCCCCCCTTCCGAAAAAAGCGGATTTGAGGGGCTTAAGATTTTATTTGCTTATATAATTTATGAGATTTACAAGAACGATATCAGCTGCGGGATTTTTACCGAGATTTTCCTCCAGACGGAAGCAATTCAGATAAATTTTACCGTTGCCGCTGTTAAATCCTGCGATAGTGTGTGCGGAAGCATAAGCACCGTTGACATGAGGTGAACCAACATAAAATGCGGGACAGATGATTTCATCGGGAGTCCTCGATGTCATGTAGGCAAATCGCGGGTAACTCTGACCGTATTTAATAGAGTCGCAGATACCCAAGCCGAGGCTGTTGAATACTTCTCCGTTTGAAGCCACGGATTCTTTATGATAGAGCCAGTCTCTTGTGAGGAACACATTGAGATCGTCTGAAATTCCAAGGAATTTAAGACTAGAGAAACCGGAATCCTTCCTGAACGAATGTACTGTAAGCGAAACAACATTTGCGCCTTTATCTGCAGACTCTTTTGCAAGAATTATTGTATCGTCATCAATTTTCTGTCCCAAAAGAACAGTTCCGTCTGTCTGACCGTTGAATTTTTCAACAGTCGCACCGCTGTTTTTCAGGAATTCAACCGTTGTTTCTTCAACCCCCGCAAAGTACACTTTTGCAGAAGTTTTCGGAATATCAGCAGTATTTCTAACATAGAAATCAAGCTTGTTTCCGAGAGGAGAACCCGCATTTCTCAGGTAAGCGATGAGTGAATATTTTCCTGTGGGAACATTTAGTTTTATATTCTTTTTCATTACAGGAACAGCAAAAGAATCGTCTTTGATCTCGAAATCTTCGCTGAACATTTCTACCGTGCCGTTCTCTCCCGTGATTGCGAAATCCGCGGTATATTTTCCGGGCTTAAGCACGCTTTCGTTGGCAAGAACCGCTTCGATTTCAAATTCCTCGCCGCTGTATACATGGTGCTTTACAAAGAGACAGAACCTGAGAGGTTCCCAACCGTCGCAAACCGTATCGTAAACCTCAGGTTTAAATCTGCGCCAGAAGCTCCACAAGCCTTCTCCGCACATTCCGTGGTCAAGGAGTCCTGTAAGGCTGTAACCGTTATGCTTGGGGTTTGAGCGTATCGCATCAAAAATAAGCCGTCTGTCAAGGGCGCTGAGTCTCTGACTTTCTTTCAGCATCATTTCCGCATAAGGATATATTTTTTCAAGACCGAAGCGTTTCCAATCGGCTTCAAGCTTATTGCTCTGTTCTGTGAGCCATGAAAAATCTTCTAGGTCTTCCCTGTAACCGTACTGACGGAAATGCTTGGATTCTTCAATAACATTGAAAAGAGGACCTATGCCGCTTTCAGAAATAAAGGCAGGAAGACCGTCTTTTGAATATTCTCTGATAACTTTCACATCTTTTTCACCCAACGGATAATCGGGATAGAAATGGTAGTCACCGATACCGAATACGGCAATTCCGTTGTGCATATCAACTTTATCGGAGGCAGTTCCGTCCATACCCATGGGAGCATTCCATGTATCGCTGTAAGGATTAGAAGCGGAATTCTGAGCTCTGTTTGCATCCCAGCGACCTGATTGCAGGAGTACAAGTCTTGAGGGGTCATATTTTCTGAGTTCAGGCAGATATTTTTCTGCGTAAGGAGTTACGGGATTATTGGGAAACATCTCATTCAGCAGACACCAGATTACGACTGATGCATGATTCCTGTCACGTTTAACCATTTCATTGGTGCAAACACGGAATCTCTCGCACATTTTTTCAGGGTCAAGGTCACTGTTTTCCTTGTCTTTGAGCATTCCCTGGAATTCTCCGATCTGCCATGAAGCCATACATTCCTCATAAACCAAAAGACCGATCTCGTCGCAAACATCTATCTGTTCGGGACGGAAAGTTCCCGCAATAGATCTTACCATGTTGAAACCGTATGTTTTCGCCATTACCATGTCCTGACGGACCTGTTCTTTTACTACGGGATAATTTTGTCCTATGGGGAAAGCATTTCCGGAGTGGGCTGATTTGAGGAAGATCTTTCTGCCGTTGAGGTAGAAATATCCGTCCTTGACAAGGAATTCTCTGAATCCGAAATTAAGACTTTCTCTATGCTCTCCGCTGTCGGAAGTCAAAACGATCTCAACTCTGTAAAGGAAAGGATCGTTTATATCCCAAAGTCTCACCTCCGGAACCTCTACGGAAATCTCTTCGCAGACAGCATCGGATTTGATTTTTATCTCTTTTGAAGCTTCGGTTATTTTATTTGTGGATGTGGTTTTGCCGTAAACATTCAAGGTAAGTGTGGCATCAGCCTCTGCTTTTAAGGTATTTTTTATATCGACTTTAGCCGTAAGCTTACCTGTATGTATATCTCCGATAAAGAATTTATCTTCAATGTATACCTCAGGAACAGTATAAAGTTCAACATTATACCAGATACCGCCGCTGTTCAGGCAGCAGCCTGCCATTTTTGCTATGGTTTTATTTCTGTTTGCGGCATTTGAAAGATTCAGCCCGTCAATATCGTACTCAATGGGATTTATTACTTTTACAGCAATGAGATTTTCAGCCTCAAGGCTGATTTTTTCGGTCACGTCAAACTCAAAAGGAGCTTCGCCGCCCTCATGTTCGCCCAAAAGTGCTCCGTTGAGCCATACAGTCGCTTTGTAGTCCACACCGTTGAAGCGGAGGATCAATCTTTCTGTTTCACCGCAGCTTATAGCAGGAACAAGTTTGCACCAATAAAAAGCAACACCGTGGTATTCGGGCAAAACCTCCTGAATTATTGCAGGTATAGGTGTCGGAACGGCCGTTTCGGAAATTTTACTGTTCCAACCCCTTTCAAGGCCTCGGTTTTCGGGGTCTTTGTCTATGAACCAATTTTCGGATAAGTTCCGGTAATACTTATTATACATTTCAGATTTTCTCCTTTAACTCAAGGCTCTTTCAAGAATTTTTCTCGCGTAAGAATTCGGATCGTCAAGATCATAAATATAATCACCGTTAAGAGTTGGCGTGAAGCCTCTGTTTTCATCGCATTTATCCTGAAGGAATTTCCGCTCTTCACCACTGCCACCAACGTAACTTATAGCGTGGCAGACATCGCCGTAAAGCATCTGATTTATGGGCTTGTAGAACTCGTACGGAAGCATTTCACTGTCATTTTTTCCCAAGAAAACAGAATGACCCTGAGCAAATTGCTGTCCGATAAGGACTTCGTTCATTCCTTCGCCGCCAATAGCAATACCGCCGTTGATCTTGCCGACACGTTCGATAATTTCAAGAACACCTTCCATGACATTCAATCCATTCACAGTTCCGTTATGTGTATTATAAACATTATGCGTAACGTCAAGAAAAACAGTATGCAACGAGTTCTCATCCACAGCTTTTTTTATGTTTGAGGCAAGGAGGTTCTGCCATGAAGGCAATGCAGGATGAATTTTGGCCATAACATTGTATTTACGGTTTGTTCTCATCGCCATATTGTCTTCAGGAACACCTATCCAACCGCCATTCCAGCCCCAGCCCCAAACCTGATGAGTTTCAATATCTCTGTATTTGAAATCTCTCACAAGTTCATATTCGGGCAACGAGGGGTCTATCTCAAGAGCATTGCAATGGGGCGCAATATGGTAACCCATTTCATTGCCTTTATTTATAAAAGACTTTCCTTCATCGGAAGCTATATAATTTGGATATTGCTGGTCATAGTTCATGGTTCTCCAATGAGGCAAATGAATAAATACTTTTTTCGGATCAATGTATTTTTTCATAATGTCGAGGACTTTCGGGTCTCCGGGACACCAGGAGCATGCCATTTTAACATCGTCAAACCACTGCGGCAAATTCGCCTTGGCTTTGATATACTGAGAAGTCTCTCTTAACATGTCCCTGTAGAGATATACGGGAACAGTCCACTCGCCCGCATAGACATTGAGCTTCCATGTAATACCACCGGCACTTATTGCGGAATCTATGGGACCTGTATTTTCGGAATCGAAAAGTGCACAGTTAAACGCAATATCATTTCCGATATGCAAAGATTTATATTTTTTCTGCAGGCAATCGGTTCTTACCCAGAAGCCTCCGTTTTCGCGGCTGAAGGTAACAAATGCAGATTCCCACCTGAAAGGATAACGCAGATCCTGAAGTTTTTCCGTTTTGAATAAGGGGTCAAATATGGGTATCTTGACACCCTGCATATACGGAACAGCAACATCAACATCGGGGTCAATGCCGAACATTTCCCAGCGGCAAGCCTTCAATCCGCTCATTGAAGTCTGAACTGACGGTGTAACACAGACATCCCCCGTTAAAACATCCTCTTCAATGAGAATATCTCCGTGTCCGTGCCATCCGAAAAACGAAATATTAACAAGAGTATCGCTGTATTTATCAATTTCAATACGAACCTCCGAGTTTCTTCCCAGCGAATAAGTTCTGTTGAAAGCATATACGAAGCGTAAAGGAGCTTCTCTTTCAGAATATTCGGCATCGTAAAGATACCTTTGTCCGTCAAGCTTACTTATTATCTCAGTAACCCGACCGTCAACAAATACAACCTTTTGAGTTTTTGTGTCGGCGGTAATTACATTTCCTTCAACTCTTATCATTATATAGCACCGTCCTTAATAACTAATTATTCGGGGAAATATCTGTTAAGGTTTTCAAGGCCTGTTTTAAGTGCAAAGACATTTTCTTCCACACCTTCGAATTCAATGGAATAGCTTCCGTTGTATCCTGCACGTTTGAGTGTTTCGATGCACTGTTTTACGGGAACATCGCCGTGACCAACGATAGTACCCCTCAGGTAATTGCCTGCTCTGGATTTGAACCAACCGTTACCGGGATCGGGAAGCAAACCGTTTCTCACAAAAAAGTCCTTGATATGAACGTGAATAGCATAGGGAGCAAGTTTACCGATAGCTACAGCAGGGTTATCATCTGCGCAGAGGAAGTTTCCAAGGTCTGCAAGAAGACCGAAGTTGTCAGAGCCTACAGCATTAAGAAGCTTTTCAACTCTGTCGCTGTCCTGGCAGAAAAATCCGTGGTTTTCAAACATCGTTTTGATACCGAGAGTTTCAGCGTAATCGGTAACTTTTCGTGCTCTCGGAGCAACTATTGCAAGAGCATCATCGAAGCCTCTCTTTGTTTTTTTCTCAGCAGGGAATCCCCAGCAGATATCATGTCTCATTTTATTTACACCGAGAGCTTCCGCAATTTTAAGTTCGCCTTTGAGTCTTTCAAATTCTTCTGCTTCATCTTTAAGAAGGAGATCTGCGCCAATAGTATAGGTTGAAACTTCAATTCCCTTTTCCTTTGCATAAGCGGCAATTTCTTTTGCCTGTTCGACTCTGCATTTACCTTCGGGTGCGTAAACATCCGTAAATTCGATGGATGCAAAACCCAGCTCAACAGCAAGGTCGATCATTTCAAAAACATTTAATCCTTTCAAAGCCTGTATGCTTGACATACTGTAAGAACTAACGCCTATTTTCATTGTAAAAAACCTCTTTTCAATTATTTTTATACTGGTTTATTTGTTTAAATAAAGTATAGCACATTTTTCATTGAATTGCAAGAGGGTAACAAAAAAAACTTTTCAAACACAGATTTTTTTGAAATTATCCGACTCAAAAGACAGCAATGATCTGAGGCCGAATTTGTGACAATAGGATGAAAATACAAGCTGTTCCCATGAATCTACGGAAAACCCTATTGAAATTGCAAATATGATGTGCTATAATATTTTTACAAAAAGATACTACCATTCTTGATATAACGAGGGATAAAAATGAGCTGTCACAGTATTTTTAACGATGTATTGGGACCTGTCATGGCAGGGCCGTCAAGTTCTCACTCCGCAGGATGTGCAAGAATCGGACGGATGACACGGCTTTTATGGGGAAAAGAAATTAAAAAAGCAGTTGTCGTATACGACTCACAAGGCTCTTACCCCAGCACCTGTGTGGGACAGGGGTCAAATTTCGGCTTTACAGGTGGACTTCTGGGTCTTATGAATGACGACCCGAGGATGAAGGACTCCTGCGAACTGGCAAAAGAATCGGGCGTGGATATTTCGTTTTCACAGGAATCTCTCAGTCACAGACATCCGAACGAAGCGAGAATCGACATCTATGATGAACACGGAGAAATCGGGCTTTCCGTCCTGACATTATCAACAGGCGGAGGAATGTTTGAGATAGTGGAAATGGACGGATTCCCAATATTTACTGACGGAAGCAGAGAACAGATCTATATCTGCTGTTACCCCTGGGCAGAAAAACATTTCCGTGAGATACTCAGCAAATTTGCCGGAAAAATAACCGTTTCAGAGCAGAAATCAGAAAAAATCCTGATCTGCGCCGAAGATATTTTCTCAGCACCGCAGAAAACGGATGAGCTGATTGAAGAACTGCGGAATGAAAACGGTATAGTGTATGTACGGAGAGGGCCAACTGTACTTCCGATTCCGATGAAATCCGAATGCTCACCTATCTTTACCACAGCGGAAGAAGCTCTTGCGTATGCTGAAAAGACAGGAAAAGAAATGTGGGAGATGGCGATAGATTACGAATGTGCTATTGGAAACGCTACCCATGAAGAGGTATGGAACATTGCGGAGCATACTTTGGATATAATGAAAGCCGCTACGACCCCACCCGACCCACAGGTAACGGAAATGTTCGGATTTCTTCCGTATCAGAGCACCGATATGAAAAAGAAACTCCATACGGTAAAGACTGTAAATACAGGATATCTGGATAAAGCCATGATGTATGCCCTTGCGGTGATGGAAAACAGCTGCGCACATAATATTGTCGTTGCTGCTCCTACAGCAGGTTCAAGCGGAGTTATCCCCGCTGCGGTTCTTGCCGTAGGCGAAGAAATGAACTGCAAAAAAGAGGAAATCATAAAAGGTCTCCTAGCCTCAGGTCTTGTGGGAGCATTCATCGCAAATCAGGCAACTTTCGGTGCTGAGGTTGCAGCATGTCAGGCAGAAAACGGTGCGGCAAGCGCAATGGCGGCAGCAGGGGTGGTTCAACTTCTCGGAGGAAACGCAGAGCAGGGATTCAAAGCAGCTTCACTGGCTTTGGAAAATATGCTGGGACTTATCTGCGATCCTATCGGAGGGCTGACAGAAATTCCGTGTATAAGCAGAAACGTAAGCGCAATGGCAAATGCAGTACAGTCAGCAAACATGGTGATGCTCGGATTCGACCCCGTGATCCCTCTGGATGAAACTATTTTAAGTATGTATGAAGTGGGAAAAAGTCTGCCCTCCGAACTCAGATGTACATGCAAGGGAGGACTCTGCAAAACAAAAACCGCAGAGTGCATCGCAAAAAAACTGGAAAAATCAAGATAAAGAATATTATATAGAAGGAAAAACAGAAAAATGATCAGAGAACTTATGCATGATCCGATTTTCCTTGCGGGGAAGTCCGAAACAGCAACAAAAGATGACCTGCCGATTGCAAAAGACCTGCTTGAAACCCTGATAGCCCACGAGGACAGATGTGTCGGTATGGCAGCAAACATGATCGGCGTAAAGAAAAAAATCATAGCTTTTTTTGATGAAAGCGGTTCAAGTCCTACATATACGGTAATGCTCAATCCTGAGATCATAAAAAAAGATTCACCCTATGCTGCGGAAGAAAGCTGCCTGTCTCTTCTCGGAGACCCAAGACCCTGCAAAAGATACAACTCAATAAAAGTAAAGTATCAGACGACGGAAATGCAGACCAGAATAAAAACTTACACAGGCTGGACAGCGCAGATAATACAGCATGAAGTGGATCATTGCGACGGAATATTGATCTGAATCAAAAAAATTCTAATAGGTCGGTTAATTAAAAAATGAGTTTGGCTCATTTAGAGTTAAATTTATAAACAAAAACAGGGGTTGGTTCTAAGTGAGCCAACCCCATGTCAGTTTTATGATTTTTGCATTTTTACTATTTCGCACATCCTGCCGAACTCATTCAGCATCTGAGGCGTTGCCTTCTGGCGGTCAAGATAAGAAACCACATACAGAACAACCGTTGCTATAAAAAATCCCGGAATCATCTCATAAAGAACGAAAATTCCGCCCAACGATGCAAGAATAAACTTCCATATCAGCACAACAAGAAGACCCGAAGTCATGGATGCAACAGCGCCTCTTGCGGTGAGTCTCCTGCAATAAAGCGAGAACAAAATTACAGGTCCGAAGCATGAACCCATGATTGCCCAGATAAATGAGGGCTGCATAATAGGCATTGCCGCTTCCCCCAAAGAAAGCAGAAACGACGCAAAACCAATGACAACAACGGTTATTTTATTTGAAAGCAACCGTTTTTTCTCATCTGATTCATGAGTCAGAGTCTCATTGAAAATATCTGAAGAGAATGTCGCTGCCGCTGCAAGAATTGCTCCGTCCGTGATCGCCATAAGAACGATCAGCATTGACACAAACAGAAGTGAATCTATGACCGTATTGAAGATCACAACCGACTGTCCGTTCTCCAATCCGCCAAGGAATTCGTTCATGAACACACTGGCAGAAGGCTCTGACAGAGCGATATAACTGATGAACATAACCCCTGCCGCGCAGATCGCGCACCATACGAGAGGTGGAACGCAGAATCTCTTCGACGGTTTGCGTTCTTTTATTATCAAAAAACGCTTTATAACCGTGGGGAAACCAAGACAACCGAAGGCCATACCGATATATGAGATCACATTTTCAACAGTAACACTCTGACTCATAAGCATGGCAGGAATCTGTCTCACAGCCGCATGGTCATTATTTCCAAAAATAAATTCAATAAGAGTAAACACAAAAACAGCGATAACCGTACCCAGAACTATAAGACTTCTGAGTCTGTCCGCAAAGATCGAAGCTGAAATTCCACCAAGGAACAGGAACACAGCACTTCCGAAAGAAACCATGAGCGCCGCGGAAACTTTGCTCAGACCAAAAGTCACCGAAACTATATCCGAGGAGATAAATATCGCATAAGATGCCAAAAGAACCATGAACACTGTGGTCAAGGAAGCGGAAAAAGCCCTCAGCCAACCCGTTGAATCCTTAAAGCGGGCAGAAATATACGACGGAACAGTACGGCTGTCCCCTGTTATTTCAGAATAGATACGAAGCCTTTCAGCCATGAGAAGGTATGCAGCAACCGACCCCGCAAGAACAGAAACGCTGAGGATTATACCCTTTACCAGCCCTCCGTCAGAAATTGCGGTTTGGGGCAGGATAAGAAACAGCGGAACAGCAGTTGCTGTCATCTGCGCAGAAACCACCGCCGCACCGGTTGAAGTTTTACGGTCAGAGCTTATATAAACTTTTGCAGTTGCAGTCCTTTTATACCACACAAATGCCTGCAAGATCATTATCGTATAAATAGCCGCCAATATCCAGGATGTCCAGACCATGAGAGCCTCCGTTTTGAAAAATTTTCCTATATATAGGATACACCTTTTTCGGCAAAATGTCAAGGGATTTGCCTGAAAAATCAAACAATATTAAGTTTTGGAAATTTAATTTATGTCAAAAGTTAATTTTTTTTTTGAAATTCGCTTGACAGATGCAATTTTATATGCTATAATTAAAATGCCCATAAAATTTAAGGAGGTAATACAATGAAAACAAAACTTTTAAGCATACTGCTTGCATTTGCAATGATGATTTCAATGCTGGCAGCCTGCAACAACGAACCTGTTGATCCCGCGGAAAACCCCGAAGACCAACAGCAAGAAGAAAATCAAGGGAATGAGGGAGAAGAAGTTATCTCAGATGTACTAAACCTTGTGGTTAACGGCGTTTCCGATTACGTGATCGTAAGAGGTGAAAACGCGTACATTTCGGAAGTTACCGCTTCAACTGAATTGCAGAGCTACATCAAACAGATCAGCGGTGTGGAAATTCCCATCGTGACAGACGCAACAGCTCCCGTTGAAAAGGAGATCGTTGTAGGTAAAACAAACAGAGAATCGGAAGGCGAATTCAACAGAGACGAACTCGGCGACGACGGCCTCGTTATCAAATCCAACGGTCAGAAACTTTTCCTCGTTGGCGGCGAACAGAGAGGTACTCTCTATTCCGTTTATACTTTCCTCGAAGAATATCTCGGTTGCAGATTCTACACAGAGTCTTTTGAAAGGGTTCCTGAGCAGAAAACGATTTCTCTTGAACCGATTGCGGAAAATAAGCAGTTGCCCGTTTTTGATGTCAGAAACTCTTTCTGGTATGAAGTTTACGACCATACTCTTAGTGCGAAGCTTAAAATCAACTGCGCAAGAGGAAGAGGAACTATCCCCGAAGCACTTGGTGGAAGCGTTTACGGCGCAGGTCATGACTGCCACTCTTTGTACCGTTTGGCTGAAATGTCAAGCGCTAGCACCGGTGGTCACGGGATGTGGAATGAGGAACCTTGCCTCACAAGTGAAGATGTATACAATACTGTTCTTAAAAACGTAAGAGCATCGTTGGCGGCTAACCCCACAACAAAATACATTTCCGTTTCACAGAATGATAGTAGCGGTGAACGTGTAGGCTGCGAATGCGATAACTGTATGGCAGTTTACAATAAATACGGCTGTTGGACGGGTCTTTATCTTGAATTCGTAAACAGAGTTGCAAGAGAGATCAAGGACGAATATCCCGATGTTATGATCCATACTTTTGCTTACCAGTACACAAGACTTGTGCCTGAAAATCTTGTGCCCGAAGATAATGTTGCGATCCAACTTTGTACTATCGAAGCCAACAGAAGAATTCCCATTGAAGATTACAAGGAATATACCGACCCCGACGATTACGAAGAAATCGGCGACTTTGAATATCTTCTCAAGGAATGGGGTAAGGTTTGTGATTATCTTGCCGTTTGGGATTATGTAACCGACTACGGAAACTATAACATTTCTTTGCCCGGCTTTGAAGCGGTTAAAGAAAATGTCAGACTGTTTGCGGACAATAATGTTAAGGACCTTTTCTTGCAGGGCGCATATCAGTCTGAATGCGGTGAATTCGGCGAACTCAAAGGCTACATAATGGCGAAACTTCTCTGGAATCCCTATATGTCCGACGAAGAATATTGGGCACTTATTGACGAATTCCTTGTTGATTATTACGGCCCCGGCGGTGTGAAGCTCAGAGAATATATTGATCTTCTTCAGGCTGAAACAATTAACGGTGTTATGCATTTGAACGGCGCAAAACCCGTATACGGTCCTGTATTCGGACTGGGCGGATATTTTGAAGAAAAAGTTGCAGCTGTGACTCTGAGAAGTGAGGGCTATCCCGAAGCAATTACTGCTGATGTTATCCGTAATTATCAGGATTTTGACTGGATGCCTTATATCAATTACTATAAGGGTTATTCAGACGAAGACTCGATCCTTGGAACGCTTGTCACAGAGGGTCGCAGACTTTTCAACGAAGCGATGGAAATGGCCGAAAATGATCGCCAGAGAGAAGCTATTGATAAGAGTTCCATTCAGATCGACCTTATGGAGGCATACTATACCGGTTTGAAGCTCCGTAAAGGTAAGTATTGGGGCAAGGATATTGTAAGAAATTATTCATGGGCGAATCCCGGAGTATTTACTGCTGATGAAGAAAAACAATATATGAAGGATGTTCAGGATTATTTGATTCAGGTCGTTGAGGATATGTATGCGGAATATAACAAGAAGCTTTCTGAGAAATTGGATAAGTACGGTGCTTACAACCTCAATGAAGGATACCGAAAAGCTCACGGCGAAGTGGTAAAATTTGTAACATTGGGCTCTGACGGTTATTTCAACTGATATCAAAAGACAATAGAGAAGTACTCATTAAAATAATTTTCGGGGCTACTAAAAATAGCCCCGGAGTCTCTATTTTTTACAAAAAGGCAAATATTTATCTTCC
>JAZTZU010000057.1:0-2371 GCA_045637625.1 Eubacteriales bacterium
CATGATCGCGATCTTGCGTTTCATAGGTTCCCTCCTGCATATTTTAAAGATCAATTGATCCGTTGCGAGCATAGTATTTACGGTGACACGAAACATATACCGCCAATGTTTGACATCAAAAGGTATTTTTTTTAAAATAACCAGATATTTTTTGGGGGAACCCTTTTTTTTTTCAGGTGAAAAGAAAACAGTTTCCCCAACCCCCATCCTAAAAGAAAAGCGAATTTGTGTTAAGCTATAAAAAAAGAAATTATACCTGATGTATAAATGAACGCCAAAATTCGGTTTTCTTTTGAAAGGGTTCGGGAAAACTTTTGGCTGAAGCATTTCATGCTTCACAAAAAATCAAGATCGTTTTTTATTAACACCCCAAAAATCGGTTTTCCGGGGTGGGACTTAGAGACTGACTCATTTAAAACAAATCCCGTACCCCCTTCAGGAAAAGCAGGTTAGGGAATAAAAAACCGAGATACATACACACACCCTAAAGTCGGTTTTCTGGGGTGGGGTTTGGGGCGGGGTATCTTTTTCCGCGAAAAGATACCCCGCCCCATAAATCATCTTAATAATATTAAATTTCAGAACCGTCGTAAACTCCGTCTCCGACCTTTTCTTCATGGTAGAAGCGAACGATCTCACCGTTTTCCACACGGAAACCGTCAGTTCCGTCATATGCAAAATAAATATCCTCTTCCTTGACACTGCGTCTTACCGCTTCAAGCTCAGGATTATTTTCCTTTGTACGCTCGTCGGAATTCTGAGGTATCAGCGCTATGGTGGGTTTCATGGCGTCATAAAGATATTTCAGCAAATTGATAAGATGGTGCGCAACCTGAACAACATCACATTTAAGGAAATCGGGTGAATAGTTTGCGAGAATCATAGCTTCAGCGTCATCGTCCACATCACCTAAAATTGTGAAAGTCTTGCCTTCATCCATGCCAAGTCTGAGAACCACAGAAGTATCGTTATATCCGCGGTAGCCGGGGAAACGTTCGTTTTCAATTTCCCAGATACCGTCTTCGTGGGACTGGATTATTTCAACAAGAGATGTTGCAAGCATAAATTTCTGACCTGCATGAGCCTTAAGATATTTTGCTTCGGGATAATACTCGTTGATCCTGCCTATCATAATGTAAGTTTCGGGCATCAACATGAAATGTGCCTGACAGTTAAAGTTGAAAATAACACGTTCAACTGAAAGCTCGTCATGGTAAACTCTGATAAGCTTGGAGAAAAGGTCCATATGGTCATCATGGGCATGAGTGATAAACACAGCCGCAACTCTGACCTTTTCACCTGAGGAAGTTTTCGTCATTTCATGAATCTTCTTCATAACGTCATCGACAACGACATCGGAAGACTGTTCATATTCACCGCCGTCAACAATGAAAACGGAATTATCAGCCAATTTCACGATATAAAGCATACCGCAGTCACAGGTAAATCCTGCTCTCATGCTGCCGTAATGGTGGCCGTACTGGTAAACCTCAACCTTTTCGCCTGCAAGAGCTTCACATTCATAACCGAAATCGGTAATTTTTTCACTGCTGCGGTCATCAATGATCCTTGCAGTCTTTGTGTTGCCCTTGTAATACGCATAAACGTGTTTTTCGCCCTTTACAAGCTCACGGAAAAGATTATTTTCGATCTTGTTCTCATAAATGGTTTCAAAACCGTCCGCCAAAAGCTTTTCAATATAAGCAAGGAATTCAGCTTCGGAAGTTTCCTTTACAACTCTGATGTAAGAGGATCTGTTTTCGTGAGGCTTGGGCTGAGGATCAAGGAATCTGACTTCTTTAACCTCTCCGTCCAGCCAGCGGATCTGAATAAGTCTCATATTGACAACGATTCTTGCGGAAAGCCCTTCTTTGCAGGTTTCAAGATGTCCTCTGTTTGTGCGTTTCATGTCGAGGATCTTCTGAGTAAATTCCTCTTCGGTAAATTTATCTCCCACATGGAAAATCGTATCGTAGGACTCAATCGGAGTTCTGTCGTCATAAAGTCCTGCCCCGTCATCAACAAGGTCCATTATTTTGCCCCCATCATACATGGGAAGACCTTCAAGAAAAATATTTTTGCAATCCATTTTTATCAATCCTTATATGTTTTATTTTTACTTAAATTTTACCATATTAAATCCCCGTTGTCAAGCCTTTTAATTATGAACTTTGAAAAAGCTGTTGGATTGAGGCTTTGCACATATTATAATAAACCTCAAACTGCTTTTCTTTTTTTAAAATGGGTGCGAAAAAAGGGGGTGGCTCAGTTAGATGCAGAAGGCGGGATTTAGCACTCGTCGGCGTACGTGGGTACGGTAGAGGGCTAAATCGCGACTAAAAAGCCCCTTAAATTAAGGAAATCCACCGAA
>JAZTZU010000058.1:0-3960 GCA_045637625.1 Eubacteriales bacterium
TAGATACGAATTCGACCTCGCCGATTATTGCGAAATCAAGGATAATCCGATTATTTACAACGATTTCAGCGATTTCCCCGGCTGGCACAACGGTGACTACACAATGGTTTCCGATTCAAAAGCAACAGAAAAGATTCCCGGCTTTGAAAATATTCCATTTGACAAAATGGGCAGAATAGACTGAATCAAATAAAAAACAACTCCCAAACTTTCGAGCTTGGGAGTTTATTTTGTGTTCGGTTATTTCACAGCGTCGAAGCCGATATCGTCAAGTTCTGCGATTGTCTTGTCTGCATCTGCGTCTGCAACTTCAACTGTCTTGCTTGCGAGGTCAACTTTACATTCTATGTTTGCCGCAGCTAAAGCTTTTGAAATTCTTTCAACGCATTTGGGGCAGTGCATATTTTCTACTTTAAGTATCATTATTTTATATCCTTTCTTATTTTAATTTTTTAGTTTTAAGTCTGAGTGCATTTCCCACAACAAAGAGTGAGCTTAAACTCATTGCTGCCGCTCCGATCATGGGGGAGAGGAGTATTTCGAAAAACGGATAAAGCACACCTGCCGCAACAGGTATTCCCAATGTATTGTAAAGGAATGCCCAGAAAAGATTGAACTTGATGTTCCTTATCGTCAGCTTGCTGAGCTTTATAGCCTTTACGACATCGTATAAATCGTTTTTCATCAGAACTATATCTGCTGAGTCTATGGCGATATCGCTGCCGTTTCCGACTGCACAGCCTGTGTCAGCCTGAACAAGTGCGGGGGCATCGTTGATGCCGTCTCCGACCATCATTACTTTTTCGCCGCTTTTTTGAAGTTTTGAAACTACCTCTGCCTTTTGAGTCGGTAAAACTTCTGCGATTACTTCATCAACTCCAGCGGTTTTGCCAATGTATTCGGCCGCAGCCTTGCTGTCACCTGTGAGAAGAACTGTTTTTATACCCATTTCTTTTAGTTTGGAAATAACCTCTGCGGCTTCTGTCTTGATAGTATCTGAAATTCCGATAACACCGAGAATTTTTTTCTCTTCTGCAATGAACATTGTCATTTTACCGTGGGACGCAAGTTCCAGTGCTTGCCCCTCAAACTCTGAGGTGTCAATATGATACTCTTCGCAAAGCTTTCTGTTTCCGATAACTATGTTCTTTCCGTTGACAGTTGCTGAAACACCCATACCGCTGAGGTTTAGAAACTCTGAAACTGTGGAAAGCTTTGAAACTCCTTGTTTTTCCGCCTCTTCACAAATCGTTTTTGCGAGAGGATGATCTGAAAGACTTTCAACGGGGTATGCAAGAGTCAGAAGTTCGTTTTTGTCAATGTTTGTTATTATATCCGAAACTGAAGTCTTGCCTGCGGTTACCGTTCCTGTTTTATCGAAAACAACCGTTGTCGTTTTTGATGCTGTTTCAAGAGCTTCGCCGCTTCTGATAAGAATTCCGTTTTCTGCGCCGATCCCCGTTCCGACTATTACTGCGGTTGGCGTTGCAAGTCCCATTGCACAGGGGCATGCGATTACAAGAACTGATGTGAAAATTTTAAGCGCAAAAGAAATTTCTTTTCCTGCAATGAGCCAGATAATTGCTGATATGATTGAGATCAATATAACTGTCGGGACAAAAATTCCTGCTACTTTATCTGCAATTTTTGCTATGGGAGCTTTACGTCCCTGAGCATCTTCGACAAATTTAATGATCTTGGCAAGAGTCGTATCGTTGCCTGTTTTTGTTACATTGACATAAAATGCTCCATTTACGGAAATGCTTCCGCCGATGACTTCCGCTCCGATATTTTTTTCGATCGGCAAGCTTTCACCTGTCAGCATTGATTCGTCAACACTTCCGGATCCGCTGTATATTTTTCCGTCAACAGGGATTCTTGCTCCGGGCTTAACAAGGATTTTATCTCCAACCTTTACTTCCGGGACAGGAATCTCGACTTGTTTATCTCCGTCTATCCGAATCGCTGTATCAGGGGTAAGGGATAGCAGGCCTTCGACGGTACTTTTGGTTTTTTGTTTGTTTTTTTCTTCGAGGAATTTACCTACGGAGACAAGAGTAACAACTACGGCAGCTGATTCATAGTAAAGTCCGTGTATGAGATGATGGTTGTCGGACATCAAAAAAGTCATGACAAGGCTGTAAATAAATGATGCTGTCGAACCTATCGCCACAAGAGTGTCCATATTGGGGTTTCCGTGGAAAAGAGAACGGAATCCTCCGATATAGAATTTTTTGCCTATGAACATTACCGGAATCGTGAGCAGCATTTGCAGCAGGGCTGCGTTTACCGGGTGCGTGTGGGGCGAGATTATATCAGGTAATGGCATGTTGGGGAACATCATACTGCCCATTGAGAAAATCATGAGAAGCGCTGAAAATATGCATGAAGCAATGAGTTTCCGAAGTTCTGTTTTTAGCTCTTTTTCGCCGTCGGTTTCAGGTTTCTTTTCTTTTTTCTCTTTTTCAATGTGCAGAGATGCGGTGAATCCTGCTTTTTCGATTTTTGCGATTATCATTTCTTGAGTTGTCTGAGCCTCATCGTATTCTATCGAAAGTCTGTTCATCGGAAGATTTACTTCACTGGAAGTTACCCCTGGAAGTTTTTTTGTGACTCTTTCGACAGCTGCAGAACATGCGGCACAGTGCATACCACCGATATCGTAGATTTCTTTTTTCAAACGGTTACCTCTTTTTCATTTTTCTGCGCTGCAATTTATAGCATATTCTTGCGTTAAGTCCTTCGGGGGCTATTTTGCTTGCAAATCTCATCAGTTTTATTCCGAATCCGGGAACGATAACCTTTTTCTTTTCAAACATTTTTTCTATTGCATAGTTTGCAACGAATTCGCTTGTCTGCATTCCGATGCTGAAGGAAACATCTGCAACTTTATCGAAATTTGTAGCTGCAGGGCCGGGACAGAGAACTCCCATATAAACATTGGGCGCTGTTCTGCGGAGCTCTTCCGCAATGGACAGGGTGAGCTTATGAACATATGCTTTGGAAGCATAATATGAAGAAAACAGGGGGCCTATTCCGTATGCGGCAATAGATGCTACATTCAGAATGTAACCGTTGTTTCTTTTTTTGAAATCTGTAGCGAAAAGCTTTGTCAGAATGTGTACTGCTGTAATATTCAGATCTATGAGCCCTAATTCCTTGTCCAGATCTGTTTCATCAAAAGCTCCGAAGACACCGAAACCTGCATTGTTTATGACGATGTCAACGCTTCTGTTTTTTACAGCTTCATAAAGAGCGAAGCAGTTTTCTTTGACTCCGAGGTCAAAGGGGAGGATGTCCGCAGATATATTGTACTGAGATTCAAGTTCGTTTTTGAGTTCTTCCATAGGACCAATGCTTCTTGCTGTAAGAATGAGTGATACTCCTTTTTTTGCCAAAGCACGGGCCATATCTCTTCCGAAACCCGAAGAAGCTCCTGTAATAAGTGCAAGCATAATAATATTTCCTTTCTGTATTTGAATTCATACTGATTATATACCAATTTATTGAAAAAGTCAATGGATAATATATTAAAAAGTGAGAACATTTATTTCTCACTTTTAAGTTTATTCAGTTTTGGTGGGTTTACTCTTATTTTTGAGCTTCAGAATGATTTTTACGATAATATAGCATAATTGGTAGACTGCGCATATTGGAATAACAGGGACAAACAGGAAAACCAAACCCAAAACCGTTATCGCTTCGAGAAACGCATCGAGTCCGTAAATAGTTTTGACATAAGTGGGTAGGATCAGCGTGTAGACATCATAACCGAATATTGCGCTGTAAAGTCCGTAGCCCAATATTGCAATGTAAGGCAGAAATGATATCAGTAAAATAATGAACGGAACTTTTTTCATGGATGATCCTCCTTTTTTATATTATAACACATATTTTCGAAAAAGTCAACCTTATGTTTTTAGGCGAATTTTATCGGTGATGTCACAAAAATTTTACATC
>JAZTZU010000059.1:0-7034 GCA_045637625.1 Eubacteriales bacterium
TCATAACGGAACTCTCGGAAATCACGGCCGAAACTCAGAATGTACCTCAAATCGACAGTCAGATGATTCTCTCGAAATACAGAGAACTCAAATCTAAGCGTTCATCGCCTGAATACAAAGAATTCATTCAAAGCTTCATAGATAAGATCATTGTCGGTAAGTATTCTGTAGATATAACTCTCAAAACAGGTCTTGACGTTTGCCCTGAGTTTGATACTACCTACAATATACGGCGGCAAGAAATCTACGAGGAAAGAAAAAAGATGGCTTAGCACCATCTTTTTTTGTACCTATATGTTTAATTCCACGGAATTCACGGAGCTCACGGAACTTTTTTGATTTTGTCTTTTTGTCTTTTGCTATTGGGTTTGCTTATGTTTTTCTTGTATTGTAGTTGGGTTTATTTCTGCTGTTTGTTTTCTCAAACGGAGTTTACGGAATCTATTGTTCATACTTTATTCACATTCTATCTAAAGGGGCGTTTGTGCAGTCTGTACAATGGATTGATTTGCTGGTTTAAAATTTTACTTTAATAAAACTTGTTGTTGACCATGGGCTAGGCTCCATAGCGTCGCCAAGAGGGTTGTTTCTGAAATTTCATATTTGCATGAAAATATTTCATCTGTATGACTTTTTGTGTAAAATGACGAAAGTTTTCATTACTATCATGCTTCTGTGATTACTATTGACAGGTAGGTTTTGTTGTGGTATAATATTATTGCAAGCAGGAACTGAGGCAAATACAAAGTCAGAAGCTGTTCTTGTACAAAAAAAGGAACGGCCCCGGGCGTACCCCGCGGATCTCGGACGAGATTGTAAATTTAAGAAAGGCGGTCAATTAATGGTAGACCTAAGTGCAAGAAAGAATAATGTAAAACAAACAAAGTTGGAACTGGGTGTTCCTCATGAAGCTACAGTTACTGCTGTAGACTGGGCAAAAGGTTTCGTTCCAGGAAGTGCATACGAAGTTTTCTATGAACTAACGGATGCTTCAGGAAATGTAATCCAGCGTAAAGAACTGTTTTACAACGACGATCAGAATGAAAGAACTTTAGTATTCGAAAGTTTTCTCAATGAAAATGGAATCAGAAATCCTGTTGATTTCATAGGCTGTAAGGTTAAACTCACTTTTCTTAAGGATGTAAAGAATAACAAAACTTACGTAAACATCGTGAAAAGAACCTTCGTTTCATCTCCAAATCCTGAGGATACAGCATATGTGGGAACGCAGACCTGATGGTGTTTATGTCAGCGACCCATTAGCTGAAGATCCGGATGATCCTCGAAATCTTATTTTTTTCTGCGAACCGCTTGAAGTTTCCGAGAAGAAAGTAAACTTGCTGACCGGTGTTGAATATCTCAATATCGTAATCGAAAAGAAATATTCTAAGAAAAGCTTTACGGTTGAGAGGATCGACATCAACGAGAATCGAATCATTGATACTATGACGGCTCAAGGTCTTTCAGTTTTATCAAGCGATAATGCTCAAAAAACTCTAAAATGCGTCATTATTGATTCCGAGGCTCGAGCCCCTGTAAATTTCTTTCACGAAAAGCTCGGCATGATTCACGATTCAAAAACAGGTAGAAAGTTGTTTCTGTGGAATAATCCAATCGGCGGCGACTTCTCGGAAGTACAAAAATCTTCTATGTATTTCGATCCTCGAATTACAGAACCACGAGGTTCTTTTGGCTCGTGGCGTAGTTTCATAATCGATAACGTAGTCGTAAATCCCGCACTCTGTCTTACGCTTTCAATGGGTGCAACTGCTCCTGTCGTTGCAGCATTGAAAGATGAAGGGACCGAGTTTGAGCTTCCTATATATGCGCTCGTTGGTGACAGTTCTGTAGGTAAAAGCACAATTCTTTACCTGCAGGCAAGTATTTATGCTTCTCCCCGTTACTTTATTGGAAGTTTTAACGCGACATCGAATGCTTTGAGTGCAATGCTTGCAGTTAAATCTGTTCCTGTCCTTGCTGATGAGGCAACTCATACGTCTCATATAGACTGGAACGATTTAGCCTACGGTATTCCCTCAGGCAAAGAAAAAAGGCGTTGTGATGGTGATGGGAAGCTTAAACCTTTGGTTGAGTACGATTCCACTCTTATTGTAACGAGTGAAAAGAGTATCCTAGATAAAACATCCGGTCATGGAGGCGAATATGCTCGAATCATAGAGTTCGACTTGAAATGGTTCAACAGCGCCAAAGAGGCTGATGCAACCAAGGAATTCTGTTCAAAGAATTATGGGTTTGCTGTAACAAAAATGATGGAGCTGATTCTTCAAGACGGTTTTGCAAAGAAGCTCGCGAAACAATATAAGAAGGATATTGCGGCTCTAAGATCTTCCGTTGAAATCCGTAGCGGCATTGAGGATAGAATCATTAAAAAACTTGCACTGATTCTTACTTCAGGATGGTTCTTACAAAAGGCAGTAAAAGTGGATCTGCATCTTGATGAAGTGAAGCTATTGTTGCTGAAAGTCTTCGCTGAATCGGTTGATTTCCATGCACCCGTTGATGATGCGGATGCTATGCTTGACTACTTTGCTGGTGAAATTCTTAAGAACCAAGACAGGTATCCGACAGAATCGCAACTGTCCTCGAAGTCGAAAAGATGTTTTACATCTAAAATTTCAGGAGTTAAAGGCTTCTGGGGTGATAATCGATGTGTCTGGATTTTGAAAGATGAGTTTCGCGATATGCTGAAAAAGAAACCTCAATATGGCTATAGGACGGCATGCAAGAAACTTGAAAAAGCCGGGTATTTACCACGATTTTTCAACGACAGATTCTATAAACAGAAAGATTTCGGCTCTATGACTGCCGAATGTTATTGCTTGATTTTCCCTGAGGCAACAACTATAACAGATACTGTAAATAATGCGTCCCCGTATAACAGAAAATTGAAAAATATTTCTTATATTTTAAATGAAGATGATAAAAAATTAGACGACTATAGTGATATTGGAATTAATACAAAAAAAATGATGACTGTTTCGTTCTTGAGACTCACTCCGCAACTGACCCGTATGGTTCTTTGCCCTGAGCTCTTGAAACAGATGAACTGCTCCGCGACAGACCGTGTTTTTCTTACTCCTATCCGTCAAGAAGGTGTGTTGTTGCTTTCGAAGAATAAAATTGTTGAGGGCTCACACAAGATTCGACTTCACAATTGGCATGGAAATGGATATTCAGAAACAAGTTATATACATGCTCTGCCCGAGGCTTTTGACGTTCGACTTGAAGATTGTAAGAGACTAATTTTAAACGATGTAAAAATTGAAAAAAAAGATGACATCAGTAGTATTTTAATTATGAATTTTGAAAATGATTTCGGAAAGGCGATCATTCCGCTCAATGAGGATGATCCACTTTCAATTGATAATATAAATGAAGACAAAGAGCGTTCTGATAATTTAATGACAAGGTCCGCTCGAAGAAATTATCTGATCAACGATGACGAGTAATCGGACATCGTACAACACCGCAAGAGTCGGTGTTTCTATCGGCTCTTGCAGAATCTAAACTAGTACCCTTGGGTACAGACTATTTTAAAGAAAGAGAGACTTGAAAATGAAATCCTTAACAGAATTCCTTAATTCCGCTTCACATGTGAAACTCCCTAATATTTCCTCAACATCCTTAGGTAGAGGGCAGATGTCCTTTGGCTTGATAAATTCCGAAAAGAATGGTAAGCGCTTTACTATGACAAAATCCCTTATAAGTGCCATCGGTGTAGATAAAACTGTGGAACTTTTACCTATACCGGATGAAAATGTACTTATGCTTGCAAAAAAATTACCCTTTGAAAATGCAATAAAAAAGGACTTGAAAAAGAATGATAACGGTCGCTTATCCTATGCGGCACCTGTTGTAACCATGTTGGTTCAATGCTTCAACCTTAATTTCTGTAATCACGTTTCAATGACTTTTCAGGACATTACTATCGATGAGCTTCCTGATAAAACTCCTGTAGCTATCATCAACATGCAGAATCCTAAACCTTATTCTGTTTCGACATCTCATGAAGATGATGTGGCTGATGAGGAAACAGGTTCATGAACATTACTTACAAAATTACAAGAGAAGACCTGAAAACGAAAAAATATTTTGCTGCAACAGAATTTAAACAAGACTCTACAACGATGAAAAGGTTGAATGTACTCGTTGCAAAAGTAGTTTTTCAATTCTTAAAGGGTCAGAAATAACGAAACCCGGTGCCGATTTTTTTATCGGTACCGGTAATTTAAAACAAAGGAGATTTATAATATGGAAAAGCAGCGCAAGAGAATAAAAAGAGATGAGTCTTTGGTGGTTAAATACATGAGATATTCATCAGAAAAGCAGAAAGAGAGTTCCATTGAGTATCAAGACGCAGAGACCGATTCATGGTGTGAAGCTCGCGGTTTTACTGTTATTGAGAAATACATTGACAGAGGTTATACGGGAACAAATGATCGCAGACCTGATTTTCAGCGTATGATTGAGGATCTGCAATCAGAAGGCTGTCGTTGCGGGGTGGTTCTTGTTTATGACTATAGCCGATTTTCAAGAAATACATATGACGCATTTTACTATTTAAAAATACTGAGAGATCTCGGAGTTTATCTTATAAGCGTAAAGGAGGACATAGACTACAAAAATGAATTCGTTCTTATGCAACAGTTTTTTATTATCGCAAAAAATGAACAGGACAGTATTGATACAGGCAGACGTGTCATGTCAAATAAGCTGCAAAAAGCTTTGAGATGTGAAAGCTGTGGAGGGAAGCCTCCGTTAGGCTTTACTTTGGGGGCAGATAAACGTTACGAGATTGTACCCGAAGAAGCGGAACTTGTAAGACTTATTTTTAATTTAGCAAGACAAGGTCGTTCCTATGATTATATGGCACAGTATCTGAATGATCAGGGCTATAGATCAAAGTATGGAAGAGCTTTTACGTATAATTCCTTTTACAGTATTCTTCGTCAGGTTAAATATACAGGTGTATACCGTTGGAACAGAACTGCATCAAAGGATGCTTGCGGTTACAGAAATTCACATAAGGAAAAAGATATACGAGAACAGATTTTTATTCCTGACGGCTGTCCTCAGATAATTTCCAAAAAGCTGTTCGATGAGGTTCAGGAAGTTCTTGATTCAAGAGCTGACGGTAAAGCTACAAATAAGAGCAGAAGACACTATCTCCTTGGGGGCATGGATATTATACATTGCGCAGAATGCGGCAGAGCTATGGTTGGGGCAACAGTAAAGAGTCACGGCTTGGAGTATGAGGTTTACAGATGTCCGAATCACAAGCATAAAAACGGTTGTTCAACGGTTGATATACGTTCTGATTACCTTAACCCCTTTGTGGTAAAGGCTATTGTTGAAAATTCATTCAAGCAGGAAAATTTGAAAACAGTAAACAGACTAATTTCAGAGCTTGACAGTACAACATGGTTACGCCAAAAGAAGAAACGACTTGAAAATTCGATTCAGCAGATTCTTGACGCAATAGAAAAAGACTGTACTGAATCACTGATGACCCGTTTAAAGAAATTGGAGTACGAGAAGTCAGAAATAGAACGTCAGATAAAAGAGAAACGTTCCGTTTCGCTTGTAGCTGATGATAACTTTGTCTCTGTACAGAATCAGATTTCTGACTACATACTTTCCGAGGATTCTCCAGAGGTAAGAGAACTGATTTATCAGACAGTAGGGGATATACGTGTCGGAAACGATGAGGTTTCTGTTGAACTTAAATGCGTATAAAGGTATAAATCGAACCTGCAAGGGAAATACTCCTTGCAGGTTTTTTTGTAGTATGAAATTCTTTATACTTTGGATTTTAGTTTATAAACTCTATTTTTATTTTCTCCTTCAGGTACAATCATATCTTCTGATACCATTTATGAAAGTATACGACGGGTACGCCATTTTTTACACCGAGAAATTCTGCAATTTCTGAATTTTCAGAGGAAACATTTTCTGCTAAATAGGGAATAATTGCTTATTTTTGAATTTAGGATTTATGATGGTTGTTTTATCGCTACTTTCGCTGATAAGTAGCGATAAAGTGATTCTATATTAGTAATTTATAGGTGCTGAAACATGAATTATACAATTATTATTGGGGGTATTGGATTGTGTATATCCAATGTCCGGATTGATGTGTTTTTATAAGTTTACCTTCATTTGTTAATTTGGCTAATATTCGGTTGGCGGTAGCTGGGGATACGTTACAAAGACTTCTTACATCTGAATTCATTATTGACGGATGAGTAGTGAGAAATGCCTTGATTTTAGTCCAACGTAGATCTTCTTTGTTTAAGACTTTGTTATTAAGATTTTCATTGGAGCGGATAACATCAATCAGAGTTTCTTTAATTGTTTCCAACATGAACTCTATAAAAACGGTAGATTGTCCTTTACTGTTACATTCATTGATTGCGTTATAGTATTCTTGCTGTTTTTTGTGAATCATTGATTCAATAGGTAACCATGCGAATACAGAGTTCCATGTTGAGAGAAGCAACGTGTGCCAAAGTCTTCCGATACGTCCGTTTCCGTCGGTGAAGGGATGTATCAGCTCAAATTCATAATGAAAAACACAGCTTTTAATAAGCATATGAAGTTCGCTGTTTTTTGCCCATTCCAATAAATCCATTGTTAAGTTTGGAACATACTGAGGTAATGTTCCGAAATGAAGGATTTGTCCTTCAGAATCAACAACACCTACGGGTCGGCTTCTGAATTCTCCGGATTCTACGATTAAACCTTTAGTTATTATTCCATGAGCTGTAAGCAGATCGTCGACAGAGTATGGATCTAATTCTTCAAGCCGTTCATATATTTCGTAAGCGTTTTTTACTTCAGCGATGTCTTTGGGCGGAGCTAAAACTGTTTTTCCGTTAATGACTGCTGTAATTTGTTCAATTGAGAGGGAGTTTTGTTCAATAGCAAGTGAGCCGTGAATTGTTTTGATTCTGTTTGTTTTTCTGAGTATGGGGTTTGCTGTTAAGTTATCTGTAACTGTAATGTTTCCTATT
>JAZTZU010000060.1:0-9866 GCA_045637625.1 Eubacteriales bacterium
TCCCGCACCCGTAGAACCCGCTCCCGCTCCTGTAGAACCTTCCAACCCCGGTACAGCAGACGTAACAGCTATCTTCTACGCTCTTGCTTCTCTCTCCGCAGTTGCAGGTCTTGCAATCTCTAAGAGAAAATAATTAACCGATTGGTTAGTTCCTTTTAACGAATGTTAATCATAAGGACTGTTCTTTTGAACAGTCCTTTTTGATGTCTATATTTAAAAAGCATTAAACGTGGGATACTTTTGAATGTTCCCACGTTTGTGTTTGTTATGTTTTATGCTATATTTTTGATGTCTGTCTTCAGGATTCGGCTGTAAACAAATGCTGATCCAATTAAAAAAACTATGGTTATTATTATATTGATAATAACTGTCAGATTGCTCGATACTGCAAAATGTGCTATGAGTGCGGCCACTTCAAACAAAAACAATGTTATCATTGTCAGCAAAGTTGACTTGCTTTGTTTCACAGGAATAGCTTCTGACTCCCAGTCCATCATTGGATTCAATATGTTGATGTACAGTCCGACGCAGCTTCCGAATACTACAAGAATCAGAGGAATTGCAAAAATAAAGATCATATCAAAGATGTTAGTTTTTAATGTGATAGCAATGCATGTAGATGATATCAGACATGCGGGAACTGCAAAGGTAAGGTTCACTGCTAATTTTGCATTTGCTATCTCTTTTATTCCGATGGGAAGCGCTTTAAGCAACCAGAAGTTTTTACCCTCCATCGAAATAGAAGCTGCAGTTGTTGGTGTCATGTTGCAGATTATACCTATAACTATGGGTAACGCCTTTATAAGTATTTCAACTGGAAGACCGAGTTCTTTGCAAATGCTGTCCATTCCGAACACAAGAATATATATCCCTAAAGCTACTGCGAAAATATATCCTATAATAGTATTCATTACATACATAACAGAGGAAAAATATCTTTTAATTTCTCTTATATAAAGAGTTTTACCAATCACTCTGCTTGTTTGTTTTGTAATCGTGTAATTACGGGATGCGGCTGTCGCTGAAAGTCTTATACATATCTGCTTGTAGAACTTTGAAACAAGGTACAGGCTTGCAAATGTGAAGGCAAGTGAGATCGTTATGAACAACAGAAACTGTAAAACAGAACTGTTTACTCCGTTTGTAAACCATTGGAGTCCGATGAATATTTTCTCTACTGAAGCCATTTGAGATGTTATCTGCCCGACAACCTCTTCACCCGGCATCTCTGCTGTATTTGTCGGTAGCAGAAAAATTACAGCAAAAACTGCGAGATACCATATAATATTCAACGCGTTTTTATGTTTCGCCCTGCTTGTAAAATAGTAACCTACCGTACCAATAATTACAGCATATATCATTGGCACTATCGGTAAGATCAAGGAACCTAAAAGCATTGTCGGATAGAATAATATACTGCCGTATCCACAATATGCACATACCCCGACAGTCGTCAGAGATATAACAATGTTGAATATCATATTGTAAATGTACATATTTAGAAATCTGCTTATTACAATAGATTCTGTTTTTACGGGTAGACATATTGTTTTTTCAAAGGATTCGATGCTGAACAGACTCGGTCCTGCACGGAATAATGTCAGCGCGAAAGTTAGTCCTGAAATTATTGCTCCTGTCATTGAAGGTATCAGCTCAGGAGCGTCAAACATAAGTAGAGTATATGTTGTGCTACCTACTTGAGAACCTATCATTACCGCAAAAATCAGAAGTCCTATAATTGCTGTGTATTTTCTGTTTTTCTTTTTGCTGTCACGTGAATATTTCGCTTCGTTGAGTCCGAAGAAATTACATATTTGAATCTTTGTCAGAAGCTTTATTTCATTGATCACCGTTGACGACCTCCATGAAAACACTTTCCAAAGATTGTCCGTTTGTCAGCGCATCCGTTTCTCCTGCAACCACAAGTTTTCCGTCTTTAATTATTGCGATCTTGTTGCAAAGTTTTTCTGCAACGTCCAGAACATGGGTTGAGAAAAATATTGCACCACCGTTTTCGCAGATCTCTTTCATTGTGTTTTTCAGCATCAATGCGGCTTTGGGGTCAAGTCCTACAAAGGGTTCATCCAATATCAAAAGCTTGGGCTTATGAATCAATGCTGATATCAAAGCCAATTTCTGCTTCATTCCATGAGAATATGATGATATCAGATCCCCAAGAGCATAAGTTATTTCAAATATCTCTGCATATTTTTTTATGAGTTGTGTCCGTTCTTCTTTTTGAACTTTAAAAATATCTGCTATGAAATTCAGATACTGTATTCCTGTCAGATAATTGTACAGGTCCGGATTGTCGGGAATATATGCGGAAACTGATTTACAGTAAATTTCATCTGTTTTTACTGAGTGACCGTCTATAAAGATTTCGCCCTCTTCAAAGTCCAGAATTCCGGTGATACATTTCAATGTTGTCGTTTTTCCGGCACCGTTGTGGCCTATGAATCCGAAAATATCCCCCGGAGATACCTCAATGTTCAGATCTGAAACTGCTTTTTTTGCCCCTTTATATGTCTTGGTCAGGTTCTTGATCTTTAACATACTCGATTTCCCTTCTTCTTATTCTTAAGCTACGCAGGTAAGCTTTTTTCGTCTCAGAAAATCTTTTTCCTTCCACAGCTTTTGTTATGATTTTGTTGTGTGTCCATTTGTCAAGTCTTTTGTCCCAAAGAACTTTGATTGCGGAATTATATTGGAACGCGAGTGCTGTTGACATATACCATGCGATTGCCATCTTTACATAATGTTCTTCTGATTTTATATCGCACACGTAGTCAATATATTTTTCTGAAAAATTTCCGCCAAGAAAATAGTTCATTAAACAAAGGATTGCAAATCTGATAATATATGTTTCTTCGCTTTGCAGCCAGATTTCAATTTGTTCTATGAATTTTTCCTTATTTGTTGACAATATTTTGGGACGTATAAAGTCACATGTTGACCAGTTATCAACAAATGGCAGAAATTCATTTAATCTTTCAAGATACTTATCGAAATCCGTCTCATGTTCAAGCAACAATATGTGGAGCAGATCTTCTTCATAATAATCATGGGGAAGATCGTCAAGGAATGTGTTCACGGATTCACTTCCTGCTATTTTTACCGCCAGTTTTTTTAATTCCGGTACGGTTACACCCAAGATCCTTTCGGGCGGTGTTGTTGTTATCTGTTGTACCATAAAAAATCTGTAGTTGTCATCCTGTAATTGGAGAAGCTCGTTTTTTATAAGATCTTTGAGATCTGTTTTGTTTGTTGTCATTTTGGTTTCCTCGTTGAATTTTATATATTATTTATTATTATACATCATTTTTTTTGTATTGTCAAGGCTCTCTCATTTCTTTCCTATAAAATATTGATATTTTACAATTCGACTCTTGACTTTTCTCATTTAATGTGGTATAATACAATGAAGTAATGAATATATAAGATTAGGAGAATATACTATGAGTAAATTTTTAGATCAAGCTGCGGAATATATCCGAGAGAACAATATTGGAGTATTTCGTATTGCAGAATATAAAGACGGGGTTGCTGAAGATGTTACTATCGTCGGTTGTCCTGCGTGCCACAATTCTTATTCCGTTGCAAAAGCTTTTGTTGTTGCAGGAATCGGTATGTTGGTTGACAGAGGAATGATGAAAACTTCCGATACCATTGCGGAGATATTCCCCGAAGAAGTTGCGGCTGTTGAGGATGAATCTATCCGTGAACATTGGAAAAATACTACAGTTCATCATGTTTTAAAACATCAGGCAGGTTTCCCCGGAGGACATCTTGATATTGACTGTCAGGATATTTACAGTTATAAGGATAAGGATTTCCTCAGATACTGTCTTAACACAAAGCCTATTTTCGCTCCCGGAGAGACAAACAGATACAGTGATGCCGCATTTTATCTGCTTTCAAGAGTCTTTACGAAAGTCAGCGGTGAACTTATTGATAACTTCCTTTGGAGAGAACTTTTCTATGATCTTGGATTCCAGGAAGTTGGTTGGAGCAAGTGTCCCCTCGGATATCCTATGGGTGCTACAGGTCTTTATGTCCGCGCCATTGATATTGCTAAGTTTGGTGCAATGTTCCTCAATAAAGGTGTATATAACGGCAAGAGATATCTTTCCGAAGATTGGGTCAATAAGACTTTCGACGATCCCGGATATGAGCTTACACGTAATAACGATGGATCTTGCAGCAAGGGCGGTATGAACGGTCAGAATCTTATAGTTATTCCTCAAAGCAACAGGGTAGTGGCTTGGCACGGTTTTTCAAGAAGTGACAGCAAGGGAGACCTCCACCGCTGGGTAGTTGATTATAAAGATTGATTTTTTTAGAGGTGCAGCTGTTGCTGTACCTCTATTGTTTACTTGAATATTGTAATTTTATAAACGATTGAATTTTCGTCCTCTGTTTTTTCCGAAGCGGATTTTATTCCGGATTCACGCATGAGCTTTACGGCTCTGTTAATAGTATTTGTGTATAGCCTGATATCACGGCAAAAGCCTCTTTCTCTGATTTTCTGAGGTTTTGTTTTGACACGGCTCCTTTCTATGTATGCTTCCAACTGCGATACTGTCATTTTAAGCTTGACAGCAGCTACAGCGGCAGCAAGCATCAGATCTTCAGTTCCGGCGGCAAGCAATGCTCTTGCATGGCGTTCTGTAAGGTTGTTTTCAATGATGTAATTTTTTACGCTTTCCGGAAGTTTCAGTATTCTTAACTTGTTGGCTATTGATGACTGACTTTTTCCGATTCGAAGAGCTGCTTCATCCTGGGTCAAACCGAAAATATCTATTAACTGCCTGATTCCGTCTGCTTCCTCAAAACAGTTAAGGTCTTTTCTTTGAAGATTTTCTGTTAATGTCATCAGAGCTGAGTCTTCATCGCTTACATTTGTGATTATACACGGAACAAATTGCAGTTTGAGGTTCTTCGCCGCACGAAGTCTCCGTTCTCCTGCAATAAGCTCGTATTTCCCGTTTCCGGTATATCTTACAGTTATGGGTTGTATTATCCCTACCTCTCGAATACTTGCTGTAAGGTCTTCCAGTGCTTTTTCATCAAAAGATTTTCTCGGTTGCGTTGCGCTTGGTTCTATGGTTTCCGTGAGAATATACTTGAGTCTTTTTTCTGAATGTGTGTTTGTCCTGAATAAATCATTTTCGCTGAACATTTCTACCTCCGCCGCACGGTATTTCCCGTGCAATAATGTTTTTTTCTATGATTTAATTATACAATAAAATCTTCTGAAAATCAAGAAAAAGCGTTAGTCAAAGTTCGTCTTAAAATGATGCTTCCGAAAAGAATTCTGTCGAAGGAGATGTTTTTTTATGGTTTTATCTGTTTTTCTGCTGGGATGTTTTTTGATTTTTATCTCAGATATAAAATATAGAAAGATCCCCAATGTTTTACTTGTTGGGTTGTTTATTTTGCGGCTGATTTCTATAATAGCAAATTTTGATCCGATATTGCTTTTGGATTCGGTTTTTGGCTTGTTGTTTGCATTTTTTGTTTTTATCTTGCCTAAATTCATGAAAATGAAGCTTGGGTGGGGTGATGTCAAATATTCAGCAGTTTTAGGTTTTAGTCTTGGTTTTGTGGATTATATCTGCAGTATGCTGCTTTCGGTAATTTTTGTTTTTATTTATTGTGCGGTAAGAAAAGTTCTGTTGAAAAAGGACATAAAAGACTTTTCGCTTCCGCTTGGGTCTTTTATGTCCGCAGGGGTAATATTTCTTTGTGTTATGGAATTTATATTACAGACATTGCACCTGTGAGTACTGCAAGAAATCCAAAGTTCATAGCAGAGAACAGCTCTACATATCTGACGGTCTGGCCTGGATTATTTTTTGTGTATTCTCTGAATGTTATAAGACTTGCAAGAGATGCTATAAGAGTTCCTGCTCCACCGATGTTTACACCGATAAGAAGGTCCTGATAGTTTTCAGTGAACTGTGAAAGTAATATTGCAGAAGGTACATTGCTTATGAACTGACAGGAAAGAACGCTTACAAGCAAGGTGTTTTTTTCAAGCAGCCATGCGAAAAACTGCTGAATAAGATCAATTCTTCCCATGTTTCCCGCAAAAATGAAGAAACATACAAATGTAAGCAGAAGAGGGTAGTCAACCTGCTGAAGAGCGTGTCTGTCAGCGAACAGGAGTACTGCGGGGATGATAATAAGTCCGAGCCCATAAGGAACGATTCTGAATACTATAATGATTGAAAAAGCGAACAGTGCAAGATACAGCATTGTTCTTTTTTTATCGAGTTTGGGAGCTTCTCCTTCAACTTCAAGAGCCTCCGGCTTTACAAAAATTATACAGCAAAAAGTTATAAGTGCTGTTGCTATTATAAAAGGAGGGAACATTATTTGCATAAATTCTAATGTCGGAATATTGAATTTTGAGTACAGAAACAGATTTTGAGGATTTCCGAACGGTGTGAGCATTCCCCCGAGATTTGCTGCAATATTTTGCATTATGAATGTGAATGCCATATATTTTTCTTTATGGGTTGAGGTTAATACAAAATATCCTAACGGTAAAAAGGTGAGGAGTGCCATGTCGTTTGCAATCAGCATTGAGCCGATAAACGTTATATATATCAACGTCAAAATGCAAAGTCTGGCATTCTTGACTTTTCTTACGATCTTCTGTGCTATTGTATAGAAGAAACTGATGTCTCTTAATGCGCAAATTACTGCTAAAGTGCAGAAAAGGCATGTAAGTGTCTTAAAATCAAAATACCCAATGTATTCGCTGTCAGGTGGAACGATCAAAGATGTTACCAATGCTGCTACAGCGGCAATGCAAAGAACAGTATTTGCTTTTAAAAAAGATATAATTTTACTCATTATAAATATTACTCCTGTTTTTCTCCGCAGTAAACCCCGAATCTGATGATTCGGGATATACTTGTTTATATATTATATGTCTTGACTGTTTTTCCTGTAAAGACTGTTTTTTCTTTTCCGAAAACAAGAACCGCTTCGTTGTCTGATTCAGCTTCGATAATTATACGACCGTCTTGTTTTCTCCATGAAATCTTTGCGTGACCTCTGTCTGAATTCTCTTCTGCGGTAGCATGATCAAGTCCATCAACTGCATGAGGCTCAAAAATAAATTTTCCGTCAGAATATTTCATTCCGGCAAATTCATATATCAAGTGTTTTACAGCACCACCGAACATCGGGTGGTTTCTTGATTCGCCTTTTCCGTACCAGTCTTCCCAAAGAGTTGTCGCCCCGTCGTTTTTCATGTAACCGAAAGAGCCCAATTCTTCAGATATGAGGAGCTTGAACAGCAGATCATAGTTTTCTGTGTTTGCAAGTACTGTGCAAAGAAGGTCTGTTCCGAAAATGCCGGTGTCAAAATGACCGAGATTACTATAAATATCAATTATCTTAGATAATGTTCGCCCATCCCCGAGGCCAAGATCGTAACCAAAGATGTCCGCGCCCTGTATTGAATTTCCGAAAGTTCCGTCTTTTTCGTTAAAAAACGCTTCTTTGAAGGCATATTCTGATTCTGCTTTGAGAGCCGTGAATCTTGAATGATCTTCTCCCAATATGTCGCATATTTCAATAAGATAGCCAAGAGATTTGATGAAATAATATGTATTAACGATCGGTTCCGGAATTGCTACTTTAGTGAGTGTACACCAATCTCCGAGGCACCATCCGCCTTCGTATTCACGGACAATAAGTCCGTTTTCAGAGAATGAAACCATTGAGTCTATCCATCTTGTCATATTAGGATATGCCATTTTGAGGATGTTTTCATCTTTGAAGCGTTTGTAATGCATATATGGAACAACGACCATTGCGCATCCCCAGCCACCGGGACCGCCGCCTCCGCCGTAGAATGGAGCGGTGTGCTGAACATGTCCGGATTTTATATCCTGGCAGTCCATAATGTCTCCGATCCATTTTGTATAAAACTTCTCAGAGTCAAGGATAAGCATTGCTGTTTCAGCTGTCAGCTGTCCGTCTCCTGTATATCCGAGACGTTCTCTGTGAGGGCAGTCAGACGGAACACCTCCGTGGAAGTTATCAAGCTGAGTTCTTATGTATGCATCAAAGAGCCAGTTCAATGTGTCGTTAGAACAATTGAATTTAATAACGGGTTTGCAGTCGCTGTGAACGACATCTACACCGACTACTTCACAGTCTCCCTGAATTTCAAAATAAGAAAATGCGTGCCATGTGAAATGAGGATAAAGTATCTGACCCTCTTTTGTATTGTAATACTCGTCAAATGCGATCTGTCTTTCTCCACCTGTGGGCTTGAAATTCAATGTGTTATCTTCACGGATTGCATCTGCATATTTTATTTTTATGTCGCCGCCATTTGATTTTATAACAGCGTGACCTGAAATCGCTTCTGAAAGCTTGTATATTGTCTTGCTTTCGTCACTAAGTATTTTTTGAGCAGGAATTCTTCTTATCACTTTGTCGGGCGGACAGTCCTGGAGCATGATCACGGAGTTTGGCCTGCTTGTTTTAATGCAGGGCGCTGTCTTTTCCGGAACAGATGAAATCATGTTCATATCAAAGTCTGAATAATCGTGTTTTTCTCCGAAATAAACATTGTTGAATTTTATGAAGTTTTCGCTGTAAACGCAGCTTTCGTCGCTGTAAATATGTTCAATGATTCCATTTCTTTCGAGCTGGATGTCAAAACCGAGGATGAGTTCTTCTGAGTAACAGTTGTCACCCTCAGCATATCGTTCCTGCTGTCTGAAAAAACCGTTACCTACCATTACGCAGATAAGGTTGTTTCCATCTTTCAGATAGTTTTTTATATCGTATTTATTGAAGTATATCCTGTGACTTGTCGTATCGTTGCTTGGATAGAGCAGAGAGGAGAAATCTCGTTCAATATAATCTGTCCATGCAGGCATGAGAAGATCGTCGGAAACTTTTTTTCCGTTAATATAAAGTTCGTAATATCCCAGACCGCAAATGTCAATGGATGCGTTGCCGATGTTTGCTGTGTTGATTTCTCTGTAAACGCAAACGCTCTGTATTTCCTTTTTAAAAGTTACCCAGTTGGGAAGAATGTTCATATCGGAAGCCCCTTTCAAGCCAAATTATAACCATCAGAGATTATACCACATTTTGCTATGAAAGTCATGTCATTTTCCCGAAAAAAATCGAATAAAGGTATTGCAAAATCTGTTTGATTGTGCTATAATATTAGTAGGTTAAGTTGCTGAATTTTTTTTGTACGGAGGAGTGATGCTGTTTTGATAGATATCGACAGATTTGAAAAATGTTTCGGGGAAAAAGTTGAGAATTACAGGGAAAAGAATAAGACTGTAAAACCCGGTCAGACGGTGTTTGCAGGTTCTTCTCTTATGGAGCAATTTCCGATAGAGATGTTCGTTTCGGAAAGTAATTTGGATGTCACCGTTTATAACCGAGGGATAGGAGGGTATACTTCCGAAGACCTTCTTTATACTGTCAATGAATGTATTCTGGATCTCAAGCCAAGTAGGTTGTTTATTAATATCGGTACAAATGACCTTAGCATGGACAGGCCTGTTTCGGATATGACAGAGAAATATGAAGAGATAATTTTAAAGGTAACAAAAGCTTTCCCTGATATAAAAATATATTTCATGGCATATTTCCCCGGAAATATTAACTGTGCTTCCGGCAGGATGAAGGAAACTCTTTCAATACGAACGAATGAGAAAATCCGACTTGCAAATATGGAAGTTGAAAAACTTGCTCGCAAGTTCGGACAAAATTATATCGATGTTAATTCGGGACTGAAGGATGAAAACGGTAACCTTAAAGCTGAATATACCGTTGAAGGTATGCATATCAATGAAGACGGTTACAGGGAAGTC
>JAZTZU010000061.1:0-72921 GCA_045637625.1 Eubacteriales bacterium
GCCATGGGGTTTGTGTAGTTGATGAAAAGCGCATCTTGGTGTGCGTATTTCTTGATATCTTCGCAGATGTCAAGCATTACGGGGATAGTTCTCAATGCACGGAAAATACCACCGATACCGAGAGTGTCTGCGATTGTCTGTCTGAGACCGTATTTCTTGGGGATCTCAAAGTCTGTGATAGTGCAGGGATCATAGCCGCCGACCTGAATTGCGTTTACAACGTATTTTGCACCTTTGAGGGCTTCTGCTCTGTCGAGAGTTTTTGTGATCTTAGCCTCAGCCTTATATTTTTCGTTGAGGTTGCAGACCATTCTGTAAGAGTCATCAAGTCTTTCGGGGTCAATGTCGAAAAGTGCAACTTCCATGCCGTGGAGAGCGGGTTCTACAAGACAGTCACCGATTACGTTTTTGGCAAATACAGTACTGCCTGCGCCTACAAATGTGAGTTTTATCATTGTTTTAAGTCCTTTCGTTTCGGATTTTGAATGTCTTTTTTAGGTGATATTATTCAACGTTTTCTTCTATGTAGTTTACAACGTCGCCGATGGTTCTCATTTCCTGAGCGATTTCGTCGGGAATAGAAGTGTTGAATTTGTCTTCCAGCATCATGAGCATATCAACGATGTCGAGGGAGTCAGCGCCGAGGTCTTCAAAAATGTTTGTTGTGAGTTTTACATCATTCACGTCGATATCAAATTTTTCCGCGATGATTTCTGCGATTTGTTCAAAATACATAAAGTATTCTCCCTTCTGCCTTATGAGGCATTTGCGTATTTAAATTAGATTTTTTGTTTTTTATTATATATTGCATTTCTCAAAGAATTGTGGTACAATATATCTGTAAGTATATTATATTATGAATAATCGAGTTTGTCAAGATGTTACGGTAAAAAATTTTATATTTTTTTTAGTTGTGTAGTTTTGTCACTCTTCGCTCTTATTTTTCGGTAAATTGCCGCAAAGTGTATAAACTGTTCTTTCGACTGCGTCACGGCTGTTTTTCCAGTCCTCTTTTGCGAATCTGTAGTCGAATTTTTTGCAGAACCAGTCTATGTCTCCTTTGAGTTCTTCGAGGTATCTCATTTCCAGGGCGTCAAGTTCTTCAACGAAAATTTTATATTCTTTTCTGGAAAGATTTTTTGAGCCGTAGAAAAGCAGCTCCTTGTAATGGGGGAGACAGAAAAGTTTCTGCTTCAGAAACAGATCATGGAATTTTGAGTCGTTTTTATACAGGTGGAAGAAGTTTGAGTAGATGCTGTCCATGTTTGATTTTATTCTGCGGCATATGTAACATGAATGTTCCAGAGAGTCCAGTCTTTTTACCTGGTGGTCTCCGTTTTTGCCTTTGATATCCTTGAAAAGCTCTTCGAGGTGGCTTTGGAACATGAGGGCTACGGGAAGTTTTTTGCCTACCTGTGTTATCTGGAAAAGATGTTTTTCACAGAATCCTTCCTTGTTGGTTTGTATTCTCACCGAAGGCTCCATCATGGAAGCTCCCGTTATGGTTTCGACTTCATTGTGTTCCATCATTTCAAAGAGTGAACAGAGCGGGCAAGACTCAAGTTTCCCGAAATGTTCGTTCAATGGGATCGTATATATGTGTTCTTTCATGGTTGAATTTCCTTTCGCTCAGATGTCTATAAATTCTCTGTATCTTGGCATAATACCGATTCCGTCCGGAAAATGTGCTGCAAACTGAGGGATTGCATGGGAGGGGAAGGAGTTTCCTTCGATAAATAGCGGTCCGTCTTCTGTGATCGCCACATCCCAGGCGATATATTTCATTTCGGGAATCTTTTTTGAGGATTCCATGCACATAGCTTTGGCTTCTTCAAAGTACGGAATCTGGAATCCTACGAATTGTACACCGCTTTCGGGATGTTTTTCATAGACATTTCCTTTTTTGTCTGCACCGACAGCTGAAATTTTACCTGTTTCAAGGTCTATGGGGCATGCCATTCCTCCGCAGTCTACATTATCCATGTCTGTGCCGTTCTGACCGATTCTGATATAGGCGTAAACGATTCCGTATTTTTTTGAACCGTTCAGGGTTACTATTCTTATTGTGTTGACGGATGAGGCGTTGATTTTATTGATCTCGCTGTGCTGTTTTACGACATCTTCAACGATTCCTGTTCCTGCGTTTTTCAGTTCATTGTAAAATTCCGGGTTGTTTTCATAATCGTTTCTTTTGTATTTTTTGATTCCCCGTCCGCTTGAACCGTCGATTGGCTTAACGATTATATCGTTTCTGTCTTTCAGCCACTTGTTGAATTCTTCTTCTGTACCGGTGGTCATGTCGAACCAGCCGCGTTTGATGTGTTCTGCAAAGAGGGTGTTGAATTCTGCTTTGTTGTCAAAAAAGTGCCAGAACTCTTTGGGGTTGCTCATTGCTACGATGCTGTTTGAAAGGCCTCGTGTTATTGTTGTTTCACGCTGTTTGGGTGAAAGCTTGTACATCTGTGCTATTTTGTAATCCATGTATCCTGCATTGTATTTTGCTGCGCAGTTGAACATGTCTGCAAGTATTGCCAAGGTATTTTTTCCTGTTTTTGCGTGTATTTCCTTTGCGGCTTCAAACATTTTATCATAATGCATATAACGCATTCTTTTAAGCATATAAGAAATTTTGCTCATAATCAGCTCTCCGTTTTTTTTATTGAAAATCATATAACTATATTATACACTATTTTTTGTGAAATGAAAAGGGGTTTTTGAAAATTCATGAAAATTACAGATAAAGGTTCAAAGAAAATTTTAATTGACGACTGTAATATATCATTAAAAGACACATTTGACTGTGGACAATGCTTCAGATGGACTTTCGACGGTGTCGGTTGGGTCGGTGTTGTCGGAAAAAGGGCTGTAAGATGTATTCAGCAGGAGAATGGTTTTATTATTGAAAACACAACTGTGGAAGATGTGGAAAACTTCTGGAAAGTATATTTTGATCTTGAAAAAGATTACGGTTCTGTAGCTTCCGATTTCTGTGATGATGAATATCTTACTGCGGCTGCCGAATTCGGTAAGGGAATACGTATTCTGCGTCAGGAGCCGCTTGAGACTATAATATCTTTTATTATCTCATCAAATAATAACATCAAAAGGATCAGGGGAATTATTGACCGGCTGTGTATGACATACGGCAAGTCTCTTGGGTCTCCGTTCGGTTCGGAACTTTTTGCGTTCCCCGATTATGAGGATCTGGAAAAAATAACTTTTGACGGGCTTACTCCTCTTCGCGCAGGTTTCCGTCAGAAATACATAATGGATGCTGTTGAAAAAATAAGAAGCGGTCTTCTTATTCCGGAGGCTCTTGGTGAGGCTTCAACTTCCGATGCGGGGGCGGCGCTTATGACTGTAAAAGGTGTCGGTCAGAAGGTCAGTGACTGTATTTTGCTTTTTGCTTACGGCAGACATGAGGTCTTTCCGAAGGATGTATGGATAAAAAGGGTTATTTCGGACATCTACGGTGATGACTGTTATGTTTCGAATTTCGGAGCTAATGCGGGAATAATCCAGCAATATCTTTTTCATTATGCGAGAAATCACGGAACTGATGACAAAAAACAGGTGTAACCTTTATTATAATGAAGATAATGAAGAAGTTTTAACATTTTGATGTATATACTTGATTTTACTCATTTTTTATTGTATAATATAGGATAGTCGAATTACAATCATAAATTAACCGAATATCGGGAGGATTTTCATGAACACTGAATTGATTAAAAAGTTTACAGAGATCTACGGCGGAGACAGCAGTGACGTTCGTCTTTTCTCCTCACCCGGACGTGTAAACCTCATCGGCGAACACACAGACTATAACGGCGGATACGTATTTCCCGCAGCACTTCTTCAGGCTTCTACTATCGCAGTAAGAAAGACTGATTCCGGAAAAATCAGAGTTGCGGCAACAGACCTTCCCGACAGAGTTGAACTTGATATCGACAAACTTGCTGATTACAAGGATCTCAAATGGGGTAACTACCAGGCAGGCGTAGCTTATGTTCTTCAGGAAGCAGGCTATGAGATCGTTTCCTGCGATATCCTTTATCAGGATACAGTACCCTTCGGTGCAGGCCTTTCCAGTTCTGCTGCTATTGAAGTTGTTATGGCTACAATGCTCGCAACTTTCTCCAATGAAGCAAAAGGCATTACAAAAGCTGTTGATATGATCGAAATGGCTAAACTTTCTCAGAAAGCTGAAAACATATACTGCGGCGTAAACTGCGGTATCATGGACCAGTTTGCTTCTGCTATGGGCAGACAGAGCCATGCTATTTTCCTTGACTGCAAAGATCTCAGCTTTAAATATGTACCCCTTAACCTTACAGGTTACAAGATCGTTATCGGCAACACAAACAAGAAGAGATCCCTTGCTGAATCCAAATACAACGAACGCAGAGCTCAGTGCGAAGAAGCTCTTGAACAGCTCAAGATCGCTTACCCCGATGCTGAATGTCTCCGTGATATTTCCGTTGAACAGTTTGAAGACAGCAAAATGCTTATCCAGGATGAGATCTGCAGAATGAGAGCTGAACACGTTGTTTATGAATGTGACAGAGTTCTCAAGTCCGTTACTGCTCTTAATGAGGGTGATCTCCTTTCTTTCGGCAGAATGATGACTGCATCTCACATCTCTCTCCGCGACCTCTATGAAGTTACAGGTCTCAACCTTGACGTTATGGTTGAAGAAAGCTTGAAGATCGATGGCTGTATCGGTTCAAGAATGACAGGTGCAGGCTTCGGCGGATGTACTGTAAGTATTGTTGAGGAATCTGCTGTTGAGAACTTTATCGCTACTGTTGGTAAGAATTACAGCGAAAGAACAGGTATCGTTCCCGCGTTCTATATTTCCGAAGCGGGCGACGGCGGCAGAGAAATTATCGCAGAATAAGGCTAAGGAAACAATTTCAAGGCATTTCAGCGAAATTAAACCTCAAAATAATGTCATTTGAGTAAAATTTTCAGTCAACCTATTGACTTTTTATCTATTTGTGGTATAATTAAAAGGCTACAGTATTTTTACTGCAGAGATTGGAATAAATATGCTTATAGATATTTCTAAAATTAAAGGCTGTACGGGTGATACACTCGTTATTGAAACGGAACTTGACATTTCAGAACTCGATCCTGCTTTTTCAAATGTTAAAGTTGAAGGAAAGATAAAGAATATCGCAGGTGTCCTTACGATAAAAGCAGTCATTACCGGTGTGTATACTTCTGTATGCGACCGTTGTATGGAAGATGCATCTTTGAAGCTTGAAGCAAAACTTGATACGATCTTTGATCTTAATGAAGCGAAAGACGACAGTCTGACTCTCGAAAACGGCAAGATCGATCTTGACAGAACGGCTTACGATGCGTTGTCCCTTGAAATTCCTATGGTGATCCTTTGCAGAGAGGATTGCAAGGGTTTGTGTCCGCATTGCGGTGTGAATCTCAATAATGAGACTTGCAGCTGTGAAACGGACGAAGAATAACTAAGTTCAATAATATATTGAAATAGAGCTAATTTATCTATATATGATATAGGAGGTGCTTTACGGTGATAGCTCCGAAGAGAAGAATTTCTAAACAGAGAAAACATAAGAGACGTTCCAGCGTGTGGAAGCTTGACATGCCCGGCATGGTAAAATGCTCACACTGCGGTGAATTCCACCTTTCCCACAGAGTTTGCGCTCATTGCGGTTACTACAACGGCAAAGAAGTGATAAAGGTAGAGGCAGAAGCAAACGCTTAATCTTTATGCAAATACGGTTATGAGATGGGAGAATCGTTTATTTTTCAGTAAATACACGGTTCGCCCGTCTATTCTGCGTATTACAGCGAGGTAGTTATGGCAAAGATAACATTTATAGAAAAAAACAGTCCGTTTTACGGAAAATTGCAGATCGGTGACGAGCTTCTTTCCATAAACGGGATAAAGATCCACGATATTCTGGATTATATGTACTGCGTTGCAGATGAAAAACTCACTTTTACGGTTGAACGTCAGGGTGAGACGGTTTCCTGTACCGCAAAATGCAATGGCCATACAGGTGTGGATTTCGACACTTACCTCATGGATAAAGAACGTTCATGCAAAAACAAATGTATTTTTTGCTTTATAGACCAGCTTCCCAAAGGAATGAGAAGTACGGTTTATTATAAAGATGATGATTTCCGTCTTTCCTTGCTTTACGGCAATTATGTAACTTTGACAAATGCCACCGATGAGGATATCGACAGGATAATCAGACTTAAAATTTCACCGCTGAATGTTTCCGTACATACCACAAACGACGATCTGCGCGTGAAAATGATGAAAAATCCCAATGCAAAGGGAATTATGCCCCTTTTGCGTAAGCTTACCGCTGCCGGAATAAATCTCCGCTGCCAGATAGTTCTTTGCAAAGGCTGGAATGATGGGGAAGAGCTTATCAGGACGATGAATGATTTGAGTTCTCTTTATCCTAACGTTTCAAGTGTTTCGGTTGTTCCTCTCGGAATGACTGCTCACCGTGAGGGACTTTGCAGACTGGAGCTTTTCAGCAAAGAAGAGTGTTCCGATGTGATTGATACGGTTTCATCTTTCGGGAATGAATGTTTTGAAAAATTCGGCACAAGACTTTTCTATGAGTCGGACGAATTTTATGTGAAAGCTGAAAGAGAATTGCCTGACAGCAATTATTATGAGGAGTTTGAGCAGATCGAAAACGGTGTTGGTATAACCTCATTGTTTATAGAGGACTTCCTTTACGCAATCGAAGACCTCCCCGAAAAAAACGGTTCTGCTGAAGTTTCCTGGGTTACGGGCAAGAGTATGGAAAATATTATTCCTTCACTTATAAATAAAGTCAATGAAAAATTGCCCAACCTGAAAATAAATCTTTACCCCATCGCAAATAAATTTTTCGGAGAAACTGTTACCGTTACGGGGCTTGTTACCGGCGGAGATATTATTGCTCAGCTTAAGGACAAACCTCTCGGTAAAAAGCTTATTATTCCCAAAGTCATGCTTCGGGATGATGTTTTCCTTGATGATGTTTCCGTTACGGACATAGAAAAAGCTTTGAATGTTGAAACGGTTATTCTGGAAGAACCTTGCGATATAGCAGACTTTTTTGAAAGTCTTGTATGAATTCGAATATAATCTTTAAATAACATAAATATTATCCGCAAAAGCGGTAGATTGGAGAATATTATGGCACTGCCTGTTGTTGCCGTCGTGGGACGTCCCAATGTCGGTAAAAGTACACTTTTTAATAAGATTGTCGGTCAGCGTCTTTCAATTGTTGAAGATACTCCCGGCGTTACAAGAGACAGGATCTATTATGATACCGAATGGCGCGGTCAGGCGTTTACCCTGGTTGATACAGGGGGTATTGAACCCCGTTCAGATGACGTTGTTCTTTCTCAGATGCGTCGTCAGGCTGAAATAGCTATTGAAAAAGCTGACGTTGTTCTTATGATGACGGATATTAAAACCGGCCTTACAGCTACCGATGCTGAGGTTGCGCAGATCCTTCTTAAAGCAAATAAAGAGATAATTCTCTGCGTAAACAAAGTTGACAGACCCGGTGATCCGCCACCTGAACTTTATGAATTTTACAATCTCGGTCTCGGTGATCCGTATCCCATTTCTTCGACTCACGGTCTCGGTCTGGGTGAGCTTCTTGATGTTGTTTATGAAAAGATTCAGCATATTGAACCCGAACCGGAATATGAAGATGCTATCAAAGTAGCTCTTATAGGTAAACCTAATGTGGGCAAAAGTTCTCTTGTCAACTGTATCCTCGGTGAGAACCGCCTTATCGTTTCAGATATTCCCGGTACTACACGAGATGCTGTTGACTCCTTTAAGGAAAATGACCACGGTAAATATGTGTTTATCGACACTGCAGGTCTCCGCAAAAAGAATAAAGTAACTGAAATAATTGAGCGTTACAGTGTTGTCCGCTCTTATATGGCTGTTGACAGAGCCGATGTCGTGCTCATTATGATCGATGCCAACGAAGGGGTTACTGAACAGGATACCAAGATCGCCGGATTTGCTCACGAAAAGGGTAAGGCTTCCATTATTGTTGTAAATAAATGGGATGCTGTTGAAAAAGATGACAAGACCATGGATAAAATGCGTGAAAGAATCGCTGAGGATCTCAAGTTTATGTCCTATGCTCCCATAGTGTTTATTTCTGCAAAGACAGGTCAGAGAGTTGAAAAACTCTATGAAATGATAAACTTTGTTGCGGATCAGCATTCAAGACGTATTTCCACAGGTGTCCTCAACGATATGCTCAACGATGCTACCGCTAAGGTTCAGCCTCCCACAGATAAGGGTAAGAGACTTAAGCTTCTTTATATGACTCAGCCCGCAATCAAACCTCCGACATTTGTTGTGTTTGTAAATGACAAGGAACTTTTCCACTTCTCATATCAGAGATATATAGAGAACTGCATCAGAGATACCTTCGGACTTACGGGAACACCGATTCATATCGTTTCCCGTGAAAAAGGCGAAAATCTGGATCTGTGATTTTTAATTGAAAGGAAAGATACTTATGGTACATATAGTGATTCTTCTTGCGATCGGCTACATTTTAGGTAGCATAAATCTTTCTGTTCTTGTAACTAAATACATAGGAAAAACAGATATCAGGGCTCACGGCAGCGGTAACGCGGGCGGCACAAATGTGGTTCGTGTTATGGGTGCGAAATGGGGCATTTCCGTAATGGCGCTGGAAATACTCAAAGGGGTTATCCTTGGCTTTATCGCTCGTTTCGTCTGGCCTGTTGATCCTCTTGCTTTCGGCGAACTCGGTCCTCAGATAATGGGCGCAATTGCTGTTATCGGAGTTATGTTCGGGAATATGTATCCTTGTTTCCACGGATTTAAAGGCGGCAAGGGTGTTACTACCTGCGGAGCTTTGGCAATAGTTGTGGATTGGAGAGTTTTCCTTGCACTTTTTGCTGTGTTCCTTACAATATTCTTTATAACAAAGATAGTTTCAATTTCGTCAATCACCGTTTCTGCGTGTGTTCCCGTGGCAATAGCTCTTCTTTATTTCGGAAGAGATTACTGGTGGTTACTCTGTGCTATTTGTGCGGTTAACAGCGTTATGCTTATAATCAGGCACATTGAAAACATCAAGCGTCTTATAAACGGTACAGAAAACAAATTTAACTTAGGCAAGAAAAAAAATTGATATAAAGGGGATAATCAAATGACTTACAAAGAAAGTTTTATCAAGTTCATGGAAGAATGCGGAGTTCTTACTTTCGGCAGCTTTACACTTAAAAGCGGCAGACAGGCTCCCTATTTCATCAACGCAGGAAATTATAACACAGGTGCTCAGCTTGCCCGTCTCGGTGAATTCTACGCAGATTGCATCAAAGAAAACAATATCGCCGCAGAAACACTTTTCGGACCTGCATACAAGGGTATTCCTCTTGCCGCAACAGCTGCAGCTTCCCTCTATAATAAGTACGGCATCGACCTTAACTATGCTTTTGACAGAAAAGAAGCAAAAGACCACGGCGAAGGCGGTCTCATCGTTGGTAAACAGCTCAAAGACGGCGAAAAGATCGTTATTATCGAAGACGTTATGACTTCCGGTAAAGCTCTCCGTGAAGTTCTTCCCAAACTCAAGGCAGAAGCAAACGTAGATGTTTCCTCTATGGTTATTCAGGTTGACCGTATGGAAAGAGGTCTCACCAGCGAACTCTCCGCAGTTGAAGAAGTTAAGCGTGATTTCGGTGTGACCGTATACCCCATCGTAACTATTCTTGACATCATTGCCGCAGCAGAAAGCGGACTTATTAAAGGCAAGGAGTACGTGCCCGCAATGCTCGAATATCGTGCACAGTACGGCGTTGGCTTGAAATAAATAATTATATTAGTTATATTAGGTATATTAGCGGGAAAACCCCCTTTTAGGAACAAGGGGGTTTTCCCGCACCCTTTCCCCCAAAACTCGTTGGGGGTTAAGTATAAATAATCTCAACAGTTGACGCGAATACGAAAACGGAATTGCGTTAGCTGTTGTTTGTTTTTAAATACTTGTGCATTAAGCACGGGGAAAGTTTTTTTGGAAAGGGTACGGGGAAACCTGTTTTTACAAAAAATGGTTTCCCCGCTGAACCATGTTATTCCCCTAAACCCAAACGGATTGTTGTCAATAAAAATTTAAAACTTTTTGTTGTCCCCCCCCCGTAAGATATCTTGACAAATGTGAAATTTTATGGTAAAATATAAGTGTGAGTATAATTATAATAAAAAAATACCATTGAAAGGACTGAATTTGATGAAAAAATTGTTTATGTTTTTACTGTGTTCGTTTCTTTTGACCTCTTGTGTGAAAATTGATGTGCAGGGAGATATCGAGCCCAAAGACCCTGAGATCAAGGATGAAGTGGTTGCACCTGTTTCGCCCGAAGCTCCGAATGACGAACCGATTGAAGAAGAACCTGTAACTGAGCCGATTGAAGATCCTGTTCCCGTTCCCGTAGAACCCGAACCTGTTCCCGTTCCCGTAGAGCCCGAACCTATCCCTGAAACTGTGTTTCTCAGCGGTGCGGCGCTTGGTTCCGTTGATATGACCGATTACGGCGACGAATACAGATATATGAGTTTTGATGAAGCTCAGGCACTTACGGGCGGTAAATTATATTTGTTTAAGGAAAAACACAACGAGTATTGGAACGGATATATAACTCCGTCAGGTAAGCTTGTTTATATAGACCCAAGGATTTTTGAACAACTTCCCGAAGGCACGGTGGATTTTGCTGTTGATTGGAGTCATCCCGAAAACTCGGCAGCTCCTGTAAATTTCCGTACTGAGGATTACCGTATGCCTGATGGTCTTATTTCTCTTGAAACTTCAAATATCGTAGTTTCCGATGTTAAATATGACCTTTATGTTGATATGTGTTCAAGCATGGATGCATACGATCCTTATGAGGTTTTCTGTTGTTATGGCGTTGCGATGGAAGGAACAGTTTCTTATGATTACGGTTTCAAGGTCAATTCTGAGGACTACAAAGGCATGACTTTAAAATGTACAGTTACTGACCCCAACGGAAATGTTGATGTCTACAGCGGAAGTGCTGACGGCGTTGTTTCTGTCGAATCACGTGTGAGAGATGTTGCTTCAATAGATTGGCTCACTTGGAATGTCGTTGCTGAGATAGTTGATGCTGACGGAAATGTTGTTTATAGTGAATCTTTTATGTATAATGAATATGAGGATTTCGCAAATTCGATTGAGTTTGCGATCCCCATGCAATAATGAATAGAAAATCGGTACTTTCGGGTGCCGATTTTTTTAGTTATTTTTTTAGATTTTTTTTATTAAGTACTTGATTTTTTCTGAATATGTGGTATAATGTATATATACGTGTTTGTAAAGTGAGGTTTTTATATTGTCGCACTCTTTGGTTGCGGAAATGACTACTATGGTCATGGTTTATAACAAAGATACCGATGAGGTTCTTGTTATTGACAGGCTGAAAAAATATCCGGGACTGAGTTTTCCCGGCGGTCACGCTGAAAAAGGCGAAAGTTTCTACGAATGTGCTGTCCGTGAAGTCAAAGAGGAAACGGGGCTGGATGTTAAAGATCTTGAACCCTGCGGCATGATAAACTGGTGTAAATCTGACGGCAGCGGACGTTATGTCGAATTTTTGTATAAAACCTCCGTGTTCAGCGGAACTCTTTCAGAGGGAACTGATGAGGGTAATATTTTCTGGCTGCCAAGAACTGAACTTTACACAAGACCTTTGTCCCCCAATTTTGCGGAGTATCTCCCGGTGTTCTTTTCCGAAAAATATACGGAAGCTTTGGGCGAATGGACCGTGGATGACAGCTTTACGGGTATAAAGTATTTTTCATAAACCATGTCTTTCCCGAATAATCTTTAATTAAAAGATTATATGGGAGCGTGAAGAATATTGAAGCAAAAACGAAATGAAAAAGCTTGTACCTCTCAGGATTCTATGCCTCAGATAGAATTTTACGGCAGAGAACAGGTAACTGTGGAAGTCTATAACGGAGTCGTTATTTCAGAATACGATACGGAAACAATAAAACTTATGGCGGGAAGTCAGAAACTCAGATTTTACGGAAGCGGACTTTGTCTTAAAAATCTCACATTGCAATCGGTGATGATCTCCGGAAAAGTTTCGTCTTTTGAGTTTGAGGAGTGATTCCTTTGAAACGTACTGTTTCCCAATGGGGCGATTATATTGTCGGATGGCATGAGGTTGATGTTTGCGGATACTATGTGGAAGAACTTCTCAATGCGGTCAAGAATGAAAATATTGAGATGTGGGATCTTGTAAAAAAAGATCAATGCAGCGTTTCTTTTAAGATACATTCTTTTTCGACGGAAAAATTTTTCGGAATTACAGAGTCGAAGCAGAGCCTCAGAGAGCTTGAGATAAAAATTTCCGAAACATGCGGAATTTGGACGGATATTCTTCGTTACAGGCTTCGTTCCGGGCTTTTGGTCGGCGCTGTTTTTGCGGTAATTCTTTTTGTTGTTATGACATCTTTCATTTGGAAGATTGAGATCACGGGTCTTACATCTTTACCGGAAGAGGTCCTTCTTGAAAAACTTGCCGAAAACGGTGTCGCAGTAGGGGCGTTGACTTCAGGACATGATTTTCAACGTATAAAATACGATATTATCCGCGATTTTGAAAATATCGCATATATTACCATAAATATCAAGGGTTGCAAAGCCGTTGTGGAGGTTGACGAGGGTACTTTGCCTCCTGTTTCTGACGGGAAATTCCCCTGTAATATTTTCGCTGAGAGTGACGGACAAATTCTTCTTATAGAGGCCTATAAGGGGATTCCTCAGGTGAAAAAATATGAGGCTGTACGTAAAGGTCAACTACTTGTCAGCGGTGTTTATAACAGTCAGGTCATCGGTTACAGACTTGTCCATTCGGAAGCAAAGATAAAGGCGAGGATGAGACGGACCTATACAGAGTTCTGTCCGTACAGGGATGTGGAAACTGTTGAAACGGGGAATACTGACACATTCTATGAACTGAAAATTTTCGGATTGAAAATAAACCTTACTTTTTTAAATAAAGTAAATTACGATCATTACGAGTCGATTTCCGAAGAAACTGAGCTTTGTGTTGGGAAAGATATTGTTTTGCCTGTTTCCCTTGTGAAAACAGTTCTGTATGAGCGGGAGGAAAAGGACATCTTTTATGATGAGGATTCCGCAAGGGCGAAGATCGAATCGGCTATGAATGAAAAATTACGTATAGAACTCCATGGAATCGAAGTCGAAAGTCTTGAAAAAACTTTTATTTCCGATGAAAACGGAGTGTATGGGACTTACGACCTTACGGTAGTTGATGATATCGGAGAGGTCCGTGAGATTGAAGTTGAAATAAAAGATTAAAATAAAATACCGCTGTGAAGCGGCAGAATGGAGAATATAATGGACGAATTTCTTCAACTTGAAAATATTGAAATTGCGGGAAATGTTTTTGGCAGTTTCGATGAAAACGTGAAGATCATTGAGAAAGAATGTAATGTTGACATCACGACAAGAGATTCCGGAATGAAAATAAGCGGCAGCGCTGAATCTGTGGAGAAGGCCAAACGTGTGCTTCGTGCACTGTTTGATATGGCTCGCAGAGGCGATAATGTTACCGCACAGAATGTCAGCTATGTTATTTCAATGGTTGAAGAGGGAAACGAGCAGCTGCTTGCTGAACTTGGTGCGGATAATATCTGTATTACCGCAAAGGGCAGACCCATAAAACCGAAAACTCTCGGTCAGAAAGAATATGTCAAAGCTATTTCTTCCAATACAATAACTCTCGGTATCGGTCCTGCAGGTACAGGTAAAACTTATCTTGCCGTTGCGATGGCTGTTACTGCCTTGAGAAACAAGCAGATAAGTCGAATAATTCTTACGCGTCCTGCCGTTGAAGCTGGCGAAAAGCTTGGATTTCTTCCGGGTGATCTTCAGAATAAAGTCGATCCCTATCTCCGCCCGCTTAACGATGCTCTTTTTGATATGCTCGGAACTGAAACATATCACAGGTATGTGGAAAAAAATGTTATTGAAATTGCACCTCTTGCTTATATGCGAGGCAGAACGCTCGATGACAGCTTTATAATTCTTGACGAAGCTCAGAATACGACAGGCGAACAGATGAAAATGTTTCTTACCCGTCTCGGCTTCAATTCCAAAGCAATAATAACAGGTGATATAACTCAGATAGACTTGCCCAATGACAAGAAAAGCGGTTTGAAGGAAGCAATGAAGATACTGAAAGATATTGATGATATCGCAATCTGTCAGCTTACTTTCAGAGATGTTGTCAGACATCAGCTCGTTCAGAAGATCATTCAGGCTTATGAGAAATATGATACCAAAAAAGCTGAAGAAAAGAAACTTAATAACGAAAAAACTTATAAAAAATATTTTAAACCTCAATAAGAAAGGATGTTGAAAATGGAAGTTACTGTAAATCTGATAAACGCTCAGCGTAAGATCAAAATTGATGATGCAATAAAGGCTTCATTCAAAAAGTCTGCAGAAGCCGTTCTTTTACATGAAGAAATAGATTTTCCCTGCGAAATTGACGTTAAACTGGTTTCGGATAAAGGTATCAGGGAATTGAACAGAGATTTCCGCGAAGTTGATGCTCCTACGGATGTGCTTTCTTTTCCGTCCGGAGATCTTGACGATTATGATGAGGATATGGGGATTCCCTGTTTCCTCGGCGATATAGCACTTTCTCCCGAATTCGCTAAACGTCAGTGCGAGGAACGTGATGGTGCGGAGGCTTCACTTCTCAGGGAAATAACTCTCCTCACAGTACATTCTGTGCTTCATCTTCTCGGTTATGACCATGCGGAAGACGATGAGAGAGAAGAAATGTTTGCGATTCAGGAAAAACTTACAGATGAAATAATGGCTAATAAATAATTTATTACATAAAAAATAAAGATTCAAGAAGGGAACAAAACAAAATGAAAAAGATCAGACTCATGATTATTGGCGCACATCCCGATGACTGCGATATCTGCGCAGGCGCTACTGCAATGAAAGTAATCGAAAACGGCGGCGAAGTATGCTTCCTCTCCGTTTCCAACGGTAACCACGGTCATCAGACACACACTTGCGAAGAACTTGCAGCAAGAAGATTCAATGAAACTCAGGCTGTTGGCAAAAAATACGGCATTGACTACAGAGTTCTCGATATTCCCGACTGTCATGTTGAAGCTACTGTTGAAAACAGAGTGAAAGTTACAGCCGCAATCAGAAACTACAATCCCGATATTATTTTCACACACCGTCCCTGCGACTACCACGTAGACCACAGAAATACATCTCAGTTGGTTCTTGACTCCGCATATCTTCTTGCAGTACCCCTTTTCTGCCCCCAGGCTCCCGCAATGAAGAAAATGCCCATTATCCTCCACATGCAGGATAATTTCGTAAAGCCCTATCCCTTTGAACCCACAGTTGCTGTTGATACTTCCGCTTACGAAGATGAAAAAATGGAAATGCTTTCCATGCAGGAATCCCAGTTCATCGAATGGCTTCCCTGGATCGACGGTTATGCTGACGAAGTTCCCGCAGACCATGCAGGTCAGATCGAAATGATCTACAAACATTGGGGTATCAGAGACTTCAACAACGCTAACAAATACAGAGATTTCCTTATCGAAAAATATGGCGAGGAAAAAGGCAAGGCAATCAAACACGCTGAATTCTTTGAAATTTGCGAATACGGCACCGTAATCAGCAAAGAAGAACTCAACGAAATTTTTGACTGATTTAATGTAAAGATAATTTATGGAGAACCCTTCTTTTCACGAAAAAAGAAGGGTTCTCCAAACCTCTCCCAAGAAAACCGGATTGGAGGGTTTTCCGGTTGAAAAATATCTCTCGATTAGCGACGGTTTGCTTTTACAGACTGCGTATAGTTAAAAAAGTTAAAGGCTTTTTTGTCTATGTTTGCAGTAGCTATTGCGTTAAAAAGTGTATTTGAGCTTTGCTCGGTAAAAGTTTTTTGGAAAAGGGGGTGGGAAAAACCTATTTTACAAAAATGGTTTTTCCCACGAAAAATATGCCATTATTTAATTTCACTTCCGCCCCACTCGATAACTGTAAATCCGTTTCTTTCGGGGGGTGTGAGGGCTTGAGGTTCAATTTCGATGAATTCGTCCACACCTTTCCACGCCATGAACACTCTGATAACTGTGTCGGGCGCAGGGGAGACTTTCAGTTTTGCATTGTCGGTGTAAAGTTCCTCTTGAAAAGAAATGAGATTATATGCGTTGTTTTCCATTTTGGGCAGCCAATAAATAATAAACTCATTTGCTTCTGTGTCGGTAAGTCCAAGCTTTTTCAGCGCGTCTTCAAGAAATTTTTCGGTGTCTTCGCCCTTTACGCAGAAGCCTTTTTCAAGGGAATAATCAACATTGGAAATGCCTTCCCAGAATAAACAGTAGTATTCTCTGCCGTCGTAAGTGAGGGTTCCGTCAGGCTGTGCGGTGACTTTCCATTCCTCATTGTATGCGGGGTAAGTTGTTGTAAATGTGCCGTTGTAGTCCAGCTTTACGGAAATTTCCATTTCCTCTTCGGGGTAGAGGTATATTACAGGTTTATAATTTACAGTTTCGTCCTCAAAAGGATTTTCAATCGGACAACCTGTGAGTAATGTTAAAAATATTGCACTAAAAATTATACACATCAATTTTTTCATGATTATTCCTCCTTATTTAATCTCAGTTCCGCCCCATTCGATGACTGTGAAGCCAATCCTTTCGGGGGCTGTGAGGGTTTGAGGTTCAATTTCGATGAATTCATCCACACCTTTCCACGCCATGAACACTCTGATAACTGTGTCGGGCGCAGGGGAGACTGTCAGTTTTGCGTTGTCGGTGTAAAGTTCCTCTTGAAAAGAAATGATGTTATATGCGTTGTTTTCCATTTGCGGCAACCAATAAATAATGAATTCATTTGCCTCTTTGTCTGTTAAACCAAGCTTTTTAAGAGAGTTTTCAAGAAATTTTTCGGTATCTTCGCCTTTAACACAGAATCCTTTCTCAAAGGAGTAATCCACATTTGAAATGCCTTCCCAAAATAAGCAGTAGTATTCTCTATCGTTATATTTAATGGTTCCGTCTGGTTCAGCAATAACTTTCCAACCATCATTGTATGCGGGATAAGTTGTCGTAAATGTGCCATTGTAATCCAGCTTTACGGAAATTTCCATTTCCTCTTCGGGGTAGAGGTATATTACAGGTTTATAATTTACAGTTTCGTCCTCAAAAGGATTTTCAATCGGACAACCTGTGAGCAATGCTAAAAATATTGCACTAAAAACTATACACATCAATTTTTTCATGGTTATTCCTCCTTATTTAATCTCCGTGCCTCCCCATTCGACAACTGTGAAGCCTTTTCGTTCGGGGGTTGTGAGGGTTTGAGGTTCAATTTCGATGAATTCATCCACACCTTTCCACGCCATGAACACTCTGATAACGGTGTCGGGCGCAGGGAAGACTGTCAGTTTTGCGTTGTTTGTATAGAGTTTCTCTTGGAAAGAGATCAAATTGTATTCGTTGTTTTCCATTTTGGGCAGCCAATAAATAATAAACTCATTTGCTTCTTTGTCGCTAAGACCAAGCTTTTTCAGGGAGTCTTCAAGAAATTTCTCCGTGTCTTCGCCCTTTACGCAGAAGCCTTTCTCAAAGGAGTAATCCACATTTGAAATGCCTTCCCAGAAGAGACAGTAATATTCTCTGTCGTTATATTTAATGGTTCCGTCTGGTTCAGCAATAACTTTCCAACCATCATTGTATGCGGGATAAGTGGTGGTTAATGTACCGTTATAGTCTAACTTCACGGAGATTTCTGCGGTTTTTTCTGGGTAAAGATATATAACGGGCTTATAATCGTAAGTAGTGTTTGGATCAATCTGAGGTTCTTCGCAGATATGGTTCTCAACAGGTTCTTCCCATTCGTAAGGCACATCTTCGGGAGTTATTATGTTTGGATCTTCCGCAGGCATCTGACAGCCGGTGTTCAGCTCTTCCGAATTGTCGGGAGATGTGATTTCGCCCACATCAACGGGTTCTTTATTCGGATCATCAGTAACAGGTGGAGTTGGTGATTCACCTTGAACTGTCGGGTCAACACTTTCAGTTTTTTCATCACCGCCACCCTGAATATCCAAGTCTTCGTCCGTGGTGTTTACATATTTTTCTTTGGCTGGGTCGTCCTTTGTCTCTGAATTCAGGCAGCCCGTAAGGGAAATTATTGCCGCCATAAGTAACAGCGTCAAAATGTACTTTTTCATGGGATTCATCCTTTCTTTTTTTGTTGTAAAAGCTTTTCACTTAATTAGACGACGAAAATCCCAAAAAGTTTCATTGCTTTTGAAGAAAATTTTTTGAATATCTGACGTATCCTCATTATTTAAAAACAGCTGACTGTGAGTTTGTCAGCTGTTTTAATTCCGCATCTTTATTTTACTTCAAAACCGAAGAGTCTGAATTCTTCGCATCCGTTTGTTTCTTCCGGTATGAACTTTACGGAGCTTACTTTCCAATCTACAGAGAATTTTACTAAGCGTTGGTGATTGTTTTCAACTGTGATATTGACGGTTTCACCTTTTTCATTCGTGCCCTCAATTCTGTATTTTTTTATGAGGGTTTTCGGTAACTTGAACTTTTCCTGGATCAATGGGTAGTTACATGGCATGTTTTTATACCGTCTGTTCAGGTCGCTGTCAAAAACAAGTCGGATCTCGCGTATGTGTGTGTCTTTTTCAAATGTATATTTGACATTGTCTCCGTATTTTCCTGTCCAAAGGTTTTCTTCACCGCGATCAATTCCGTTTCGTACGGTGTCATTTGTGCATTTTGCGTTTTGGGTCAGTTCGGGGATTTCTCGTGTATGCCAGGGGATATAGCAATCGTCTTCCATCAGTTGCTGTTGCAGGGTTTGAATATCAACCTTTTCAACGGTTGTTCCGCTGTTTAGTGCCAATGCTGTGGCTGTTCCGAGCGCCTGACCGAGAATTGCACATGTCGCCATTACTCTTGAGGAGGACAGGGCTGCATGGGTGACGCTGATGTTTCTGCCTGCAAATACAAGGTTTTCAATGTTTTCGGAAATCATACTTCTCAGCGGAAGTCCCCATGGGCTTGGTGCAGGGTGATATATTGTCGGATGCCCGTCACGGTAATAGAATCCTGCAGGGAAGTGGTCATCCATTGACCAACCTGCATAAGCAACGGTATCTTCAAATTTTCCTTCACTTTCAACATCATTCTGTGTTACTGTATATTTGCCGACATAACGTCTGCTTTCTCTTTTTCCCGGCAAAAAGCCAACCCATTCAAGCTCCCAGTTGTCAACATCGTGATCCCCTTTATTTTTCATGTGATCCCAGACACCGTAAGCTATTTTCAGAAGTTCATCCCTGCATCTGTCTGTATCGTGGATGCAGTCCCATTCACCGCCGACTTCTATCCACCAAAAGTTATCGCCTTTCGTATGGTCTTTATACGGTAAGTCTGCATCGGTTTCGTAAATGTAAGCCCATTCGGGAGGAATGAATTCCACTTTATGATCTGTTTCTCTTAGTTGAATAAGACAACTCATTCCCATTGTCTTTTTGTCTGCAACTTCCGGGGGAATTGTTTCATTGAATTCGCTTTTTGCTTCTCTTCCGTAACGGTAATTTGCACCTGTAAGCGGTGCTAAAATAGAGTCACCGGAGCAGTCAGCGAAATATTTGGCTTCAACGACATGAAATGTCTCTGCATTTGACTGCCATGCTTTTATTTTTTTGATTTTATTTCCGTTCATTTCAGCATCGAGGCAGCTTGAGTTGAGCAGGAGTGTGAGGTTTTCTTCTGCCATTGCTTTTTCATAAAGTACAGTATCCCAGATCGTATATTTCAATCCTGTGTTTCGGTAGAAATTTTCTAAAAGAATTTCTTCTATTATACCTGTTTCTCTGTTGTCTTTTCCGTGTGCCCCGCAAATATGCATTCTTATTTCGCTTGAAGCATTTCCGCCCAATACTGGTCTGTCGTTTATGAGGACTACTTTAATGCCGTGACGTGCCGCTGCAATTGCACAGCAAAGTCCTGAAAGACCTCCGCCAACTACACAAAGGTCGGTTTTGTATTCTGAAGTTCTCATGTTTTTCCTCCTTTTGTTGCTTTATTTTATCATAATTTCGTGGAAAAGTCAACGACAAAATTATGAATACCGTCAGGAGGACAAAATGAGCTTCCGGGCTCTGGGTTTTGGTTTTGTTCCTATTGACTTTTTTACTGAATCGTGTTATAATATTATGGTTGAAAGGTTTTATTCTGCGGCGTTCAGCATATTTTCAATAAAGATTCCGTATCCTTTGGTTGGGTCGTTTATCATGACATGGGTGACCGCTCCGATTATTTTTCCGTTCTGGATTATTGGCGAACCGCTCATTCCCTGAACTATTCCGCCTGTTTTTTCGAGCAGATTTTCATCTGTTATGGCGATTACCATATTTTTAGTCGTTTTTACCGAGTTTGTGTAGATATGAAGGATCTCTATTTCGTATTTTTGGACGCCTGTATCATCTGTTGTACATAAGATCTCAGCCCTGCCCTCGCAGATATCCTGCTTGAAAGCTATCGGATAAATTTTACCGTGGGGGAGCTCTTTGTCTGAGATTTCACCGAAAACGCCTTCTTCGCAGTTTTTGTAAACAGTTCCGATTCTTTTGTTTTCGTTAAAAGATCCTCTCAGTTCTCCCGGCGAACCTGAAAGACCTTTTATTACGGAGAATATTTCTGCCGAAAAAGCTTTTCCGTAGGCCAGTGTCATAAGTTCACCCGTGTCGCTGTCGCATATGCCATGTCCGAGTCCTGCAAAGGTTTTATTTATCGGGTCGTAGTATGTTACGGTCCCTATGCCTGCGGTGCTGTCTCTGATCCAACATCCCAGACGGTATATTCCGTTTTTATCTTTTTCGGGGGTAACTTTTACTTCAAATACAAGTTTGTCTCTTCTGACTCCGACGGAGACTTCGTTGCCGCCGCAGTTTTTTATAAGTTCCGTAAGATGTTCATTGCTTTTTATTTTTTCACCATTTACTGTTGTCAGGATATCTTTTACGCGGATTCCACAGTTATAAGCAGGGTTGATTTTGCCGTTCTCCGTTTCCACATCTGTCATGCTGACGACAAGAACTCCGTCTGTGTAAAATTTTATGCCGAATGGTTGCCCTCCCGCCATGAGAGACATTTCCTCAACGACTTCAACGGAGGAACTTTTCAACGGTACAATGCCTAAAAATCTGAAATCAACTTCGATTCCGCTGTCGGATACCGAAACTGTCGAGGTTACGGGCGAAAAACCGTCTTTTTCGAGGGCGATCCTCAGATCTTCCGTCCCGTCTTCAAAAATATAGTATTTATCGGGCAATTTTGAAGCAAAATATACTCCTATACCTACCGCAAGCATTGCGGCAAGGATTGCATAGAGAATAATTTTACCTGTTTTAGATTTTATCCGTCCTTTACTCTTTTTTAAATCATCCATTAGTTTTTCCTCATTTTTTTATTTGCAATTTGTATTTTACCCTTATAATTTTCAATATACGTTTAAAAATTTTACTGCAAAGAAAGGAATTTTAACCATGAAACATATTATTATAACAGGTCATTATGGCAGCGGAAAAAGCAATATTGCCGTTAATCTTGCCATTGAATATGCAAAGAAAAACAAAAAAGTATTTCTTATAGACTGCGATATCGTTAATCCTTATTTCCGTTCCTCAGACAGTAAAGAACTTCTTGAGTCCAACGGTGTTGGACTGATTGCACCTCTTTATGCCAACACAAATCTTGACATACCTGCGCTTCCTCCTGATATTCAAAAGGTTTTTGCGATGGATTGTATTGCTGTATGGGATATCGGCGGCGATGACAGCGGTGCGATAGTTCTCGGAAGATATGCGGATTCAATAAAAAAAGACGGTTACGAGATGTATTATGTCCTGAATTTTTACAGACCGCTTACAGGAACTGCCGATGAGATGACGGACCTTATGCATGAGATCGAATCCAGTTCAAAGCTGAAATGCTCTGCTATTATAAATAATTCAAATCTCGGAGCTGAAACAGATATAAAAATCGTTTCGGATACTTTTGCGGACGCAGATGCTGTTGCGGAAAAAACAGGTCTTCCAATTAAGTTTACAACGGTTATGAGTTCCATTTGCTCCGGATTTTCAGATTTCGGAAAGGAAATTTTCCCAATAAACATTGATACTAAAAGGTATTTCTGAGAATGATGGGAGTAATTTCTGACAAAAAATGGAGAAAACGCCGTTAGTGCTTGATTTTTTCGTGGAATTTGGTATAATAGAATAGAATGGAATTATTATACGCGATCATGAGTTTTCGGAGAGGGGAATTCATGAGATCAAGTGCGTTTGGAATACATAAATCGGAGGATCTTATATATGGTTAAGAAACAAATTTTATCGGTTGGACTTTTCGCGGCTTCGGTGCTTCTTGCTGCCGCTGCGGTTTTTCTGCCCGTAATATCTTTTGTTTCGGTGTTGCTTGCAGGGATTGCCTGCGCTGTTTCCGTTATACTGTCCTCAACTCCGTGGGTCATGGCTGTAGGTGCTTTGGTTTCATTTCTTCTTGCCTGGCTTTTGACCGGAAGTGCATCTGCGGCATTGCTTTTCCTTGTTCTGTTTCTTCCCGTCGGTTTTGCGTTGGGATTAAGTTTCAAAAATAAAAAAGGTTTGAATGATACGGTTTCTTTTGCAGTATTGAACAGCGCTGTTCTCGGAACTTTGGCTTTGATCGTTTTCATCGGTGAGTTTTCAGGAGGTTCTTTCGATGTGAAAGAAGCCCTCGATCCTGTCCTCAGCAGTTTCAAATCTGGACTCCATACTGTTTTTGCAACAGATGACCCTGCGGTCACAGCTCTTATGATGTCTTTGGGTTTTTCTGTGGAGAGTTATATTGAAAGTCTTTATTATACTGTGATCTTCAATATTCCCATGTTCTATGTGTCTTTTATCCTTCTTCTTACCGTGATTTCCTATTGGACCGTTAAGTTTATCTTCAAGCATACTGCCGAACCCATTGATTTTATGGGAAGATTTGACGGTTGTCGCGTCAGCCGTCTGAGTGCGATCCTTTATTCGTTGGCTTCCTTGATATATTTATTCTCAACCAGTTCAGTTTTCGGCCTTTTTATTGCAAATTATTATAATATTATGACTTGTGTGCTTGCCTATGCCGGACTTTCGTTCATAGCTTATTTGCTCGACCTTAAAAATTTCTCTCCGATGTTGAAGTACGGTATTTTGATTGCGGCTGTAGCACTGAGTTTTCTCCCGTTCGGTTTCAGGAATCTTATATCCCTGCTCGGCTTTTTTGATGCATGTTGGAATCTTCGCGAGAGAATCCAAAATAAAGGTTTTTAATCAGTTTATTTGAAAATTTAAGCCGTATATTCGGCGAAAGGAACGATTTTTATGAAAGGAAAAACTTTGCTCACTGCAGTTGCGGCAAGAAGCTCTTATGTTATTATAGCTGTCTTTGTTGTGCTTTTTCAGGTATTTAATCCCGGAATCCTCAGTAATGCATTTTTGCTTTGCGCAGGCTGCTACATTCTGCTTTTTGAAGTGTATGTTCATATTCTTCGCCATAACGTGAAGAAAATAATGAAAAATACTGTTGCAATGCTTGACCTGACATCTCTGAAGCGTCTTGAAGAATTTCCCATTCCTATTCTTATTTGCGGAAAGGGTGGCGAAGTCCTTTGGTACAGTGAGTGCTTCTGTGATACTTTCGGAGAGGAATATACCGTTAATCTGAACTCTGTTTTTAAGATAAACCCAAATATTCTGAAATCCAGAACGGTTACGGTTGAGTTTGCAGGAGGTAGCTATTATATCTGTTCCGATTGCAGTGTGATTCACGAAAAAGAGATGTATGTTCTCTATTTCTTTGACAGAACAGACCTTGTAAAGCTCCAGACTGAACATAATAACTCAAAACCTGTTGTCGCTCATATTCTTGTGGATAACTACGATGAGATATTCAAAAATGTTAAGGAAAGCGACCGTTCCGTTGCAATGGCAACAATTGATGATGCTATCAGCAAATGGGCTCAGGGTACGACCTGTATTCTGAGAAAGATCGAAAAGAACCGATATTTCCTGATTTTTGAAAACAGACATCTTCGTGATTTTGTAAAGGAACGTTTCAGTATCCTTGACATTGTCCGTGAACTTCCGATCATGGGAAGTATTCCGCCCACACTTTCTATCGGTGTCGGAGCTGAAAAGGACGGTTTTGCAGACAGTGATGAAGCGGCAAGAAATGCCCTTGATATGGCTCTCAGCAGAGGCGGTGACCAGGCTGTTGTAAGCAAAGAAACAGGTTATGATTTCTTTGGTGGCTATGCAAAGGGTAATGATCGCCGTGCGAAGATCACTTCCCGTGTGCTGGCTTCAAGTTTTGCGGAACTTCTCAACAGCGTTAAGACAGTTATCGTTATGGGACATAAATATTCGGATATGGACAGCCTTGGCGCATGTGTCGGTATTGCATGTATTGGCAGAAGTTTCGGTAAGAAGACTCATATTCTTCTTGACACAGAAACCAATCTTGCCGAAACTCTTTACGAAAGACTTGCGGATTCCAAGCTTCACAGCGATATATTTATCTCGAAACAGGATGCGATGATGACAGTTGACCTGGATACTCTTCTCGTCATTGTGGACACTCACAGAGCCTCATATACCGAAATGCCTGAATTGATTCAGTATGCAGGAAAGGTTGCTGTTATCGACCACCACAGAAAATCTGCCGATTATATAAAAGATACAAGTTTCTTTTTCCATGAACCGTATGCTTCCTCTGCCTGCGAAATGGTTACGGAACTTATTGAGTATCTTGAAAAATGCAGACTTTCCGCTCTTGAAGCAGATGCTCTTCTTGCAGGTATATATCTTGATACGAAGAATTTCTCTCTCAAAACAGGTACATGCACGTTTGAAGCCTCTGCGTACCTCAGAAATGTTGGCGCAAGTACTGTAAATGTAAAACTCATGTTCCAGACAGATGTTGAAACATATAAGTTAAAAGCAGATCTTATCAGTAAGACAGAGATCTATGAGAATGTTTATGCCGTTTCACTCTGCGACCTTGAAGGTCCCGGCAATCTGAAGATAGCTTCTTCTCAGGCAGCGGATGAAATGCTTAATATTGAGGGTGTTCAGGCTGCGTTCTGCCTTTATATGATAAAAGATTCCGTAAATATTTCAGCCCGTTCATATGGCAGCGTAAATGTTCAGCTTATTATGGAAAAATTGGGCGGCGGCGGACATCAGACAATGGCAGGCTGCCAGATAAAAGACACGAATATAAAAGAAGGTTATATTAAACTTACAAATGCGATCGACGCATATATAGAGGAACAGGCGAGATGACCGAATGTTCCGTAAATGAAAGGAATACAGAAAATGGAAGTAATTTTACTCAGCGATGTTAAAGCTCTTGGCAAAAAGAATCAGATGGTGAAAGTAAGTGACGGCTATGCACGAAACTTTTTGTTCCCCAAAAAACTTGCCGTTGAAGCGAATTCAGTAAATAAGAACGTTCTCGAACAGCACAATGCTGCAGAAGCCCACAGAAAGGCTGAAGAAAAGAAACAGGCCCTTGAACAGAAAGCCGTTCTTGAAAAGGCTACAGTGACTATAAAAGCGAAGGGTAGTCAGGCAAAACTTTTCGGCGCAGTTACAGGCAAAGAAGTTGCGGAAGCTCTTTCTGCTCAGATGGGTTTTGATGTTGATAAGAAAAAGATCTCAATGCCTGATTCCGTTAAGAATTACGGTGAATACACAGTAGAGGTAAAACTCTATCCTGAGATCTCCGCAAAGGTTCAGCTTAAGGTGGTTCCCGTTGAATAAGCGAAGAGAGGCATTTGCAATGGATATTGATCAGAAAGTGCCGTTCAGTCTTGAATCTGAGCAGGCAGTCCTCGGTTCTATCCTCCTTGATCCGGAGCTTATCGGTAAGGCATCTCTCCTTTTGAAACCGGAACATTTCTATGCGGAAAAGCATCAGGAAATTTATGCTGCGATGCTGGAGCTTTCAAACCTCGGCTATACCATTGAGGGTGTTATGCTCCTTGAAAAGCTCCGTGAAAACGGTTCTTTCGGAACAAGTGAGGAAAAGGAATATCTGTTAAAGCTCGCCGAAGCATCTTCTATGATCGGCGATATGACTTACTATGCAAAGATCGTAGCTGAAAAAGCCATGCTCCGTGAGGTTATCGACTATAGCCGTGAACTCAACAGCATGTGTATTGATAATCAGGAGTTACCTGCGGTTCTTGAATATGCCGAACGTAGGTTGAACAATATTTCAGGTAACCGTCAGAACATGACTCTTCACAGACTTTCAGACCTTGTAAAATTGGAATTGGAACGTCTGAACGAGTTGCGGGACGATTCTGCAGGTAAATACAGTCAGATCAAAATGGGTATTTCCGCGTTGGATAATTTTATGGGCGGTTTTAACCGAAGTGACTTGATCCTTCTTGCCGGCCGACCCGGTATGGGTAAAACCTCTTTTGCGTTAAATATTGCTTATAATATAGCAGCGTCCACACAGAATAATCCAAAACTCAGCGTGGTTTTCTTTTCTTTGGAAATGTCCCGCGCTCAGCTTGCCCGCCGTATTATTTCAAGTACAGTACTTATTGACAGTAAAAAGATGCTTACGGGTGCTGTAAGTGAAGAAGAATGGGACGATATTTATAAATTCTGGCACGACGATCTCAATGATGTAAATCTTCTTTTTGATGATACATCAATGATAACCGTTGCGGAAATGAAAGCAAAGCTTCGTCGAGTTAAAAACCTCGGAATGGTCATGATCGATTATCTCCAGCTCATGAGTTCAGGTAAAAAGATAGATAACCGAGTTCTTGAGATCGGTGAGATCACACGTTCATTGAAGATCATGGCAAAGGAACTGAATGTTCCCATAATCCTCTGTTCACAGCTTTCACGTAGTATTGAACAGCGAAAGGAAGACAACAAAGTTCCGAGACTTTCAGACTTGAGAGACTCCGGTTCTATCGAGCAGGACGCCGATATCGTTATCTTCCTCAGCCGTCCTGAATACTATGACAGAGAAACCGAACAGAAAAACATCTGTGATGTTATCGTTGAGAAAAACCGTCACGGTGCACCCGGTAAGGTCAGCATTTATTGGGACGGTGCTCATACAGCGTTCCGTACTATGGGTGGAGGGCCGGAACCTCAGGCTCAGTAACAATGAAAAACAAGATAATCGAAAATATTCGGGAAAAAGGTCTGCTTGAAAATTGCAGTGGGTTGGTCCTCTGTATTTCCGGCGGCGCTGATTCCATGAGTCTTTTACATTTTTTTATTGAAAATCATGGGCTGTACGGAGTTCCTTTTGTTGTTGCCCATGTGAATCACGGTCTTCGGGAAGAATCTGCCGATGAGGAAAGATATCTTAAAGAATTCTGCGAAAAGCGTGGGATTTCGATTGAGATACTCCATGCGGATATTTCCGGAACAAAACCGAAAGGAATGTCTACGGAAGAATATGCCCGTGAGGTCAGATATGCTTTTTTTGATTCGGTTCGCAAGAAATATGGCTATACACATATAGCAACTGCTCATAATGCCGATGATAATACAGAAACGGTACTGCTTAATCTTATCCGAGGCTGCGGTATAGGAGGTCTTCGCGGTATTCCCGTGAAACGTGATGACGGAATTATCCGTCCGCTTCTTCGCTGCTCCAAAAAGGAAATATATGAGTACTGTGCTGAAAATGAAGTTGTATTTTTTACCGATAAGACAAATTTTGAGAACATCTATACCAGAAATATTATCCGTAATGAGATCGTTCCTATTATCGAAAAAATAAATCCGTCTTTCAACGAATCTGTTGCAAGGCTCACGGCTTCTGCTTCTGCGGACGATGACTTTTTGGAAAAACTTGTTGATTCAGAGGTTGTAAGGCTTTCTGAAATGACGCAGAAAAATGAACTGCCTTTGTCCTGTTTCCGAGAATTGCCGGAAAGTCTTCTTTTCAGAGTCGTAAGACGTTACTTTTTTGTGAATTCGCCTGAAATCGTATTGACGAATAAACAAACAACTGATATAATTTATCTTATAAAAAATTCCGATACTTCCAAAAAGCTTCTGATCGGAAATTTTGAAGTCCGACGCGGTTATGATTCTTTGAAAATAATTCCTCGGGAGACTTTATCTGAGGAAATAATTCCATCGGAGCTTGTTTTGGGTGAAAATCTTTTCGGGACAGTCGGACAGGTTGTCCTTTCGGAGGTCACCGTTACTGCTGAAAACCGAAAAAACTGTTTTACGGCAGATTTCCCGCTGGAACTTCGCAACCGAAGATCCGGGGATTCAATAAAACTTCCGAAACGTCCCTGTAAAACCCTTAAAAAACTTTTTATCGACGATAAGATTCCGCAGGAGCGGCGAGATGCTGTCCCTGTAATTTCTTCCGGAGATGAAGTTGTTTGGGTCGGAGGGTACGGTTCTGCGGAAAAATTTCTTCCGAATACAGGAACGAAAGCTTTTTATTTGGAATTTAAACAATTTTAGCATAAAAATAACCTTTTGCAGTAGAATAAATTCAGAATGGGGTCAAAGAAAATGAAAGAAAATGTATCTGTATATATTACACAGGAAGATATTAAGAAAAAAGTAGAGGAACTCGGCAGAAAGATTTCCGAGGATTATAAGGGTGAAGACAAAAAGCTTCTTTTGGTTTCGGTTCTTAAAGGTGCCGTCGTATTTATGGCTGATCTTATGCGTGCCATCGACATTCCTCTTTCGATAGATTTTATGATCGTTTCCAGTTACGGTTCAGGAACTACCTCAGGCGGTCACGTTAAGATCATCAAGGATCTTGATATAAATGTTTCCGATTACGATATTCTTATCGTTGAGGATATCCTCGACAGCGGATACACTCTTTCAAAACTCATTGAGATACTGAAAATGAGAAATCCGAAGTCACTCAGACTTTGTACATTCCTTAATAAGCCTGACAGAAGAGTCGCTCCTGTTGAGTTCGACTACTGCGGCTTTGAAATTCCCAACGAGTTTATTGTTGGATATGGACTTGACTACGATGAAAGATACAGAAATCTTCCTTACGTAGGAATTCTTCGTTTCGAAGAAGAAAACTGATTTTGTAAACAGAGAGAACCGTCTGACCGACGACGGACTGTTCTTTTAAAATAATTTACCAATGCGGTTTCGTCGGAGAAAAGAGGCAGGAATTGAAAAAATTCAAGGGTATAGGCGTTTTTGCAGCAATGCTGCTTTGTTTGCTTCTCGTTGTGTCTATCCTTTTCACAGGTGTCAGCGAAGCAGATATTAAATATTCTCACATTCTTGAGTATTTCAGAAACAATCAGGTAGAAAGTTTCGTAATTGAGGACGGAATTCTTGAAGTAAAACTCATTGACGGTGTAAAATACGGAGATAAGAGTGACTTCTCCATAGGACTTTACAGTACGGGACTTTTTCTCGAAAATGCTCAGGAATATATTGATGCCGGTATAGAAAGCGGCGTTCTTAAGGAATATGATATTCCTCCCATTAAAGAACCTCCGTTGTGGCTTTCTTTTATTCCGTATCTTTTGTTTGGCGTTGTGATCCTCGTTCTTTGGTTCTTTATGATGAACCATATGAATGGCGGCGGAAAAGCAATGTCTTTCGGAAGAGCAAGACTTAAAACAGGCGATAATTCCAAGAAAAAAGTTACTTTTGCGGATGTTGCGGGCGCAGATGAAGAAAAAGAAGAACTTACCGAAGTTGTTGAGTTCCTGAAAAATCCTTCGCGTTATACAGAGTTGGGGGCTCATATCCCAAGAGGTATCCTTCTTGTAGGCCCTCCGGGAACAGGTAAAACTTACCTCGCAAAAGCTGCTTCAGGTGAAGCGGGCGTTCCTTTCTTCAGTATTTCAGGTTCTGATTTCGTGGAACTTTATGTCGGTGTCGGTGCATCACGCGTACGTGATACATTTGAACAGGCTAAGAAAAATGCACCTTGTATCGTATTTATTGATGAGATCGATGCGGTTGGTCGTCAAAGAGGTGCAGGTCTCGGCGGTGGACATGATGAAAGAGAACAGACTCTTAACCAGCTCCTTGTTGAGATGGACGGCTTTGAAGAAAATGAAGGTGTTATCGTAATGGCGGCAACTAACCGTCCCGATATCCTTGACAGTGCCCTTCTCAGACCCGGTCGTTTCGACAGACAGATCGTTATTCATCTTCCTGATGTTACAGCACGTGAAGCAATCCTTAATATTCACGCTAAAAATAAGCCTATGGCTGAAGATGTGGATCTTGGTCTCATCGCAAGAACTACTTCAGGCTTTGCTCCTGCCGACTTGCAGAATATTCTCAATGAAGGTGCGCTTCTTGCGGCAAGAAGAAATCATAAGAAAGTTTCAATGAATGATATTGAAGATGCTATCATGAAAGTCATGGTTGGTATCGAAAAGAAAAACCGTAAGATTTCCGATAAGGAAAAGAAACTTACGGCATATCATGAGGGTGGTCATGCAATTGTTGCAAGATTTATTCCCGATCACGATCCTGTTCATGAGATTTCTATCATCCCAAGAGGTATGGCAGGCGGTTATACCTATTATGTTCCCAAGGATGACAAGAGCTACCGCTCCAAGAATGAAATGTTCAACGAGATAGTTTCTCTTCTCGGTGGCCGTGTGGCTGAGGCTCTTTGCCTTGACGATATTTCAACCGGTGCTTCCAATGATATCGAAAGATCAACATCCATTGCCAAGAAAATGGTTACAAAATACGGCATGTCCGATGTTCTCGGTCCTGTGTCTTTCGGTTCAAGCGAAGAAGTTTTCCTCGGCAGAGATTTTGCAACTCATAACAATTACTCAGAAAAAATTTCCGGTATAGTTGACGAGGAAATTATCAAAGTCGTTAATTCCGCATATAAGCGTGCCGAAGAGATCCTCTCTCAGAACAGAGATAAACTGGACGCTCTGGCTGCTCTTCTTATTGAAAAGGAAAAGATCTCCGCAGCAGAGTTCGAAGAACTTTTCACAGGCAAAAAAGAAGATATTGCTGAAGAATAATTAAATAATAGGGAGTGTTTGTGGGAAAACCATTTTTTGTAAAAATAGGTTTTCCCACGCCCTTTCCAAAAAAACTTTTAGTGTAAAGCATTTCCAATGCTTTACGGGTGGTAATTTATATTTTTATATAACAGAAGAACAGCCCTCACACGAGAGCTGTTCTTTTAATTTTCAGTTGTCTTTTTTCAGAATTGTAGCAACTATTCCGCTGATTCCCAATATTTGTAATCCGGATGAAATTAAAACGGTAGATAATTTAACTACAGGTAAAAGTCTGTCAACAATACCGTCGTTGAAAAAATTTCCGGATTCTGCTGCTAAAGAAAAAAACAACAGTAACCTATATGCTGATTCCGTAATTATTGGCAACAGTAAAGCAATTACTATTCCAACAACAAAAAGAATAACGTATTTTAATATTCCTTTTTTCATATGTTTAAAAACCTCCATCAATATACTGTTTTATCTATTGAATACACTGCATAATGCACAGGTTCCCAAAACGTCCCGTTCTGTTATATAAAATGCCATGCTTTTCATTTATATTATACCAAACAATTTATGATTTTGTCAATGCTTAATTGTGTATAAATGGAAAACTTTATATGAATTGTGCTTTGTTCTAAGTGCGTTAGCTGTTGATTCTTTTTTTGTAATATAATCCAAATACCGGTTTTCTTTTTGAAAGGGTTTAAGGGAAAATTTTTTCTTTTTCGCGATAAAGGTGAGTTTTTCTATGAATTATGTTGTTGTTTCAAATGCGTTAGCTGTTGATTCTTTTTTGTAATATAATCCAAATACCGGTTTTCTTTTTGAAAGGGTTTAAGGGAAAACTTTTTCTTTTTACGCGAAAAGAAAAAGTTTTCCCTTAAAAAATATACTATAAATATACTATACCTATAAATGAAATCTTTTTTCAAGTTCTTCTTTCATGCTCTTGCTGTCGAAGATTATCATGGCGGCAAGCGACATTATTCCTCCCGAAAAACAGATCACTGACGGTATCACGACTTTTGTAAGGTTTAATGCGTAGAAAATTATAGTGATTATGCTGAACGCAATGACCATGAACAAGTGCAGCAAATAATCATTTTCTTTCATTTTCAGAACTCTGGCTACAATGAAAAGCCCGATCATTGCCACGGTGAACATTATCGGAAGGACAAAATCTATTGACCATCCGTGCCACCCTGTCCAAATGTCCCATATTATGCACAGAATTGCGGTTATGAAAACCTGATTCATTATCGCCTTCGGAATGTTCCTTCGGCGTTTGATTATGTGGTATACCGATACCCAGATGCAGAATATTCCGAATACTGCGTAGTGCCACCATATTCCGAAGTCCGGAACGATCAGATTTATTGCTACGCAGGCTGTGCCGACACCTACGGATGCCATTATCCATATTTTGAAAAACAGTTCAAATTTTTTGTATATAGTCGGTATTTTCGGGTAAAGGACCGAATCGTCTTCTCCCGTCAGCTTGTTCTGGCAAAGAGGGCATATGTCGGAAGCGGTCCTTACGTCCAGTTTACATTTTGAGCAATGCTTCATTTTTGTTCCTTTCCGTTTTTTTATTGAAATGTATCTGCGTTTGAGCTTATTTCAACGTCGATACCGAGATCTGTCAGTTTTCTGAAAAATGTCTTAGGTATGTCGTTGTTGTCATACGGGGAGGTAAAAGAGATTGAGAGTTTGTCTCCATAAGAAATTGCACATATCTGCAGTTTTTTTGTGGCACAGCAAAAATCAACTGAACGTACATATTTCTTGATAGAATCCGGTAATACAGCCTTTCCAAGATTTGAAAAAGTGCCGCTGACTTCCTGAATCCTGTATTCGTGGGCAACTCTGATGCAGAAATTTTTAAACCCCAAAGGTGCAAGCCTCACAAAAAAATTGTTTTCGATTGCGGAATATCTTGAAATAAGATTTTCAAGACTTTTCGGGGACAGCTTTTCCTTGAGGTCTGCGGTTATTGATCTTACTATGCTTTCAAAGTCGTCAGGCTTCTTTTTTAAGCTGTATCCCACATTTATTGTTGCAAAGAAATTTCTTGCAGATGCTGAGGGAAAGTGCTTTCGCAGATTTATGGGAATAGTTATAACGATCGGCATTTTTTTTGCGCGTCGGGGCATCAGTTCGCTTATCGAGCTGATCAGCAGGGAAGTCAGATATCCTGTTGCCGTGGTGTTCAGCTTGTGTGCGTTTTCAAGCACGGGCGCAAGGTCTATAAGCCCCGTAACAACACTTATTCTGTCTTCAGGCAGACGGGTTCCGCTTTTGATTTTATAAGCTTTTTTATGTGCGGTTTTGACCCTTGGCTTTTTTTCATCTTCCGTGTAATATCTGTAAAAGCTGTCGTCTTCCTTTTCATTGTTTGAGGCATCGTAGTCCAGTTCGGGTTCATCAATTCCCTGTTTTTTGGCAATGTATTTGCTTACGATGCATTCCAGAAGCATAAGAGCTCCTGTTCCGTCAGACAGCGCATGGAACATTTCGAGATTTATACGTTTTTTGTAGTAGGTTATTTCATAAAGAAGACACTTTTTTTCTCTGTTATAAAGTTCGCTGCAAACAGGCTTGTATTCTTCTCTGACAATCGGACGAAGGTCTGATTTCTCAAAATAATACCAGAAAAGTCCTTTTTTCAGAATATAATTGAATACATCAAAGACTTCAGCGGCTTCGGATACAGCCTCTTTTAAGATTTCAGGATCAACTTCTTCAAAAAGCTCACAGGAGAATCTGAAAACTTTTGTGTCGGGGCCGTCTATTGCTGCAGGAAAAAGTTTTGCGGCATTGTCAAGTCTTATCCACTTGTCGTTCATTTGCGGCTCCTTTCGTATTCGTTTTTATTAAGAAATTCGTTTATTATTTTATATGTTTGTTTTACTGCGGAAAATCTGAACGGAAGAGAGAAAAATCCGTGGAGAGAGTCTTTTATTCTGTGAACTTCTGCATAGTTCCCGAATTGCTTAAGTTTTTCTCCGTAAGCCTCGCCCTCGTCTCTGAGGGGATCGTATTCCGCTGTTATGATAAGTGTATCCGGCTGATCTGAAAGATCTTTTGCAATATATGGGGCAAAATAAGGGTTGTATCTGTCTTTGGGATCAGATTGATACATTTTAAGATATTCACATATCCGTTTTGATGTCAGCAGATAATCCGTTCCGTTTGTTCTCACAGATTCAAACTGACATGTTTCGCTGTGGTCGTTGTTGACTGCAGGATAAATCAGTATTTGTCGGTTTATTTTGAATTCGCCCCGATCTCTCGCCATAAGGCTTACCGCTGCCGCAAGATTTCCTCCGGCGCTGTCTCCTGCAAGGATCACATCTGAGGGCTTTACTTCAAACAGGGAATTCCCGAGAATCAGTTCTTTTGCAACCCCGTAACATTCTTCCACCGCGTACGGAAAAGGATATTCAGGGGCAAGAGCATATTCCACCGATACGACACGTCTTCCTGTCATTTCACCTAAAAGATCACAGGTTTTGGCGTAGCTTTCAACAGTTCCCGAAACCCATCCGCCACCGTGAAAAAACAGTATAACTTCATTTGATGATACTGTTAAAGGGTAATAAATTTCTACAGGAACAGGCTTTTTTCCGTCAACTTGAATATTTCTCTCAATGTCTTTTCTTAAGTCGTTTATTGGGTTTTTTCCTGCAAGTTCTTTCACGTTGCGTTCCAGTTTATAGTCAATATCCGCATAGGACAAGGCTTTCAGCGCTGCTTTCATGAACCTGTTTATAGCCATTTTTTACCCCTCTTTTCCTAAAAACTATGCAGAGGGTAATACCCGATACAAAGTACCGAATCTTACCCTCTTTGAAATTATAAAACGTCGTTTTTGATAATGTCTTCGTAGGTCTCTCGCTTGATAATGACCCTTGATTTTCCGTTGCTTGTCATTATGACAGGCGGACGGGGGACACGGTTGTAATTTGATGCCATTGAGTAGTTGTAAGCACCTGTAGCATAAACAACAAGGAGATCTCCTGCCTTGGGATCCTGAAGCGGAATGTTTTCCTGAATCAGGTCGCCGCTTTCACAGGCTCTGCCTGCTATTGTTACGATCTTATCTTTAGGCTGACCGAGCTTTGTCGCTATGTCTGCTGAATAATCAGCTTTATACAGTGCGTAACGGGGATTGTCGTTCATGCCACCGTCAACGGAGACATATGTTCTTACATCCTTGATCTCTTTTACGCTTCCGACAGTGTAAAGAGTTATACCTGACTCAGCAACAACGCTTCTTCCGGGTTCAACGAGAATGAATGGGAGAGGGAAGTCCTTTTCTTTGCAAACTTCTTTTACCCTTGCGAAGACGAGTCTCATATATTCATCGTAAGCCTTTGGATTATGTTCGGCAATGTATTTTATGCCAAAACCGCCGCCAAGATTCAGTTCTGTGATCGTTATACCCAATTTTGAACGAACTTCATTTGCAAAATTCAGCATAACTTCTGCCGCCAGTTCAAATGGGTCGGAGTCAAATATCTGAGAACCGATGTGGCAGTGAATTCCAACGACCTTTACGTTGTTCAACGCTGAAGCTTCTTTTATTATGTCGAAAGCTTCTCCGTTTTCAAGTGCCACGCCGAATTTTGAGTCGATCTGACCTGTTTTTATAAAGTCATGTGTGTGTGCATCGATACCGGGTTTTATTCTGAAAGAAATTTCAGCAACCTTACCGTATTTGCCGGCAAGTTTGTTGAGCAAACAAAGTTCTTCTCTGTTGTCAACTACGATTCTGCCAACGCCCTGTTCGATAGCCATTTTGAGTTCGTCTGAGGTCTTGTTGTTTCCGTGGAAATAAATCTTTGAAGCGGGGAATCCTGCTTTTAATGCTGTGTAAAGTTCTCCGCCTGAAACAACATCGACACCGAAGCCTTCTTCGTTTACGATTCTGTATATTTCGCATGCTGAGAACGCCTTACTTGCGTAAAGAGGCATGCCGTGACTTTCATAAAATCTGTCAAAAGCCCCTTTGTAAAGCTTGCAAACGCTTCTTATATGGTCTTCACTCATTACATAACACGGTGTACCGTAATTTTCCGCGATCTGAGCTGCGGAAATTCCGTCGATATGGAGAACTCCGTTATTTTCGGATAACATATACTGATCTGTCCTTTATTCTTCTTGATTTTCTTCTTGTTCTTTGAGGTATTCTTCCGTAACGTCTTCGATAATTTCTCTTATTGGCTGAACACCTTTACCGTCCTTGGATGAGAATGGTATGACCCTGACGAGGAACTGCCGTGATACCTTTTCGATCTGTTCCTCGATCTGTTTTGCTGAAAGCTTATCCGCTTTTGTTGCTGCAATGCAGAAAGGAACTTCTCTGGACATCAGGAAGTCGTACATCATTATATCATCTTCGGTGGGTTCATGTCTTATGTCAATAAGAAACAGTACCAATGCGATATCTCTGTCGCTGTCGAAATAATCTCCCGTCAGGCTTCCCCAGCTGCGTCTTTCAGCCTTGGAACGGAGCGCAAAGCCGTAACCCGGCAAGTCAACAAGATAGACTTTTTTGCCTACATCGTAGTAGTTTGCCGCTGCGGTTTTTCCGGGTTTTTCGCTGACTTTTGCAATGCTTTTTCTGTTCAGGAGCTTATTTATCATTGAGCTTTTGCCAACATTTGAGCGTCCTACCATTACTATTTCAGGTCTGCGTTCTGTTGGAGCATTGCGTACATCATAAGCGCTTGTTATGAAATTTGCGTCGTTGAAATTTATATTCATTGTCTATTCCTCGATGGCTGTTTTAAGAACGTCGTCCAGAGTTTTCGCTGCAACGAATCTTATATTTTCTTTGACGACATCTTCAACTTCGTAGAGATCTGAAATATTATCGTTGGGGATTATCACAGTTTTTACTCCCGCTTTGAATGCAGCCATTGTCTTTTCTCTCAAGCCTCCGATGGGGAGAACGTTTCCTCTGAGAGTTATTTCACCTGTCATGGCAACATCACTTCTGACTTTTTTGCCTGTAAGCTCGCTGTAGATCGCTGTCGCCATAGTTATGCCTGCTGACGGTCCGTCTTTAGGTACGGCTCCTTCGGGAACATGGATGTGGATATCCTTATTTTTATAGAAATCTTTGTCTATTCCGAACTCCTCAGCTCTTGAACGTATATAGCTTACCGCAGCCCGTGCGCTTTCTTTCATTACATCACCAAGTGAACCTGTGAGCTCGATCTTTCCCGAGCCTTCCATTGCTGAAACTTCTATAGGCATGGTTTCGCCGCCGACAGTTGTGTAAGCAAGGCCTGTAACCACACCGACTTCGGAGTTTTTGCGGATCTCTTCTTTTTTGAATTTTGCGGGACCGAGATATTTTTCAAGGTTTTTCGGTGTTATTTTTATTGTTTTGCGTTCTTCTTCAGGTTTTGTCAGCCATTCCTTCGCTGCCTTTCTGCAGAGTGAGGCGATGACTCTTTCAAGGGAACGAACGCCTGCTTCACGGGTATAAAGGGCTATAAGACCGTTTATTGCCTCATCGTTTATCGTGAGCATTTTCTTTGTGAGACCGTGTTTTTTCAGTTGTTTTGCTACAAGATGTTTTTTTGCAATGTGGAATTTTTCTTCCTGAGTATACGAAGTTATTTCAATCGTATCCATACGGTCAAGCAGGGGACGTGGGATTGTGTCAAGGTCGTTTGCTGTTGTTATGAACAGTACATCACTGAGGTCATATGGTATGTCCACGTAGTTGTCTCTGAATGTCTTGTTCTGTTCAGGGTCGAGAACTTCCAGAAGCGCCGCAGAAGGGTCGCCCTTGTAGTCGTTTCCGAGCTTGTCTATTTCATCAAGCAGCATTACAGGGTTAGAACTTTTCGCCTCTTTGAGTGCTGAGAGTATCTTACCGGGCATTGCGCCTATATATGTTCTTCTGTGGCCGCGGATCTCTGCCTCATCGTGAACGCCACCGAGAGAGATTCTGACGAATTTTCTGTTCATTGCTTTTGCCACAGACATTGCAACGGATGTTTTACCTGTACCCGGAGGGCCTATGAGACACAGTATCTGAGTTTTCAGTTTTTCTTTTTCGTCGCCGTTTTCTTCCAGGAGCTTTCTTACCGCAAGCATTTCGATGATTCTTTCCTTGACCTTTTTCAACCCGTAGTGGTCTGCTTCCATAATTGCGGAAGCTTTGTCAATTGTGAACACGTCTTTTGTTATGTTGTTCCAGGGCAGTTCGAGACAGGTTTCTATGTAAGTTCTCAGAACTACTCCGTCCTGGGAACCGATAGGCATTTTTGAAAGTCTGTAAAGTTCTTTTTCAAGTTTTTCTTTGACTTCGCTTGATGCATTCATCGACATGATTCTGTCGTAAAGTTCTTCGTCTTCTTCGTCTCCGAAGATGTCAGCGCCTCCGTCTCCGAGTTCTTCCTGCAGAGTACGAATCTGTTCTCTGATAAAATAATCGCGCTGATTTTTACGCATTTTTATGTTTACAAGAGTTGAAACTCTTTGCTCAAGCATCAGAATATCTGTTTCTTCCTTGATTGAAGCTACGACAAGGAGAAGTCTTTCGTGAGGTTCGAATTCTTCAAGGATCTTCTGTTTCACATCTGCCTTGAACGGGATATTCTGTGCGATGTAGTCCGCAAGTTCGCCCACATTATTTATTTTTTCAACGTTTCTGCCGATTTCGGGAGAAAGCTTATCCATGATTTTGGTCATTTCGGCAAAAGCTTCACGGGCTTTTCTCATCATTGCGGTTTCTTCTTCCTCAGACCAACCTTCGGAAATTTCATCTTCTGTAATAGAAACAAATGCAGAGGGGTATTCGCTTCCGTTTATTTCACCTGTGATCATACCTCTTGCGAAGACTTCAAGTGCAACTCTCTCTTCACCTGCGGGGGCTTTGAGCAGCTGTTTTATTCTTGCTATTGCACCGATTGTATTTATTGACAGATTTCCGGACTCTCTGCCTGCCTCGATATTTTCGAGTGCAAGGAAAATAAATCTGTCATGCTTCATTGCATCCTGAATTGCGGCTATATGTATTTTTTCCGTTATGTCAAGATGAATAAGTGTTTTGGGAAAAGTAACAAGCCCCCTGAGAGCCAGCACGGGCAGTACCGCGCGGCCCTCATAAAGGCTCATAAAATCAAAATAATTATTCATTATAGGATGACTCCTAAGCTTTTTCGTTTCTGGTTATTACCGCAGGCTCGGTTCCTTCTACGCAGCCTTTTGTAATAACGACTTTTGTTACTGTTTTATCTGAAGGAACATCAAACATCAGTTTTGTCATGAATTTTTCGACTACAGTGCGGAGACCTCTTGCACCTGTTTCTCTCTTGGCGCAGATATCCGCGATCTCTTCAATGGCTTCATCGGTGAATTCAAGCTCAACACCGTCAATTTTAAGAAGCTTCTGATACTGTTTGATTATGGAATTTTTCGGTTCTGTAAGGATCTTCACGAGAGCTTCTTTGTCAAGGTTTTCAACGGAAACTATAACAGGAAGTCTTCCCACAAGTTCGGGGATAATGCCAAATTTGATGAGGTCGTGAGATTCGCTCTGCTTGAGATAATAGCTTGCAGGCAGCTCTTTCTTTGTTTCGATTTTTGAGCCAAAACCGATGGCTGTACCTGAAACACGTTTTTTGATAACGTTTTCAAGTCCCGCAAAAGCGCCGCCGCAAATAAAGAGGATATTTTTCGTGTTGATCTGAATGAATTCCTGATTCGGGTGCTTTCTTCCTCCCTGAGGCGGAACATTTGCGACCGTACCTTCAAGAATTTTCAGAAGTGCCTGCTGAACACCTTCGCCCGAAACATCTCTTGTTATTGAGGGATTTTCTGAACGGCGTGAGATCTTGTCGATCTCGTCAACGTAGATGATGCCTTTTTCAGCGGCTTCGACATCAAAGTCGGCAGCCTGAATAAGTCTGAGGAGAATGTTTTCAACGTCCTCGCCCACATAGCCTGCCTCGGTCAATGTGGTTGCGTCTGCGATGGCAAAAGGTACGTTGAGTGTCTTTGCCAATACCTGTGCCATGAGTGTCTTACCTGAGCCTGTGGGGCCTAAAAGCAGGACGTTGCTCTTTACAAGCTCAACCTCATCATCGGAGGCATCCATTATACGTTTGTAGTGGTTATATACGGCAACGGAAAGGGCAATTTTTGCATCATCCTGACCGATGACATATTCGTCAAGAGATTTTTTGATCTCTGCAGGCGTTTTTATTTCGATTTCTTCCTTTTTACCGGAAGGCTTTTTACCTGCAGGACCTTTGAGCGCTGACATATATTCAATGCAGGTCTCGATACAGTTTTCGCAGATGTAAACATCTTCTGTAACACCTGAAAGCATCAAAGTGCTTCCGTCAGTGTCTGTGAATCCGCAGAATGAACACTGTCTTACGAGATCTGAACTTTTTTTCCTTGGCATAAAGTTTTTTCACCCTAATTTATCTTTTTGTGATAACTTTATCAACGAGACCGTATTCCATTGCCTGAGCTGCGGTCATGAAGTTATCTCTTTCTGTATCTTTTTCAATGATTTCAAGGGGTTTTCCTGTGTTTTCAGCAAGAATTCTGTTAAGATCTGCTTTGATCTTAATGATTCTGTCTGCGTGGATCTTGATATCCGTAGCCTGACCCTGGAAACCTCCGAGAGGCTGATGGATCATGATCTCACTGTTGGGGAGAGCGAACCTCTTACCCTTCGCACCGGAAGAAAGTAAGAATGCACCCATGCTTGCAGCCATACCGATGCAGATCGTGGAAACATCGCATTTAATATACTGCATTGTGTCGTAAATTGCCATGCCTGCGGTGATTGAACCGCCGGGGCTGTTGATATAGAGGCTGATATCCTTTTCAGGATCCATAGCTTCAAGATAGAGGAGCTGTGCAACGACAAGGTTTGCTGTCACATCGTTGACTTCGTCGGCAAGAAATATGATTCTGTCATTAAGGAGTCTTGAAAAAATATCGTAAGAACGTTCTCCTCTGCTTGTTTGTTCTACTACCATTGGGACTAAACTCATAGTTATTACCTACCTTTTTTGTTTTATGTATTCAGAAAATATAACTCTTTGTAATTTCGTATATCGGCGCGACAAACTCTTAACGGTTTCTCACGCCGATATATCTTACGTCAAATTTTTAAATCTTATTCAGCGGATTCAGCAGGTTCTTCTGCTTTTTCAGCCTTTTTTCTTGTTCTCTTCTTGGGTTTTTCTTCAACTGCTTCTTCAACGGGAGTTTCAACAGCTTCTGTTACAACAGCGTTGTTTCTTACAATTTCGAAAGCTTTTCTGAGGGAAAGATCTTTGATGATGCTTTCTGTTACGTAGTCGCTCTTGAGTTTTTCAACTTCTGTGCCTGTTTCCTGAGCGAACATTTCGTATTCTTTATTTACATCTTCTTCTTCGATGATGATCTTTTCGATTTCAGCGATCTTTTCGAGAGCAAGTCTGATCTTAACGTCTCTTTCAGCGTTTACTTTGAACATAGCTCTGAGGCTGTTGAATTCCTGACCTGTGATTTCGAGGTATTTCTGGAGAGAAAGACCCTGCTGCATCATTCTTCTTTCGAAGCCCTGCATAGCGGAATCAATTTCATGTTCGATCATGCATTCGGGAATGTCAGCTTCGCAGCAATCAGCAACTGCAGCGTAAACATTTTCAGTTACTTCGTTTTCTTCTGCCTGAGCGTATCTTTCAGCGATCTTCTTGGAGATGTCAGCTTTGAATTCTTCGAGAGTGTCGAAGTCGCTTACGTCTTTAGCAAGTTCGTCGTCGATAGCGGGGAGTTCTGTTCTCTTGATTTCGTGGATCTTAACATCGAAACGTGCGGGTTTGCCCTTGAGTTCTTCAGCATGGTATTCTTCGGGGAAAGATACGTTTACAGCACCTTCCTGACCAACTTTCATGCCAACCATCTGATCTTCGAAACCGGGGATGAACTGACCGGAACCGATTTTGAGTGTGTATTTTTCAGCTTCGCCGCCTTCGAAGGGTACATCGTCAACATAACCTTTGAAGTCGAATGTTACTGTGTCGCCGTTTTCGATTGCAGCATCTTCTTCGAGGTCTACAAGACGGCCCTGTCTCTGCTGATATCTTTCGAGTTCAGCCTGAACGTCTGCATCGGAAACTGTTTTTGTGTGCTTTTCAACAGCGATACCTTTGTAATCTTTAACGGATACTTCAGGTTTAACTGTGATCTTTGCTTTGAATTTGAAACCGTTTTCGTCGTTGCTTATAACGTCGAGTTCGGGATGATCTACAGGTTCGATACCTGCTTCTGCAACAGCGTCATCGTATGCCTTGGGATATACAGCATTGATAGCGTCTTCGTGGAAAACTGTGTCGCCGTACATTTTTTCGATCATTTTTCTGGGAGCTTTACCTTTTCTGAAGCCGGGAATGTTCATTTTGCCTACATTTTTTCTGTAGGAAGCTTCAACAGCTTTTTCAAATTCGTCGGCAGGAACTGTGATTTCAAGCTCCACGATGTTTTTTTCTTCTTTTGTTACCTTTTCCAAAATCATTTGATTATCCACCCTTATGAGTTTTTTATATATTTGAATTATTTTATCACATAATTATGTTTTTTTCAACCATATAATGTGTTATTTTATAGAACTAAAGGATTCTTATGGGTTTAAATCCCGTAAAATCCGCTGCAGCGAGGAAATATCGTGTTCCGTTCCGTTCTTCGTCGTGAACAGCGAGCCTGTGAGCGTAGCCGTGAAGGTGTCCGTAGTAGCAGGTTTTTATTCCGTTTTCTGCAAGAACCTGAGTTATCTCTTTGCATTCAATGTTGCCAAATACAGGAGGGTAGTGGAGGAAAACTATTTTTTCTTCCGCTTTGCTTGATGCGAGTGAGGCTTTAAGTCTTCCGACCTCACGGTTCAGAACCTTTATGTCTGCCTGCTGACCAGGCTCAGTTATCCATCCTCTGGTTCCGCAGATCCCAACGCCTTCGTATTCGTAAGAATTGTTATGGAGAAATGATATAGTGCTGTAATTTTTTGCGAAATCCTTAAGCTTCGACATTGTCGACCACCAATAATCATGGTTTCCTTTAAGGATTATTTTTTTTCCGGGGAGTTTTTCTATGAAGTCAAAGTCCGGTGCCAGCTGTTTGAAATCCATTGCCCAGGATGTGTCCCCTGCAATGATAACGGTATCGTTTTCTTCAACGCACCAGTTTTCTTTGAGTCTTTCAATGTGGTTTTCCCATAGCCGTCCGAAGACTTCCATTGGTTTATCAACGGTGTCGGCGTTCCCCAGATGCAGGTCTGCCGTTACGTATAACGCCATGTATATCCTCTTTTACCCTAAATGTATTTGTTGAAAAATCTTTCTGCGTTTCCGAAGAATATCTTTTCGGTCAACTTTTCGCCCAATTCGGTTTTGAAATATTCTGCTAAATTTATCAGATCAGAAACCTTTGAGAAGTTCTGAGGTAACTCCTCAACTCCGTCAAGGTCGCATCCCAACGCGAGAATATTTTCTCCTCCGAGATTCAGGATCTTTTCCGCATGACGGAGAATATCCGTAAATGTGGCGGTGTTCTGCCTGCTCAGAAACGGGGGATTCATATTCAGTCCTACAAGCCCATCTCTTTCGGCGATCGTTTTTATCTGGCTGTCAGTAAGATTTCTTGCATTTTCGCAAATGCTTCGCGAATTTGAATGAGTTGCAACGAAGGTTCCTTTGCAGATTTTTTCCAGATCCGTAAATCCAGCATCGGAAAGATGTGAAACGTCGGGGATTATTCCGCAATTTTCAAGCTCTCTTATGCAGTCTTTCCCGAGAATCTTAAGTCCCTCGGTCTGGTCTGTTTTTGCCCCTGTTGCAAAACATGAGACTCCGTTCCAGACGAGACTGAAAAATTTTACTCCGTTTTCTGCTAATGTCTGAATGTTTTCAATCTTTCCGCCTGTAATATTTCCGCCTTCGCAGGAGAGTATCGGTTTTAGATTCTTTATTTCAGCTGTTTCGTTTTCGAGAAATTTTTTTACTCTGAAAAAGAAATCCATCCCAGGGTCGTTGCGTTCGTCATCGTAGAAAACCGCAAATACCTGAGCAGTTTCATCAAATTCTTCCAATGATTTTTTGTGTATGTGAAGACTTTCGTCTTCGAAAGATGATCCTGCCAGACAGGCTTTTGTTGCCGTGTCGCAGTGAAGATCATAGAAATGCTTCTTCATCAACCGTGTATAACCTTTCAAAATATTTGAATTCCATAACATGATATTCTTCGTCGAATAAAATGCCTGCACCGTCGAAGCGGTAATCGAATTCGTAAGGGTCTATGCCGTTTTTACGAAGCTCTGCAATGTAGAATCTTGCACCGGATACGATATTTCTCATTTTTTCGGGAGTTATCTTTTCGGGAGGAGTATCTCTGTCTGAATTTTCGGGAGAGATTTTCTCTGATTTCACTTCAACAAAACATATCGTTCCGTTTTTTAAGGCTATTATATCTATTTCCTTGTGTTCTGCGGAATAATTCCTTTTGAGGATTTTATATCCGTTATATGTAAGCCAATCGGCGGTGTAAGATTCAAATCTTTGACCGACCCATTTTTTTGATGGTTTTTGTTCAGTGTACATTTTTCAGGAAAGATTTTCTGTATATCGGTTGAATTCCGTTTTCTGAAAGCAGTTTGTAATGCTCTTTTGTGGGATATCCCTTGTGTATATCCAGTTTATACTGTGGGTATTGCTCTGCGAGCTCTTTCATGTATCTGTCACGGGAGACCTTTGCAAGAATCGAAGCCGCCGCGATACTCATACTGAGGGCGTCGCCTTTGACTATGCATTTTGTCGGAATCTCGAATCCTCGGATCCTGTTTCCGTCAATCAAGGCAATGTCCGGCTTCACAGTTAACTGATCTGCTGCCCGCTTCATTGCAAGAAACGCTGCGTTAAGAATGTTTATTTCGTCGATCTCTTCCGGCGTTGCCCACCCGATACCGTATGAGACAGCGTTGGACGTTATTACATCAAAAAGCTCTTCACGCTTCTTCTCCGTAAGTTTTTTAGAGTCCGTTACGCCTTTCAGCTCTATATTCGGTGGGAGAATTACCGCTGCTGCGCAGACATTTCCGCAGAGACAACCTCGACCTGCTTCATCTATTCCACAGATCACTTTGTATTGGCTGTAAAGTTCGTTTTCAAACTTCCACATATCAACGGGAAGAGTATCAGTCTTTCTGCTCATCTTTTTCTTCCGTTTCGGGAGGTGCTTCAAGCGTTATTTTTCCGATCTTGCAGCCTCTGAATTCGTCGAGAAGTATCAGGGCTGTTCTTTCGGTATCAATTTCTCCGCCGCTGACAATGAAACCTCTTTTTTTTCCGATAAGCTTCAGGAGTTCCCAATCATCTTCAGGGAGCTCTTCAGGGAGTTTGTAACGTGCTGTCAGCATTGGCTTATAGTTTCGTGCGAGAATCCCTACAAGTCTCATAGCAAGCTCTTCTGTGTCAATGACTTCGTCTTTGATCGAGCCTATAAGTGCAAGTCTTAATGCTGCCTGCTGATCTTCCAGTTTCGGCCAAAGGATTCCGGGCATATCCAGCAGATCCACGCCGTCACTGATTCTTACCCACTGTTTTGTGCGGGTAATGCCAGGTCTGTCTTCGGCTCTTGCTTTGTTTGAGCCGCTGATATTGTTTATAAATGTTGATTTTCCCACATTGGGAATTCCGAGAACCATTATTTTAATGCTTCTGTTTACGATACCCTTAGCGGCATCACGGGCGATTCTTTCTTTAAAAATATTTCTTACAGCCTGAAGAAGTACTGAACTTCCTCCTGCAGTTTTGCTGTTGTAAAGGATCGCATTTATGCCCTGGCTCTTATAATAAGCAAGCCATTTTTTATTCATTGATGCATCTGCAAGATCGCTTTTGTTGAGGATTATGAGCCTCGGTTTCTGAGATGCATTAAGAATTCTGTCAATGTCGGGATTTCGTGAAGCAATGGGTATCCTTGCGTCCACAAGTTCCACCGTCATGTCTACAAGTCCGATGGACTCTTCGATCATTCGGCGGGCTTTTGCCATATGTCCGGGGTACCAATTGATGTTCATTTTTTGATGTTCCTTTTTATTTTATTAGTCGATGGTTCCGATCTTGTCGACAGGATAGAATCGGAAGAGGACCTTTCCCAGGATCTTTCTTATGTCAACACATCCGATGTCACGGCTGTCTTTTGAGTCCAGTCTGTTATCACCCATTACAAAGACTTCGCCGGGCTGTACTGTCAAGGGGAAAGTTATTTTTGAATAGGATTTCGGGAAAGTTATCTGATGTCCGTCCAGATAAGGTTCTTCAATAAGAACTCCGTCAACATAAACTTTGCCGTCACCGTTGATGTTTACTGTCTGTCCTTCTGTTGCGATGACACGTTTTACCCAAAGAGAATAGTCATTGCGGTTTGCTTCGGGCTGGAAGACAACGATGTCTCCAACTTCCGGAGTATAGAAAAGACCCGAAACGATATATCTGTCACCGTCAAGCATTGTTGAAGTCATTGAAGGTCCGTCGACGTATCCTGTTCTGAACACGAGGGAAAGGATCAGAATAGCTGCAACGACAGCAACTACCACCGCGTCAACGATCTCCACAAAATCTCTCAGTAAAGAGCCTTTCTGTTTTGTGTTTTCAGTTTCAGCCTTTTTTATGTTTTTTTCTGACCCGTCACCGTTGATGTTTTCTGTTGCGGTGATTTCTTCGTTTTCAGCCATTTTTAATCCCCCTATTTAAGTAATTTTGAAAATATGCAAAAAGCGGTACTCCCACCGTAATTATCGGAAAGAATACCGCGATTATGCTGGCGTCCGTCATTTTATTGACGAACAGCAAGGCAGGAGTCTTTGCCGTAATCGGTTTACAGCTTCTCCTTGACTTTGGCAGCTTTGCCGACTCTGTCACGCAGATAGTAAAGCTTAGCACGACGAACTTTACCAACACGTACAACTTCTACCTTTTCTACGTTGGGAGAATGTACGGGGAATGTTCTTTCTACGCCTACGCCATAAGCTACTTTACGAACGGTGAATGTTTCGGAAACACCGCCGTGTTTTTTAGAGATGATTGTGCCTTCGAAAAGCTGGATTCTTTCTCTGGATCCTTCTTTGATCTTACAGTGCACTTTAACAGTGCTACCGATTTCGAGAGGCAGAGCTTCGCTGCGGAGCTGGTCTTTTGTGAATTCTGCAAGTTTGTTCATTGTTTCTCGTTCCTCCTGATATTCAGTTAATTATTAAGCGCGTTCGTGCCGAGAAAAGCAGAGGACCGCACGAAGCTGTATGGTTAACAGTTTTTGTCAGGGCATACAGACAACGCTACTATTATAACATATATCTGCCGATTTTGCAATAGTTGATTCCGAAAAATCCGTGAAATAAGGCGGTCTTTTTTTATCTTCCGCGGTCTTCGAGCAATTTAAGGTTTACTGTATGGTACGTTCTGTCCCTGTAAAATGTTACCTTAAGGACATCTCCCACGGAATGGCTTTCATTTATTGCCTGAATATCCGACATAGATGTTATTTTGATTCCGTCGATTTCTGTTATGATGTCGTAAACTTCAATTCCCGCAAGATCCGCACCGCTGTCTTTTGAAACATCTGATACCAATACCCCTGCAGGGAGACCGTAATACCTTGACATTGAGGCTGATATCGTTTGTCCCGAAATACCTGTTGCAGGACGGTCTTTAACGTAACCGTACTCAATAATATCTTCAATTATCGGTCTTGCAAAATCTATGGGGATCGCGAATCCGAGACCTTCAATGTCCGTATCCGCAATCTTGCTTGAGGTTATTCCTATAACTTCACCTTTTGAATTTATGAGTGCTCCTCCGCTGTTTCCCGGGTTTATTGCCGCATCTGTCTGGATGAGTGTTTCTGCTGTGTTTTCCGAGCTTATATTTCTGTCAAGGGCACTTACAATACCCATTGTGACAGTTCCTGCGAACTGAGTTCCGAGTGGGTTTCCTATTGCGACCACAACCTCACCGACCTGCAGCTGTGAAGATATTCCTATCTCAGCTGTAGGAAGTTCTTTACCGTTGGTTTCTGCTTTGATTACCGCGAGGTCATTTGCCGCGTCACCGCCTACAAGAACTGCTTCAAGTTCTGTTCCGTCTTCGAGGATGACGCTGATCATTACGTTTTCGTATTCATCATAATAAGAAACGACATGGTAGTTTGTAACGATATATCCGTCAGAGGAGAGGATGATTCCTGAACCTGACGACTCCGATTCACCTGTTTCATACCAGAAAAAGCCCGATTGAACCTTTGAAGATGGGATTACGACCCTGATTCCCACGACTGACTGTCTGACCGTGTTTGCAATTGCCACCACAGGGCTTGTAAGCTCATCAAGCTGTGAAATGATCTCGGGTGAATACGAATGAGGGTTCTTCATTATCTGTTGGATAGTGTCTACAGATGAACTGAGCTCTTCCATTTTAGTTTTATACTGCAAGCTTATTTCTTCGTAAAGTTCTTCTCTGATCTCGTCTACTGATTTTGAGTTTTTGTTGTCACGGATATAGAGAAATGTTACTGCCGATGTCGCTGCAATGCTGAATACCAATAACACGCATAAAATTGCGCATATTGCAGGCAGTGCTGATCTTTTCTCTTTTTTCTGTACGGGGGATATATATCCGTTTTCGTTGTTGTAATCCATGGTGGTAGTCCTTTCATTATTTGATACTCTTATATTATACACTGTTTTTATGTTAAAATCATCTTGTTTTTTTGGCATATTTGCGGCAATTGACTATTGACAAATAAAAAATTATATGCTATACTTTAATTGAATAAAAACAAAAGGGGTTTTAACTATGATCGTAGATGCACATAACCATGTGAATTATCAGTATCACAACAGAGATAAGATCGTGGAAAACATGAATCGGTATAATATTGATGTGACCTGGATCCAATCCTGGGAGGGACAGCTGGATGAATGGTGTCCTGACAATGCCAAAGAATTTACGGGATTTACTCCCGATGCCGCAATGCCGTTTAAGTATTGCATTGAGGCAAAAGATAAATATCCCGACAGATTTGTTCTGTCCTACTGTCCGAATCCAAGGGATCCTTTTGCGATAGATAAAATGGATGCGGCAGTAAATACATACGGTGTTCAGGTCTGCGGTGAATGGAAATTCAGAATGATGCTCGATAACTGGGACTGTATAGATCTTTACCGTTACTGCGGTGAAAAAAATATCCCTGTTGTTTTCCATTTGGAGTATCCCGTTCCCGTTCATGTGAAATATCCCAGACCTCATTGGTGGTATGCGGGAAATATGGAAGCTGTCGAAAGAACTCTTGAGCTTTGTCCGGAAACTACATTTATCGGACATGCAATGGGCTTCTGGGCTGATATTTCAGGGGATAATAAAGGAATGCTTGAATCTTATCCGAAGGGTAAAGTCCTTGAAGGTGGAAAACTTATCAGCGCTCTCCGTAAATATCCTAATCTTTACTGTGACATGTCCGGAACTTCAGGTTGGAACGGCCTTTCCCGTGATATTGAATTTACAAAAGGATTTCTTGAAGAATTTCAGGACAGAGTTTTGTTCGGAAGAGATCTTTATATTCACAATAAACATCTTGAACTTATTGAATCTCTCGATGTTTCCAAAGAGATAAAAGAAAAAGTTCTCGGCGGAAATGCTCTGAGACTTGTTCCTTTGAAAGGATAAGAAATTATGATTGATGATATTCTTGTAATTGACAGCCATAACCATGCTCATTATCATGGTAATAATCTGCAGACGACTCTTGAAAATATGGATCGGCATAATATAGATAAAACATGGATAATGCCCTGCGAGATCCCTCTCAACGAATGGTGTCCCGATAATGCTCATGAGGTTACCGGATTTACCAAAGACGCAAAAATCACTTTTGAAAATGCATTGTATTATAAGGAACACCGCCCCGAACGCTTTGTTTTGGGTTTTTGTCCTGATCCACGTGATCCTTATGCGATCGACAGACTTGATGCTGCGGTTCACACTTACGGTGTACAGTATTGCGGTGAATGGAAATTCAGAATGATGTTTGACAACTGGGATACCATAGATCTGTACCGTTACTGCGGTGAACATAATTTGCCTGTGGTCCTGCATCTTGAATATCCCCTGCAGTTAAAGCAGAAAAACCCCAGACCCCATTGGTGGTACGGAGGGACTATTGAATCTCTTGAAAGAGCTCTTCAGCTCTGTCCCGAAACCACATTTATCGGTCATGCTCCCGGATTCTGGGCAAATATTTCAGGAAGTTATGATTTTAAAACGGAATTTTATCCGAAAGGTAAAATTGCTCCCGGTGGAAAAGTTCCTGAGCTTTTGAGAAAATATCCGAATCTTTACTGTGATATTTCGGGAACTTCCGGGGCAAATGCAATGTCAAGAGATCCGGAATTTTCACTTAAATTTATAGAAGAATTCCAGGATAAGATCCTTTACGGAAGAGATCTTTATCACCATAATCTTCAGCAGGAAACGCTTGCGTCCCTGAATTTGCCCAAGGAAATTCTCAGAAAAATTTACAGCGGAAACTCTTTGAAACTTGTAACTCCAAAAGATTGAGAGGTTTGAACAATGTTAGATGATATTTTAGTTATAGACTGCCATAACCATGCGAACTACATGGGTAATAATTTCAAATCAACTATTGAAAATATGGACAGATACAACATTGATTAAGCTTGGATAATGCCATGTGAGATCCCCATGGGAGAATGGTGCCCCGATAACGCAAACGAGGTTTTCGGCTTTACGGAAAAATCCAAGAATATATTTGAAAATGCATTGGAATTTGTTGATAAATGTCCCGAGAGATTTATTCTCGGGTATTGTCCCGATCCTCGTGATCCGTTCGCAATTGATAAACTTGATGCTGCGTTGCATACTTATGGGATCAAATATTGCGGTGAGTGGAAATTCAGATCAATGCTTGATAACTGGGATAATATAGATCTTTTCCGTTATTGCGGAGAACATAATTTGCCCGTGGTCATTCATCTTGATTATCCGATTTTCTGTCATCAGAAATATCCGAGACGTCATTGGTGGTACGGTGGTTCCATAGAGGCGTTTGAGCGTGCAATACAGCTTTGTCCCGAAACTACATTTATCGGTCATGCTCCCGGTTTCTGGGCTAATATTTCAGGGGATTTCAACTTTGACGAGGGTGGTTCTTATCCTAAAGGAAAAATCGCAGAGGGTGGAAAGGTTTCGGAAATGCTTCGAAAATATCCGAATCTGTACTGTGACCTTTCAGGCAACAGCGGAACGAACGCTCTGTCCCGTGATCCCGAATTTGCATATAAATTTGTGACTGAATTCCAGGACAGACTTCTTTATGCACGTGATATGTACCACAGTAATCAGCTTCAGGAAGCTATCTCTGCGTTGAATTTGCCTAAAGATATTTTGAGGAAAATATACAGCGGAAACTCATTGAAACTTTTGGGTGAATGATTGGGATTGGGGTGTTTGCGGGGGAAGCTACTTTTGTAAAAGTTCGCCTCCCCCGAACCCCCACTACGAAAACTTTACCGAGCGAAGCTCAAATTTCAGTATTTAATTCAAACAGCTACCGCATTTTTTTTATTACTATGCGGTGGCCATTGAGGTTTTTTATATTTATCCCCCAAATTCGGTTTTGTTGGAAAGGGTTATGGGGAAAACCTTATTTTTTCGTGAAAATAAGGTTTTCCCCATGAAAAATCTATATAATCCCTATAACAAATAAAGGAGAATCATCATGGTTGTTGACGATCATAATCATGCGGATTATTGCGGACATGGGCTTGAAGCAATGATCGAAGACATGGACAGAAATAATATTGATGTTACCTGGCTGCTTACCTGTGAGATTCCGTTGAATGATTGGGAACATAAAAGTGCAAATTCTTCATTCGGATTTACAGGGGAGGCTCAGATGCCTCTGGAAAGAGCCGTAAGATATAAAGATAAATATCCCGACCGCTTCGTTTTGGGATACTGCCCCAATCCGGCAGATCCCTTTGCGATAGATAAACTTGATGCTGCCGTGAATACTTACGGTGTTCAGGTCTGCGGCGAATGGAAATTCAGAATGATGTTTGACAACTGGGATAATATAGATCTTTTCCGTTATTGCGGAGAGAAAAAGCTTCCCGTTGTCCTGCACATAGATTACCCGGTGAAAACAATCGGTAATCAGCGTGAATATTTTTGGTTCGGTGGCGGTATAGAACCTCTTGAGAGGTGTTTGGATCTTTGTCCCGATACTGTAATGCTGGGTCATGCTCCCGGTTTTTGGCGACATTTTACTTCTGACGGCAAGGTCGTTGAGCTGATGCGTAAGTACCCGAATCTTTACTGTGATGCGTCTGCCGGCTCATGCTATGATGCTTTTAACAGAAATATCGAATTTACAAAAGCATTTATTGGAGAATTTGAAGATAGAATATTGCATGGCAGGGATAATTTTACATCCGTTCATCAGGCTTTTTTCAGATCTTTGGATATCTCTGAAACAGCAAGAAACAAAATTCTCGGTGAAAATGCGGTAAGATTACTCAAAGAATACAGATAAAGCTTAATAGTCGGGGAAACCTTATCTGCACGACAGAATAAGGTTTCCCCGAAAGTTTTTTTAATATCTGTGTTTAAATAATTTCTCCGTAAACATATTCGTCGTCAGAATCAAGGAGCTTTACGTTCGCTGTTTTGTTGCAGAGTTCAGCAGTACCGTCAACGATTACTTCCACATAATTTGGGGTATAACCTCGTATCTTGCCGTTTTTGGCTGTTTCAAAAAGAACCGTTACAGTTTTTCCTATCTGTTTTTTCAGAAATTCTCTGCGTGTTTCAGTTGCGATCCCGTTAAGTCTGTGAACTCTCTCATTTTTCAGTTCTGTGGAGATCTGTCCGTCCATTTCAGCGGCAACAGTTCCCTGACGCACGGAGTACGGGAAAATATGTATTTTCATGAATCCGATAGTTTCCGCAAATTTCATTGTCGTAAGAAATTCTTCTTCCGTTTCTCCGGGAAAACCAACGATTATGTCCGTTGTTATTGCGGTGTCTTCAAAGGCATCACGGAGAAGTTTTACACAATGGGCGTAGTCTTCTGTCGTATAATGCCTGTTCATCCTTTCGAGTGTTGCATTGCATCCGCTTTGGAGTGAAAGATGAAAATGGTGGCAGATCTTGGTCAGCTTTTTCATCCTTTCAACATTTTCTTCCGTGATGAATATTGGTTCAAGGGAGCTGAGTCTGATACGTTCAAGCCCGTCAATATTTTCTGCCGCTTCGAGCAGGTCCATCAGAGTGACTCCTCCGATATCCTTTCCGTAATTGTCAAGGTGTATTCCTGTCAGAACGATTTCTTTGTAACCGCTGTTTTGGGCGAGGAATTTCATTTCCGCAACGGCTTCTTCAAAATTTTTGCTTCGTATTCTGCCTCTTACAAAGGGAATTATGCAGTAACTGCAGAAATTGTTGCATCCGTCCTGAACTTTCAAGGTCGCTCTTGTTCTTTCTCCTGTATATGCTGTCATCGGTTCGAATTCTTTTTCCGCTCCGATTTTTACGAATGAAGATATCTTTTTTCTGTCAGCAAGAAATTTCTCGATCATATCGGGAATCTGAGGTTTGTTTTTATTTCCGAGGGTTATGTCGCAAACTTCTTCAAGTCTTGTCCTGTGATCTTCCGATTGAGAAGCGCATCCTGCGGAGATGATTACCGCGTCTGGGTTCAATCTTTTGGTTCTGCGTATTATCTGCAGGGATTTGCGCACGCTTTCTTCCGTGACTGCACATGTGTTTATGAAGCAGATGTCGCATCGTTCCCCCTGCAATGCCCTCTCGTGCCCTCTTTTTTCCAAAGCCTCAGCGACAACTTCGCTTTCGTATTGGTTGACTTTGCAACCCAATGTATGTATTGAAAATTTCATCTTGATCCTGTCTCTTTAATAAAAATGTCCGAAAGTAACACCTGTGTGAAATCTCGGCAAGATAATTATACTACATTTTTAGAAAAAAGACAAGATTAAATTATTGACATATTTATTATTTTTTGATATACTTACAGGGTAAAGTTATTTTTAATGTTGAAAGGATCAAAATGAACTATAAATTTGCTGTTTTTGACCTCGACGGAACACTTGTCGAGTCTATGAAATATTGGAGAGGATTACCCTTTGCATTTCTCAATGAAAAATTCGGATTGAAGGATTTTCCCGAGGAAGCTATTGAACACGTTATTTTTTCCAATGTGAACTGTAACGGTGATTTCAAATATCTCAGTGACAAATACGGTTATCCGGAAGTGACAGTAACTCTTCAGGAAGTTTTTGACATGATGTATAAGTTTTACAGCACTGTTATTGACATAAAACCGTATGTCATAGAGTTTTTGGAAAAACTTAAAGCAGAGGGTGTGAGGTGTGCCATCGCCACTGCTACGCCTACAAGGGAAGCGTCTGCAGTTCTTGACAGGCTTGGACTTTCTCAGTATTTTGAATTTGTTCTTACTACGAGAGAGGTCGGTAAGGGGAAAGAGTATCCCGATATTTTTGATATAAGCCTTGAACGTCTCGGTGCAACAAAAGAAAATACTGTTGTTTTTGAAGATGCTTTGTACAGTATTGAAACTTTGAAAGCCAACGGTTACAGAGTTTGTGCTATAGAGGACTACTGTGAATCTGAACATGACAAGGTTAAAGAACTCAGTGATATGTATATTGAAAGCTATAAGGAGCTTTTATAAATATATTTTTTATTTAAGAAAGGATAGATGATCATGAAAATCAGACTTGACTCCATTGATGCTGTAAAAAATTTTGTAAACAAGGTAAACCTTTATTCCGGCGATATTGATATTGTTTCCGGCAGATATACTATCGACGCAAAATCGATCATGGGCATTTTCAGTCTTGATCTCGGTAAGCCTCTTACGGTTGTTATCCACGATAAATCCGAAGAAGCTAGATTCAAGGCAGATATGGCTGACATTATTGTTGAATAATAAGTTTTGTGAAAATTTTGCGGGGAAAACATTTTTATTAAATTGTTTTCCCCGTGCCCCTTTCAAAAAGCTTTTACGAGGTTCCGAATTCGGTTTTTAAATGATGCGGGAAACTTTGCTTTTGCCGCAAAAAAACACATTTATATACAGGAGCAACTTATGAAAAATATTGCATTTACTGCCCATGTTGATGCCGGTAAGACAACTCTTACTGAGAGAATTCTGTTTGAATGCGGCGTGATCCGTTCTATGGGCAGTGTTGACAGCGGTACAGCAAGAACAGATACGATGACTGTCGAGCGGGAACGTGGGATCTCAGTTCGTTCTGTTCTTACTTCTTTTGAGTACAAGGGCGAGAAATTCAATCTTATAGATACTCCGGGACATGCGGATTTCGCTTCTCAGACAGAGCGGGCGTTCCTTGCCGCGGATGGGATCGTTATACTTGTTTCTGCTGTTGACGGAGTTCAGTCCGGTACGGAGCTTCTTATTGATGCGGCAGAAAAATCAGGGCTTCCTGTAGTATTTTTTATAAATAAATGTGATCGTGATATTGCACGTCCCGATGAGGTTTTCGAAGAACTTAAGCTTCGTGGCCTTCCTGTTTTCCGCTGGGGAAATATAGATGAAATGACAGAGATAGCTGCGGAATATGATGAGAATATTTTTGAGATGTTTGTAAATGGAGATGTTCCGTCGGAAGATTTACTGTTAAGTGTTTTGCCTTTACGGTCGGATGGACGGAATGCGATCCCGGTGGTTTTCGGAAGTGCGCAGACAGGGCAGGGAATAGAGGATCTTCTGGATGCTGTTTCACGCTTCTTTCCCGATTCCGGAACAGGTGAGATAGGAAATTTAGGTGGTGTAGTTTTCTCTGTCGAGCATGATAAAAACTTCGGAAGAGGTGCATATTTGCGCGTTTTTTCGGGAAGTCTTGCGACCCGTGATACCGTTAATTTTGACGGGGTTGATTATAAAATATCCATGATAAAACAAAGTGTTGACGGTAAGTTCAAAGATGTTCAGGCTATAAATGCCGGGGATGTCGGACTGGTCTATGGCTTTACAGCTGTTAAGACAGGAATGACTTTCGGAGATACTTCTTCTTTTGAGCATCGCTTGAAAAAAGGGCTTTTAAGAACTCCGCTTTTGTCTGTTTCCGTAACCGCTCCCGAAAATATTTCTTCCGCAAAGCTTCGTGAGTGTTTTGAAATAATGGAGGCTGAAGATCCGGAGCTTTCACTTTCCTGGGAGCCAATGTCTCAGACTCTTCATATAAAGGTTTTCGGAACAGTTGAAACTGAGGTTCTCGGTCCTGTTTTTGAGGAGCGTTTCGGTTTTCCTGTGACTTTCGGTGAGCCTAAAGTTATTTATAAGGAAACTCCTGCATCCGAATCTGTTGGTTTTGATGCATATACAATGCCGAAACCCTGTTGGGCTGTGCTGAAATTTGTAATAAAGCCACTTCCGAGAGGGTCAGGGGTTCGCTACAGTTGTACTGTTTCTCCCGAAAAGATCGGTTACAGATACCGAAAACAGGTTGAAGCTTCAATCCTGCCGTCTTTGGCTCAGGGACTTTATGGCTGGGAGGTCACCGATGCAGATATTGAGCTTGTTGACGGTGAGGATCATCCCATACATACCCATCCGTTGGATTTTACGGTTGCAACTCCTCTTGCAATTATGGACGGGCTTCGCCGCGGAGGAACGGTTCTTCTTGAGCCGATTCTTAAAATACGTTTTTCCGTTGAAAGCTCTCTTGTCGGCCGCATAATTTCCGATGTTTTAAGGATGCGAGGTCAGTGTACAGATCAGTTTTCAATGGGGGTAAATACTGTTGTTACCGCAGAGGTTCCTCTTGCGGAATTGGGCGATTATCCCGTTGAATTCGCATCTTTTACCCACGGTAAGGGTGTTATGACTTCTGCGTTTTTACGCTATGCAAAATGTCCCGAAGGCTTCGTTGCTGAAACTCCCCGCAGGGGTGTAAATCCCCTTGACAGGTCAAAATATATCCTTGCTGCGCGTCATGCGATGAGCGGGACTGTTTTTGAAGTGTAAATCTTTGTTCACCGAATTCCTACATTTTAAGGTTGACAAGTCCTTGAGATTTTGGTATAATTACTATGTATGTGAATTTAAAACCATGAAAGGGTTCTGTTTGATGAAATTTTCTTTTAAAAATAAAATAATAGCCTGGGGTTTGACATCATGTCTGATCTTCGCGGCTGCGTTTACTGTCGGTTCCGCTGCGAAAGTTCAGTTTGAAAATGATGAAGATGCCGCAGCTTACGAAGAGGCTCAGGATGCTCTTGCGAATATCAATGCGGAGCAGAAGCAGCTTTCAAAGGATCTTGCTGCAGCAAAAGCCGAGAAGAAAAGTGCTTTGGCTCAAAAAGAGATCATCGAAGATCAGATTATTGCCACCGATGCTGAAATTGTGACACTTAACTGGGTACTGAGTGACCTCAATACCCGTCTTGCAGTAAAAAATCAGGAGTTGGCGCTTGCCGAATCTGCATATGAGGATTATTACGAAAAATATAAGTCCCGTATAAGAGCTTCCTATGAGGCAGGGGAGATCTCCTATATCGAAGTACTTCTGACATCTGCTAATTTTTCCGAGCTTCTTACAAGAATTGACTTTATCTCCGATATGATGGAGTATGACAAGTTTCTTCTCGATGAGATGAAAGGTTCAATTTCTTTTATTGAGAAAACCAAATCAACGATTGAAGATGAGCTTCAGATTCAGGAACTTGCAATGATCCAGTTGGAAAATGCAAAATCCACTCAGGAAACACAGGTTCAGTCTCTTGTTGATACTGTTGCCAAGATAGAGGATACGATCTCCGATATTGAAGATGAAGAAGCTAAATTTTTGAGACTTGAAAAAGAACTTGATGCGAAGATTCAGGAGCTTCTTGACAGACAGAAAAAATATGTGGGCGGCGATATTATCTGGCCGTTGCCTCCCGAACATGATTATATTACATCCGGTTACGGATACAGAAATTTTGATAAGTCTTTCCATGATGCCATAGATATTGCCGCACCGGGTGGAACGCCCATCTATGCGGTAAATGACGGAACTATTATTATGTATCAGTGGGTAAACACCGGCGGCGGTAACAAGGTCGTTCTTGACCACGGTTCAAGCATTACCACTACATACTGCCATCTTTCCAAGTTCCAGCAGGGCTTGAAGGTCGGTTCAGAGGTTAAAAAGGGCGATATTATCGGTTATGTCGGTACTACAGGTACTTCTACAGGTAACCACCTCCATTTCAGAATCGCCATTGACGGAAGCACCGTTGACCCCCGTGACTATGTAAACGCTCAGGGTAAAGAACCTGCAAAGAAACTTGAATGGAATAAATAATTTGATAGATATGATTACGGGGAAACCATTTTTTGTAAAAATCGGTTTTCCCGTACCCTTTTCCAAAAAAACTTTTGTATAAAACATTTTCAATGTTTTATGAGAGAAATGCCTGATTGTAATAAACAACATCAGAAAATCTATTATATCTCTTATATAAGTGTTGTTGTTTTTCTAAATATACCTCAAACTTCTTTTCTTTTTGAAATGGGTGTGGGAAAAACTTTTACTTTTCATCTGAAAAGAAAAAGTTTTTCGCATAAATTATCTTGATGAGTCGAATCCTTTCCCAATAAACATAAATATACTGCGAATAAAATTGGTACAAAAACGTAAGAAATTACTTTTAAGTGTTGCATTTTTTCGCAAAATGTGGTATACTTATTATGAGGTAATAATAAATGTGAAAGGATGTTGATTTATGCTTAAAGCACAGAAGAGATTCGGTATCGAAGAGCTTGAAGAACTCAGCGGTTCAGCCATGGCTAAAATGACTCCAAGTCAGTTCGGACAGCTTTTGAAGGATTATTTTACGATTCAGAATGTTTATTCTGCTGCAATCAAGGAAATGAGTACAAAACTTGAGATACTTGACAGCGAATTTCATTTCAGATATAAACGAAACCCTATACATAATATTCAGACGCGTTTGAAATCTCCTCAGAGTATTTTTAATAAATTGCTTAAAAAAGGCTTGGATTCCGATCTGAAAACCGTGACGGATAATATCACGGACATTGCCGGTATCAGAGTTATCTGCCAGTATATAGATGATATTTATACGATTGCGGAACTTTTGACCAAGCAGGACGATGTTACTGTTGTCAGAGTTTCCGACTATATAAAGCGACCCAAAGAAAACGGATACAGAAGTCTTCATATCGTTGTGAATATTCCCGTGTTCTTTTCTGACAGAAAAGAGCATGTCAATGTTGAGATTCAGATAAGGACTATTGCCATGGACTATTGGGCAAGCCTTGAGCATGAGCTTAAGTATAAAAATCCCGAAAGTGTTCCCGCTGAGATTAAGGCGAAGCTCCTTGAATGTGCGGAGACTATAGCTGAAACGGACAAGAAAATGCAGGATATTTACAGGACTCTTTCAGGACTGAGTGGGGCAGAGACCGAAAATAAATAAACAGAAAGTTCCTGTTTATATTTTATTGTGATTTTGGGGAGATTTAAAATTGAAAAGAATAGTTTTTTCTTTTATATTTGCGGTAATGTTTTTATGTTTCAGCCTTTCCTCAAGTGCTGATTCCCTTTTGCAGAACAGTATCGCTCATGCAGGGAAAGCTCCTGTAATTGACGCGGCGGCAGTCCCCGACAGAATATACGGCGAGACTGTAAAAATGTACATAAATAAAACACTCCTTGACGATGTTCCTTTGGAAGATCTTTCGGATTTCAGCGGTTCATTTTATTCGGTATGGAAGGACGGAAAATTGTATTTTCATTTTACGTTGAAGAACTTCTCTGATGAGGATGAATTTGCTCTTTATTTTGATCTTGAAGATTCCAATGCGGATACTTACGGGGTGAAAACACCCTCAGTTCTTTTTGAAATTGAGGATGGGGACATTTGCGCTTCTTTGGAGGGTGAATCTGAGGTTGATCCGGCTGTTTTTATCGAAAAGATAACGGCGGAATTGTCGGTTTCCGGAAACGTAAGTGTTATTGAGGCTTCTTTGGATTTTTCGGAACTCTACAGCGGTTTTTCTTTTTCTTCGGGAAAACGTGTCGGTTTTGAAATTGCTGTTTGTGATAAGATAGACGGCGGTATTGTGAGATATGTCTGGAACGATGACACGGGTGAGTTTTTCAGGACGCCTGACAATCTCGGAACTTTTATTATGGGAACGGCTTCTGTTACCGAACCCGATGATGTTGAAAATGTTGAAAAAGATGATGACGATAATCCCGGAACTTCCGACAGTGGACTTTTTATGTATATGTGCGTTTGTTTCGGAACTTTGATTTTCGGGACTGTCATTTCCTGTCGTATGAAAGTTTAAGAAAAGAAGAAATATCGGATTGGTGACGTTTTTTGCCTTTCCGATGTTTTTTTATTATGGAAAGATGCTTGTAATATTGATTTCTGCAAAAAAAATTTTATTTTTTTTGCGTTAGGGGCTTGACTTTGAATTGACAATTTGGTATACTATTAGTATAGTGAAGAGTGTTTTGAAAAACTCTTGAAATTAATACGGAAGAGGAGGAAACCGGATGCCGGATATGCAGAAAAAACAGGACATCGATGTGGCGCAGACAAATCAGAATTTGCCCAGCCGAGCAGGTGAGGTTATACGCCTGATCTCAAATGCTGAACTTAAAGCCGAAGAACGTTTGAGGGATGCTGAGGCTGATGCAAAGAAGATCATAGAGGACGCAAAAGGCGAGTCCGAAAAACTGATCAAAGAATCTGAAAGAAGTGCTGATGAGAAGATCAGGCGTGTCAGAAGTCTTACCGAAGAAAAGGGTAAGGAATTGATACTGTCATTGATGGAGAAATCTAAAGAGGACTGCGAAGCCTTGAAAGAAGAGGCAAGAAGTCGCATTGATGACGCTGCAAATGCTGTGATTAAGAAGGTGCTTGAATCATGGCAATAGTAAAAATGAAAAAATTGACCCTTATCGGACTCAACACCGAAAAGGAGTCAGTGCTGAACGACCTTATGTGGCTTTCTGCCGTAGATGTTTCGCCGTTGACCGAAAACAGTGTTGACGGTATTGCAGACTTAGTTGTGAATGACGGAGCTGTGGTAGAGGACGAACGCTATGGAGAAGAGATCGGACTTCTGGATTCAGCCATGAAATTGATGGGTATGAATCATACGGGCCCGAAAAATATGTTCGCTCCAAAGGAGAAAGTTTTCAGGGAGGATTTTGATGACGAGGTCTTTCGGACATCGGTCAGAGAATCTGCGGAAAAAGCTCTTTCCCTGCAAGGTGAAATAAACGGGCTGAAAACATCGATCAACAGGGTTCAGCAGAATATATCAGCGTTGAGACCCTGGGTTTCTCTCCCTACGCCTTTGGGCAGAAAACCCTCAAAGCACACCTCTCAGATATTGGGTACGGTCCATGAAAAAGTCCGTCTCGAAGATATTATGGAGGTGGAGATTGACGGTAATGTTGAAACTACTCCCGTTTGGGCTGAAAAGGTATGTACTGCAAATAAAACCAGTTATATCACGGTTATTTACCTTGACTCTTACGAAAGGCAGATAGAGGCTCATCTTTTGAATATGGGCTTCTCACGGATTCAGTTTCCCGGCCTTACCTCAACGGCTGCGGACAGCATTTCACAGCTTGAAGCTGAACTTTCACAGCTGAATGAGCGGAAGACAGAACTTGAAAACGAGCTTCATGCCATTTCAAACGAAAATTATGAGAAGGTACGGAAGCTTATAGATATTTTATCAAACAAGCGGAAGCTTTCTGCTGTAAGGAGCAGCCTTATAACAACAGGCTCTTCCTTTATGCTGGAAGGGTGGTTGCCTGAGGACAGGGAATGCGATGTTGCGGGATTGCTTGACAAATATACCTGCTACTACGAAACAGCAGAACCTGCGGATGAGGAAGAACCTCCCATTAAACTTAAAAATCATGCGGTTCTTGAACCATTTGAAGCAATTACGGAAATGTATTCACTTCCCAGCTACAGAGGTATCGACCCGACCTTTATGGTTGCGCCGTTTTACTTCCTGCTTTTCGGTATGATGCTTTCCGATGCAGGCTACGGTATTGTAATGACAATAGCTTGCTTTTTGGGACTTAAATTCCTTAGTCTCGGTAAGGGACTTCGCGGAATGTTGAAAATGTTCATGTTCTGCGGAATTTCAACGACATTTTGGGGCTTTATGTTCGGAACATTCTTCGGTGACGTTGTCGGGGTTGTATCATCAACGTATTTCGGTAGCGATTTAGCACTGAAGCCTTTATGGTTCGATCCTGTTTCTGACCCCATCACGATGCTTATTGTGTCGTTTGTTGCAGGCTTCCTTCATATCCTTGCAGGTCTCGGACTTAAAGGGTATATGATGATAAAGCGTGGGCACTGGCTTGATGCCTTATTTGATGTAGGCTTCTGGATGATTCTTCTTATAGGACTTCCGTTGCTTATATTGGGCGGAGCTTTTACCGTCATCGGTGCAGTATTTGCCATTGGCGGAGCTGTGGGACTTATCGCAACTCAAGGTAGAAGCGAACAGAATATCTTCAAAAAGATAGCTTCAGGCGTAATGAGCCTTTACGATGTTATCAATTATCTTGCGGATGTTCTTTCATATTCAAGAATACTTGCTTTGGGTCTTTCCACAGGTGTTATCGGCAGCGTATTCAACAAGCTGGGTTCTCTCGGCGGTTCAGGTTTTATAAGTGTTATAATTTTTGTGATTGTATTTATTCTCGGTCACGTTCTGAATTTTGCACTTTGCGCTCTCGGTTCTTACGTTCATGCTTCAAGACTTCAGTTTATCGAATTCTTCGGTAAATTCTACGAAGCCGGAGGCAGAAAATTCAATGCTCTCGGTGTGGAGGGTAAATACACCGATATTCTTTAAAAAAATAATTTATTTAAAATAACGGAGGAAAATATTATGCTTCTTACAAATCTTATTACAGCTGAAACAGTTAACTATTTCACATTTTTAAGTGACGGCCTTTTCTGGGCGTTTTTAGGTGCAGCTCTTGCGGTGATCCTTGCAGGTATCGGTTCTGCTCGCGGTGTAGGTATCGTGGGTGAAGCTGCTGCAGGACTTGTTGCGGAAGATCCTTCCAAATTCGGTCAGCTCATTCTTCTCGAAGCTCTCCCCGGCACACAGCGTATCTACGGTCTTCTTATTGCGTTCATCACCAGCCTTAAGCTCGGTCTTTTCAGTGACTCTCTCGCAGTTATCACTCTTGAACAGGGCCTCTTCATTTTCGTTGCTTGTCTCCCCATTGGTATCGTAGGTCTCTTCTCTGCTATCTATCAGGCACGTTGTGCAGCTTCCGCTGTTAATATTCTTATCAAAAACCCCAACGACGTTGTAAAAGGCGTTACACTTTCAGCTATGGTTGAAACATACGCACTTTTCGCACTCCTTATCTCCTTCCTTATGGTAAACTTCATCATCAAATAAGCAGATTTGATTCAGGTGTAAAGTTTAATTTATATGGAGGTAGGATATGGGCGTAGAAAATATTCTCGAAAAAATTACTCTCGAAGCTTCAACTGCGGCTGAATCCGTGATCTCCGCGGCTAAAAACGAGGCTGTTGCAATCGTTGAGGAGGCAAAGAAAAAAGCTGCCGAATCTCATGCGAAAAGTCTTGATGCTGCTGAAAAAGAAGCTATCGAATCTATAAATCATATCAGAAGCATGGCGGCCCTTGAAGCCCGCAAACTGAAACTCGCCGCAAAACGTGATGTCATAGATGAAACTTTCGATGCTGTTGCAAAACGTATCAGAGAGCTTCCCGATAATGAATATGCTGCTTTCCTTGCGGCAATGGCAAACGCATCCGCTGAAAAAGGTATGCTGTGGTTCTCTGAGAGGGATTATCCCCTTGCTGAACTTGTCAGACCGTTTCTTAAAGGAGAGTTCAAGATATCAAAATCTACTGTCAAAAAACTTTCAGACGGTTTTATCATCAAAAACGGAAGTATTCAGGTAAACTGTTCCATTGCGGAACTTCTTTCCGTAAAACGTACAGAGCTTGAACCTGTTGCGGTAAAGATCCTCTTTGCAGAATAGGGGGATCTTCATGAAAAAATATAAAGATACCGATTATCTCCACGTTTCCGTCAGACTTCGTGCAATAGCTCATAAAACGGCGGTCGACAGTGAGTCTCTCATGAAAATAGTGGATTCACGTTCTGTTGATACTGCGGTGAAAATTCTCGAAGAAAAGGGACTGAGTCTTTCAGCTGCTGTTTCTTCCGGACACGAAGGTGTTCTTAAACGGTTGGATTCTGCGCTTACTGAGGAACTCAACAAGGCGTACAGTCTCGTAACTTCGATTATCGGAAAGTCGGAGCTCGTAACTCTTCTGAAAGTACGGTATGATTTCCAGAATCTGAAAGCTCTCATAAAGGCTGAAATGTTGGGAATTTCCCCCGATTCAATGCTTGTTGACAGCGGAAATATTTCACTTTCAGCTCTTAAGGACGGGTTCAGGGAACGCGATAAAAAGCTCCTTGACGGTGCTGTTGCAAGTGTTTCTGAGGTTGCTGTGAAAGAGGCTTCCGAGAGCGGAGATCCGCAGAAAATCGATCTGATTGCAGATAAGGCTTGTTTTGAGTATATCATGTCCCGCAGCAAAAAATCCGGATTTAATTTCCTTTCCGAGTATTTCAATGCAAAAGCCGATCTTACAAACATTATGATCTTTGTGCGTTGCCGCAGAATGGGTAAGGATCTTGAATTCTTTTCCTATGCAATGCTGCCTTATGCGGGAGCTGTGAAACTTGAAAAACTCAAGGAATATTACAACCGTCCAATGGAAGATTTTTATGAAATGCTTTCATCAACTTCTTACAGGAAGGTTTTTGAAGTATTTGACAGCGCCGACATTTCTGTCGGTGTGATGGAATCAAGAGTGGCAGATTATCTCAATGGACTTGTTCGTAAGATGAACTCTGTTTCTTTCGGACCGCAGGTTGTTGTTGGATTCCTGCTTTCAAAAGAAAACGAGATCTCAAATATCAGAATTGCTCTTTCCGCAGTTTCTTCGGGTATGGATCCTGAAAAAGCGAAAGAAAAACTCAGAGCTTAATGGAGGCGTTCCGAATGAAAAAAATTGCTTGTATCGGTGATAAAGACAGTGTTCTTTGCTTTATGGCTATCGGCTGTTCCGTTTTTATTGCGGAAAGTCCCGAAGAAGCAGCGAGAACGCTCCGTACTCTTGCGGCAGATGAGTCTTATCCCATTATATTCCTTATGGAAAAATACTACAATGCTATGCCAGGAGTAATTGATGATTACTCTGAAAAAGCTCTTCCTGCCATAATTTCGCTTCCCGGTGCTTCCGGCTCGGAAGGTTCGGGTCTGGCAAATATCAAGTCTCTTGTGGAAAAGGCTATTGGGGCAGACATTACATTTAACAATTAGATTTAAACGAATTGAAATAGGACTTACCTCCATTTTATATGGGTGGTGAAGGTCTGTAAATCGCCATTAGCCGCTAATGGGGATTGAAGTAAAACATAGTTATGTAGCGGCAGATTGGAGATTACTTATATGGCTACGACCAAACCCGAAGGCAGAATTATAAAAGTTGCCGGTCCTCTCGTTGTGGCAGAGGGCATGGGCCATGCCAATATGTTTGACGTTGTTCGTGTCGGTAAGATGAGACTTATCGGCGAGATCATCGAAATGCGCGGTGACAAGGCTTCTATTCAGGTATATGAAGAGACTGCAGGTCTCGGCCCCGGCGATATCGTTGTTTCGGACGATATGCAGCTTTCAGTAGAACTTGGACCAGGTCTTATTACAAATATTTTTGACGGTATTCAGAGACCTCTTGAAGATATCCGTGAAAAATACGGTCCTCTTATCGAAAAAGGTATTGATGTTCCTTCTCTCGACAGAGAAAAATATTGGGAATTTGAAGCTACAGTAAAAATCGGTGATTACGTAAAAGCAGGCGATGTTGTCGGTACTGTTCAGGAAACACCGTCACTTGTTCATAAAATCATGGTTCCTCCGAATGTTGAGGGTGAAATTATTTATATCAGAAGCGGTAATTATACCGTTGCTCAGCATGTTGCAAAGATTAAGAAGCCTGATGGCGATTCCTGCGAAATTTCAATGCTCCAGCGCTGGCCCGTAAGAACCGCACGTCCTTACAAGGAAAAAATGACTCCGTCTATTCCTTTTATTACAGGTCAGAGAGTTATAGATGCTTTCTTCCCCTTGGCTAAAGGCGGAACAGCCTGTGTTCCCGGACCTTTCGGCAGCGGTAAAACAGTTGTTCAGCATCAGCTTGCAAAATGGTCCGACGTTGACGTTGTTGTTTATATCGGATGCGGAGAACGCGGTAACGAAATGACTGACGTTCTTATGGAGTTCCCCGAACTTAAAGACCCGCGTACAGGCGAAAGCTTGATGCAGAGAACGGTTCTTATTGCGAATACTTCAGATATGCCTGTTGCGGCTCGTGAAGCTTCAATTTATACAGGTATTACCATTGCGGAATATTTCAGAGACATGGGCTACGATGTTGCTATCATGGCTGACTCTACATCCCGTTGGGCAGAAGCTCTTCGTGAAATGTCCGGTCGTCTCGAAGAAATGCCCGGTGAAGAAGGTTATCCCGCATATCTGACTTCCCGTCTTGCTCAGTTCTATGAACGTGCAGGTCATGTTTACTGTCTCGGTTCTGACGGCAGAAAAGGCTCTCTTACAGCTATCGGTGCCGTATCTCCCGCAGGTGGTGACCTTTCCGACCCCGTTGCTCAGGCAACAATGCGTATAGTAAAAGTTTTCTGGGGTCTTGATTCTTCCCTTGCGTACAGAAGACATTTCCCTGCTATAAACTGGCTTACTTCTTATTCTCTCTATCTTGACAGAATAAGTGCAAATATCGGAGAGACCATTGATAAAGAATGGCCTGAACTTACTGCGGAAGCTATGAAGCTTCTTCAGGTTGAAAGTGAACTTGATGAGATCGTAAAACTTGTTGGTATTGATGCTATTTCTCCCGCCGACAGACTTATCATGGAAACAGCCCGTTCGATCCGAGAAGACTTCCTTCAGCAGAATGCGTTCGTTGAAGAAGATGCTTTCACTTCAATGGATAAACAGATCGTTATTTTGAAGCTTGTTCTTGCTTATTACAAAAAGGCTTCCGAAGCTCTTAATGCAGGTGCTGATCTTGATGCCCTTACAGAACTTCCTGTCCGTGAACGTATAGCAAGAGCTAAAGAAACTCATGAAGAAGCTATTCATGTTGAATATAAACGCGTAATGACAATGCTCGAAGATCAGATCTCCGCAGCGATCAACAACAGGAAGGAGGATGACCTCAGATGATAAAAGAATATAAAACCATACAGGAAGTTGCAGGCCCTTTGATGCTTGTAAAACAGGTTTCAAATGTAACTTACGGTGAACTCGGTGAGATCGAACTTCAGAACGGTGAACGCCGTCGCTGTAAAGTTCTTGAAGTAAACGGAACAGATGCTGTTGTTCAGTTGTTTGAAAGCTCAGCAGGTATGAATCTTGCGGAAAGTAAGGTCAGATTCCTCGGTACAGGTATTGAATTCGGTGTTTCTCCCGATATTCTCGGTCGAGTTTTCGACGGTCTCGGAAGACCTATCGACAATGGCGTTCCTGTAATAGCAGAAAAAATGATGGATATCAACGGTGTTCCAATGAATCCTGCGGCACGTGACTATCCCTCTGAATTTATTCAGACAGGTGTTTCCGCGATTGACGGGCTTAATACTCTTGTAAGAGGACAGAAGCTCCCCGTATTCTCAGGTTCCGGTCTTCCTCATGCAAATCTTGCTGCCCAGATAGCAAGACAGGCTAAGGTTCGCAATTCCGATTCCAAATTTGCCGTTGTTTTTGCCGCAGTAGGTATTACTTTTGAAGAAGCTGACTTCTTTATTTCAGACTTCAAGAGAACAGGTGCCATAGACAGAACAGTTCTTTTCATAAATCTTTCTTCAGACCCTGCTATTGCACGTATTTCCACACCCCGTGTGGCTCTTACAGCAGCAGAATATCTTGCATTTGACCTGGATATGCACGTTTTGGTTATCATTACTGATATCACAAACTATGCAGAAGCTTGCCGTGAGGTTTCCGCCGCACGTAAAGAAGTTCCCGGTCGCCGCGGTTATCCCGGTTATATGTACACCGACCTTGCAACAATGTATGAACGTGCAGGCAGAAGAAAAGGTTCAAACGGCAGTATCACAATGATCCCCATCCTTACAATGCCTGAAGATGATAAAACTCATCCCATTCCCGACCTTACGGGTTATATTACAGAGGGTCAGATCATACTTTCCCGTGAACTTTACAAAAAAGGTATCACTCCTCCGATTGACGTTCTTCCGTCACTTTCCCGTCTTAAAGACAAGGGTATCGGTGATGGTAAGACCCGTGAGGACCATGCAAGTACCATGAACCAGCTCTTTGCTTGCTATGCAAGAGGTAAAGAGGCTAAAGAACTCATGGTTATTCTCGGTGAAGCAGCACTTACTCCCATTGACAGAATTTACGCTAAATTTGCCGATGAATTCGAAGAAAAATATGTAAATCAGGGCTATAATGCCAACAGAACAATAGAAGAAACTCTTGATATCGGTTGGGAGCTGCTTTCAATGTTCCCCAAATCCGAGCTCAAGAGAATTAAAGAATCTATGTACGATAAGTACATGAAAAAAGGGAAACAGTAATGGCTCAGCTTATTAAAGTCAATCCGACCCGTATGGAGCTGTCCAAGCTGAAAAAAAGACTGAAAACAGCTCAGCGAGGTCATAAACTCTTAAAAGATAAACGCGATGAACTTGTGAAACAATTCCTTGAGTTGGTTCGTAAAAACAGAGAGCTTCGAATTGAAGTTGAAACAAAACTTAAACTTTCACACGAGGCATTTGCAGGTGTTTCCGCGGTTATGTCTCCTCAGGCTCTCGAAGAAGCTCTTATTTATCCGAAACAGAGCGTGGTTCTTGAACCTTCGGAGAAAAATATTATGAGTGTTGAAGTTCCTGTTTTTGATTATAAAATGCAGGGTAAACATTCAGACATATTTTCATACGGTTTTGCTTTTACTTCAGGGGAGCTTGACGATGCCGTTCAGGGACTTTCAGATGTTCTTTCTCAGCTTGTTGAACTTGCTGAAACGGAAAAAAGCGTTATGCTTCTTGCTTCCGAGATCGAAAAGACACGTCGCCGTGTTAATGCTCTTGAGCATGTCCTTATTCCGAATCTTCAGTTTACGATCAAGAATATCATGATGAAACTTGACGAAAATGAACGCGGAAATACAACACGTCTGATGAAGGTCAAGGATATGGTACTCAAGCAGAACAGCGGGTATTAAACGTGGCTCAGAAAAAGAAAATATATGCCGTCAGAAGCGGTAGTCAAACGGGGATATTTTATTCCTGGGATGACTGCCGCAAGGCGGTTACGGGATTTAAAGGTGCCGAGTATTGCGGCTTTTATACTCTTGAAGAGGCTGAGGCGTATCTGAAAGGCGAAAATTTTGAAGCAGGTCATGATATTCCTCAGTGTCCTCCTGAAACAGCTATAGCTTTTGTTGACGGAAGTTTTGATGTGGATACTTTCCGATATTCTTTCGGATGTGTTCTTATGTATCCTGACGGATCGACAGAGGAGCTGAACGGGGTTGGCAATAATCCGAATGCCGTCAGTGCGAGAAATGTTGCAGGAGAACTGATGGGAACAATGACTGCAATAAAAAAAACTGCTGAAAAAGGGTACAGAAAGCTTATAATTTACCATGACTATGAAGGGATTGCCGCATGGTTTCAGCGCCGTTGGAAGGCTAACAGTTGGTGTGCGACAGAATATGTTCGTTTCACAGAGGTTTACCGTCGGGCTATGGATATAAGTTTTGTCAAGGTTGCCGCCCATACGGGAAATACACTCAATGAAGCTGTTGACCGACTTGCCAAGGAGGCTCTCGGAATATGTACGAAAAAGAAGTAGCGGAGATTTTTCGTGATCGGAATCTTTCGGTCGGAACTTGTGCTTATTCCGATGTGGCTTTTTCGGATAGTGAAACTCCTTTTAAAAGTGTAATAACTACGGTTGTTCCTTATTGGTTCAAACCTGAAAAGCCTCATAATATTTCAATTTACGCAATGCTTCCAGATTATCACAAGGTTGTTGTTGATATTTTGAGTGGGATTTGTTCTGAATTGAAAAAACTCTTTCCTGAAAATATTTTCGAACCCCATGCAGATATCAGCCCTGTGAATGAGAAAAAGGCTGCATTTCTGTCTGGTTTGGGATTTATCGGGAAAAATACATTGCTTATCAACGAAAAATACGGTTCATTTCTGTTTATCGGTGATATTTGTACCGACGCGGAAATACATATTGAAAATAAAATTAAAGAATCTCTTTGCGGCGATTGTGATCTGTGTGTCAGATGTTGCCCCGGAAATGCTCTTGACTGTGGTTTCTGCTCGGAAAGATGTGTTTCCGCAATAACCCAAAAAAAAGGTGAACTTACAGATTCTGAAAAACAGATTATTCTCAAGGGAAAATCTGTATGGGGCTGTGATATTTGCTCTGTTGTGTGCCCGTTCAACAGAGATTTGGAACAGTCTGAGTATGCTCGGAAATATAACGACAGTTTATTGTATAATATTGATCCCGAGATGCTTGAAGGTCTCTCTAATGGGGAATTCAAGCGAAAATTTGATGACAGGGCTTTTGCGTGGAAAGGAATTTCTGTTTTGCGCAGAAATCTTGAAGTTTTGGAGTTCGATGAATGAAATACGGTTTTTATTTTAATATTCAGCGCTACTGTTTGCATGATGGACCCGGAATTCGTTCCACGGTTTTTTTGAAAGGTTGCCCGCTGAAATGTGTTTGGTGTCATAATCCCGAATCTCAAAAGCGCGGTATGGAGCTTATGTTTTATGAATTTAAATGTAAGCTCTGCGGAAAGTGTGTCGGAATATGTCCCAACAGAACAGTAGAGGCTTTTGAAAATGTCTCCCCCGCAGAAATAAATTCTTCAAATGCAAAGTTGAAAGTTGACAGGGGTAACTGTATAAAGTGCGGAAGATGTGCCGATATTTGTCTTTACGAAGCAAACAGTGTCTGCGGCAAGATGATAACCGCTGAGGATGCAATAAAGGAAGTTGAAAAAGATCAGCTCTTTTATAAGACTTCAGGGGGAGGAATGACTGTTTCCGGTGGAGAGCCTGCATATCAGGCGGAATTTACTCTTGAACTTCTTCGTCTTGCAAAAGAAAAGGGAATTCACGGCGCTATTGAAACATGCGGTTTCGGTGGCAGGGATTTCTTTGCGAAGGCAGCAGATCTTGGTACTCTTTTCCTGTTTGACCTTAAAGAAATGGATCCTGAGCGTCACCGTAAATACACGGGGGTTTACAATAAGGAAATTCTTGAAAATCTTGAATATCTCTTTTCCCGCAATGCAGATATCATAATCAGAATGCCACTTGTTCCGAATATAAACTCAAGCAGGGAAGATATAAAAGCCCTTGCAGAGTTCCTTAAAGCCCATAAGGGGAAATATCGTTACGCGGAGATCATGCAATACCACAAGCTCGGAAATTCCAAGCTTGAAAGCCTTGGACGCTCTGACGAGCTTTTGCCGGATCTGCCCACAAATGAAGAAATGGGTCGGTTATGGCTTGACATGTTCGCCGAATACGGACTTGACGATGTAAAAATTTCACGCTGAAAGAAAGGATAGATCAATATGCCCGAAAATGACAGAACTCAACTTATGGAAGCTCAGAAAGAGGAATTTATATCCCTTCTCAGCTCCGTTCAGAGAACAGGTATCGACAAACTTCTCGAATACCTTGAAAATAAGAGCGATTTTTATACAGCGCCTGCTGCTGCAAAATTTCACAATAACTTTGAAGGCGGACTTCTTGAACATTCTCTCAATGTTTACAAGAATTTTAAGGGACTTCTTGCGCTCAAAGGAATTGAAATGGAGGAAGACAGTATCATAATTTGCTCTCTCCTTCATGATCTTTGCAAGTGTAATTACTATGTCAAAGAGGAAAGAAACCGTAAGGTCAACGGTAAATGGGAATCTTACGAAATGTGGTCCCACGTAAAAGCTCCTTCGGTGTTGCTCCCTCATTCTCCAAGAAGCATCAGGATAATCAGAAATTTCATTCCCCTCAAGTTTATTGAAGAATTAACTATTTTCTATCACATGGGGCCCTTTGGCGGTGAAGATTATGAATACAGAAATCTTCTTCAGGAGACAAATGAACAGCATCCTCAGACTTTGTTGTTCTATATTGCAGATCTTATGTCCTCATATATAGACGAAAAGATCATAGAATAAAATGTTTACAAAAATGTCGCAATAAATATTCTTAAAAGGGCTTGACAAATCGACAGTTTTCGTGTATAATATAAAAGCTGTTTAGGACGAAGCCTCGATAATGAATAGCGACAAATGTGGCGGAATAGCTCAGTTGGCTAGAGCACTCGGTTCATACCCGAACGGTCGCCGGTTCAAATCCAGCTTCCGCTACCACATACGGCCCGTTGGTCAAGCGGTTAAGACACGGCCCTTTCACGGCTGAAACACGAGTT
>JAZTZU010000062.1:0-49301 GCA_045637625.1 Eubacteriales bacterium
AGCTTTAAGATGTCGAAATCCACCGAGAATTTTCGGTGGATTTCCTTAATTTAAGGGGCTTTTTAGTCGCGATTTAGCCCTCTACCGTACCCACGTACGCCGACGAGTGCTAAATCCCGCCTTCTGCATCTAACTGAGCCAGCCCCTTTTTTTGTGTTGCTACAACAATTTCGAACCTATTTTCCCACATTAAAATCAATGGTTAACAATGTGTTTCTGGAAACAAGTTGAGTAAACTTTACCCCGGCCGAAGTCAACATTCTCTTTGAGGCTATTGTGCTGTCTGTTTCGGCATATTTATCTGACAAATAAATAATCTCTTTAATTCCGGATTGAATTATTGCCTTTGCGCATTCGTTACACGGAAACAGCGAAATGTAAATTTTCGCACCTGTCAAATTTTTACCGTGAGCGTTTAAAATGGCATTCAACTCTGCGTGAACTACAAACGGATATTTTGTTTCGGAATAGGCGCCTTCTCGCTCCCACGGAAATTCATCATCCGAGCAACCGCATGGAAAGCCATTGTATCCTGTAGAAAGTATATGATTTTCACTGTCGACAATACATGCTCCAACTTGTGTGCAAGGGTCTTTTGACCTCATTGATGCAAGTATTGCTACACCCATAAAATACTCGTCCCAAGTTATATAGTTTTGCCTTTTCATACAAATACCGCCTTTTCTGAAGTTATTATAGCACAAATCCTTCGGATTGAATAAAAATATAGCAATTCTTTTGAAGTGCTATATTTGAGTTACCCCAACAATTTTGAACCTTTGTTTATATGAACAATCCTGTAAATATCACACGTTGATTCAAAGTATCGAACACCTTAAATGAAATCAACTTAGTCCCCTTTGTTTCAATTTTTAATTCAGCATTTTCAGATGCGGATTTCACTAAGCCCTCAATTTGTTCAAGCTGATCTTTGTTGTAGCAAAATTTAAGTTTCTTATTGTTTTTGCGAACAGCAATATCAGCAAGCGCGGAATATAACTCATATGTCCACTTATGATTTTCCAAGGATGCCATTATTCCCACTTTGAGAGCACAGATAAGAAATAAAATGGCGAGAGCAATACAAACAAATCCAACAGATAAGTAGCAAAACAAGAAAACATTCTGCGACATATTTGAAAAGACTATACCATTTTCATACAACAAAGGTATAGCAATAAGATTTGCAAGTCCCAGCACCGCCATGATAAATGTCAAAGCACTGTAAACTGTATATCGAACGGGCTTCCTATTTCCCATTCTTTTTTCCGCTTCCGCAAGGGTTGTAACCATATCAAATGCAGCTTTATTCCTACGTCCACGAAGCGTTCTGCTTCTTCCTAAATACTCGCTTGAGGTGCTGTCAGTAAAATAAATATCAGAATTGAACAGAATTCTCCTTATTTTTTGATACTTAGGATAATTGTGAATAACAAGAAACTCAAGAAATACATACACACCGGCAAGTACAAAGGCAATCATACCAAAAGAAGCAATCAGCAAGCGTTCGCTCGAACTATTTGTTGTCATTCCCCATATAGAAGCATATATACACAATGCCCCTATGGCTATAAACAGCAAGACAAAAAAGATCATATAACCCAAAATATATGAAAAATATTCTTGTTTGATTTTTCCATGAAATATGTCTTTTTTCAAAATCTCACCGCCTTTCTTTGTGTTTAATTATATCACAAAAAAAATATAATTTCAATATAATCTCAAAAAGTCGCAGGTTCGAGACCAAAAGGTTCAAGAAAAGGTGCAATGGTGAAAGGGTAGTGTTTTTTTACCCCTAAAAACACGAAAAGCCCTTTCCCGAAATCAAGGGTTTTTGTGTTAGGGGGCAAAATTGTTGCACCTATATGAGACAAATGCTCCGTTCCGTTTTCACGAAGCGCAACATCATTGATGCGAAGCATCACATCGTTTGCGGCTTGCCGCAACTTCATTTGCGCGAAGCGCAACCTCGTTCATTTGTGACGAAGGAATGAGAAATGATGTTGACCTTCGGTCAAACGATGTTGTGCCTGACGGCACAAATGAAAAATCCAAGTCTTGCGACTTGGATTTTTGGCTCCCCCTGTTGGACTTGAACCAACGACTCCCTGATTAACAGTCAGGTGCTCTACCGACTGAGCTAAGGAGGAATATTCATTACTGTTTGTTTCAGCTTGAATATTATACCATACTTTTCTCGTTTTGTAAAGGGGTATCAGTAATATTTTACAAATAGTTTGCAATTTGGACTGTATGAGCTTCACTGAAGTGTTCTTGATTTACAGTTGGCATCTGTAATAACCGTCTATAAAATAAAGCGGTAAGTTTCGCTCATGGATTGAAAGGTTGATCTTGTTGAATGCATCTGATAATAGCTTAAAGGCTCTGTCGCAATTACTTCTGTTTGGAACAAGCTTTGTTATGATAGATATTTGCGCGCAGTCTTGAAGCATGAAAAATTCCGTTGAATCCGGTCGGTTTATTAAAACTGCATCCTTGTAACCAAGCTTTGTAAAAAGATCCGTAGGGCGAGCTTCAATTTCTCGGAAGGACGGCTGCGGAGAGTTGTAATTTTTGTATGATTCCATTCTTTCACGCACGTGATCAATAATTCCCTCGGTATAATCGGCAACTGTGTTCATGAGAGAAAGATAATGTTTTTTCCAATCCTCATCAGTTTCAATATCATAGCACACAAGTATTGATGCCTGCATTTGCTGTAAAGAGTAAAGCGCCCAATATTCAATCATTGGGTGAGATTTTTCGTATGCCTCTTCGCGTATTTCTTTGTATTTTTCTAACCAGTAACTATCTCCGCTTGATTCATAAGCCAAAAGATAAAGCATCGGCAATCTCATATATTCGTGGTTGTCTAGCGTGTCTCCCCACATGATTGTCACTAAAGTCGGATTTCCATCGTCATTCAACATATCATAATTGTTTGCAGGCGTAATGTTTTTTTCAGCTCGGCGGGCAATATTTACCGTTGCACGTGCAATTTGCCTTTTTTCTTCGACTGTACACAATGAGGATGTCAAATATCTGTGTAATCCAAATGCAAACATTGTGTATTGGTCTCGTGAAGAATCGGGATAATGAGTTTTTCCGTCCTTAATCGAAACACCTCGTGGTACAAAGCCTTCGCTTTTAGCCGAAAATGTGCAATTTAACATACCTTTTACGAGTTTCCTCGCAAACTCAGCGGCAATCTCATCCTGTTCTTGCTCGTATTTTAGCAAACACGCATCAAGCATCGTACCACCGTTTATCATTCCGTCCTCCATACCGGTCGAGTAACCGCAAGGGTTGGGGAAAACGGCTGATATTTCATCTGTAGTTGGAAACTCATTTTCTCTGCCTTTTATAATATGGTCGTAGATCAGATTCGTTTTTTCTGAAAATAACTTGTCTTTGACGTACTCAAAAGCCTCGTCAATTTCAGGTTTCATTAAATCAAAGTTCATTATTACACCAACTTGATTACTATATCGTCTCTGTTTTTTAAATAGAAGACGGCTCTCCATTTTATTGGGTACTCTTTGGAAAAATGCAGGGAAGACATTGCTTTTTCCACATTCTCGCTATTTTTTGATGAGGTTATTATCGCTGTTGGACCGTCTGAACCACCGATAACACCGACAGAAATCGACTGTACGTCGTTTGGTTTTGTATTTTTTATCGGTTTTGGGCTATCACTGCAAATACAGTCAAGAATCCTGAAATCACCTCGATTGATCTCAGGCGATACTGTATATGTCATTTCTGTTAGTTCTGTCGGAAAATCGTATTCAGAGTTTGTAAAATGACAGTTCTTCAAGCTTTGATTTTCAATATTTCTTATCGTTATGGTGTATTCTTCTCGGGTTTTTGGATTGGATACCTTGACCTCGTCACCGATTTCTGCGTTTTCAAAATAACCTGCAGTTACAGATTCTTTTTCCTGTTCTATTTTAAGATCAAGGTTCTTGATTTTAGGTTTTGAGACTGTTGCCCATTTGTAATCAAATCTGCGTACTGCCCAAGCCTTTGTTTTATCTAACCCGTAATGATTCAGAACTTCAAAAGCTTCATTTTCTTGCCTGATATTTTCCGGCAGGTCCGGTATCCAGGTGCAGCCTGAACCTCCTTGTCCTAAAAGATTTCGTCCGTTCAGTGTTAAAATTGTGTTTATATCGAATTTCAATGGGTTTTCATTTTCCATTTCTTCATGTTGTTCCTGTGTAAGATCTGAGGCGTATTCATCGTTTATCAGGTCATATTTATGGATAAAATCCCAGACCTTGTTGTTGTCAACTTCAATCAGCATGTCAAGAATTATGCCTTTTGAACATATGTATATTGAGGGTATATATACAGTTTCTTCTTCCCAAGAGGCTGTCCTGTTTATGCGGACTTCTTTTCCTCCGCGTTTGGGACTGTGGTTTTCAAAACCTCGGTCTCCGAAAGAAATATTCCATTGAGTTTCCATTTTCAAGTCTCCTTTATTTGGCGAAAACCCTATCATAAAAGACAGGGTTTTCTTTAAAGCTATTATACGTTGAAGAGCAGATCTGAATATGTAGGATAGGGGAGGAAATCTTTTGCAAGAAGAACCTCCGCATCGTCGGCAGCTTTTCTGAGTTTTGCCATTGCGGGAACGATCTTTTCTTTGCAGTAGAACGCAGCTTTTTCGCAATCTGAGATGCTCTTGAGTCCTTCTATAAGTTCTGCAAGCTCGTCGGTGCTTTCATAAATGTCATCTGCAAGACCTGCAAGTTTTGCAATTATTTTTGCTTCAGTTTTGCATGAAATCTTTTTATAATTACTTTCAGGACATTCTCCGATAGATTTTTTAACCGAAACTGTTTCCGCAAGATGTTTCTGGTATGCTATTACTGAGGGGAGAATTTCCTGTTTTGCCATTTCGATCATTGTGAGAGCTTCAACATTGAGAACTTTGCTGTAGTCTTCAAGCAGAATTTCACATCTTGAAAGAACTTCCTGCTTCGTGAATATCTTATGACTTGTAAAGAGCTCTATATTTTTAGCATCTCTGTATCTGAGAATAGCTTCGGGTGTTGAACGGAGATTCAAAAGACCTCTTCTTTCAGCCTCTGAAACCCATTCATCGGTGTAGTTGTTGCCGTTAAAGATAATTCTCTTGTGATTTTTAACAGTTTCTTTGATTATAGACATGATACCCGCTTTTATGTCTTCAACATTTTCAAGCTCATCGGCGAATTTTTTGAATTCTTCGGCAACGATTGTGTTCAGCATGATATTGGGTTCTGCTATTGAAATATTGGAGCCAAGCATTCTGAACTCGAACTTGTTTCCTGTATATGCAAACGGAGAGGTTCTGTTTCTGTCTGTGGAGTCTTTTGATATTACGGGCATACCGTGAACACCCAGCTCCATTTTCTGCTTCTTACGCTCATCGTAGGGGGTATCATTTTCGTAGCATTCAAGAATTTCAGTAAGTTCATCTCCAAGGAAGATTGAGACAATTGCAGGAGGAGCTTCGTGTGCCCCGAGACGGTGGTCATTACCTGCTGTTGCAACTGAAAGTCTGAGAAGATCCTGATATTCATCTACAGCCTTGATTACAGCGCAAAGAACAAGTAAAAACTGCGGATTTTCATTGGGGTGTTTGCCGGGATTCAAAAGGTTTTTACCTGTATTTGTGTTGATAGACCAGTTGTTGTGTTTACCGCTGCCGTTTACACCTTCAAATGGTTTTTCATGGAGAAGACATGCGAGTCCGTGATGTCCTGCAATTTTCTTCATCATTTCCATTGTCAGCTGGTTGTGGTCTGTTGCAAGATTTGCGTTTTCAAAAATGGGGGCAAGTTCATGCTGTGCAGGCGCAGCTTCGTTATGCTCTGTTTTTGCAGATATTCCAAGTTTCCAAAGCTCTTCGTCAAGCTCAGCCATGAAAGCGGAAACTCTCGGTTTGATAGTTCCGTAATAATGCGCTTCAAGTTCCTGACCTTTGGGAGGTTTAGCTCCGAAAAGTGTTCTTCCTGTAAATGTCAGGTCTTTTCTCTTTTTATAAAGTTCGCTGTCAACAAGGAAATATTCCTGTTCTGAACCAACGGACGGGTTTACTGCTGTTATGTCAGTATTTCCTATTATGTGCATCAGACGTACAGCCTGATCGTTGAGTGCTTCCATAGATCTGAGCAGTGGAGTTTTCTTGTCAAGGGATTCTCCTCCGTAAGAACAGAAAACCGTGGGGATACAGAGTGCTCTGTCTTTGATGAAAGCATATGATGTCGGGTCCCAAGCTGTATATCCTCTTGCCTCGAATGTTGCTCTGAGACCTCCTGAAGGGAATGAGGATGCATCGGGTTCACCTTTTACAAGTTCTTTTCCTGAGAATTCCATTATAACAGAACCGTCGGAAATAGGTGAGATAAAGCTGTCGTGTTTCTCTGCTGTAACGCCTGTCATTGGCTGGAACCAATGAGTATAATGCGTTGCACCTTTAGATACCGCCCAGTCTTTCATTGCGTTTGCAACAACGTTGGCTAATGAAAGATCCAGATCTTTGCCTTCGCTTATTGTCTTTTTGAGAGCTGTATATGTTTCTTTGGGAAGTCTCTGCTTCATTACTGAATCATTAAATACAAGACTGCCGAAAATTTCTGATATTTCCATTACTGTTTCCTCCGTTTATTTCTGATCTTCAAATACTGTAAGTCTGTGTAACGCTCTTGAACATGCCACATATTGCATTCCTTTTTCATCGGGATGTCCGTCGAACATTTCAATGTCCGGAATAATTACGCCGTCAAATTCAAGACCTTTAGTCAGGTATATTGGAATTATTACATTTTGTCCGCCTCTGACGGTTGTATCCTTGTCCACCTTGATAAGTGTCGGGATTTTATATTTTAATTCACTATAAAGAATTTCTGCGTGTGCCATATCTCTGCATATTATTGCATTTGAATCAAATCCCTCTGATTTGAGTTTTTCGATTTCTTTTGCAATATCTTCTATGAGATTTCCAGCCTTTTTGATTTCAGGTTCCTGTCCATGCCTGTCAAGATATTCAACATCCCCATCCGTCTGTTTGAATTTATTGAGGAAGTTGTTTATTTCTACAGTTGAGCGGTAACTTTTTCTGAGGTCAAATACCTTCTTTGTTTTTACAGTACCCTCAAAGATGTGTTCAATATCTTTAACTGAATTGAGGTGTGGTGTCATTGCTTGGTTTATATCTCCGAGAATTGTAAACTTTGCATTTTTACACAGTAAAGCCAAAACCCTGAAAAGTATTGGTGGGTAATCCTGTGCTTCATCAACTACCACATAACTCAGTTTGTTTTGAACCGGTATTTGTCCTGACAGCAATTTTATATATGCGACACAAAGCATATCTTCAAAGAGGAGTTTTCCGCTTTCGTAGTTTGCTGCTGTCTTTTTGAATTCTTCCGCATTGAATTCTTTTAGGGCTGCAAGATACATTTTGTAAGCATTTACGGAAAGTCTTTCTCTGAGTTCCAGTTCCAGTCTCCGTGTTGCTTCTAACCAGAATTGTTTCTTTTCCAGATCGAGTTCTTCAGTTGAATATTCATTTGCATTTTGCAATGCTTTCAGCTTGAATTCCCGTTCAAAACTTGCCAGTATTAACAGCTTGATATTGTCATCGTTTTCTACATGTTCAAGCAGTTTGCTTGTTATTTTTCCAAGTCTGACTTCTGTTGTATAATTTTTATAAAGTTCTGTGAATTCATATTTCAATTCAGCTGCGGTCATAACAACTCTGTCTGCAAGTACTATATCCTTGAAATCCAACTGTCCCGAATGTTTGTTGAAATACATTTTAAGGAACTGTGCAAATTCTTCGGAACCTTTCATTTTCATGGATATAAGACGTTGGGGATCATTCATCAGGCTTTCGTTTTGCTCTACAATGTCCTCATACTGTCGTTCATACAGGAAAGGCTTCAGGAATGAATGGAAATCCGTTTCAAGTACTTTCTTTTCGCCAAGGTTTGGCAAAACTTCACTGATATAAGAAGAGAAGACCTCGTTTGGTGAGAAAATTACTATATTTTCCGAAGTTACGGATTTTCTGTATTTATAGAGCAGGTATGCGAGTCTGTGCAGCGCTACAGAGGTTTTTCCGCTGCCTGCGACACCCTGTACGAGCAAAAGATCCGCGGAGATGTCTCTTATGATTGCATTTTGTTCTTTTTGTATTGTAGTTATAATTGTTTTGAGTTTAAGATCCGCAGTTTTACCCAATTCTTCTTTAAGAATACTGTCCTCGATTGCGATGTCGCTGTCAAACATATATTCCATTTTGCTGTCAACGATCTTGAACTGTCTTCTTAAAAGCAATTCTACATTGAATTTTCCGTCCTGGGAAGTATATGACGTTTTACCGAGAGGGGAGTCATAATACATTGAACAAATATCGGCTCTCCAGTCACAGATAAGAACTTCCGAACCGTCAAGAAGAGAGAGATATCCGATATAGATAGTTTCTTCTTCATTGTAACCTTCTTCTATAAAATCAAGACGTGCAAAGTATGGCGATATTACCATTTTTTTCATATTTTCAATTCGGCGTTGAAAATCGTAATATCTGTTTACGTCGGTCTCTTCTGTCATAGTTATCTGGGTAAGGTCTATCAGCTGATCGGATGAAAGTTCACCTCTTTTGAAGTCTTCCCACATACGGCTTCTTTCCTCACGGATATATCTGCCAAGCTCTGCGGATGATTCTTCATATTCTTTTGTGAGCTGTTTTATTCGTTTGATAACTTTATTCAAGTACCGTTTTTCTTTAAGAAAATCCTTGTTTTCGTCCATTTGCGGACCTCTTTCCGTGTTTTTAAATAAGTATTAGTCTATTCTGAAGTCACAGTATGAGCATCCATGTCCGGGTCTTGGACCTGATATGTCATATGTGAGTGTGGGAAGATAATTTTCTGTTCTGGTAATACATGCAGGGTTGGGACAAACATGCTTTTTGGGAACATCCATGTGGCTGAAAATATCGGCTGTTCTGTCGCAATCAGCTTCAAGCATTTTGATGATGAGTGCCATTCTTATATACATACCGTTTTTCGCCTGTTTGAAGTAAAGAGCTCTGGAGTCGAAGTCTACGCTTTCGGTAATTTCATCAACTCTTGGAAGTGGGTGAAGGATTGAAAGATCCTTTCTTGCCATTGCCATTTTCGCCGTGTCGAGAATATATTGTCCGCTTTGCTGTTTATACTGTTCTTCAGAAGCGAATCTTTCTTTTTGAATTCTTGTCATATAAAGAATATCAAGCTTGTCAATACATTCTTCAAGACTTGAAACTTCATAAACTGTGTTTCCGTTTTGTTTAAGTGTGTCTATAATATACTGAGGAAGTTTAAGGGAAAGAGTTGAAACCAAATAGAAGGTGTTTTTGCCGAACATACACAAAGCTCTGAGCAGGGAGTGTACAGTTCTTCCGTGCTTAAGGTCTCCGCAAAGTCCGATTGAAAGTCCTGAAATCTTTCCTTTGTCTTCGGTTATTGTAAAAAGGTCTGTGAGTGTCTGTGTGGGATGGAAATGTCCTCCATCTCCCGCATTGATAAAGGGCTTGTCCGAATAGAGAGAGGCTGCAAGGGCAGCTCCTTCTTTAGGATGACGCATTGCTATTATGTCCGCGTAAGAAGAAATTATAGTAATAGTGTCTTTAAGGTTTTCACCTTTTGCTACGGATGAGTTTCCCGGATTATCAAACCCGATAACCGTTCCTCCGAGTCGGTACATTGCTGTCTGGAATGAAAGCATCGTTCTTGTGGAAGGTTCATAGAAAAGTGTTGCGAGAAGTTTTCCTTTGCAATAGTCTGCGAAGTCTGCAGGCCTGTTTTTGATTTCAGCTGCAAGTTTTTGCAAACCGTACCATTCCTCTGTTGTAATGTCGTTAAAGTCTACAAGGTGTTTAAGTGACATAGTTATCGTCTATCCTTTCTGTTTAAAACGAACTTCGAAAGCTTCGTTTTTCTCCCTTTTTGTATATGAATAAAAAATATTATTGTCGTAAATAAAACTATAATTATCGCTGATAATGCTGTAATATGGAATATTGAGTTTCTTCCTGAATTCATCGCTTGTGTATATGAAGCAAAAACCGATAAGCTTTCATTTATTGGAATATATTTGGAAATAAAAAAGTATATTATCGCCGAAAAGGCTGTTTGCATTGTTTTACCCAATATATACGGTTTAGAGCTTAATCCGCTGTCTGAAATAAACGAGAGTACCTGACAGTGTACAGATAAACCCGCCCAACCTAAAATTGCTGAAGTGAGTGTTAAGCTGTGGGAATAGGGTGCGGTGTTTCCGATCCGTTTTATCCCGGTCGTAAACTCAAAAATTCCCGAAATGATATTTTCATAATCTTTTGCATTTAGTGTTGTTGAGGGTATTACTTTTTCAAGAAGTTTTGCAGTTGTGGGAATCACTCCCGAAACTGTAAGCAATCGTATTATTATTGCAAAGAAAATAATAAAAGAAGATATATAAATTAAATTTGTTGCCGCGTTTTTTACCGCATCTGTAAGTGATGGGAGGAATTTGACTATACGTGATTTTCTTATTGGATGAAAATCCAATTCCTGTTTATCTTGAATTTTCCAGAATCTGCCGAATATAAATCCTACAACGACAGAGGATATTATCTGTGTCAGCCACAGTGTCCATCCCACCAGGTTGCTGTTCCATATACCTATTCCGACTGTTCCCAAGATAAAAGCGGGGCCTGCATTATTGCTGAATGACAGTATCCTTTCTGCTTCTGTTTTGGAGCATAATCTGTTTTTATACAGTGAGATTGCTGTTTTTGCTCCAACCGGAAACCCTGAGATCAGGCCTAAAATAAATGCCGTGGCACAGGATCCGTTCACGTTAAATAACGGCTTCATTATGCATCCGAATATCTTTCCCAATATATCAGCTAATCCTAAAGAGACTGCAAGCGCTGAAAAAACAAGAAACGGAAAAAGAGTTGGGATTATAACGTTGATACATAAATTCAATGCATCTTTTGCCGCATTAAATGCTTCTGTCGGTGAGGCAACGAGTCCGACAAGACCTGCTACCGTAATCAACATGAAAATATATTTTCTCAAAAAAACACTCTCCGTAATTGGGAGTATCGGAGTGATACTCCCATAATTTACGGTTAATTATATGCGTGGCTTTTGAGAATTATCTGACTTTTTCTCCGGGTTGAGCATTTTCGGGAGCAAAGATTACATTTATCTTATCTTTTCCTGATGATGCAAGAAGCATACCTTTGCTTTCAACACCGCGGATTTTTGCAGGTTTAAGGTTTTTGATGATGATTACTTTCTTTCCAACGAGGTCGTCGGGTGTGTAATCTTTTGCGATTCCGGAAACTATCTGTCTCTTTTCTGAACCGATGTCTACTTGAAGTTTGAGAAGTTTATCGCTTTTTTCAACTTTTTCGCAAGCAAGAATTTTTGCAACTCTCAGATCAAGCGCTCCGAAATGATCTATTTCAACCTCGGGAAGTTCAGGTTCAGCAGGTTTTTCGGGTGCGGGTTTTGGCATGGATTCTTCAAGTTCTTTGAGGAATTTTTCAGCATCGATTCTGTTGAAAAGGGGAGTAGCTGTTCCGACTTTTGTACCGATCTTATACGCACCGAAAGTTTTAACGCTTTCGTAATCTGTAATATCACAATTGATCTGCTTCATGATCTCATCTGCTGTTGCCGGAATAAAAGGTTTGATAAGAATAGCCATGATGCGGATACTTTCAATGAGGTTGTAGAGTGCTGTTGAAAGTCTGTTTTTCTTTTCTTCATCCTTAGCAAGAACCCAAGGTGCTGTTTCATCAATATACTTGTTGCATCTCTTTGCGATATTGAGAACCGTTTCAAGCGCATCGCTGATTCTGAATTCGTCCATAAGACTTTCAAGCTTCTTGTAAGTGTTTGTCGCAAGATCAATGAGCTCGTTGTCGAGTTCTTCTCTGCAGTCGCAGCAGGGAAGTGTTCCGTCAAAATATTTGTTTACCATTGTAACTGTTCTGTTTACAAGGTTGCCGATAGTATTTGCAAGATCGCTGTTATATTTTTCAATCATGGATTCGTATGTTATTGAACCGTCTGCTGTATAAGGCATTTCAGAAAGAAGATAATATCTTACCGCATCAACACCGAACTGTTTTGCAAGGTCATCAGCGTAAATTACATTACCTCTTGATTTTGACATCTTGTCTGTACCGAAAAGGAGCCAAGGGTGACCGAAAACTTTCTTTGGAAGAGGTTCGCCGAGAGCCATAAGCATAATTGGCCAATAGATGGTATGGAATCTGAGAATATCTTTACCGATAACGTGGACATCTGCAGGCCAGTATTTCTTATAAAGGTCGCTTGAGCCGTCAGGGTCGTATCCGAGAGCTGTGATATAGTTGGAAAGAGCATCTATCCATACGTAAATTACGTGTTTGGGGTCAAAGTCAACGGGAACACCCCATTTGAATGATGTTCTTGAAACGCAAAGGTCCTGAATACCGGGTTTGATAAAGTTATTTATCATTTCCTTTTTTCTGCCTTCGGGGAAAATAAAATCAGGCTGAGCTTCGATATATTCTTCAAGCTGTTTCTGATATTTGGAAAGTTTGAGGTAGTAAGTTTCCTCTTTTGTTTTGTGAACTTCTCTTCCGCAGTCGGGACATTTTCCGTCTACGAGCTGAGTTTCTGTCCAGAAACTTTCGCAGGGTGTACAATACCATCCTTCGTATTCGTCAAGGTAGATGTCTCCCTGGTCATAAAGTTTTTTGAATATCTTCTGAACTACCTTTTCGTGATCAGCATCTGTAGTTCTGATAAATTTGTCATATGTTGTGTTAAGTGTATCGCAAATATCTTTTATCTGACCGGCAACAATGTCAACATGTTCTTTGGGTGTTATACCTGCTTCTTTTGCGATTTCTTCTATTTTCTGTCCGTGTTCGTCTGTTCCTGTAAGGAAGAAAACATCGTATCCTTGCATTCGCTTGAACCTCGCAATAGCATCTGTAAGAACTACTTCATAGGAGTTTCCGATGTGGGGCTTCTTTGACGTGTACGCGATGGCTGTGGTGATATAAAATTTCTCTTTCATTTGTATCTTCCTTTCTATAAAAATAATGCTTGGAATTGTTTAATCAATATATTATACCATATTCTGAGACGGTTTTCAATACTGAAAGGCAAATATTTTGTGGCAATTTCCGTTATTTTCAATTTTGAAGTTGACATTGACATAAATATATGATAAAATTATCTATAGTCAAGCCCGATTTTAAAAAATCATATCGGGTGAAAGGAAATATAAAAAATGAAAAGTGTTTTTAAATTAGCTCTTGGACTATTTCTTCGTACGGTTTTGGTTTGCATGCTTTCATTTATGGCAATCATAACTCTTGGAATGGTTGGCTCCGCAAACGGAGAATTGAGTCCTGTTGTTTCGGTTATTTTCGGTCTGATCTACTTCTTTATGCTGCTTTACTTTTTTGTTTATACTGCATGGGTTGACGGAAACAGCGATCATAACAGAGTGAAGATCGGTCAGGCAAAAGAAATGGTGTGGAAAGGTTATGCCGCAGGTATGATCGTTGTTGTTCCTATCATTGCAATATTTGTCTCAACTTATTTGTTAATGGATATTGAGAATACTTTTGTGGGTGCCCTTAATATTCTGAAGTTTATTTTTGTATGGGCAGGTATATATCTTACAGTACCATTTACGGGTGGTATTTCAACTACTACAGTAGATTCCGAAGTAGTTAAAGATCCTGCATTGGCGTTATATATGACATTGATCCTTTGTCTTGTATATTTGATTTCAGGTATATGTGCCGGTGTGGGGTATTTCTTTGGTTACAGAAAAATATCCTTTATTCCCAAAATTGTTGATAAAATTATGGGTAAAACTCCTTCCTCGAAGAAATAATTTTTTCAATTAAAAAATCAGACCGTGTATCTGTGATGATACACGGTTTTTTATGTTATTTAGTTCAGTGTGATGGTATATCCATCCGGTAACGGGTGACAGTTGTATTGATGATCCCGTGGTTGGTTGTTAACATCCAGGCTCGAGTTATACTGTGCATAATATTTCAGGCCTTCTGCATTGTATATTGCCATATAAAAACTGCAAAGTTCAGGACCTGTTTCGGGAATAAAACTGTTTACAATTACCAGTTTTTCTCCGTCATAAACCATTTCTGAAGCATAATCCATGAAGTGGAAATTTTCATCAATGAATTTAGGCTGTTTTGCAATGAATTTCAGTTCGTAAGCCCCCTCTTCTGAAATTTCTATAAGTGCAAACTCTTCGGAAAACATCAGAATTATAAAGTTTTCGGATGTTTTTATTGTTTTATTGTAGGTTGAATCTACAAAGTCTCCGCTTGCAATCAATTTGTATCTTTCCATGCTTGTTTTTACACTGTGAATAGTCCTGTTTTCAATTACTATCTTTTCATATTCTGTCATTGTTTCGAGGTCTATTACAGTAAATATCGTATCGTCTTCTTTTACGCCTACCATGATCATGTATTTTTCGTCAGCTGATATGTCCAGGTATTCTACTGACATTTCAGGGTCAAGCGGATATACATTTGAAAGTGAATCTGCATCTATTCCTGTATAAGATATGAGGGGATTATGACTGTATTTGAAGCTGTAAATGCCGTATCCTCCCGGAACAAGGCTGAAATCTGCATACTGATTGAGATATGTTTTATTTCTGATAGTGAAAAATATTTCATCATCCGTATGTGTGCTTATAGTGCTCGTATAATAGTCAAACGCGTTGTCTACGGTTCCCGACCCTACGCTCATGCCATTATGATATTTCCCGACAGATATATGAACCTCATGTTTATCAAGAATGGGGATTCTGAAAAATTCCCTGAATTTGTCTACCACATATTTTTCTCCGCCCGGTTCTTCGTTGGAAAGAAGCTCATAGTTATTGTTAGTCCATCGTATATTGGGGATTGTTATATTCAATCTTAAAGGATAGTAGTCGTAAATATCTTTTAATGCTACCGTTGTTTCAGCTCGCTGTCCCAATTCACAACTGTCGTAAAGCTCTTTATATATTTTTGAAAGTCCTACCTGTTCTTCTGTCGGTTTTTCTGCATCAAATCCATACCGTATATCTGTATCTATTTCAAATATAAAGTATTTATTGTTTCGTGGCTGATATGGTTCTGATGCGTAAAATTTATAGTCAGTCGTTGTCTTAGGGTTTTTGCCTGCGGTATATTCTGTCGTCCAGAACAAATGATTATCATAATGCGTTGAACTTGTAATTGTTATTCCTTCTGCAATGGACTTGTCACCGTAGAGAAGTTCTTCTGTTATGGTTATCGTATCGTTTTGTGAATCAACTGCTGTTCCGATGATTAAAAGGCTGCTTACAGACAAAAGAAAAAGTATTATTATCAGTACTATGATCTTTTTCATATTTTATAGTCCTTTCTGCTCGTTTTCTCCTGATAGATCATCAAGGGCTTTGCTTACCCTGTCTGCTCTGTAGTGATAAGTTTCTTTAATGTAGCTCATAAGTGTTTTTCCCTGTTCTTCAAGATCTTCCGTAGAGACATCGCCCACGATTTTTCCTTTTCTTATAAGTATCGCTCTTCCTATGAAGTCAGATACTTCTTCTATAAGGTGTGTTGATAACAAAACTGTTTCATGGGGTTCCAGGATGCCCAGCAGTACCTTGTAAAAGTCCTCCCGGTTAAATACATCATTGCCTGCAAAGGGTTCGTCCATCAGTATATAATCTGCTCCTTGACAAAGTGACAGGATTACTTCAAACTGATTTTTCTGACCTGTAGAAAACCTTTTTATCGGTGTATGTCTGGGCAGCTCGAAAAATTCCATAAGTCCGTTGAAACGTTTTTCTGAAAAAGCAGGGAAGTGCTCTTTGTAAAATTCCATATGTGCTGTGGCTGTAAGATTGGGAAAAAATGAATGTTCGCTTGTTGCAAAGGATATCTTATGAATATTTTTTGTGGTGATGGATTCTCCGTCAAGGGTTATTTGTCCGTGATAATTGAGAAATCCTAAAATACATTTCATTAAAGTTGTTTTTCCTGCTCCGTTTTCTCCGAAAATCCCAACAATTTCACCTCTCGGAAGTTTCAGGTTTATTTCTGAAAGAGCTTTTTTGCAAATATATATTTTATCTAAATTTTTAATTTCCAACATGATATATCACCTTTCTAAATGAAGTATGAAAAATATGACCAGAATTTTTGCCATTGGTCGGGTCTAAGGCTTTGTTCGGGGGTTATAAGCAGGTAGAAACATAGGTAAAACACTGCAACCAGAAAGCCTATCAGCAATGTGATCGCTGTAAAGATCAGAGGAAGGGTCCAAGCTCTTTTGTGTAGTTCTGATTTCTTAGGAAGCCTCTTCATCAGATAAATACTTTTGCTTCCGCCCTGATAGTAGCTTGCATAATAGAATACCACATAAAACATCATACATATGGCAACAATCGGTATTCCTATGAGAAATTTATTGAGGATCAGTGGGAAATCGGGCATTTGAGCTCCGCTGATCAAAATCCTTTTGGTTCCGTCAAATTCAAACAGATTCTGATAATTATTAAAGTACTCAACGAAAAAATATAGGCTGTAGATAATTGATATTATATTCCCCACGATAAAAAAGTCTGTCTGTTGTTTTATATTTGAACCGGGTGGGGCGTATCTTGTAATGTCCGGTTTTTTATTTTGATTCATTTTCTCTTACCTCCTCTTCGTCGTTCTTGAAGACCGTATAAAGAGTTTCTCCGATAATGCAAATCGAGACAAGACTCATAAATACCGCGTTGAATATATTTCCGAGCTCTCTGCTGAAAAATACTATCGTATAGAGTAAAAGGGCAATTGCCGTGATGGAATTTTTGTGTCTTCTTTGTTTGTATGGAAATTCCGCGGCTGCGAATCCGAGACCTGCCGCAAGGAAAATATTTCTCACCCAAGTTGCTGTGTCTGAGAGTGGGAGAATATTGTGGAGGAATTCGTTCCTGTAAAAGGCTAAGAATACGGTTTGATTTCCTACATAATCTGCAGGGGCTGTTTTGGCGTACCATACGCATAACCCGAAAACCGTAACCGCCTGAATTGCCCAAAATATAATGTAAACTAAAGAATTGTATGTTGCCTGACAGAAGAAAAATCCTCTTTCACTTATAGAAAGTCTTTGTATTGTGTATCCGGTTCTTGTATTGCTGTTTTCCGAGCCTGTGATAAACAGTAAAAGGGTTATTATCAAAGCGCAGATGGGAAATACCCAGATTATAAAACTTCTGTCAATGACAGTCTCAAGGTTTTCCATCGTGAACTCTTCAGAAAGCCTCAAGGCATAATTCAGCCTGTTATAAAACAGTATCATCTCTGCTGCCACCATAAGGGCTGATGTAGTAAGGATCTTAAAAATTGAGCCTCGTGCAATAAGCCCGAATACGGATAAATATTTCTTCATATCTTACACCTCATTCCAATATTTTTCCAGAAGGAGTATCGTTTCTTCCTTGGAAATTCCCATTTGTTTTATTGCTGATATCATATCTGTAATATCACATTCAACGAGCTCTTTTTTTATTTTTTCAATTTTGACATTGTCAAGTTTCATATAGCTTTTTGTTCCTGAATGTGATTCTATCAGATCTTCCTCTTCAAGCATTTTGTATGATTTTTGTATTGTGTTTGGATTGACACCCAATAACGCTGAAAGAACTCTTCTTGACGGGAGTTCGTCATTGTTGGTTACTGTTCCGGAGACGATTCCTCGTTTGATATACATAAGGATCTGTGAATATATTGGAGTTTTATCGTCGAGAATCAGATTTTCAAATGAAATCATTTAAGCTCACCTTTCTGAAAATAAAACTGTATTAGTAATGTAATACGCTTGTTCAACTGTATTATACCACTAATACAGTTGATTGTCAATAGGGTTTATGTAACGATTTTGTGAGTAAAGTTGGGCAAAAAATAAGGTATTGGGAATATGATGGAGTAAATTGTTTTTTTCTATTGACAAATCGTGTTTTTTGAATTATAATAAAAATGAAAGGATGTGTGTGTAAATGAAATTTAGAATTTTATTGTTGTTAATGGTTGTTTTTCTTTTGGTCACGGCGTGTACTGGCTCCGGAGAAAATTTTAAATATGTTGTCGACGGGGAGACTGTTGATTTTCAAGGATCAGTATTCCGTATTGCGGATTCCCCAAATTTCAGAGGTGCCTTGGCACTTACTCCTGATACAGGAATGACACCATCAAGTGCGTCCAAAGCTCTTTTTAGTGGATATGAAAAAGTTCAGGATAAGCTTAACTGTGAAATTGAGTTCATTCAGTACAATAAAGATGACTATTGGCGTGCTGTCACTGTCGGAGATGATTATGCTGATTTGATAAACGCTAACATGAATACTCTGTTTGAAATGTATAATTTCGGTTATGTTTTGCCGTTAAATGAGATCGAAGCGATTAACCTTGACAGTGAAAAATACGGAACACCTCAAATGATCGAGGCTTTGACATGGAAAGGTGATGTAGTGGCTGCATATCCTTATTTCTGGGGTGCGATAAATCCCAATTTTGATAATGGGCTTTGGTTTAATGTCAAATTATTTAAAAAACTCCGTTATCCTGATCCTCATGAGCTTTATGAAAGAGGACTTTGGACGTGGAGTGCTCTTGATGAGATAGGTTCTTTGTGTATGGATATTTCAAATTCGACAAGAACGTATTATCTTGCAACATTGAATCAGAACTTTATACGAATGATGATACTTTCCAACGGCGGTGAATATTTTAAAGTTACGTCTACCGGCAGATATGAATACGGACTTACAGACGGAAAGGTCGTTGATGCTATCCAAAAGACTCATGAACTTTACAGACAGGGGTTGTTATATGAGTATCCCGGTTCTGACGATCTGGATGCTAAGGTCTTTACAGATGGGAACGCTGCGTTGTATTGCGGAAATTCTGCTAACGGCGTATTGATAGAACGGGGTTATCTCAGTAAGAATATGGAAGAATATTCTTTCCTTTGGGCAACTATGCCTGTAGGACCAAACGGGTCAGGTGAGCCTGTAGGTCTTCTTTCAAATACGAATCAGTTTATTTGTGCAACAATTGATAAGGGTCGTGACAGAGAAGGCTTGGGGCTGTTTATGGAAGAGCTTTTCAATAGGCCTGTGGATAACGACTGGAGAGATACGTTTTTTGAAGCAAATATTAAAGATGTAATATCTAAAGAAATCTTTGTATCACAGTTTGAAAATCCGTATTTTGATAGGGTTATTTTTGCTTGCCAAGACGATTCCTTGTTCGAGTCTTTATATGAAGCCGCAAAGACAGGCTCTATCCGAAAAACAGTTGAGGATATCAAACCTGCGCTTATGTCTGAGCTTGAGGATTTTATTTACGATTAAAAAACATTTTTCAGATAAAAAGGTTCTATAATAATATGTTGAGTTTTACTTCAACAGTTATTATAGAACCAAAATTTTTATTTATTTTTTTCGTCTGAGATTCTGATCTGTTTACGTTTTATTTTTCCTGAAATTGTTTTGGGAAGCTCATCAACGTATTCTATGATTCTCGGATATTTGTAAGGTGCAGTTGTCTTTTTGACATGATTCTGCAATTCCTTAGTTAATGCGGGGGATGGAGTATATCCTTTGGCTAAAACAACAGTTGCTTTTACAACCTGTCCTCTTTCAGGATCAGGGACTGCTGTAATTGCTGTTTCAACTACTGCAGGATGTTCAAGTAAAGCACTTTCGACTTCAAAAGGTCCGATTCTGTAGCCGCTTGATTTTATTACATCGTCACCTCTGCCAATAAACCAAACATAGCCATCCTCATCTTTCCATGCCATGTCATGAGTGTGATACCATCCGTCGTACATAACTTCAGCTGTTGCCTCAGCATCGTTTCTGTATCCGTGGAAAATTCCTGCTGGAATACCATTTTGAATATTGATACAGATTTCTCCTTCTTCACCGACTTGGGCTTCGTTGCCGTTGTCGTCAAGTAATTTTATTCCAAGTGTAGGGGAGACTCTTCCTGTTGAACCCGGTTTTGGTGAAAGCCAGGGGAATACTGCGATAAGAACAGGGCTTTCTGACTGACCGAAGCCTTCTCGGAGCTCTATACCTGTATGATCAAGCCATTGTCTGTAAACTTCCGCATTAAGAGGTTCACCTGCGATATAACAAGCTCTGAGATTTTTTAAATTATAAGAATCAAGATCTTCTTTGATCAGGAATCTGTATACTGTAGGTGGCGCACAGAATGTGGTTATATGTTTTGATTCGAGCATTTTAAGGATGTCTGCAGATGGGAACTTGTCGTCGTAATCATAGACAAAAACACATGCTCCGCAAATCCATTGTCCGTAAATTTTACCCCAGGCACATTTTGCCCAACCTGTGTCTGCAAGAGTGAAGTGGGTATCTGTATCTTTCAGATTTTGCCAAAATCCTGCAGTAAGAATGTGTCCAAGAGGGTATGTCTGAATATGTTCAACCATTTTAGGATGGGCTGTTGTTCCGGATGTGAAGTAAATCAGCATTGGATCTTCATTTACGGTAACTCTTTCGGGTGCAATGTCTGAAGCTGTTTCCAGCAGAGGATCAATATGAATGTATCCTTCAACCGCATTTCCTACACAGCTTTTAGTTATCTCAGGGTTTTTAGCTGTTGCTTTATTTACATGTGATATTACTTCTGCGTCACCAACACATATAATATGTTTTATCCCTGCCGCTTCAACTCTGTATTCTATATCCTGCTCTGTGAGCATATGAGTTGAGGGGATAGCTACAGCTCCTATTTTATGAAGAGCGGGCATAAAATACCAGAAGTAATGACGACGTTTCATTATCAGCATTACGGTGTCGCCCTTTTTGATTCCGATATCCTTGAAAATGTTTGCCGCTTTGTTTGAGAGGCGTGAAATGTCTCCGAATGTGAAGATTTTTTCCTCACCTTTATCATTACACCATCTGAGTGCTTTTTGATCCGGGGAAAGTTTTCCTAATTCATCTACGATATCAAATCCGTAGTTGAAGTTTTCAGGTATATTTATCTTGAAGTTTTTTTCAAAATCCTCATAAGAGGAATATTCTGTTTGTACGAATCTATTAAGTAAGTTCATTGTTTTTATTTTTCCGTTCTATATTAAATTAAGTTAAATAGTAATTACCAATATTTTCGCACACTTACCGTTAAGAGCTCTCATTCCATGAGGCTGTCTTGAATCGAAATATGCGGAATCTCCTTCTTCGACAGTAACTACATGGTCACCAATCTGAAGCTGGAAACTTCCTTCAAGGCAGTAGTGGAATTCTTGTCCCTGATGGGTATTTAAATGAATTTCAGGGTTATCGTTGTATTCAACTGTAACAAGAAGAGGTTCCACTTTTCTGTCTACAAAATTGAATGCGAGATTTTCATATTTATACGCTTTCGATCTGTCAACCGAAAGTCCTCTGCCGTTTTTAACAAAAGAGTAAGTGTGAAGTCTTGCGCGTTCTCCTGTAAGAAGTTCAGTCATACTGATGTTCAGAAATGCGCAAGCGTCTAACAATATGCTCACAGATAGAGGTGTTTCGTTATTTTCCAATTTTAAGTATTCTTCTTCTGTGACACCTGTTACTTTTGCCATCTCGGCAACAGAGACATCGGACAATAATCTTATCCCTTTAAGTCTTTGAGCTATTTCGGAATTCATTATTGCCATAGTATCATCCTCCATTCTTTGTTATCTTTAAAATCTAAAGTAATTTTCTTTAATGCTTAACGGTAGGCTTGCTTTTTGTAAACAAGCCTGCCGCGGTTTTATTATTCTGCGAAATTGTAACCGAGATCAATCGCTTCAATGTTCTTAGCGATGAGTGCTGCTTTTGATGCCGGAACCATTTTTTCGATGGCAGATTTAACTGTATCTGCATCCATGAAATTTGTGAGTTTAAGCATATAGCCGAGGGCTATCATATTTGCGAGGCCGGGAAGGTCTTTTTCTTTTGCCATTTTTGTAGCCGGAATACCTTTGCAGTTGATATCCGTTCTTTCAGATGTTTTAGCTATAAGGGAAGAGTCATAAACGATCGTTCCTCCTGCAATCATCATCGGTTCGAATTTATCAAAAGAAGGAGTATTTAATGCCATAAGAATCGCAGGGTCGTTTACAATGGGGCAGGCGATAGGAGCGTCGTCTATACAAACAGAGCAGTTTGATGTTCCTCCACGCATTTCAGGACCGTAACTTGGAAGCCATGAAACTTCTTTGTTAGCAATCATACCTGCGTATGCTGTAACTTTGGCAACGAACTGAACGCCTTGTCCGCCAAAGCCTGCAAAAATTATTTTAGTTGCCATTATTCTTCGCCCTCCAATTTTGTGTTCTTATAGTTTCCGAGAGGATAATATGGTATCATATTTTCTTCAAGCCATTTGAGAGCATTTACGGGAGAGAGTCCCCAGTTTGTGGGACATGTACTTACAACTTCGATAAGAGAAAGTCCTTTCTTCTGCATCTGCATTTCAAAGCCCCTCTTGATTGCAGCTTTAGCTTTGATTACATTTTTAACGTTGTTTACTGCAACTCGTTCAACATAAGCAGCTCCATCGAGGGTTGCGATCATTTCAGAAACTCTGATGGGGTTTCCGGAATAGCTTGTGTCTCTTCCGTAGGGGGTTGTCTGTGTTGTCTGGCCGGGAAGAGTTGTTGGTGCCATCTGACCGCCGGTCATACCATAAATTGCATTGTTGATGAATATGATTGTAACATTTTCGCCTCTTGCTGCAATATGTACAGTTTCAGCTGTTCCTATTGCTGCGAGGTCACCGTCACCCTGATATGTGAAAACTATATTGTCGGGAAGAGCTCTTTTTAATCCTGTAGCAACGGCAGGAGCTCGTCCGTGAGGCGCCTGGACCATATCGCATGAGAAATAATTGTATGCCATAACGGAACATCCAACAGGCGCTACGCCTACAGCATCTCCTATGAGTCCGAGTTCTTCAAGGCTTTCGCCTACGAGTCTGTGTACGATACCATGGGTGCAACCGGGACAGTAGTGTGTTACTGCATCTGTAAGACCTTTTGTTTTTTCAAAAACGATTGCCATTATTTTTTACCTCCGTTCAATTCAACTATTCTATTGTAAACTTCTTCCGGAGAAGGAACTATACCGCCTGAACGGTTAAGTAAAGAAACCGGTTTTTTGCACTCAACGGCAAGACGAACATCATCTATCATCTGACCCATGTTCATTTCAACTGTGAGGATTTCTTTTACGTTGGGATTGTTTTTAATTTTTGCAAAATAATCAACAGGGAAGGGGAAGAGTGTGATAGGTCTGATAAGACCGACCTTTATTCCTTCTGCGCGAGCCTGATTGATTGCCGCTTTAGCGACTCTCGCAGAGAGTCCAACTGCTGCGATAACAATTTCTGCATCATCAAGCATGTATTCTTCGGCTTTCTGTTCGTTCTGTTTGATTATTTCATAGCGTTCAAATCTTTCAAAGTTTTTAGCTTCAAGTTCTTCGGGTTTGAGGTAGAGGGAGTTGACGATGTTGTGTTCTCTCTGATTCTTGTGGCCGTTTGTAGCCCAGGGCTTTTCTGCCGCTTTTGCTGTGGGGAGAAGATCGAAATCTACAGGTTCCATCATCTGTCCCAATGTTCCGTCGAGCAGAAGCATCGCGGGAACTCTGTACTGTTCAGCTTTGTCAAACGCTTCGAACACGTAAGATATGATTTCCTGAACGCTTTCGGGCGCATATACGAGAAGGTGCAAGTCTCCGTGCCCGGGGGCTTTGGTTGCTTGGAAATAGTCAGACTGTGAAGGCTGGATTCCTCCAAGACCGGGGCCGCCTCTCTGTACATTTATAATAAGGCAGGGAAGATCGCTTCCTGCAAGATATGATATACCTTCTGTTTTGAGTGAAATACCCGGGGATGAAGAGCTTGTCATAGCTCTTACGCCTGCAGATGCAGCTCCGAGAACCATATTTATTGCGGCAACTTCACTTTCTGCCTGAAGGAATGTTCCGCCGATTTTAGGCATTTTTTTTGCAAAATATGCTGCGACTTCAGTTTGAGGTGTGATAGGGTATCCGAAGAAATGTCTGCATCCTGCACGCATAGCGGCTTCTGCGAGAGCTTCGTTACCTTTCATTAACTGTTTGCTCATGATAAGTTTTCCTCCTATATTATTTTTCTACCGTAATTACGCAGTCGGGACACATTCTTGCACAGAAAGCGCAAGCTATGCATTTTTCCTGATCTGTCATTGCAGCGGGGCTATAACCCTTTGCATTAACGGTATTTTCATCGATGACAAGTATTTTTTTAGGACATGCTTCCACGCATAATCCGCAACCTTTACAACGGTCTTGGTTAATAGTAACTTTAGCCATCTTTTCATCATCCTTTTCTAATAAAGCAATTTAATATGTATTGATAATATTATAAAGTATATTATAACACGTATACTTACAAAAGTAAAGTGGTAAACGGGAAAGTTGCAAATAATTTTGCATTTTGTCGATTGTCGACTGTTGGTTTGTGGTGTAATGCCTTATAACTTTACACCAATAATATTCCCATCCTATATGTAAAGGTTGTTGATTTTACATATGCAAAAAAATGCTGTAAAATCAAGGATTTTCGTGTTGGTGTGATGTCGTGTCTAATGAAATTACTGTCAATGTTTTGCCCTTTACGGTGAATTTTATCAAAAAATTACCGTGTTCGAAGCTATAAACTCTGTCCGGTTCATTTTGGTATGCCGGACGAGGGTCTTGTTCCAATAATTCGATTAGAATTTTCCTCAAATCAGGACTCAGTACTGAAGTTACATCATCTGAAAAATCTACTGATAACTTTTTCCCAAAAGTTTCATCTGCAAATCCGCATTTGGCTTCGGGATGTGAATCGGAATATGTAATGTAAGGTTTGATATCATATATAGGTGTTCCGTTCATTAAGTCAGCTCCGGTAACTATAATTATAGGACCGACGGAGGGGCTGTATTCAATTGATTCTATTTTAACGCACGACAGACCTATAGGATTTGGTCTGAAAGGGGATCTGGTTGCAAAAACTCCCATTCGTTTGTTTCCGCCCAGACGTGGAGGTCTGACTGTAGGTTTCCAGTTTTCTGTTTTTGATTCGCTGAATTCCCAAACTAACCATAAATGAGAAAAATTTCCTAATCCTCTGAGTGAATCAGGATCTCGATATTGTGGCTGAAAAATTATTTTTGATTTGGTTTCGGATATTCCGCTTTGACGTGGAATTCCAAATTTAGAGATAAAATCATTTTCTATTGTGGCTATAATTTTCATTGACTGGAATGCCTCCGTTGGTTTGAGTTATTTCTGTATAAATACATCTTATCATTACTTACAGTGTTTTGTCAAGCGGTTAATTTGACTTGTGCGGTAAAGTTTAATTAAATATTTCTTAGATGCTTGACTTTATAAAAAATGTTTGGTATAATTACTATATCATATTATTTTGTATACCCCGAACTGCGCTAAATATTCATTTAGCGAAATTAACTATATCTGGAATATGTGGGTTTCCTTTCCCATATTTTATACTGGAAATTGGAGATTATTTATGTCTAATACTTCTAAAACCATTCATGGTGAAAAATTTTATAACTACAGTGATATTCCGTCTTTTGCACGTGATTACCTTTTCTATCTGAAAAACGTCAGGAATCTTTCTTCAAGAACCGTTGACGCTTATTATACGGATCTCAGAGGTTTTTTCAGGTTCATTGTTTCTTATAAAAATCTTTCAAACCTTCCGATAGATGAAATTAATTCTGCGGGATTGTCTTTGGAAATCGTTAAAAATATTACGCTATCAGATATTTATATTTATTTGAATTATACAAACGATGATCGTCAAAATAATGCAACAACACGTTCCAGAAAGATTTCTTCACTAAAAGGTTTTTATAAGTATCTTAACAAAAATGCTATAATTGAAAGCAATCCTACAGAATATCTTGAAGCTCCTAAGGTCAAAAAGCGTCTTCCGGTTTATTTAAATGTTGAAGAAAGCGTTGGACTTCTTGAGAATATCGATGGGAAAAACCAAGTTCGAGATTTTGCCATAATTACTTTGTTTCTTAATTGTGGACTACGTCTGTCAGAACTTGTTGGGATGAATCTGAGTGATATCAACGGTAGCGTATTGCGTGTCATTGGTAAAGGTAACAAAGAACGTCTTATTCATTTAAATCAGTCATGCATCGATGCGTTGGTTGAATATTTAAAGATCCGACCAAAGGAGTTGAATGATCCTGATGCAAAAAAAGCTGTTTTTATCAGCCGAAACGGTAGACGTATTTCTCGTAGAATGGTTGAACTTCTTGTTGATAAGCATCTTCAGAGCAGCGGTTTGGATAAGAGTATCTACTCCCCTCACAAACTTCGTCATACGGCTGCAACGCTGATGCATCAGGAAGGCGTTGATATCCGTGTTTTACAGGAAATTCTTGGTCATTCAAATCTTGGAACAACTCAGATATATACTCATTTGGCTGATAAAGAAATAACGGAAGCCTTGGATTCGAACCCTCTGAATAAAAAAATAAATAAAAAGAAGTAAGAAAATCCCCAACAAAAATTGGGGATTTTCATTATTATTTGCAATTAGAATTTAAGTGTCTCTCCGGATGCGATCTTATAGACTTCCCCGTCAATATCAAACCAAACAGTTGTCAGTGTTGGGTTGTAAATCATTGTTCCGTCAGCACTGTATATAAGAGATTCATAAGCTTTGATATAGTCGTATATTTCAATGTTTGTTGCAAACCAAATAGAATCGTTCCCGGATACTTTTTTACAGATTTCTTCAAGTCTTTCCCAATTGTTTTTTGCCTCAAATTCAAAGCTGTGTCCCCAAATATAAAACAGGCGGGCTTCCCTGTCTGCGTAATATCTTTTTGTTGAGAGATCCATATTTATGAATTCATCTAAATATTCAAAAGTCTTCGGATTGTCGTGATGCACTGTAGGGATCCAGTTATGCCAATCTGTCGGAAGTTTGAAGCTGTTGTTATCAGCCCCCAGGCTTCTTGAATAGGCAATATCAAGGCTTGTCAGATATTGTTTGATGTCTTCGTATTTAACGCCCGGGCGGAAGCGTGTAACGCCTGTGTCGGGATATGCCATTCCTCTGATTATTCTGTTATATTTGTTTTCAAGGTTTATTCTGCAGTTTACAACTTCCTGGATTCCTTCAATTGGTCTTTGCGTTCCATTTGCTCTGTGGAATTCCCCGTGAACAGCAATTTCATGACCTTTAGAAAGAATATGATCTTCAACTTCCTCCTTGCTTAGAGTCGTTCTGAATCTGTCTCCGTTAAGGTTGAATGTTCCTTTGAGCCCGTATTTTGTAAAAAGATCTGCGGTTCTTAAATCTTCCCTGCAACCGTCATCATAGCTGAAAGTCAATGCTTTAGCCCTGCCTTCAGGAAAACGTAAAAATTGATATCTCATATTATTATCTCCTTATTTTAATTTCTTTCTATTTGTTTTCTTCATTCAAAAGGTAACCGAGCATTCTTTCAGGAGCATCAAGAAAACTTTTTGTTACCTGATAGTGTTCGGTTTCTTTATAACTAACTTTATTTATTCCGTTTTGAGAAAACTCAAGTATTTCAGCATCGGGAAAAGCCATCAGAATCGGCGAATGCGTTGCGATTATAAACTGTGAATCTTTTTTTACGAGATAGTCTATTTCAGCCATAAGTGTCAAAAGTCTCATTGGCGAGAGCGCAGCTTCGGGTTCATCTAAAATATATAATCCCCTTCCTCCGAATCGGTTTTTCACAATGGACAAAAAACTTTCTCCGTGGGACTGATTGTGTAGTGAAACTCCTCCATAGCTGTCTATTATTTTACCTCCATAAGACGGAACGCTGTCCAGTTCATCCAGATTTGTTGCAACATTGTAAAGACTTTCTGCGCGTAAAAAGAATCCATCTTTAGGATAATTGCGTTTTATGACTGTAAGATGTTCCCACAGCTCAGAATGGGTTGAGTTCGTTGAGAAATTGAAGTTGACAGATCCTCCCTCAGGATTGAACCCGTAGGCTACAGCAATGGCTTCAAGCAATGTGGACTTCCCTGTTCCGTTTTCTCCGACGAAAAAAGTTACATTCTTTGTAAACTTGATATTTTCATGTTCTGTCAGATGTTTTATTACCGGTAATTTTTGAAGATAAGATGTTTTGTTTATTCTTTTATCAAATCGGATCTCGCTTATATATTCAGAGGTCAACATTTCAGTTCGTCTCCAACATATAGTTGCTATTTATTTGTATTGTATTGATGTATTTATGAATCCTACGGTTTTAAAATCTTCCGGGTTGTGACGAATGATGTAGTCAATATAGGAATCTATCATTTTTGCTGTAAAGATGTACCCGGCAGGGCTCATATGTCCGTACAGGAAAAAAGATTCCTCAAATTTTTTATCGTATACGGGACCGTATTCATAAAGATCTATCACATATGCATTTTCAAAGTATTCAGCCATTTTCCTTATTGCGTTGTTGAGGTTTAAGGCTCTTTCCTGGCGGTCCTTATCTCTTCTTGGCTCTTTAGGTACTGTTACGAAGAAGAATTTTGCATCAGGGCTGATTTCTTTATATCTGCTTACGATGTGAGCATAGTTTCCTGTGAATGTCTGATTGTTTTTTCTATAGTCATTTTCGTTGATGTCTGAAATTGAGCCAACATCCATATTGCAGTTCAGAACATCGTTTACACCCAAGGCTATAACATAAGCCTGACAGGCTTTCTCTGCGTCCCACATGTTGTTGTTCTCTGCGAAGCTTGAGATGTATTCACCTGCAGTCATTCCTCCTCTTGAGAAGTTGTAGGCTGTCAGACCATTCTTTCTTGCAATGTACTGACCCCATGAATATTCGTAAAGGTCATGGTATCCAGGCTTTCCTTCGGTGTCTCTCGTTTCAAATTCTCCGGAAGAGAGGCTGTCTCCTATAAATGCTATTTTTCTGAATATAGATGTGTAACTGTATCCTTCAACAAACTTATCAAGAGGTCTTTCGTTTTTGTTGTAAAGTTCTTTAAGCCAATTCATTTTTAAATCTCCTTTATAATTCGTTTGCTTTTTTTATAGCTTTTGATAATTCTATTCTGATTTTATTGCAGTTGTATTTCAGCAATTCATACTTTACGGTATTTATAAGTTCTGCTTCAAAAATAACATTGAGCCAGTAAAGTGTTTCGTTTGCTTTATTCATTGATTCCGAAAGTTCTGAAATAAAATCTTCTGCATCAAAAGCACCTTTTGACCGTGATATTTTAGCGGCCATGGTGGTTCCGCTGAGAGCCAGCCACTCTGCAAGAGAATCTTGTTTCTTTGCCTTTAAATCTTCTGCCAATTTTATGATTTTAACTGAAAATTTGGTTGCGATGTTTTCAAGTTCCGCCAATGTCATTTCATTAAACCCCATTTGCTGTTTTATTATAAAAACTTTAGTTGTTTCCTTTATTATAGCATAAAAAAAATTGGAAGTCAATAGTTTTTCTCTATATTGTCAGCATAAAGTATCTTTTTTCTGACTATTTATGTTAGCCTGAAAAATCAAGCCGTGAGCCGCCTGCATATCCATAAATATAAAGAGACGACCCTTTGAAAAATCGTCTCCTCTTTTATATGTGTTTGTTTTCTTTATATTTCGGGTACAATATACTTTCTGTTGTTAAGTTCTTGTTCTATACGGTCTAATACGACTTCGTTTTCAGCCCGAATGGTATGATAATGATATCCTCCTGTGATATTCATCAACTCAGAGGACTTTCCTGTTCTGACACCTTCCATAAATTGTCTTACGTGCATCGGGGAAAATATATTTAAAGCAGCTTCTATCTTTCCGTATACTTTATGCCATACAAATACATCCACTACTGTACCTCCAAGATCTACAATGCAGGAAAGTTCATCTTCCGTTTGCTCTGTCGTATGCTTTAATTTGAAGACTCTTTCAGCAAGAGGCGTTTTTTGCATAACATAACCCTGGTTCGTGGAAAGTATTTCGTACCCTGTTCCTTTCAGAACGGAAATATCCTGCACTATGATTTGACGGGATATGTTGAACTTTTCTGCAAGCTCACTGCCTGAAACCGGTTCTTTTGTTGATAAAAGTAAGTTTACTATTCCTTTTCTTCGTTCTGATACTTTCATAATTCCTCCTTATATTGCATGGAGATTTTTTAACGAAAGATCCAGAATCGGTGAAGAGTGTGTCAGTGCACCGCTGGAGATATAATCAACTCCTATATCTGTGAGGCGTGCAACGTTTTCTCTTGTTACGTTTCCACTGCATTCGGTTTCAGCTTTACCGTGACAAAGTTCAACCGCTTTTTTCATGTCGCTTATGCTCATATTATCAAGCATGATGATATCTGCACCGGCTTCGAGGGCTTCATTCAGCATATCCAGATTTTCGACCTCGATCTCAATTTTTCTTACGAAGGGAGCGTACTCTTTTGCCATTCTTACAGCTTCTTTTACTCCGCCTGCAGCCCCGATATGGTTATCTTTCAGAAGAATACCGTCGCTGAGATTATATCTGTGGTTATAACCTCCGCCTACTTTGACAGAATATTTTTCAAAGATTCTCATGTTCGGAGTTGTTTTTCTTGTATCGAGCAGCTTTGTTTTTGTACCCTTGAGGAGGTCTGCGATTTCTCTTGTATATGTTGCGATGCCGCTCATTCTTTGCAGATAGTTCAAAGCCGTTCTTTCGCCTGAAAGGAGAACTCGGATGTCTCCGCGTACGAGACCTATTTTTTCTCCGTTCTTCACTGTGTCACCGTCTTTGCAATAAAAAATTACTTCAGTTTTTTCATCGAGGAGCTCAAATACTCTCTTGAATACTTCGAGGCCGGCAATCACTCCGTCCTGCTTGCAGATAAGGTCAACTTCTCCTGCCTGATAATGAGGCATTACAGAATTTGTAGTAATATCCTCGCTTGTTATATCCTCTCTGAGTGCCTGTAAAATCAGCTCGTCAGCATTCATTTTCATTGTAATATTATTCATGGCTCAATCTCTCCTTTTCAATTGCAGTGAGAACTGCTTCTTTATATTCTTCTTTATAGTTTATATATTTTGATTTATCAATCATGATTTCTTCATCTGTTGTTATTGGGGTGTATCCGTCTGTTATATGGCGTGCAGCACGTTTTGCAAATACAAGGCTTTCAAGCAGAGAATTACTTGCCAGGCGATTTCTTCCATGAACTCCGTTGCAAGCAGTTTCTCCTGCAGCGTACAGCCGATCCATTGAAGTCTTGCTGTATCTGTCAACATCTATACCACCCATAAAATAATGCTGAGATGGAACGACAGGTATAGGTTCTTTTGTTATGTCGTATCCTTCGTCAAGACATTTCTGGTAGATATTGGGAAAATGTGTCCTTATCTCCGATTCGGGAATTGGAGCAAGTGAAAGCCATACATGCTTACTTCCCTCTTTTTTCATTTCCTCAAATATCGCATTTGCAACCACATCCCGAGGTAAAAGCTCGTTGACGAATCTTTCTCCTTTCGAGTTCAGAAGGATAGCACCCTCTCCCCGTACAGATTCTGATATCAGGAATTCTCTGTTACCTTCCTTTTCGGTATAAAGTGTTGTTGGGTGAATCTGAATATAGTCGAGGTGTTGTAGCTTGATATTGTATTTAAGTGCCAGAGCTATAGCGTCCCCTGTAAGATGTTTGTAATTTGTTGAATGCTCAAAAATTCCTCCGATACCACCCGTTGCGAGAACTGTATAATCTGCTTGAATTGCTGAGTATTCAGAGTCTTCGTTATGACCTATGATTCCGTGACATTCTCCGTCCTTGCAGATCAGATCAACCATTGTGTAGTTTTCAATTATTGTGATATTTTCTCTTGTTTTTGCCGTGTCTAAAAGATGTGAAGTTATTTCTTTTCCTGTTTCGTCTTCATGGAACAGTATTCTCGGATGTGAATGAGCGCCTTCTCTTGTGTATGTAAACTCTTTACCATTTTTCTCAAACCTGACACCGAATGATTCAAGATCTGAAATTACTTCCTGGGAAGAGTGGATCATAATGTGAACGGAATCAGGATTGTTTTCATAATGCCCCGCCTTCATTGTGTCCTCGTAGAAAGAATCGTAGTCATCTTCATCGCGTAAAACGCAGATTCCTCCTTGAGCAAGAAACGAGTCACTTCTTCTCGCCTTGTTCTTTGTTACTACGATAATGTTTTTGTCTTCAGGAAGGTTTAATGCGCAGTATAGTCCTGCAACGCCGCTTCCGACGATTAAAATATCTGTTTTCATTTAATTATCTCCCAAGTTCCAACATTCTGTCAAGTGGAATAAGTGCTTGTTTTCTCAATTCATCGTCTACAATAATTTCATTTTCTTCTGTTTTTAAGATATGAAGTATTCTTTCAAGAGTATTGAGTTTCATATCGGTACAGCATGGTCTTGTTTCGGGAAAATAAAAGTTTTTTGATGGATTGTCGTTTTTAAGTTTAAATGCTACTCCATCTTCAGTGCAGATAATGAAGTCATTGTTGCTGCTTTGGGATGCATATGAAATGATTTCGGCAGTGCTTCCAATGTAATCAGACATGGATAGAATTTCGGTTTCGCATTCGGGATGCGTCAGTATTAAAGCTTGCGGGTTTTTCTGTTTTACGGAAGTTACCTCTTTGGAGGAGATTTTAGCATGAATGGGACAATATCCGTCATTCAGGATTATATTTTTCTCTGGAACTTGTTTTGAGACAAAACTTCCGAGATTTTTATCGGGAATGAAGAATATGTTTTTATTGGGCAGAGCTTTAACTATCGAAACAGCGTTTGAAGAAGTGACGCAAACATCGCTTTGTGCTTTCAGTTCAGCTGTGGAGTTGATATAGCAAACTACTGCAAGATCTTCGTACTTCGTTCTCATTTCTTCAATTTTTCCATTTGCAACCATGTGTGCCATCGGGCAGTCTGCCGTGACATCCGGCATCAGAACTTTTTTGGTCGGGTTAAGGATTTTCGCGCTTTCCCCCATAAAGTAAACGCCGCAGAAAACTATTATATCCGCAGTGCTTTTCTTTGCAATTTTTGCAAGATAAAAAGAGTCTCCTACATAATCTGCAATATCTTGGACTTCGTCAGGTGCGTAGTAGTGTGCCAGAATGACTGCATTTTTTTCTTCTTTTATTTTGTTGATCTGTTCTTTTATCTGATTGTTCATTTCTAACCTCGTGAATTTTAACATTTAACCCGGATATTATATCACATATTTTATCAGCTGTCAAGTTTGCTGTAAAGTTTTTTGAAATTATTTCATGTTGTGGTTTCTTTTTACGAAAAAATCCTCGGTATTATCCGAGGATTTTCAAGTAATCATATCAATGATCTTATCAGATTTTCTGCGTATTGGGTGTATCCGAGAGTGTTTGGATGTAAACGGTCTTCAATATAAAAGTCAGGGAGATTCGGAACAAGTGAAAGTCCGTTAATGTGTATAAATCCATTCTCCTCAGCTGTTTTAATGAGTGTTTCTCTTGCGTTATCAAAGCTTCCCATACGTGCTGTCTGAGAATCTCTCCAGATTGGTGAGATATAATAGCAAGGAATTTGTTTGTAAGCTTCGGAAATAAGTCTCAGATGTTCATTAGCATTGGTTTTCAGTTCTTCAACTGTATTAAACAGATTGAAATCGTTTGTTCCAAGTGCGACAAAAACCATGTCGGGTTTAAAATCAAAAGTATCGAAAGATTCTTTGTTGAAGGTTGCGCCTCCTATGCCTTGAATAATACTTTCTGCATTAAAGAAGAAGGATGTTTTATATGCAAAAGAAAAGCTATCAAACTTTGTGTCCCAACCTTGAGTTATAGAGTCTCCGATGAATAGAAATTTTTTGTCAAAGCGATGGGGGTAAACCGTTGCTCCGTCGGCAATTTCAATATATGAAATGACACCGATACTGTGCGATGGCAGAATTATGGTCACTCTGTGTGCGTTTGATGATCTTGGTTTATCTGAAAGTTTAAATTCAAATCTTGTCTTGTCGTTTGCATAGAACTGTTTCTCAAAAAATCCATCTATATAAAGCTCATATTTGCCTTTAGTTATTGCTTCAAATGCAATATAGTCCGAAGATGTATGAAAATCAAGGCGGATTCCCGTTGTTGTTCTTACTCTTCTGCTGTAGCCGTCATCAATTTTATCAAAAAAACGAATCTGCTTTTCGGTACATTTGAAAAAATGATATCCGTCATCTTCATGGGTAATGTTTACGGTTCCAACCGTAATATTTCTGATTTCCTGTTCTGTGAGTCTCATATCTTTTCCTCTTTAAGCTTTTTATGTTAATTTTAATAATGGGTGGGAGCTATTTACAAAGGGTTTGTTTTTATATAAGCAAAAACAGTAGGTCAATAGCTACGGGAATTGCAAATTTTGTGCAACCGAGTTTTCCGTCAATGGCGAACTTATTGTTTTAAGTAAAAAATCCGAAATCACAAATGCGATTTCGGATTTTATGGTTGCGGAGAAAGGATTTGAACCTATGACCTTTGGGTTATGAGCCCAACGAGCTGCCAGACTGCTCCACTCCGCGATATTTAATTTTCCGGCTTCGGCAATGGTGCCGGTGACCGGGCTTGAACCGGTACGAAACTCACGTTTCACGGGATTTTAAGTCCCGGGCGTCTGCCAATTCCGCCACACCGGCAGATTTGCATCACACTTAATGCTCGTATATTATACCACATGTTTTTCCGTTTGTCAATCCCTAAATTGAAAATGACACAATTAGTTCGTAAACTGGTTTTTAAGAGTTGATGTTCCCTGAAAAATCAAGCGGAGAGTTTTGTGAATTCAACTATAGGTTGGAAAAAGTTTGTTAAATTCAAAAAATCCACTATTGCAAGTTGAGTTAATTTGTGCTATAATATAATCATGAAACAGCTGTTTGGAAAACTAAATCAAATAATTTAAGGAGTAAATTGAAATGCTTGACATGAAAACATTTGGCGAAAAACTCAGAAATCACAGGAAAAACCTTAATTTGACCCAAGAGCAAGTAGCGGAAAAGATCGGAGTTTCGGGACAAGCTGTTTCAAAATGGGAGTCGGGCGACTGTCTGCCTGATTGCTTCAATTTGAAAGCTCTCGGAGATGTTTATGGAATTTCTCTTGATATTTTATTGGAAACTTCAATTTGTGATGATATTGATGTCATTGCGGCAAAGATAGAACAGCTTGGAGATGAATTTGTTTGGTCAAAAGCTTCAAGAAATGAACCTTATGCTCACAGAGATTTAGGCGAAGACCTTTGGAAGATGTGGAAGGGGCTTTATTTTATTGAGGTGGGAAATAAAGAATTCCAAGAACGTGATAAGAATAACGGAAATCTTCGTATCTGTAGTGATTACGGGATGAAAATTTGGGATGAGGATGGCGTTGCTTGCATTGTTAAATCCTCAATCAAGGATAATATTTCAGATGTAAAAGCTGATACTTTGCACCTAATGCGAGAAATGTGTTCAGAAGATTGTTTTAAATTGATTTCCATACTTGACGCTTTTGAGATTTTGTCTAAGTCAGAGATTTCAGAAAAGCTCGAAATCGACCCCAACCGTCTTAACGAACTTTTGCTTTATCTTATGGAAAATAAAATAATTGAATTTGTCTCTTCCGTAAAGAAAAGCGGCTATAAAATACATTCTCATGTTGGAATATCTGCATATATGATTTTAGCTATTGCAAGGATTATTTCGAAGCCATGCTATTCGGTCAGCGAATATGTGAAAAATTACAACTGAATTTATTAGTGAAAAAGCGGTCGTTGGGTCGCTTTTCACTTGACATTTAATATAAAATGTAGTATAATAATTTCAGTAAAACTCAATGAGAGGTAAGATATGATTATACATCCTATTTCGCCTGTATATGATTCAAATTCAAAAGTTTTGATTTTAGGCAGTTTTCCTTCGGTAAAATCTCGGGAAGTCGGGTTTTTCTACGGACATCCTCAAAACAGGTTTTGGAAAGTTACAGCATCTGTATTCGGTAAAGATATTCCGATTACGATAGAAGAAAAACGGAAATTCCTACTTAAATCCGGAATCGCTGTCTGGGACGTTATTGCGTCATGTGATATCGTCGGAAGTTCAGATAGCTCAATAAAAAATGTGGTTCCGAACGATTTGAACTTTATTCTTAAAAAGGCGAATATCAAACAGATTTTTGTGAACGGGAAAACCGCTGAAAAATATTATAATAAATATATTTTGCCGTCTTTGGGCCAGATTGCAATTTGTTTGCCATCAACCTCCCCTGCAAATGCGGCGTGGTCATTGGATAAGCTTATTGATTATTGGAAAATTATAGATATGAGGTAATTTAAAATGGAAATGGTATTACTTACAGCCGCAGGGGTTGGCGGTGCAACAGTCGTTGGAGCTTTAATAGGCTTTATATTTAAAAATGTAACTCACAAATTTACGGATATTGTATTGTCATTTGCCGCGGGCGTTATGCTTGCTGCCGCTGTTTTAGGGTTGATACTTCCCTCTTTGGAATATGGCGGTGAACTGGGAATTATAATGACAGTTGTCGGAATTTTTGCAGGTGCACTTTGCTTAAATGTTGTAGATAAATTGGTTCCGCATTTACACAAGCTTATGGGTCCGGATATTGAGTCTCATAACAATGCAAACCTGAGTAAGGTTTTACTTTTTGTTATGGCAATAGCAATTCATAACCTTCCTGAAGGTATAGCTGCCGGGGTCGGTTTCGGATCCGGAGATGTTTCTCAGGCTTTGATAATTGCTGGTGGTATTGCTTTACAGAATATTCCTGAAGGTATGGTTATTATCGGACCGATGATTGCTGCAGGTGTTACTCCGAGAAGAACTTTTGTGTGTGCGATGATGACGGGACTGATCGAGGTTATCGGAACACTTATCGGTTATTTTGCAGTAAGCCTATCAACTGCTATACTTCCCTTTGCGTTGGCTTTTGCAGGAGGTACGATGCTCTATGTTATCAGCGATGAAATGATTCCCGAAACTCATGCCCATGGAAATGAACGAGGCGCTACTTACGCATTGCTTGTAGGTTTTTGTCTTATGCTCGTGACGGATGTCCTGTTAGGATAATATTTTGCAAACAAATCAAATAATAAATATAAATTTTTAGCCTATCCGTGTTCATCGGAGAGGCTTTTAACTCTTAATAAATAATTTTATAATCCTGCTTCGTACTCATTCCAGACTTCCTGAATTTTTCGTAAATCGTCATCAGTTAATGGCATGAGTCCGTAAAGAGAAGGGATTCCTATTTTTGCGGAAACTTCGTTGTGATAATGAATATGCTGATTATTTCCGGTAAAGAAATTTGCTCCGTCTGTATCTATCAGCGCATTTGGAAATACTGCACGGGTAAATGCTGTTCTGTACTTCATAATAGAGACAGTTGAGCGCTGTGAAGAATTATAATCATGCAAACGAATTTGGTCAAATACATCTGAAAAATATGGATGAGTAACACTTGTATTTATAAGAGCATCGGGTTTTGCTTTTTTAGATAATTTATAAATTGTTTCGTAATAAAAATGCATAAGTTCCATACCTGCCATACCTTCTTTTGAAGCATGTCCTGATATGTTGTTCGGGGGGATTCTGTAAATATAATCAAGTTTGAAACCATCACAGTTCATACAACCGGGTTCGTCACTTAAAAGTTTATGGATAATTTTCTCAAGACGGTTGATATATGCAGGTGATGTGGGGTCAACTGTAACATTTTCGCCTGTATCCTGGATACATTCATCACCTGAAAGTCCGTGAGGCGACCAAAGTCTCCACCAAAGCAATACATGTTTTCCCGCAGCATGGCAGGCATCTGTAAACGCACGCATATCTGGCCACTTATCTGTGTCAGGTTCCATGGTTCCGTAATCTTTTTGCCATTTGTCATCAATTATTATGATACCGGGATTAAGTCCTGCGTTATCCATTCTTGCAATCATTTGCTCGTAATGTTCTTGAGTTGCATAATCTTTAGTGTAATCCCCATCCCAGTTTGCAAGAAAATATTGCTCTAACCAACCGCAGTATATCGGTTTTTTCCACCAAAGAGGTACATTCTTGGGGTCTGGAGGTAATGGGAATTCAAACTTCTGACGACACCAGTCGGAATATTCTCGAATTATATCAAAATCATCCGTTCCAAAACCGAACCAAACTGTTGGAGTACACCATTCCGAAGGTTTCAAAGATCCTTTATCGTAAGGTAATTCAATGTGCATAGCCTGTTTACCCTGATATCTGATAGTTGCACTTGAGTAGGTGTTCTCCCCTTTTTTCGCTGAAAATCCGATTCCTATGATTTCATCGTTAGCATCATTGAAAAATGGGAAGACAAATGGCGGGGGTGATGCCAAACCCAGTTCGAGTTCGAGGTCTGACCCTACAAATCGTTTAGCCCTTTCATAGTCTATATCTCCGCCTTGAATAAGCAGGCATCCTGAAGTAAAATACCTGGTTGCAGGTATATTGCAGCCACCCTTGAAATAATTGATTTTGTCAGGGATACCGCCGTCTCCTTTAACATGTACATCATATGTGACATGGTCTTTATAAACACTTAAAATGTATCGTTTTTCTTTCCAAAAAGAGGATGTTGCTTTATAATAAAGACGTATGCAATCGTCTGAAGTTTCTTCATATTCGAATTTTACTTCCTGATCGATGTCATCTGCACCTTGCATGATAACGGAAGATGAGATCGGAAAAGAAAATAATTGCCAACCTTTAGCGTAAAAATCAAATCTGTTATCAAAAATTTTTAGTTCTACATTTTCGTAAGAGGGAAACGTCAAAGTTTTCATTGTAATCTCCATTCTGTCTTTAAGTCCGTTTTAGTGGTTGCCGCAATTCCCACCGCAACTGTGTTCTCCGCAGTCATGACTTTCGTCATGGTGTTCTCCGTGGTGGTTACATTTAACATTGGGGTTGAACTCAAGGTCTCCGGCAAGAAATGCTTCTACAGCTTCGTCTGCATCTCCTTTTACTCCACCGAAAAGTTTGATTCCTGCATTGGCAAGTGCTGTCTGAGCTCCTCCGCCGATTCCTCCGCAAATGAGAACATCAACTCCGAACATTCTGAGAAGTCCCGCCAAAGCACCGTGGCCGCTTCCGTTTGAGCTCATTATTTCTGTTTTAATAATTTTGCCGTCTTCGATATCATAAAGCTTAAACTGCTCTGTGTGTCCGAAATGTTGGAAAATTTCACCGTTTGAATAAGTTGTTGCGATTATCATTTAATTACCTCTTTTATGAATGTTATTATATTTGTGAACAACATTGTATCACATTTTCCTTCGACAGTCAACCTTATTTACGTAAACTACTTGTTAAAACTTTTAAAATGTGATAAAAAGCATTGAAAGAAACTAAATATGGCGGTGTTAACGGTGATCCTGATATGATTCTTCTTGAAAATAAGCATTGGCTTCGATAATTTTTTTTGAAACCAAATCAAATCTTTCTACACTATTGAAAGGAGACCAAAACGGTGACGGATTGGGCATAAGCTGATTATAATCATATTATGCATCAGTTTTCGGCGCATGACAATAAAATCAAATAAAAAACATGGAAAGGTGACGAATATGACAGAGATTATTATTTTAGGTACATTTCATTTCAACAGTATGCCTGAATATATTTTTTCTCAAAAGGTACAACAAGAACTTGACGTTTTTACTGATAAGATTAAAGAGATAAAGCCTACTAAGATAGCGGTTGAAATTCCAAAAATCTTTCAGAATGAACTTGATTCGTTTTATGCTGATTTTATGCTTGCTGATATTGAAAAGAACTTTATTCTTGGAACAGTTGAGTTTTGGGGACATCAATTTTCTTTTAAATCAGTAAATGAAGTTGTTCAAGTAGCCTTTCGTTCGGGACGAAAGTTAGGGCTTGAAAAAATATATGCGGTAGACTATCCTACTGAGCTTTCAGATGAATTAGAAGAAAAAATCAAAAGTGAATACAGTGATTACGAAAAAGATCTTTCTATGATTCGCAAAATGAATGGTTCTTCTGAAGATATTATTTCAAAATACCGAATACACAATAGTGAAGAATATATATTTGTTGACAATGGAATGTTCAGTAAAATGAATAAAGTAAATTTAGGAAACTATGAAGGAACACAATATGTTCTTCAATGGTACGATCGTAATCTAAGAATCTTTTCAAATTTACAGAATATATGTAAGGACGGGGATCGGATTTTATTATTGATCGGTAGTTCTCACTTGAAAATTCTGAAAGACCTTGTTAATGGTGATCTTGATATGATTCTTATAGAAAATAAGAATTGGCTTTGATAATTTTTTTGAAACCAAATTAAACCTTGCAACACTATATAAGTGAAAGGAGGTCAGGACGATGAATAATAAAATGATTTCAGCGGAACTTATAAGAGATTTTACCGAAAATTACATGGGAAAGATATTTTATTTCTGCTTACGTAAAACAGGTGACAGTTATGAAGCGGAAGATCTTACTTCGGAAATAACGTTAAGCATTATTTCAGCATTGAGTAAAGGATCGATTCCATATAACTTTCCTGCATGGGTATGGCAGATATCTCGCAATCTGTACAGTAAATGGGCTGCCGGCAAGTCCAGAAAAATAAAACGTACAGAAAGTTCCGATGTTGAGGGTTTCGATCTTGAGGATGATTACAGTTTTGAGGAAACGCTTGAAAATAAGGAGCTCCTCGCGATAATAAAGCGTGAACTTGCGTTTATATCATCTGATTACAGAAATATCCTTGTAGCATTTTATATCGAAGACCGTAAGGTTCGGGATATTGCATCGTTGTTGAATCTTCCGGAAGGTACAGTGAAAACAAAGCTTCACCGTGCTCGTAAAATTTTGAAAGAAGGTATAGATATGGCAAGAGAATTTGGCAGAAGAAGTTATAAACCTGAAAATGTTAGTTTTTCCAACAGCTGTGATGCGTTTGGTGATAACGGTCAGCCTTGGACAATATTGAATCACTCTATGTATAAGAATATTTTCCTTGAAGTTTACGGAAATCCCGAAACTGCTGAACAGTTGGCTCTTGAACTCGGCATTGCACTTCCCTACATGGAAGATGAACTTGAATTCTTGGTAAAAGAAACATTTCTTATCAAAAACGGTGATAAATACGAAACTTCATTCCCGATAATCAGTAAAGAAGCTCAGTTGAAGCTTCAGAAAGAAGTTGATGCATGGACTCCCAAAGCTACTGAAATGCTCGAGAATTTTGTTGATACAATTTGCTCCATTTGCGAGAAAAACGGTAAATCTCTCTACGGAAACTATCAAACTTACGAAGACGCAAAATGGACATTGCTTCCGATTGCATTCGATTATTTCAGACGCAAATATTGGATGAAAGATTTCACTTATACAAAACGTCCCGATAACGGTGCATGGGACATTGTCGGTTTTGAAGATACCGGAATTGAATCATTACCTTTTATAGGTTTAAACGGAAACCTTAGTTATAACGAGAATGAACCGTATGTATATTGGGGTCAGTATAAGTATGCTATGGATGATATATGCAATAAGACTCCCTGGAAAATTTCTCAGGAAGAAGCTTATTCAATGAAACTTATCCATGAGGGCAAGATTGATGAGGTCAAGCCTTACATCGTAGAAAATCTTGTGAAATACGGCTACTTGAAAAAATCGGATATCGGTTATGAACTTCAGATTTTAGTCCTTGAAGATTTGGATTCCGTAATTAAAGGTTTTTCCGAAGCAGATCAGAAGATCGTTAACGATATGATTGAAGATATTACTGCATATTTTAAAATTGCATATGATTTCGGTAATGAGATAGTAAGAAAAGATCTTCCGAAAGCAATACGAGACAACGAAAAACTTACTCAGTTTGCATCTCATGATGAAGCTTTTGACAGAAGATATGTATTTATGCACGCATTGAAGACCGGTTGGATCAGGTATGATGAAAATACAAGCGATACAGTCGGTGCGTTTCTTCTTGTGTAACAATTTGATAGAAAAACAGCCAGCGGTTTCCCGTTGGCTGCAAATTTTTATTCTTTTATAAGTTTGTATAATGCACATTCCTGCTGATGCAGCTTGAAAAATACTCCCTGAACGATTCCGTCTTTTTTCAGTAATGCAGGTTTCTTTCCGTAAAGAGGTTCAATATCTGTCACTTTGATATTATTGAATTTGACAGTTGATTCCCATGTACGTTCTGTGTCAGCGAGGTCGTAGTCCGAGTAGTCTATTACAAGCATGAGCGTGTTTCCGTGTTCGTCTTCAAACAGTGTTAATCCTGCACCGTCAGACTTTGCGACGGGGGTAGATATTTCTGTCAAGGACTGAACTGTCATCGCACGTACCAAAGGACTGATATTTGTAGCTGCAAAGAGAGGGTGATTTTCATATGTTCTGTGTCCCAGCTGGTCAATAGAAGCGTTTACAAGGCAAGTCCTCTCCCCTTTTATTATCGCAGGATAATCTTCTCCGTCAAGGCCTTCAGCCCAAAGAGCAACAGAGTTGTTGTTTTCGGGAACATAAAGGAATTCTGCATGGTCAGGGTAAATATTTTCAGTGGTTCCTGAAGCTGTCCTCAACTTGAAAATTTCAGCCGTGGTTTTACGTTCCTCAACTCTGAAAATATCTTCAAAACCTTTTACGTCTCCTATTGCATAGAGTGAAACTCCTTCATTATAAAGCTTTCTGATGTGAGTGATTACATTATCCGGAGCAAAACTTGTTGACGGTAAAACTATACAGTCTGTCATTTCCGAGGTCAGGTTAAGGATTGATTTGTAAGATACCGTAAATCCGTTAGGTAAACCGCTGAATCTTGAGGTCTCAAACATATAGGACAGTCCTACATTGCTTCTGTTTGAGAACCAAAATTCATTTCCGTTTGTTATTACTTTATCTTCAGCGAGCGATACTTCTGAAAGAAATGCTGTTGATTTTAAAGGCCTTACAGGTTTATGATTTCGGACGTTTTTCCACCCTTTGATAAAGGCGTCTGTAAATTCTTCCGTGAAATCTCTTTGCATAAATCCGTAGGTGTTCCAATATGAAAATCCTTCAGCTGTCAGATAGGACGTATTGAATGCGTATTCGTAAGAATGTGTAACATTGAAATACGGCTGCATATCATATTTTCCTATTGGCGGATGTGCGTCTTTTACCGCTCCGTCTATACAGCCTCCCGGAGATGAGGTATATTCCTCAGGATATACTGTCAGGTTGGGATTATGAAGAAGTACATGCATAAGGAATCCAGGACCTTTAAAGGTGTTGTATGAACATGAATATGGATAGTCTTCCAACTGTGCGAATCCGTCAAACAATGTTTCAGCAAGATAACCTTCGGTTTTTGAACCGACATAGTTCAGTCCGTGATGAGTTGTCAGAGATCCGTAATATATTGGGAATGGACCGTAACAAGCTCTTTTGATATCCGGATTTATACTCTTGAGCCATTTGTTCTGTTCAATAACAGTTTTTTCTATTGCGTCAAGTGCGTATTCAGTCCAATCTTTCATGCAAACGCTAAGCAATTTGACCAACTGTTCTGATGAGATCTCAGTATGATGATCTTCAAGACCGATAACGTTATATTCAGGGTGTATTTTGAGAAATTCCTTAAGATTTTTTATAAGCCTGTTTCCGTTGTATGTTCTTGTATCAACTATATCATGGCGGACACATGCCCATTCATATGGAGTTGTGTAGTAGCAATAGTCGCTGTTCTTAAGAATATCTTCATTGTATTCTTTGAATTCCTCTTTTGTAAGAGTTCTGTGATCACTGTCCCAAACGTACCATTTTCGGCCGAAGATCTGATTCGTTTCCCAGATACGTTTCTTCATCCCTATATCTCCTGTCATTCCCGAATATGAAATATAATGTTCCATATTGCAGTCGGGAACAGGGTTGTACAGATCGAAAGCATCCCTGTCAAGATATCTCTGCTCATTCGGCATTGAAAACAGTATTGGAAGACCTGATTCAGTAGGTGCACACTTTTTACCGGTGGAGTCATAAACTTCAAAAACGATTTCTTTTTCAGTGAACAGTTCTTCTCCGTAATATGCATAAAACTTTATTCTGTATACACCGATATCAAGCGGGTCACTTGAGAAGTTGAACATATCTTCATTCTCTGAATGGGTCATTTTTTTTATGAAGTCTCCGTAAACATCAAGAAGTTCTGCTTTTACAGTTATGTAGTCTTTATCCTTATCTGTTACGACTTTTGTATTAAATGAAATATCTTCAGATTTGTCAAAGAAATGGTTCTGTTCAAGATGAGAAATAACAGTGTCTCTGTCATATACAGAATCGGGAATCATACAGAGAGTCTTGGGGGAATGGGATTTAACATCTATATATTCAATGCCGATTGCTTTACCTTCGCTTATGATAGATGCAGAATTGAAGTCGTAAATAAACTCTATATCTTTTTCTTCCTGCAGCCTGTATCCGGTTGCAACAAAACTTTCATATCCGAATGCTATATTCAGCTCTGAGATATCAGGATTGTCGTCAAGGCAGATCTTTCCGTTCAATGGCATATTTTTAATGTTGAAACATTTTCGTAATATTGTCCAATGCAGTCCGGGATCTGCTACTCCGAATTTTCCGTCGTAAAGGGTATGTTTTGCTAACTCTTTATTGTCTGTTTTTCTGTATAAGGCAATGTATGGATTGGTAAAGAATGCTTTTTCGACAGAGTACTGGTCTGTATCTCTCGGATATTCCGGATATTTTTCTCTGTATTGTGTTCCTCCGTCAAGTTTATATTCAAGATATTTAGTTTCATTCCAACTGACAATATTATAGCTGAGTGTGTATGGTATGTTCCCACCGTTTCTTAATGGGATCACAACTGTTTTTTCTTCACAGAGCTCGTTATATTCAAGGTTGTCATTACTGGAAATCTTACTTTCAAAGACCGCAATCTCTCCTACATTTGTAAGAAAAGCTATACCTATATTTCCTGTAGAATAATTTTTTTCTGTTGTGAATTCAAAATTGAGTCCAAAAATCTCTGCATATAGTTTATTTCCGTCGTTTTTGAAAGATACGTCAAAAAACTTGAGATCGTTACTGCAGCTTTCATTTTGTTCCTCGAAAACACTCAGGATTCCTTTGTTTATTTTTCCGTGCTTAACATTAACGGATCGACTGTTGAAACTGAAGTCAACAACGTATCCGTTACGGAGCTCTTTGTTGTATCCGTAAAGGAATCGTAGCCCTGCATCCCCTTCTATTGTATGCGCACCTAATGTTAAATCTGCTGTAAAGGTGTATAGCTTGGGAGTTTTAAAGATAAAATTGTTTCCCTTGCATGATATATAAAAGACACCGTTTTCGGTTCTGGAATGATGATGGGTGAAGAAAGAATTATCCTCAACATAGAATCCATTCGTTATTTTATTATCTTTTATATTATCTTCGGATACACTTTTTAATCCGGATACGGAAGAGGTTCTTTTGGGTTTGATGCGATCGGAAATATTGAGCCCTCTTTCCTCAAGATTGGAGTAAACTTCGTGGTAAGTAAATTTTTTTGAATCCATATTTTTCCTCCTTAAACTAAGAGCCCGAAAACTGCCTGCTTAGTTGAATGTTTTCGGGCTGTATTGTTTTATCAGAATCTTCCGCCTCGTCCGCCATGGCTTCTTCCTGAGGATGCTCTGTGTACAGAGCTTCCACCGGATCTTCCGGAACGTGAGGAATTGTTGTTTCGTGCTTTCGGAACTCTTGAGACATTTTTATAGAGGAAGTTGTCTCTTGTTGCAGCTATTTGCAAACTGCTGTTTATTGCATAGTTTGATGCTGACTTTTGAGCACCGACAGTTGTCAGCTTTGATTTTAATGATGACACATAGATTAATGCGATAATAAATCCTGCAATCAATGAAATTACTAAGGTTGTTCCTAAATCATATTCGATTTCACTCTCATAATAAAAATCATCATAGAAAGGATCATTGTAGTCGTAGTCGTCATCATAATCGTCACCATAATCGACATTACCGTTAATGTGGTTTTCTGAAAGTATGATGAATGTATTGAATGCTTGACAGTAATCTCCGTTACTAAGATACCAGCTTGACTCTTCCCCGATATAGTCTAAAGTTGAATCGCTGAATCTGTTTATGGCTTCTCCTGAGGTTGAGATCCACCATTCTCTGCCACCCATATCTATCAGAAATAAAAGTCCGTTTTCTCCGTAGCCGTTATTGTCGTAGTAATCATCGGCATATTCCATGACGGATTTTCCGTTTGTGCTGTTTGTTGTTACAATTACGAGGTCGAATCCTGTTTTGGAGCTGACATCATTCAAAAGATTAAGAATTTCAGCTTCTTCAGTTGAATCAAGAAGATCTGCACCGTCGTTCAATCTTGGACTCATTGCAAATGCAGGAACGGAAAAGGCGAATAATGCGATAAATATAAATAATATTTTCTTCATCGTTTTTCCTCCTACATAAAAGAAAGTAAGGTTAGCAGTCCGAAAATTACTGCACCGATACCTGCTGTAAGACCGAAGAGGTATTTGTAGTAGGCTTTACTGTCTACCGGCAGATTTCCGACGAATTTTCCTGTCTGCCCGTTCATTGCAAAGGTATATGTTTTATCCTGCCATTTTGTGTTCAGAAGCCAGACTGGGTACAGAGCATATTTAGCACTACTCCGTGATAACTGAACACTGCTGTTTTCAGGTGTCAAAGAATTGTATCCGTCTATAGTCTCGGCAAAAGCATCTTCGGTACTTCTTTTGATTCTTTCATTTGCGCGTGAAATGCTTTGTTCTTCGGTTACATCGTATTTATCGGCTAAGTAGCCTGCCAGATACGCTGTTTGGAAATCGACAGCCTCTTCGAAATTAAACGGTTCTATAGACTCCATCAAGTTGTCGTCAATTTTTGATGATCCGTCGACGGGAACGTTTTGGAAATCCAAAGATCCTTGACGAATAATTGAATATGTGGAGGTTTCCGTATAGTTATAGTTGAAGTCGCTCCAAACACGAATTTTTGTGCCTCTGTATCTGATATCTGCATTTGCATTTGCGTCGAACAGCCATACGGGAACGTATACCCCCTTGATTTCTTCAATATGATTTTCATCTTTGAAGACTTTAGGAAGTAGTTTTTTTCCTTCAAGATGTTTTCTTAAGCCTTCTTTTGCCGCTTCTTTATCCAGTTTGAATGGAATAACATAATCGGGCTTAAGATCTCCCTTAAAGTGTTCCTTCATCACAACCGGATTTCCGCAGAACGGACAATGGGTTGCTGCGGTCGTTTTATCTGTCAGGATTTCTCCGCCGCAGGAATTGCAAATGTAAGAGTTCAGATTTTCTCTGTCATCGCTGCTCCATTCCGATCCTGCGTTTTTTTCCCATTTAAAGTCGTCGGGCTTTTGACTTTTAAGTTCATCGTCATACTGTTTCAATGTTTCCATTTCAAACTCTGTATCACAATATGGGCATTTCATTTTCTGAATTGAACTGTCAAATTCTATTGCGCCGCCGCAGCACGGACATTTATATTCAATTAAATTAACCATTTACATCATCCTTATTTGATGTCTTCATCTGTGAATCTGTCTCCACATTCAGGACAGAATTTTGGTGGATTCTTGGGATCTTCAGGTTCCCAACCGCATTTGTCACATCTGTAAAGAGGTTCGTTTGGAGGTCTTTTAGCTCCGCATTCAGGGCAGAAATTTCCTTTGTTTACAGAACCGCATTTACAGGTCCAACCGTCGTTTTCAGGTTTTTTTGCTCCGCATTCAGTACAGAATTTACCGTTTGCCATTGCACCGCATGATGGACATTTCCATGAATTTGAATTCGTTTCTTTGGTTTCGGGAGCTTTTGTTTCCTGCTTTTTAGCACCCATTTCAAAAAGGTTTTGTGCGTTGAAACCGCCTGCATTCTGTGCCATTCCCATGCCCATAAAACCTGTCATTGCGCCACCTTCGTTTGCTGCCGCAGTTTTCATTGCGTCCGCCTGAGCGCCTATGAGTGTTGCTGCTGCCATTGTAGGATCTCTCATGATAGCTGATCGCTGCGCCTGTTTGATAAGCTCTGAATCTTCTTCGGGAAGTGTTACTGAACCAAGAGCAACACTTACAACTTTAAGACCTCTGAGTTCACCCCATTTTGTGGAGAGTGCCTCATTCATTGCGTTTTCTAGGTCAGTATTGTGTGTAACTATTTGATTAGGTCTGAGTTCTTTTTCTGAAAGTTTTCCAAATGCGGGCTGAAGGGCACTTATAAATTCTGTTTTCAGCTGTCCTTCAATATCTTCTCTGGTATATTGACTTTCAATATTTCCGCAAACATTGGTATAGAAAAGTAATGGGTTTGTGATCTTATAGGAGTAAACACCGGAACATCTGACCGAAACGTCAATGTCTAATCCGATAGATCTGTCTACAACTCTGAAAGGTATGGGATTGGGTGTTCCGAATTTGTTATCAATAAGTTCTTTAGTATTGAAATAATATATTCGTTGATCTTTGCCAGTATCTCCCCCATAAGTAAATCTCTTACCGATCGTTTTGAATGTGGCGAGAATTGACTCACCGAGATTTCCGGCAAAAATACTGGGTTCTGTAGATTTGTCGTATGTAAACTCACCCGGTTCGGCACAGACTTCTACGATTTTGCCTTGCTCGACAATAATCATACACTGTCCGTCTGCAACCGCAATTCCTGAGCCGTTTGAAATTATATTGTCTTCACCTTTAGTGTTTGAAGATCGTCCGCTTGTTTTTTTCTGACCCTTTGTTACAAGTACGTTTGAGTCAAGTGCGTCACAGTAAAAATACTCTTTCCATTGATCAGCCAATGTTCCGCCTAATGCGCCAAGTCCTGCTTTAATAAGTCCCATTTGTAAGTCTCCTTTATTATGAATGTATTTTACTATTTTATTATAGCAAAATTATTTTTCATTGTCAATCGTTGTAATATAAATGTCTTTAAATATCCGAAAATTGACGGGAAATAAAAGATTTTAGTCTGTGTCTTCCAGTATATTTTTTACTTTATAGTATAAAAACGCAGGTAGGGGCGATATAATGAAGAAATACGTAGAAATTTATGAAAAAACTTTTTTTCTGTTGATTCTTTCATTTTT
>JAZTZU010000063.1:0-37282 GCA_045637625.1 Eubacteriales bacterium
CTGGTCAGGTGAAGGCGGCGGCGTTCTTCTCAACCAGTGCCCTCACAACATCGACCTTATGCAGTGGGTATGCGGCGTTCCCAAGAGAGTTCGTGCATCTGCTTACTACGGCAAATACCACAATATCGAAGTTGAAGACGACGTAACAGCTTACTATGAATATGAAAACGGCGCTACAGGTCTTTTCATCACAACAACAGGTGAATGCCCCGGAACAAACAGATTCGAATTCACAGGTGACAAGGGTAAAGTTATTCTCGAAGGCAATACTCTCACTTATGTAAAACTTGACGGTTCTGTTTCCGAGTTTACAGCAAACTCTCCCGAAGGCTTCGGAAGACTTAAAGGCGAAACAACCGTTACAGATTACGGCAACGGTGGTGAACATGCTGAGATCCTCAACAACTTTGTTGACGCTATCCTCAACGGCACACCTCTTCTCGCTCCCGGCTGCGAAGGTATCAACGGTCTTTCAATTTCTAACGCAATGCATATGTCCTCATGGACAAACGATTGGGTAGATCTTCCCATTGACGAAAACAAATACTACGAAATGCTCCAGGAAAAGATCAAGACTTCCACATTTGTAAAAGAAAAAGTTGAAGCTAAGGTCGCTGACGTTTCAGGCACATTCGGCAACTAAGTCATTATACAGTTAAATATTTTTTGAAAAGGGGTTGGTTCTAAATGAGCCGGCTCTTTTTCATTATTCTTTCTAAAGGAATCCTAACTTTGATTATTTTATTCCGGTAAATTTTTTCGAAATCACAAATAGCTAAGTTGACTTTATTTATTTTTTGTGATACAATCATACTGTAAAAAATTTCTTTTGAGAGGAAGAAACTTAATGGAAAAAGTACGCTTAGGCCTTATCGGCATAGGAAATATGGGCGGAGACTACGTTGCAAGACACTGCCACGCAAACCCCGAAAAATTTGAGCTTACAGCAATTTGCGATATCAGACAGGATAGAATCGACGCAGCCCGCGAAAAACTCGGAAATCCAGATTTTCCCGCATTTCTGAACTCTGACGACCTTATAAATTCAGGTCTTGTTGATGCGGTAATTATTGCCACACCCCACTACGACCACCCGAAAATCGCAATAAAAGCTTTTGAAGCGGGACTCCACGTTCTTTCCGAAAAACCCATCGGTGTTTATACCAAAATCGTCCGCGAAGAAATGGAAGCAGCTGAAAGATCGGGAAAAGTTTTCGGCGTAATGTACAACCAGCGAACCACACCTGCTTACAGAAAACTGAGAGAAATGATCCAAAGCGGAGAGCTGGGTGAAATGAAACGAGCCGTATGGTTTGCAACAGGCTGGTACAGAACTCAGGCATACTACGATTCAGGTGACTGGCGTGCAACATGGGCAGGCGAAGGCGGCGGCGTTCTTCTGAACCAATGTCCCCACCATCTTGACCTCATGCAATGGCTTTGCGGTGTCCCCAAAAGAGTTCATGCGTCTGCATACTACGGCAAATATCATGATATCGAAGTTGAAGACGATGTTACAGCATTTTTTGAATACGAAAACGGTGCAACGGGACTTTTCATAACCACAACAGGTGAATGGCCGGGCGCTACAAGATTTGAATTTACGGGAACAAAAGGAACTGTAATTGCAGAGCCTAACAAACTCACGATTACGAGGGCCCTTGACGATACAGATGTATTTCTCAAAGAAGCTACGGGAGGTTTTGCAAAACCGAGACTTGCGGAGCCTGAGATAATTGAATTCCCCGGCGCAAAAGGTCACCCCGAAGTTCTTGAAAACTTTGTTGATGCGATACTTTACGGCACACCGATGCTTTCTCCCGGCTGCGAGGGAATCAATGGACTGACAGTTTCAAATGCCATCCACCTTTCCAGCTGGACAAATGACTGGGTAGATGTACCTTTTGACGAAGATAAATTCTACAATATGCTTCAGAATAAAATAAACAATTCCACCGCCACCAAAAAAGCCGCTACAGGCAAAGTCGAAGACCTTTCCAATACTTACGGAAATTAAATAAGTTTTAGAGTTTACGGGAAACCTTATTTTCACGAAAAAATAACGTTTCCCCAACCTTTCCAACAAAACCGATTTTTGGTATAAACATTATTGAATAAATTTCCATAAAGATGATTAAAAGTATTGACATCTAAACTTTTTTATGGTAAAATATACTTGCTACACTAAACGAATATTTTTACATACCGATAGGAAAATACCTTGGTAAAAGGTGTTTCCTTTATCAATCATACCTATCGGTAAATGACGTTTGTGTAGCAGCTAACGAAGGAAAACACTTTTTCGTGCGCCCTTCGTGGGCGCATTTTTAATATCCAATTAAATGGAGGTAGAGAAAAAAATGAGAAAGATTCTCAGTATGTTGCTTGCTCTGTCCATGATGTTGGCTATGCTTGCGGCATGCAACAACGAACCTGTTGATCCTGTGGAAAATCCCGATGACCAACAGCAAGAAGAAAATAAAGGCAATGAGGGCGATGAAGTTGACGACGGAAAAATCACTCTTGTGGCTGACGGCTTGACCGATTATGTCATTGTCAGAGGCGAAAACGCTTACATTTCCGAAGTGACCGCTTCAACGGAACTTCAGAGCTACATCAAACAGATCAGCGGCGTGGAAATTCCCATCGTGACAGACGCAACAGCCCCCGTTGAAAAGGAGATCGTAGTCGGTAAAACCAACCGTGAAGCCGACGGCGAATTTGACCGCGATGAACTCGGTAGTGACGGTCTTATAATCAAAACCAACGGTCAGAAACTTTTCCTCGTTGGCGGCGAACAGAGAGGTACACTTTACGCAGTTTATGAATTCTTGGAAAGCTATCTCGGCTGCAGATTCTACAGTTCCGATTTTGAAGTCGTTCCAACAACAACAGCTATTTCACTCGATCAGATTGCGGAAGACAAACAGATCCCCTCTTTTGACACCAGAGAAACATTATGGGCAGACTATGCAAACAACCCTGCATTTGCCGTAAAAAGAAAAATTAACGGAAGAAAATTTGGTACAATACCTGAAGAATTGGGTGGTTCTAAAATTTGGGGAGCTGGAATTGGTCATACATTAGGATCTCTTACAAATACCCCTTACGAATCTCAGCCTTGTCTGACAGATGAAACGAACTATCAAACAGCACTTGCAACTTTAAGAGCTTGGATGGCAGGAACTCCAAACGCTTCATATATCTCTGTTTCAATGAACGATAACCACAATCTTTGCTATTGCGATAATTGCTCTGCACTTATGAACAAACACGGTTCTTATGCAGGTGTAAACCTTACTTTTGTAAACAGACTTGCAGAAGAAATCAAGGATGAATATCCCAATGTTCTTATCCATACATTCGCTTATTTTGAAAACAGAATCGTGCCCACGGGAATTGAACCCGCGGACAATGTAATGGTGGAACTTTGTTCCATTGAGCAGTGTTTCAGCCATCCCCTTGAAGAATGTTCCGATTATTCCGGCGAAAGTTTCGTTGATCTGCTTAAAGGCTGGGCGGCTATAAGCGACACTCTCGCAATCTGGGACTACACCACAAACTACTCGAACTATGCTTCCACATTCTCAAACTTTGAAGTTCTTCGTCAGAATCTCAGACTTTTTGCAGACAACAATGTTGAATATATTTTTGAACAGGGCAACCATTCTGACAGAAGCCTTGAATTCGGTGAACTGAGAGGTTATCTTATCTCAAAACTTATATGGGATCCTTATATGTCTCAGGAAGAGTTTGATGGCTATATGGTTGAATTCTGCAAAGACTACTATGGTCCCGGTTGGGAATCTATTGTAGAATATATCAAAGTTGCTGAGGAAGAATCCAATGATAATTGTTTCGGTATTTACAAGTCTCCCAATGAAATGTTCAACTGGCCTGAATTGGTTGAGGTAAATGCGAAGGATTCTTATCCCGAAGAATTGACAGTGGATATGATAAAGAATTATGAAACTGTTGATTGGTCAAAATATTGGAACTGGTACAAAGGTTATACAGAAGAACCGAGAATCCTTTCGGAAGGCGAAAGACTTTTCCAGAAAGCTATTTCCGCCGCTGAAACAGAAGAACAGAAAATTCATCTTGATAAATCCTACACTCAGATACAGTATATCCGTTCTTATTATTTAGGTATGAATCTTCACGATGTCAACGGAGCTGTCGGAAAGATCGTCGGCTATTTTATGCAGGATCACCCTGAAGATTTTACGACGGATGAGCTTCTTGATTACAGAATAAGTATCATAAAACTTTCAAATGAACAAGCGTATGCACCTTATGTCGAATACAACAGGAAATTAGCTGAAAAGGTACTTTCTTATGGAATATGGTGTATAAAAGAAAATAAAGGCTTGAATTTGGATACTTTGTTGTTCAACGAACTTCCCGAATATTGGTACGATTGATTTAATTAAATAGTTATAAGCCGCCCCCGCACGATATGCGGGGGCAGATCTTTTTCACAAAAACTATTGACAAAGAGCCTAAATATAAAACAGCAACCCACCGACTTTCGTCGGTGGGTATATTTATATGATTATATGAGCTGGATAATAGCCATTTCAGCTGCGTCGCCTCTACGGGGACCTGTTTTGATTATACGGGTATAACCACCGTTGCGATCTGCATACTTAGGAGCGATTTCGTCGAAGAGTTTCTTAACAACGTCCTCCTTAGTGATATAGCTGAGAGCCTGTCTCTTTGAATGCAAAGTATTAACTTTGCCGATAGTAATCATTTTTTCTGCAACAGAGCGAACTTCTTTTGCTCTTGTAACGGTTGTTTCAAGAGAACCGTTTTCAAAAAGGTATGTTACCATACCACGAAGCATAGCTGTTCTGTGGTCAGAATTTCTGCCGAGTTTACGCATGACAGCAGCCTCCTTCCTAATTTAATTCCTTTTCATCCATGAAAGTCAAACCGTAAGACTGGAGTTTTACGATGACTTCTTCAAGTGATTTCTTACCAAGATTACGAACACGCATCATATCGTCAGGCGACTTGTTGATAAGGTCGTCTACGGTGTTGATGCCGGCTCTCTTCAGGCAGTTGAAAGAACGAACTGAAAGATCCAACTCTTCGATCGTCATATTGAGGATCTTTTCGCGGCTTTCTGTTTCGTCACCCTTCCAAACTTCATCAGAGATATCCTGAGGCTCAGCAAGATCAATGAAGAGAGCGAGATGTTCGCTCATGATTCTTGCAGCCATGGATACAGCTGAACGAGCTGAAGTTGTACCGTTTGTCCAAACTTCAAGAACAAGTTTGTCGTAGTCTGTGATATTTCCAACACGAGTGTTCTGTACGCTGTAATTGACTTTCAGCACCGGCGAATGCGATGAATCCATTGCGATAAGACCGATGGGAGCTGCGGAAGGTTTGTTCTTATCTGCAGATACATAACCGCGGTCTGTACCGATTGTGATTTCCATGTAGAGATTTGCGCCCTTGCTGAGAGTTGCAATATGCATTTCGGGGTTAAGTATTTCAATATCAGAATCAGCTTTGATGTCTGCTGCCGTGATCACGCCTTCATCCTGAGCTGCGATGTACGCAAACTTGGAAGAATTTCCGTGAAGACGAGCTACCAAGCCCTTCATATTCAACACGATTTCCGCTACATCTTCTTTGATGCCGGGAATAGTGGAGAACTCGTGCTGAACGCCATCAATTTTGATGGACGTTACAGCAGCACCCTGAAGGGATGAGAGCAGGATTCTTCTGAGAGAATTACCCAATGTGATTCCGTAACCTCTTTCGAGAGGTTCGACGATGAATTTACCATATTTACCGTCGTCGGATAACTCTGCTACTTCAATAGTAGGCTTTTCTATTTCTATCATATAACGCACCCTTTCTTTAATAGAATGTTGTTTCGTACTTTATCTATAACGGTTTACTCCCCGCATCGGCGACAAAGCCCGAACCCGGTTTGATTATATTATAGAGTATTACTTGGAGTACAACTCGACGATATGGTGAACATCGATCGGGAGATCGATTTCTGCGGAAGTGGGAACTTCAATTACGCTACCGGAGTTTGTGTTCTTATCAAGAGAGAGCCACTTGGGAAGGGGCTTCTGTTCGTTTGCTTCAAGAACTGCTTTGATCTTTGCAGAATCAAGGCTCTTTTCTTTGATAGCGATTACATCGCCAACGCTTACGAGATAAGAAGGAATATCTACTTTCTTACCGTTTACTGTGAAGTGACCGTGTGTGATAAGCTGTCTTGCTTCTGCTCTGGACATAGCAAAGCCGAGTCTGTAAACAACGTTATCAAGTCTGGTTTCAAGAATGCTGAGCATGTTTTCACCTGTCATGCCGGGTTTCTTGGAAGCCATTTCGAAGTAGAGAGCGAACTGTTTTTCAAGAACGCCATAGTATCTCTTAACCTTCTGTTTTTCACGGAACTGAACACCGTAGTTTGTAAGCTTTGTACGGTTAGCCCAGTGAGGACCGGGAACCTTGGGATCCTGGTTCATAGGGCATTTATCTGAATAGCATTTTTCACCTTTAAGGAAAAGCTTTTCTTTTTCACGTCTGCACATTCTGCAAACGGGACCTGTATATCTTGCCATTTCAATAAACCTCCATTACCATTATACACGGCGTCTCTTAGGCGGACGGCAGCCGTTGTGAGGGATAGGAGTAACGTCTTTGATCATGCTTACTTCCATACCTGCTGTCTGCAAAGCTCTGATTGCAGCTTCACGACCCTGACCGGGGCCTTTTACGTATACTTCGACAATTTTCATGCCGTGTTCCATAGCAGCCTTAGCAGCCTGTTCTGCAGCCATCTGTGCTGCGAAGGGTGTGCTCTTCTTGGAGCCTTTGAAGCCCATGCCGCCTGCTGTTGCCCATGATACCGCATTACCGTTAAGGTCTGTGATGGTAACGATGGTGTTGTTAAAGCTGGAACGGATATGAACGGCACCTTTAAGAATATTCTTTTTGTCCTTACGTCTCTTGATGGCAACTTTTTTGCCTGTAGCTTTAGCCATAATTTATATCCTCCCTGCCTTATTTCTTCTTGTTTGCAACAGTCTTTGAGGGACCTTTGCGTGTTCTTGCGTTTGTTTTTGTTCTCTGACCTCTTACGGGGAGACCTTTTCTATGACGAACGCCTCTGTAGCATCCGATTTCGATAAGTCTCTTGATGTCAAGAGCTGTTTCTCTGCGAAGGTCACCTTCAACAGTACAGTTTTTGTCTATATAATCACGGAGAAGTGAAACGTCACCCTCTGTAAGATCTTTGCATCTGATATCGGGATCGATACCTGTTGCTGCGAGTATTTCTTTAGATTTGCTGGGTCCGATGCCATAGATATAAGTGAGACCGATCTCTACTCTTTTAGCATTGGGCAAATCTACACCTGATATTCTTGCCATGTTTTGAACACCTCCAAAATTTTAACTCTGCTTAGCCCTGTTTCTGCTTGTGCTTGGGGTTCTCGCAGATTACCATGACTTTACCTTTTCTTTTGATTACCTTGCATTTATCGCACATCGGCTTTACGGAAGGACGTACCTTCATAATGAAAACCTCCTTAATTATTGGCGTCGCTCTTTCTGGGAGCTCCGCGCCAGATGATTCTGCCCTTAGTAAGGTCGTAAGGTGACATTTCCAGAACAACCTTGTCTCCGAGCAATATACGGATATTGTTATCTCTCAACTTACCTGAAATGTATGCTGTGAGCTTGTGGCCATTTGCCAACTCAACTATAAATTTCGTGTTGGGAAGTGTTTCAACAACAACACCCTCGACTTCGATTATGTTCTCTTTCGCCATTATTGTGTCTCCTCTTCTGTAAGGAACAGATTCATAGCTTTCCTCACCTCTGCGTCTTCGGGAACCAAGCCTTCTTCAAGTTTTGTCTGAAGTTTTTCGCTTGAAATTCTTCCCGCATACATAAGGTGCTTTATTTTTTTACGCTTCGGAGAATCAACTCTCCTGAGCTTGCCATCAACAATCAATGCGTAATTTTCGTCTCGGTCAAGGACTATGAAATATCTTCCCATATCCCGGCCTGCTGTGGACAAAACCACGCACCCTTTGCCAATGTCGGTACTCATATATATCCTTTCAGCCGTTCACCACGGCTTACGGACAAAGTTCAGTTTCGATCCGTCTTAGATCTGACATCCGATCATCCGTTTTATGGAGATGTGAGTATTAACGGCTCACCGTCAGTTATTGCAATACTGTTTTCGTAGTGGGCGGAAAGTTTTCCGTCCTTCGTAACAACAGTCCATTTATCCTTAAGTACCTTTACGTCCGGAACGCCGAGATTTATCATCGGTTCGATTGCAAGAGTCATACCTTTTTCAAGTCGTCTGCCCTTACCTTTGATACCGTAGTTCGGAACGTCAGGTTCTTCATGAAGATGTGTTCCCAAACCATGCCCTACATAGTCATAAACTACAGAGCAGCCGTTCTTTAAGGCATAATCACTGATAGCGTGACCAATATCGCCCAAACGAGCGCCTGCGGTCGCATATTTTATGCCTTCGTAAAAGCACTGTTTTGTAACCGCTATTAGTTTTGCCGCTTCGTCACTGACATTTCCGCAAGGAAACGTAGCTGCGTTGTCGGCATGGTAGCCGTTCAAAAGAACACCTACATCAATACTCACGATATCTCCATCTTGAATCAAACGCTCAGACGGAATTCCGTGGATAACAGTTTCGTTAACGGAAATACAAGCCTCCGCCGGAAATCCGCCGTATCCCAAGAAAGAGGGGATCGCGTTTTTACTTCTGATGAATTTCGCGATAACATCGTTAATATGTCTGGTGGTTACGCCGGGTCTAACGGCTTCGCCGCCGACGAGAAGAGCCTGAGCAGCGATTGCTCCTGCTTTTCTCATCAATTCGATTTCGCGACTGTTTTTTATAGTTACCATTTTTTCCCCTTATTTAGCAAGAGCGAGGTCTACTTCCTTGTTTGTATCTTCAAGTTCTTCCTTGCCTTCTGCGCAAACAAGTTTACCCTGTTTTTCGTAGTAAGCCTTAAGAGGAGCTGTCTGAGCGTAGTAAACTTCAAGTCTGCCCTTTACTACTTCAGGCTTGTCGTCATCTCTGATAACGAGCGGATCACCGCATGCATCACAGATACCGTCTTTAGCAGGTTTCTTGTAATCAATGTGATAAGTAGCACCGCATTTTTTGCAAGCACGTCTGCCGGACATTCTGTTCACGATAGCATCATCGTTAACCTCAATGCTTACGACTTTATCGAGAGCGATTCCCAATTCGGTAAGCATCTTGTCGAGAGCTTCAGCCTGGGGGATTGTGCGGGGGAAGCCGTCAAGAATGAAGCCGTTTTTGCAGTCATCCTGCTGGAGTCTGTCTTTAACGACAGCCACAACGTCTTCGTCAGAAACGAGCTGACCCGCATCCATAACCGCCTTGACCTTCTGGCCAAGAGGTGTTCCCGCTGCTATAGCTGCACGGAGAATGTTACCTGTGGATATCTGGGGAATTCCGTATACGGAAGAAATTCTCTCCGCCTGTGTTCCTTTTCCTGCGCCGGGCGCACCTAAAAATATCAATCTCATAGGTTTATCTCCTTTATTCTTGTTTTTATTCAAGGAATCCCTTATAGTTACGCATAAGCATCTGGGATTCGAGCTGCTTGGATGTTTCGAGAGCTACTGAAACAACGATCAGAACTGATGTACCACCAAGAGCGATACCGCCACTCTGGGGGAAGATCGCACCAAAGATGTAAGGAATTACAGCGATGATACCGAGGAAGAGCGCACCGAAAAGTGTAACTCTGTGAACGGTCTTGATGATGAAATCACTTGTGGGTTTACCGGGTCTGATACCGGGGATTGTACCACCGTTGTTCTTAATGTTGTTTGCGATCTCAACGGGATTGTACTGGATAGAAATATAGAAATAGTTAAATGCAATGATAAGAGCAAATACTATTATAATGTAGATAGGAGTTGTGGGCGCAAAATATGTTTCAACGAATTTCGCATATCCGGATCCGGGGAAGAACATTGCGATTGTAGCAGGAAGCTGTGTGATCGCGAATGTGAAGATGATAGGCATAACGCCTGCCATAACAACCTTGATGGGAAGATGAGTATTCTGACCGCCGTACATTCTTCTACCAACCTGTCTCTTCGCATACTGAATGGGAATTCTTCTTTCAGCTGTATCGAAGAATACGATAACGCCGAGCATAAGAAGAGCCATGATAGTAACGAGGACAACTGTGTACCAACGACCGCTGACGATCTCATAGTACATATACATAATGAGCTGGGGACCTCTGGAAACGATACCTGCAAAGAGGATCATTGAAATACCGTTGCCGATACCCTTTTCATTGATGCTTTCACCGAGCCACATTACGAGGCAAGAACCTGCCATAAGAACAAGGATGATTGCCGCGCCGGAGAGGAATCCGTAGAAACCTGTGTAGCCGTGAAGAGCGTTGTTTGATCTGAGTGTGAGCAAATAACCGAAGGCCTGAACAAGTGCGATTGCAACTGTTACCCAACGTGTTATCATGTTCATTTTTCTCTTGCCTTCTTCGCCGCCCTCTTTCACCATACGTTCAAGGGGTTCAATTGCGATAGCAAGAAGCTGCATAATAATGCTTGCATTGATGTAGGGCTGGATTGAAAGTGCGAAGATCGTACCTTCTGCCAAAGCGCTACCTGAAAGCATATTCAAGTAACCGAACAAACTGTTTCCGCCGGAAAAGAATGCTTCGATTGCTGCAGCGTCAATAAATGGAACAGGAATGATGGAACCGATTCTGAAGATTACGATAATGAACAATGTGTACATAATCTTTCTTCTGAGTTCTTCAATTTTCCATGCATTTCTGAGAGTCTGAAGTATCGACATTAGCGCACCTCAGCTTTCCCGCCTGCTGCCTCTATTTTCTGTTTTGCGGATTCAGAGAACTTATCAGCAATTACAGTTACGTTGATTTCCAATTCGCCGTCGCCGAGAATTTTAACGGGTTTTGCAGAATCAGAAATAAAACCTTTAGCCTGAAGTGCTTCTGCATCAACTACAGAGCCTGCTTCGAAATCATTGAGGAAGTCGATGTTAACGATCTGATATTCCTCTTTGAAGGGATAATTCTTGAAACCTCTTTTGGGAAGTCTTCTCTGAAGAGGCATCTGGCCGCCTTCGAAACCGGGGCGTACGCCGCCGCCTGAACGAGCCTTCTGTCCCTTGTGACCTTTACCGGCTGTCTTACCGTTACCGGAACCGGCACCTCTACCCTTTCTCTTTGCTTCGGTTACAGAACCGGGAGCGGGCATAAGATCAGTTAATTTCATAAGGGCACCTCCTATTCTTCAACTACATTGACCATGTAGGAGATTTTGTTGATTTTACCGATTGTAGCCTCATTCTTAGGCTGAACAGTTACATCACCGGGTTTTTTGAGACCCAAAGATTTAGCTGTTGCAATGTGTTTAACATTTCTGCCGATAAGGCTCTTTACCAAGGTTATTTTGAGAGTAGCATTTTCATTCATGGTCATACCCTCCTTAACCTAAAATCTCGCGGACTGTTTTGCCTCTGATTTCCGCAACTTCTTTAGCATCTTTCATGCTTGCAAGACCCTCGATCGTAGCTTTTACGAGATTCTTGGGGTTACGAGAATGAAGTGCCTTTGTTCTGATATCTTTAACGCCTGCAGCTTCGAGAACTGCTCTAACAGCGCCGCCTGCGATAACGCCTGTACCTTCAGGTGCGGGCTTCATAACGACCATGCTGGAACCGTATTCAGATACAAGTTCGTGAGGAATGGTTGTACCCTTAAGAGAAACTCTTACGAGGTTCTTCTTAGCATCTTCTTCAGCTTTGCTGATAGCGTAGGGAACTTCGACAGATTTGCCGATACCGTAACCTACGATGCCTTCGCCGTTACCAACAACTACGAGAGCGGAGAATTTCATTTTTCTACCGCCTTTTACGGTTTTGGAAACACGGTCGAGAGAAACCATTTTTGTATTAAGGTTCAACGTGGACGCGTCAATTTTATCGTACATGATTTATCCTCCTATTACTGTTAAAAGTTCAGTCCGCCTTCTCTGGCGCCCTCAGCCAATTCCTTGACTCTTCCGTGGTAAACGTAACCGCCTCTGTCGAATACAACATCTTTGATGTCTTTTTCGAGAGCGCGTTTAGCGATTTCAAGACCAATCTTTTTAGCAGCATCCTTGTTTCCGCCGTATTCTGTAAACTGCTTTTCAACAGTGGAACAAGAAACAAGAGTCATACCTGTAACGTCGTCAATGATCTGAGCATAGATATGTTTTGTGGATCTATAAACTGAGAGACGGGGACGTTCTGTTGTGCCGGAGATCTTACCGCGGACACGACGGTGACGCTTAAGTCTTTCAATGTTTGCATCTTTCTTAGAAACCATTGCTTTTTAACCTCCTTATTTCTTAGAACCCTTGCCGGCTTTGCCTTCCTTCATTCTTACGCGTTCACCAACGTAACGAATGCCTTTGCCGTGATACGGTTCGGGAGGCTTCTTATCGCGGATTGTAGCCGCGATCTGACCAACGAGCTGTTTGTCAGGACCGGAAACTGTGAATGTTGTCTGGCTTGTTACATTGATTGTAATGCCGGGAACTTCGTCGATAACAACGGGATGAGAATAACCGATGTTAAATACAGCCTGATTGCCCTGCTTCTGAACTCTGTAACCGATACCCTGGATCTCAAGAGCTCTGGAGTATCCGTTAAGAACACCTTCAACCATGTTTGCGATAAGTGTTCTTGTAAGTCCGTGAAGGCTCTTCATGAGCTTTTCTTCAGAGGGACGGCTTACTGTGATTTCAGCGCCTTCGATCTTGATGATCATTTCAGGGTTAAGAGCTTTTGTAAGTTCACCCTTGGGGCCTTTTACTGTGATCACATTGTCTTTCGCCAGTTCTACAGTTACACCGGCGGGTATATTTATTGTCTTTCTACCAATTCTTGACATGATTTTATTTCCTTTCAGTTTCGGTAAATCAATTACCAAACAAATGCGAGAACTTCGCCGCCTACGTTAGCTTTTCTTGCTTCTCTGTCAGTCATAACACCCTTGGATGTGGAAACGATTGCTACACCGAGACCTTTCATAACCTTGGGGATTTCTTCAGAGCCTACATAAATACGAAGTCCGGGTTTGGATACTCTCTTGATACCGCGGATTACAAGGGATTTGTTGGGGCCATACTTAAGTAAAACCTTGATAATACCCTGTTTTCCGTCATCTATAATGTTATAAGACTTTATATAACCTTCATCTACGAGGATCTGAGCGATCTGTTTCTTCATGTTGGAAGCAGGAATCTCAACAGATTCGTGTTTGGAAGCGTTAGCATTGCGGATACGTGTGAGCATATCTGCAATAGGGTCTGTGATATGCATAAATGCGGTCCTCCTATTCTTATATTATTACCAGCTTGCTTTCTTAACGCCGGGTATTTCACCTTTGTATGCAAGCTCTCTGAAACAAATACGACAAATGCCGAATTTTCTCAGGTAAGCATGAGGTCTTCCACAAATTTTACATCTGTTATAAGCTCTGACAGAATACTTAGGTGTAGCCTGCTGCTTGTTTTTCATTGATGTTTTTGCCATTGTAAACGCTCCTCCTTACTTATTTGGAAAACGGCGCGCCCATGAGAGCGAGAAGTTCTTTTGCTTCTTCGTCCTTTGTGGCTGTCGTTACGAACATGATATCCATGCCTCTTACTTTGTCGATCTTATCGTACTCGATTTCAGGGAATATAAGCTGTTCCTTGAGACCTAAGGAGTAGTTGCCTCTGCCGTCAAAAGCGTTGGGGTTGATTCCACGGAAGTCACGAACTCTGGGAAGAGCTGCATTGAAGAGTCTGTCCATGAATTCGTACATTCTTTCGCCTCTGAGTGTTACTTTACAGCCGATAGGCATACCTTTACGAAGTTTGAAGTTAGCAACGGATTTTTTAGCTTTGCAGATTACTGCTTTCTGACCTGTGATGATGCCGAGGTCTCTGGATACGGAATCAAGAACCTTTGCACTGTCACGAGCGTCGCTGCATGCAACGTTGATAACGATCTTATCTACTTTGGGAATCTGCATTGTGCTCTTGTACTCGAACTTTTTCATCAGCGCGGGAGCAACATCAGAAATATAAAATTCTTTAAGTTTTGACATCTCTATACTCCTCCATTAAAAGTTCGCGTTGCATTTCTTGCAAACTCTTACTTTTTTACCGTCAACAATTTTCTTGCCGACTCTTGTAGCTTTACCGCATTTGGGGCAAACTACCATCAATTTGCTGACATAAAGAGGACCTTCAGTCTTGATTATGCCACCCTGCTGCTGCTGACCGCGGGGTTTGAGGTGTTTGGAAACGATGTTTACGCCTTCTACGATAGCTTTGCTTTCAGAAGGAGCAACTTCGAGAACCTTGCCCTGTTTGCCTTTGCTCTTACCGGAGATTACCTGAACGGTATCACCTTTTTTAATGTTAACTGTATTCATAATTAAGTGCCCTCCTTACAGAACTTCAGGTGCGAGAGAAAGGATCTTTGTGAATTCTTTTTCTCTGAGTTCTCTTGCTATGGGGCCAAAGATACGTGTACCTTTGGGGTTCTTATCTTCTTTAATAATTACAGCTGCATTTTCGTCGAAGCGGATGTAAGAACCGTCTGCTCTGCGCAATCCTCTTACGCTACGAACAACGACTGCCTTAACAACCTCACCCTTTTTAACAACGCCGCCGGGTGTGGCTTTTTTGACCGCAGCAACGATAACATCGCCTATATTTGCATATTTTCTGCCTGTGCCGCCAAGAACGCGGATGCACATGATTTCTTTTGCACCTGTGTTATCGGCTACCGTCAGAAAGGTTTGCTGTTGAATCATAGTTATAATTCTCCTTTACTGCGTTTAATTATTTAGCCTTTTCGATAATGGATACGAGTCTCCATCTCTTATCTTTGGAGAGGGGTCTTGTTTCCATAACTTCTACTTTATCGCCGATATTACACTCATTATTTTCATCATGAGCCTTGAGTTTATAAGTTCTTTTCATAACTTTATTATAAACAGGATGTCTCACGTTCTCCATGATTGCAACAACGATTGTTTTGTCCATTTTATTGGAAACAACCATACCGACTCTGGTCTTTCTTAATGCTCTTTCCATCGAATAATCCTCCTCGCATTAAACTGATTGCTTCTCGTGAAGAATCGTTTTAACTCTGGCGATATCCTTTTTAACTGCTGCCAATCTCAAAGGATTATCGAGCTGGTTTGTCGCATGCTGAAAACGAAGGTTGAAGAGTTCAGCTTTAAGATCCTTCAATTTTGTCTCGAGTTCTTCAACTGAGAGTTCTCTAACTTTATTAGCTTTCATTATGCGTCACCTCCGGAAACGGTCTCTTCAAAATCAGATTTCTTTACGAATTTTGTCTTGATGGGGAGTTTGTGGGATGCAAGACGCATAGCTTCTCTTGCTACTTCCTCAGAAACGCCGTCCATTTCGAACATGATACGACCGGGTTTTACAACTGCTACCCAATATTCAGGTGAACCTTTACCGGAACCCATTCGAGTTTCAGCAGGTTTTTCTGTTACCGGCTTATCGGGGAAAATTTTGATCCAAACGTTAGCGCCTCTTTTGATGTAACGTGTCATAGCGATACGGGCAGCTTCGATCTGGTTGCTTGTGATCCATGCGGGTTCAGTAGCAGCCAAGCCGTAAGAACCGCTGGAAAGAACAGCGCCTCTTGTAGCCTTGCCCTTCATACGGCCACGGTGGACTCTTCTATATTTTACTCTTTTTGGCATTAACATGACGTCTTTCCTCCTTAACCTCAATCATTTTACCAGAGGTAAGTACTTCACCCTTATAGATCCATACTTTAACGCCGATACGACCGTATGTGGTGTGTGCTTCTGCAAAACCGTAGTCGATATCTGCTCTAAGAGTCTGAAGGGGAATTGTTCCTTCGTGATAATGTTCATTTCTTGCAATTTCAGCACCGCCGAGACGACCGGATACCATTGTTTTGATACCTTTCGCGCCTGCTTTTGTTGCTCTGTCAATTGCCTGTCTTGTTGCTCTTCTGAAAGAGATTCTCTTTTCAAGGTCAAGAGCGATTTTTTCAGCTACGAGCTGAGCGTTGAGATCGGGGCGTTTTACTTCGTAGATTGTGATGAATACCTTGTGGTTGATCATCTTTTCTACGCTCTTTCTCAGTTTTTCGATTGTTTCGCCGCCCTTACCTGTGATAAGGCCTGTACGAGCACAATGAACGTAAATTCTGATTCTGCCGCTGTTATCTCTTTCGATTTCGATCTTCGCAATACCTGCAGCGTACATCTCTTTCTTGATGAACTTTCTGATCTTGTTATCCTCTACAAGGATATCGCCGAATTTGTCATCTCTGGCAAACCATCTTGAATCCCAGTTACGGATTATTCCTACGCGCAAGCCGTGCGGATTAACTTTTTGTCCCATAATAATCCTCCCTTATTCTTTCTCGGCAACGATCATCGTAACATGAGATGAACGCTTAAGAATTCTGTCTGCGCTGCCCTTAGCTCTGGGCATTACACGTTTCATCATGCGTGCGGGACCTACATAACATTCTTTGATATAGAGTTTGGAAACGTCCATACCGAAGTTGTGTTCCGCATTCGCAACAGCACTCTTTACCAACTTTTCAAGGGGCAGGCTTGCCGCTTTCGGAGTGTTCTGGAGTATTGCAACTGCTGTGCCGACGGGTTTATTTCTGATAAGGTCGAGCACAATCTTAACTTTTCTGGGAGTGATACGAAGCTCCCTTAAATAAGCTTTTGCTTCCATAATATTACTTAATCCTCCTATGCGACTTACTTACCGGTGTTAGAAGCCTTTGTACCAGCGTGGCCTCTGAACGTACGGGTAGGAGCAAATTCTCCCAGTTTATGACCTACCATGTCTTCTGTTACATATACAGGAACATGTTTCTTACCGTCATGAACTGCAAATGTATGACCTACGAAATCAGGAAAAATAGTAGATGCTCTCGACCATGTTTTAACAACGCGCTTTTCGCCTTTTGCATTCATGTCGATAACCTTCTTCATAAGAGAAAGCTCTACGTATGGTCCTTTTTTAACACTTCTTCCCATTTAACAGCACCTCCTATTATTTACCCTTTCTACGTTTTACTATGAATTTATCGGACTTGTTCTTCTTGGAACGTGTCTTGTAACCAAGAGCAGGTTTACCCCAAGGAGTAACAGGGCCGGGTCTACCGATGGGTGATTTACCTTCACCACCACCGTGGGGGTGATCGCAGGGGTTCATTACGGAACCTCTTACTGTAGGACGGATACCCATGTGACGTGTTCTACCGGCTTTACCGATCTTGATGTTTTCGTGATCGCTGTTACCAACGATACCGATTACTGCTTTACAGTTGAGAGCGATCATACGAACTTCGCCGGAAGGAAGTCTTACCTGAGCGTAGCCGTTTTCTTTAGCCATGAGCTGTGCGCCCATACCTGCGGAACGAACGAGCTGGCCGCCTCTGCCGGGGTGGAGTTCGATGTTGTGGATATAAGTACCAACGGGAATGTTGGCGATGGGCAAACAGTTACCTACTTTGATATCCGCTGTGTCGTTCATTTCAACTTTTTCGCCGACTTTAAGACCTTCGGGAGCGATGATGTAAGCTTTTTCGCCGTCTTCATACTGAATGAGAGCGATGTTTGCAGATCTGTTGGGGTCGTATTCGATACCAAGGATAACTGCTGCATCTGTTCTGTTTCTCTTGAAGTCGATGATTCTGTACTTTCTTCTGTTACCGCCGCCCTTGTGACGAACAGTTATTCTACCGTAGCTGTTTCTACCTGCGTTCTTTTTGAGAACAGTAAGAAGTGATTTCTCAGGCGTAGCCTTTGTGATTTCTTCAAAAGTAGATACGGACATCTGTCTTCTTGAAGGTGTCGTGGGTTTAAAACTTTTTGTAGGCATTCAGTATCACTCCTTTACATTAAGCTATCGAAGAATTCGATTGTCTTGGATTTTTCTGTAAGAGTAATGATTGCTTTCTTGAAGGAAGCTGTTTTACCAACGTGGTAACCCATTCTCTTGTTCTTTCCGCGCATGTTCATTGTGTTTACGGATTCAACCTCAACCTTGAACAATTCTTCTGCAGCCTTTTTAATTTCGATTTTGTTAGCGTCTTTAGCAACAACAAAGGTGTATTTACGCTGGTCACGCATAATGCTCATGCTGTGTTCTGTAACGATAGGTTTAACAATAATATCCTGTGCAAATTTCATTATACGTACACCTCCCCAATTTTCTGAACCGCTTCTTTTGTAACGATGAACTTATCGTGTTTGATGATATCGTATACGTTAAGAGTGTTTACATAAAGAGTTTTAACATTAGGAATGTTTCTTGCGCTCTTAACAACGTTAGCATCGGGAGCGGGGAGAACGATGAGAGCTTTGTCTTCAACCTTGAGGGCTTTAAGAACTGCTACCATGTTCTTTGTTTTCATATCATTGAAGCTGAGGCTGTCGAGGACGATCATCTGGTCTTCAGCGACCTTAGAAGACAATGCGCACTTCATAGCCAGTCTCTTTGCTTTCTTGTTCATGGAATATCTGTAGCTGCGGGGCTTGGGACCGAGTGCGATACCGCCGTGTGTCCACTGGGGTGCTCTGATGGAACCCTGACGAGCTCTACCTGTACCCTTCTGTCTCCAAGCCTTTCTGCCGCCGCCTCTTACTTCTGTTCTTGTAAGAGTGCTCTGTGTACCATGTCTCTGGTTTGCGAGGTAATTTTTAACAGCTTCGTGGAGGAGAGCAACGTTAACTTCAACACCGAAAATGTTTTCGTTAAGTTCCATTGTACCCTGTTCGCTGCCGTTCATATCAAAAACTTTTACGTTAAGCATTGTTAATTATCCTCCTTCCTTAAGCCTTTTTGATAGCAGATTTAACAACTATCAAACCGCCGTTAGGACCAGGAACGGCGCCCTTAATAGCGATGAGGTTGTTTTCAGCATCAACTTTAACTACGTTGAGGTTCTGAACTGTAACCTGTTCGCTGCCCATGTGACCGGGCATACCTTTACCCTTCATAACTCTTGAGGGGTCTGTATTCGCGCCCATGGAACCCTGGTGTCTGTGGTAACCGGAACCGTGAGCCATAGGACCTGTGTGGTAACCGTGACGTTTAATTGTGCCCTGGAATCCTTTACCTTTAGAGATACCCGTTACATCGACTTTGTCACCTGCAACGAATACGTCTGCTTTAATAATATCGCCTACATTCAAAGCGTCGCCATTGTCGAGCTTGAATTCGCGAAGTACTCTTTTGTATGCTACCTGAGCTTTGTTGAAGTGACCTTTAACAGGTTTTACAACGAGTTTTTCTCTGATGTCTTCAAAACCGAGCTGTACAGCAGCATAGCCGTCGTTCTCAACAGTTTTCTTCTGTACTACTGCACAGGGGCCAACTTCGAGAACAGTAACCGGAACAACAGAGCCGTCTTCTGCGAAGAGCTGAGTCATACCGATTTTTCTTCCGATAATGCCTTTTTCCATAATTAGATAGATCTCCTTTCGGTTATTGGTTGGTCGTTTACCAACTTGACCTGCATGGCGATTAGTGCCAGTGGTTTAGATTTTTTGATTTGTTGTTATTAGCTTCTTACAGTTTAACTTCGATTTCAACGCCCGCGGGAAGTTCGATTCCGATAAGAGCATCGATCGTTTTCTGATCAGGCTTTATAACATCGATTACGCGCTTGTGTGTTTTCATTTCGAACTGTTCACGAGAGTCCTTGTACTTGTGGACCGCACGAAGGATAGTGATGAGTTCTCTTTCTGTGGGAAGGGGTACAGGTCCGGAAACTTTTGCGCCCATTCTCTTAGCGGTTTCAACTATCTTTTCTGCTGCGCGATCGATAAGGTTGTGATCGTAAGCCTTCAGTTTAATTCTGATTTTCTCATTAGCTGCCATTTTTTTCGCCTCCTGAAATATTATAAAAATAATTTGAGTTTGGCGATGAAAAACCGAACACTCGGCCGTGCGTTTCGTGTTTTTACACAAAAAAATTCAGGACAGGGCAAGCTGTTCTGAAACTGCAATACAGTTTTCGACATGAAAACTGTGTCGGGATCCGTGTGTTGAGTGGTAGCCCCGACGCTCGACGACTTATACGCAACAGAATACTTGCGAACAGTCTCGTCCTTTTGGTCGTCTACATCAACTAAATTCGGTATCATCCAATTTCAAATCGGATATAGCTCCATCGGAATTCCCTGCTCAACTTGCTTGAGATTTTCAGCAACCTCCGACTTCAACGCCTTTTGCCATGCTTGTATATTATAGCACAAATCGAGCGAAAATGCAATAGGTTTTTGCAAATTCCTTATTTCGACAAGGCGAACTTTTTGTGAAGTTCAAAATCTTGATTTATCCCTTTATTTTGCTGTATTTTCGGGGATTTTCAGCCTTTAACACACTACTAAGAAGAGCCGCTTTTCCGTCAGGAAAATTGGATTTTTCAACAATGCAGGTCTTTCTCTGATAGCCAAAATAAAAGGCGGTCTCAGACTCAAAAATAAGATTGAGATTTGAATAAGGAATAAACATCTCTTCATTAAAATTTTCTCTTCCGACGGAAAAACCCTTTTCTGTAAATATATATTTATATGGTAGAGAAAATTCCTTTTCGTTCGCCTTATACACAGCCCTCGGAGGCGCAACATACAGCATAACCATAAAAGCACCCATAAGAAGCACTACGATAAGCAACAGCGGACCAACACTGTCCTCCTTAAAAAGGATCATATCAAGAAAACAGAAAAACAACCCGGTAAGAAAAATATAAGGGGAAGCTTTCAGAAAAAAACCGTTTATTTTATTCATAGAAACCATGCAGTTATAAAATTCCCTGAAGACCCCAAATGTTACCGTAGTCTCCGTTCTGATTTCAAATTTTTCGTTTTCGCTCATTTTAACCGTATACCAAGTTCGTCGGCCGTCATGTGAACCAAGTCACGAATCACAGCATATACCGAAGATTCACTCAAGCAGTATTCCATCGAAAGAGACACGGCAGATCTTCCGTACTTTCCAAAATACTCCGAGACCATTTTCAAATAGAAATCTCCCCTGTCTCCGTATTTGGTGCAAAAACGTTTGATAGCCTCCGATACAGCATAATGATTCTCCCGTTCTTTTGCCAGATACAACGCATTGATACGCGTTGGAGACGCAGAATATTCCGCTTCGTAATTTCGTCCTTTTTCAGTAAAATATTGTCTGAGGACCTTGCACACATATCTTTTTTCAACCATCTTACCCGAACCAAGCACTCCTTTTCAATAATTTTTTATAATGTGATTTTCTCACCCTTATATTATATCACTTTTCGTGCTATTTGTCAAGGGGTATTTAAATATATTTTGTGATTTATTTTCAGCAAAGCTTATTCAACACAGAAAACTCTCGTACCATCCTTCAAAACAAGACAAAACTCCTTATTTTCAAAGTCCGAAGAAGCCTCAACAGACACAACAGGAGAATTATTATCTTCAAAAGGAGCAAGCACAGTCACTACCCTACGGCTACCCACAAAAGTCCCCTTATTCAACGCTGTCGGAATAGGGTAATGTTCAACATCGCCAACTCCGAATTTCGGAAGCCACCCCTGGAAAACAGGGCTTTTCTCTCCACGGACAACAGATACATACCCATCCGAAGAGGAAACTGTAACACCAACACCGTCAGGATAAATATTAGTTACCGTATTTGCAACAAGAGTCGTCGGATTATCATGCATATGCCAGATCAATTCGTAATTATGAACAGCATCATCCTTCGCTTTAAATCTGTCTACAACAACAAAAATCGGAGGAATTCCGTTTTCCTTTTTCAAGAATATCAGTTTTCGATTCCAGTCAACATACAGAAGCGGTTCTTCCCCGTATCCCGCTGTATAATCTGATTCTGCCACATCACGTGTCTCAGAGGTAAACCAGCGGGAATCAGACTTCACGGAAGTAACACCGGGAACACGTTTATAGTATTTACGCATATTCTGATCAAGCCCATCCATACGGGAACAGTTATGGCCTCTTGACGAGGTTACATAGCGTCGCATTTCAGAAGTGTCATAATCAAAAGTGCCTGCCTCCGGAAGCAGTTCATGACCGTAAGCATACATCTGAATATTATGTCTGTCATCATGATGATGGCCGTAACCCAACGGAGACGCGTCCATATAAGCCCAGACAGCCTTTTCACTCCAGTCGGAACGCATCGCAACTATACCGCTGTATTCCATAAAATACGAACCAAAATCCGGAGCTTTCCCCTCCGCACGATGGGTCGCAAAATATCTGAAATCTTCACGTTCCGGGAAAATCTTGGCGGCAGCGAGCAACTCAACATCTGCCCGAACTCCGTCCCCGTCATTCATTGTAGGACAGAAAAAATCCGGTCGGGAAGTTTTTACGTAAGTGCCATACATAAGCTCCAAAGCTCTGATTACATATCGTGGAGGCTCTTTTCCTGAACTTACATACATATTATATATATCATAGTACCTGTGAAGACAATCATTATGATATGCCATAGTCATTTCATAATGCATACCATCGGGATAAACCTGAACATCAACCTGTTCCTCAAGCCTCTTATTTGCATAACAGAGCCAAGCGGAGCTTTCCTTAAAAAACGGATAAAGAAATCCAATCGCCGCAAGAGAACTCATTTCCTGGATCAGAAAATTACGCTCGGACACAGATTTACTCAGATGTCTGCCATGCTCGCAAACACTCTTAAAGAAAACAGTGATCACATCATCACTGACAGACGGAGACTGGGAGAAGATTTTAATATAACCGGGCCAGCAAGTCATCCTTATAGCCGCTTCCAAAGTTCTCCAACACTTAGTTTCTCTAATACTTCCGCCAGGATAATCAAGAACTTCATCGGGACATTGAGCCTGAACAGCCCAACTGAGGAACTGGGAAGCCCACTCGGAGGCAAAAGACTCATCACCGCTAACCAAATAATAATTGGCAAGATACGACCAGTCAAAATGACGGTTAAGAACCCAGGGCCACTCTTTATAGTTATTATATGTAGGATTAAACTCCCAATCTATAACCTCTCCAAACGTATAAGGAACGCGGCAGGATATGAGAGTATGCCCCTTTACCCTTTCAGCTTCTTTTTTCAAGGCATCATATGAAGGAAGAAGACTCTGCCTTCTCCCCATCGTCTTCGATTCATCCTTAAGGAAATTACGTATATACCCCGCAAATATACGGGTAGCCTCAGCAATATCACCGTTCTTAGCCAAAAACGAAATATCGCTCAATTCCGGAATATCTGTATTGATGCATGAAGAAAAAAATTCAACATCGGAAAGCTTTGTTGTAATCACTGTTATCACCCTCATTTTTTTCTAAATTATACCATAACATATCTCAAAAGTCAACCCATAATATGAAGAAATTCGGAAATCATGATTTTTATCGAGTTTAGTAATAAAAAATTCAAAATAACATATTGCATTTTCCCTCCGAATGTGGTATAATTGATGTACCTTGCATAGAGGTGCTTTATTTTTGTGCGCAAATTCGCGAAAAGCATTTCTAAATCTTCAAGGGAGGCAATAATATAAGGAGGTGCCGATATGGGTAAGGATAAGGTGGTTTTGGCTTGCACAGAATGCAAACAGAGAAACTACAACACTACCAAAAACAAGAAGAACAGCCCCGACAGGCTCGAAATGAAGAAGCATTGCAGATTCTGCAAAAAGCATACTCTTCACAGAGAAACAAAGTAAGGAGGTACGACTAATGGCAGAAGAAATCAAGAAAACTGACGCTAAAAGCGCAGAAAAGAAGCCCGTCTCCAAAAAACCCGGATTCTTTGCGAAAATAAAGAATTTCTGGAAAGAAACAAAAAGTGAAGTTAAAAAAGTCGTATGGCCTTCACCAAAGCAGGTTCTGAACAACACACTCATCGTTATCGCTGTAGTTGTTATGGCAGCAGTATTCATCGGTGTAGTTGATGCAGCGTTCAAATTCCTCGCAGGTCTTTTGACTCTTTGATTCACTCAACCAAAACACTATTTATATTAACGGAGGTCAATTATGGCAGAAAGCGGCAAATGGTATGTTCTTCATACTTATTCCGGTTATGAAAACAAAGTAAAAACAAGTATCGAAACACTTATCGAACTTCGTAAACTGCAGGATCTTATCTTTGACCTCAGGATTCCGACCGAAACCGTTACTGAAGAACGTGAAAACGGAAAAAAAGTTGAAGTTGAAAGAAAGATCTTCCCCGGTTACGTACTCATCAATATGATCGTAAACGACGATACATGGATCCTCATCAGAAACATCCGCGGTGTTACAGGATTTGTCGGTCCTGAAGGCAAACCCGTTCCCCTTACGGAACAGGAAATTCAGAATCTGGGAATCAAGAAACTCCAGACAACAGTCGAATACGCTGTCGGAGACACTGTAAAGATAACTTCAGGCTCGCTGGAAAACTTCACAGGTGTTGTTACGGAAATAGACATTCCCGCAAACAAAGTTACAGTAATGATCTCAATGTTCGGACGCGAAACTCCGGCAGAAATCGAGCTTAATCAAGTTGCTCTCATCTGAGACCGGACAGACATTGAATAGCTAAGGAGGCTATATAAAAATGGCACAGAAAATTATCGGTTATATCAAATTGCAGATTCCCGCAGGTAAAGCTAATCCTGCTCCCCCTGTAGGTCCTGCTCTTGGTCAGCATGGTGTTAACATCATGGCTTTCACCAAGGAATTCAATGAAAGAACAAAGGGTGATATGGGTCTTATTATCCCTGTAGTTATCACAGTATACGCAGACCATTCATTCTCCTTCATCACAAAAACTCCGCCTGCAGCAGTTCTTATCAAGAAAGCTTGCGGACTCGAAAGCGGCTCCGGCGTTCCCAACAAGAACAAGGTAGCTAAGATCACAAAAGAACAGGTTAAAAAGATCGCAGAACAGAAAATGCCCGACCTCAACGCTAATACAGTAGAAGCTGCTATGGCTATGATCGCAGGTACGGCAAGAAGTATGGGTGTCGAAGTCGTTGACTAACCCCTCAAAGACAAAGTGGGAGGATTATTCCGAACAACCACATAGGAGGATATTATTCACATGAACAAAGGTAAGAAATATATTGAAAGCGCGAAGCTTATCAACAAGTCCACACTTTACGATACAGCTGACGCTATGGAGCTCGTATGCAAAACTGCTACAGCTAAATTTGACGAAACAGTAGAAGTACACGTTAGACTCGGCGTTGACTCCCGTCACGCTGACCAGCAGGTTAGAGGCGCTATCGTTCTTCCCCATGGTACAGGTAAGAACATCAAAGTTCTCGTATTCGCTAAAGGCGACAACGTAGACAAGGCTAAAGAAGCAGGCGCTGACTACGTAGGTGCTGAAGATATGGTTCAGAAGATCCAGAGCGAAAACTGGTTCGACTTCGACGTTGTTGTTGCAACACCCGACATGATGGGTCTCGTAGGTCGTCTCGGTAAAGTTCTCGGTCCCAAAGGCCTTATGCCTAACCCCAAAGCAGGTACAGTTTCCCCCAACGTTGCTCAGGCAATCAAGGAAATCAAAGCCGGTAAAATTGAGTACAGACTTGACAAAACAAACATCATCCACTGCCCCATCGGTAAAGCTTCCTTCGGCGCTCAGAAGCTCCAGGAAAACTTTGATACACTTCTCGGTGCTATCATCAAAGCTAAACCCGCTGCTGCAAAAGGTCAGTACATCAAGAGCTGCGTAGTTGCTTCCACAATGGGCCCCGGCATCAAAGTTAACGGTGCAAAACTCGGCTAATCAGGATTTAACATCCATTGGCTCAAAAAGATACAAAATCAAGGAACCTTCGGATGAAGGTTCCTTTTTTTGCAAAATATTCAATGGAGGAACACGGAATGAAAACCAAACTCAAAGAAAACAACACCGAATTCTTTTTTGAATCGGAAGATAATGTTGATATTCAAATAAAAAATATTCCCGATGAAAATGTTGAACTGTATAAAATCATTTTTGATTGGAACGAAAAGAAAACTCCGAAAGAAATCAGACTTTCATTTTTCAATCCATGCACGGACGCATATACTCATTGGGATGTAAAGAACCATACTCCGAGATTTTTCGCATGGCACAGGGATAAATCCACAGAGTCAAGACTCGCAAAGTGGATGCCGATCACTCAGCTTGCAGCAAAATCAGGAAAAAACTCCTACACGGTAGCCCTTTCAGATGTAAAGACACCGACAAAAATTGCTGTAACATATCATCTTTACAACAAAAAAGCAGAAACATATATTGCATTTTTCACAAGTCCCATTGAACCGATATCACATTACGAAGCAACCATCAGAATAGACAAAAGAAACATCCCTTACGATAAAGCAATCATTTCCGCACGGGACTGGTACAGCGAAATGGGATATAAAAACGACCACATCCCGGAAGCCGCAAAAGATTCCGTGTACTCCACATGGTACGCATACTTACAGGACGTAAAAGCAAAAGACGTACTTAAAGAATGTAAAATTGCTAAAAAATTAGGCATGGACACCGTAATTGTCGATGACGGCTGGCAGAACAAAGAAATTCTGAGGGATTATTCAAACTGCGGTGACTGGATACCTGCAAAAAACCGTTTCCCCGATATGCGTAAATTTTCTGATGAAATACACGCCCTCGGAATGAAATTTATGCTTTGGTTTTCAGTTCCGTTTATCGGCTGGGACGCAAAGAACTTCAAAAAATTCGAAGGAAAATACCTCCACGAAGTCCACGGAATAAAAGCAAATATCCTGGATCCAAGGTATCCGGAAGTAAGACGATTCCTTGTAGACACATACAAAAAAGCCGTTACGGAATGGAATCTTGACGGGCTGAAACTGGACTTCATCGACAGATTTCAGGCAAACGACATTGTAAACGATGAAATGGATTTTCATTCCGTTGAAGATGCTACAGAATCTCTTCTGAAAGAAATATCAACGGAACTGAGAGCCATAAATAATGACATCCTCATCGAATTCCGTCAACCGTACATGGGACCCGTAATCACAACTTACGGAAATATGATACGTGTATGGGACTGTCCCAACGACAGCTTTACAAACAGGATATCAATAACAGACCTCCGTCTTACTGCAGGAAAAACAGTTGTCCACGGAGATATGATAGTCTGGAACAACGAAGACTCCAACGAAGGAGTTGCCGCTCAGCTTTATTCTTCACTATTCGCTGTACCTCAAATATCCGTAAAATTAAACGAAATAAGTCCGGAGCACAAAAAAGTTCTTTCAGAATTCCTTAAATTCAGAAATGCACACAAAAAAACTCTTATGGACGGAGAATTTACAGCAAAAGGTCCGGAAGCGAACTATTCATACACAGAAACTGTTCTTAACGGAGAAAGAGTATCTCTTTCCATAACAACGCCTGTCATAAAACTTCGCGAAGACATAACAACCGACTGTTTTGTAAATCTCTCCGAAGAGACTATCGTGCCTGTAACAGGAGATAAAACTGATCGGAAATATGAAATAACCGACTGCACAGGAAAAATCCTTGCAAGAAAGAAATTCAGAAAAAATGATGCTTACGTAGATATTCCATACTGCGGAAAGATAAAAATTTATAAATAAAAACCAAAGGGGACGACTCTGTCAGGCAAAAAGGCTTTATATGGCTTTTGATTTGTGCAAAAAGAGCCGACCCCTTTAAAAAATATTTGCAGCAGTCGGCTGGACAGATCTTCTTATCTGAAGAAAACGTTCTCTCAAAAGCGATGTGAAAACCAATGCGTCATCACGTTCCCCGTTAAAAAAAGAAGTCCTGATCTCGACCATACTCTCCCGAATCTCATCAAGAACAGAATCGTGCACAAACAGGGAAACGAAAGTTTCGGATTCGTAAAATGATTCCTCAAACGAATAAAAAGCATCTATTCCCGCAGAAATATCGGGAGCCTCAATGATTTCGGCGGTCTGAAAAATAAAGTTTTCAACAGTATCAACAAACATATTCATAAAAAAAAGCATCCCGCCCACAATCAAAACGAGCAGCACCGCCGCAGTAAAAACCTTAGCCGCCACAGAATTCACCGCCTTTCGTCACCGCAGTAAGCCCGTCTTCTTCATAGAGCAGCAGGAGAAGATCTTTTATCCTTAAATTATATTTGCTTCTCACGATACGTTCAATTTCCTTTCCTGTGAACCCTGTTTTTTTCAGATTATTCTTCACAATCTTACCGTCAGAGATCAGCACCGCAGGAAAAGTATTTTTTCCCGTCTTTTGCTTTGAAAACACACTCATTTTTCCGCTTGTTTCAAGGATGCAGTACCGAACCTCCGCCGGATTCAATATCCCGTTCTGACGAAGCTCTTCCATAAGCTCATCGACCGTAAGCTGAATCTTTTTCATCTCTCCCACATTTATCCGTCCATCATCAATAAGCAAACTATACTTTCCCGATACAGAATGTCGCATTGCCTGACTTTTTAAAGACAGGACCGAAATCAGAATCTCAAATGCAACCAATGAAAAAATCGACACCAGAGTATTAAGAAGCGGAGAATCAGGATCCTGAATAGGCATTGTTGCAAGCTCGGAAATCATTATTGTAACAACAAGCTCCGACGGTTCAAACTGACCGATCTGCCTTTTTCCCATTATACGAACGGCAATCATGGTAACAACATAAAAAACAGCGGTACGGATCAATGTTATAAGCATAGTTCCCTCCAAAAACTTTTTTTATATATTGTACCGCAAACGAAAACAATTATACACATTTTCGGACAACAAAATTGCTTGACTTTCGAACCCAAATATGATATAATTAAACAAACAAAAATATAAAAAGGAAGATCATTATGAAAAAATTTCTGATGCCATTATTATTGCTTATAGCATTGGCAATCAGCTCCTGCGCTCCGAGAGAGTATACTGAAGAAGATATTGTATCACTAAAACTGAACACATCAATGGAAACCGTAAAATTGGGGACGGGAGAAGTTGCATTCTTTTCAGTCACAGCGCTTGCGGACGACGGAACTGAAATCCCCTGCGAAGCAGAAATATTCTGCAACGGGGAACTGATTTCAAAAAATCATCTGGAAACAGCTACGGCAGGAACTTACGAAATAAAAGCTAAGATCAATGAAATCGAAAGTGAAACCGTAAAAGTCGAAGTTCTCCCCGAAGACAAGGGCAGAATTTTTCTGACACCGTTCAGAACCACAATAACAAAAAGTGCAAGCCTCACTCTGAAATCCGAAGCTTATTCCGCAGACGGAGCAAATCTGAGTGATGAATGGACATTGTATTACCTTGACGGCGAGGTTATCCCGAATAACAAATTCAAGCCCAAAGAACCCGGCGTATACCTCATCACCGCAAAATCGGGAATCGCAGAAAGCGAACCTTTTGCAATAGGCGTTACAAACATGGTAAAATTCAATATGTCCCTTGAGGCATCCAAAACAGAAATAACTCTCGGAGAAACAGTTGAATTCACATATTCAGCAGAAGCCTCCCTCCCTCAGTACGCAGATGACCCCTCAGAAACAAAACTGATCTGCTCTCAGACAGGAGAAGAAGCAGAGGCAATATTCACTCCTACAGAAGCAGGAATCTACTCGTTTTATGCAGTACGTGACAATCATGTAAGTAAAACTATCGACATCAAAGTTTCCGAGCCCAAAACAGTGGAAAAACCCGACCTGTCAACTTTCCCTGCTTACGAATCAGAGCTTCCCGTTATTATCATTGACACCAACGGTACAGACATAACAAAAGAAAAGTCCACCGCAACGATGTATATTTACGACAAAGAAGTAAATAAAGCAGGAGACACTCCGGACATCGTAACTTCAATCGACATAAAATTAAGAGGGCAGTCATCCCTCCTTTTCCCCAAAAAGCAATATTCGATCCACACCAAAAATGATGACGGAACCAACAACAATCTTTCCTTGCTGGGTATGCCCGCTGAAAATGATTGGGTTCTCAACGGATCTTACGCAGACAAATCCCTTATTAAAAACAGCCTCATGTTTGACCTCATGGGCAAAGTAACGGAATATTCCGCAAGAAACGAATTCTGCGAAGTTTACATCACAAGAGCTGACGGATCATTGAACTATATGGGCATATACTCACTTATCGAAAAAATAAAGATAGACCCCAACAGAGTCAATATCCACAAACTGACAGATGAAGACACTAACGTAACCGGCGGATACATCGTATCCATAGATAAAATCACCGGCGGAGAAACCGTTGTGGAGACTTCTCTCTGGGACATGACTGTGGTTGCCCCCAAAGGCAAAAACCTGACAGAAGCCCAATATGAATATATCAGCCAGTATCTGAAAGAGTTCTCCCTTGCACTTGAAGGAGAAAACCGTGCTGATCCTGAAAACGGCTACAGAAAATATTTTGAGCCCGAATCCATTGTAGGTCAGCTGCTTTTAGATGAATGGATAAGAAACATTGACTGTATGAGATTCTCAGCTTATTTCTATAAAGATCAGGACGGAAAGCTGAAATTCGGACCTCCCTGGGACTTTGACATAACCTGCGGCCGCTGCGACTACGGTGAAGGATGGATCGTTGAAGGCTGGGAAATGGGCTCAATGAACGATCTTTGCTGTCACCTTATGTGGGATCCGACTTTCGTACAGTTATTTGTTGATACATGGAAGGAATACAGATCAACATTCCTCACAGATGAACTCATAGTACAATACATTGACGATAAGGTTGCAGAACTGGGCGAAGCTCCTCTGGCGCGTTCATTGGCTCGTTGGAGCAACCAGTGGGACGGAAACACTTACGTTTGGCCTAACCCCACAGGAGAGCTTTATTCTTACAACCACGCTCAGGAAATTCAGTTCATCAAAGATTTCCTGCTTGCCCGTGCAAAATGGATAGATGAAAACATCGACGACCTCCTTGTAGGAGACATCAAAAAGAAAATCTGGTAAGTGAATAAGGTTAATTTTAAAAGGGGAAGGGACTTCTTTTCGTGTGAAAAGAAGTCCCTTCCCCTTAAACCCCAACCCAAGAAAAGCAAATTAGGAAAACTCAAATAATATCAACTACCCCAAGCTCACTTTTCTTGAAAGAGAGTCAAAGGGTGAAAACTTCTTTTCATGTGAAAAGAAGTCCCTTCCTCTTAAACCCCAACCCAAGAAAAGCAAATTAGGGACACTCAAATAATATAAACCACCCCAATCTCGGTTTTCCGGGTGGGGGTTTGGGGGAGGGTACCTTTTTCCGCGAAAAGGTACCCGCCCCCATATTAACATTTAATTTTTAAACCAACTTACACGGGATGAACCATGTTTGCTTTGTCGGAGTGGCTGTTGTCAACGCCGTATTTTTCTGTCTGGCGAGCTTCAAAGAACTTTGTAGCAACCTGTTCGAAAAGTGCGTAGCTGAGAACGTCTTCATCCTGTTCAACATACTGAGCTGCAGCCTTCTTGAGCTTTTCAATTTCAGGCTCAATGAGGTCTGCGGGACGGCATGTGATCTGTTTTTCGTCACCGATGATCTGCTTAACAAACGCGGGATCAATGGGAACGGGTGTTTTGCCGTATTCGCCTCTTACAAGAGCTTTGAATTCCTTGGAGATATTCTTATATCTGCCGAAGAGTACGTTAAATACAGCCTGTGTACCAACGATCTGAGAAGAAGGTGTTACGAGAGGAGGATAGCCTGCGTCTGCTCTTACGCGGGGAACTTCCTGGAGAACTTCTTCAAATTTATCTTCCTTGCCAGCCTGTTTGAGCTGAGAAACAAGGTTGGAGAGCATACCACCGGGTACCTGATACAAAAGTGTGTTGATATCAACGGAAAGAACTTTTGTATTGAGAAGACCGGAAGAAAGGTATTTTTCTCTGAGGGGTGCGAAGTATTTACGTACTTCATTAAGAGCGTCAAGGTCAAGACCTGTGTCTCTGTCAGAACCCTTAAGAGTTGCAACGAGGGATTCTGTTGCGGGCTGAGATGTACCGCCTGCAAGGGGAGAAATAGCTGTGTCGATGATATCACAACCTGCTTCTGCAGCTTTAAGGCATGTCATTTCAGCAATACCTGCTGTACAGTGAGTATGAAGTTCGATGGGGATCTTAACACTTTCTTTAAGTGCTTTTACAAGATCGTAAGCATCGTAAGGTGTGAGAAGACCTGCCATATCTTTGATACAGATAGAGTTTGCACCTCTGTCTTCCATTTCCTTAGCAAATTTAACGAAGCTTTCTGTTGTGTGTACAGGGCTTGTTGTGTAAGAGAATGCAGCCTGAACGTGACCGCCTTCTTTAATAGTAGCCTTAACGGCTGTATCAAGGTTTCTGGGGTCGTTGAGAGCATCGAAAATTCTGATGATGTCGATACCGTTTGCAAGAGATTTCTGAACGAAATATTCAACTACGTCGTCAGCATAGTGACGGTAGCCGAGGATGTTCTGACCTCTGAAAAGCATCTGGAGTTTTGTGTTGGGAGCGCCTGCTCTGATCTTGCGAAGTCTTTCCCAGGGATCTTCATTAAGGAAACGGAGGCAAGCGTGGAATGTAGCACCGCCCCAAACTTCCATAGCGTGGTAGCCTACTTTATCGAGAAGTTCAAGAGAGGGAAGGATTTCATCTATAGTCATTCGTGTTGCGATCAAGGACTGATGTGAGTCACGAAGAACTGTTTCTGTAATTTTTACGGGATTCATTTTAAGTTACAGACTCCTTTCGTAAATTATTTAAAGAGTGTGAGGAACACGCCTGCTGCAACGGCAGAACCGATAACGCCTGCAACGTTGGGACCCATAGCGTGCATGAGAAGGAAGTTTCCGGGGCAGCACTTCTGACCTACAGTGTTGGAAACACGTGCAGCCATGGGAACTGCGGAAACGCCTGCGGAACCGATGAGGGGGTTAACTTTACCGCCGGTAAGTTTGTACATAACTTTACCGAGGAGAACACCGCCTGCAGTAGCAATACCGAAGGCACAAACACCCATGATAACGATCTTGATCGTATCCCATGTAAGGAAGTTTGCAGCGCTTGCAGTAGCACCGACTGTTGTTCCGAGGAAGATAGTGATGATGTTACAGAGTTCGTTCTGAGCTGTTTTGCTGAGACGGTCTGTAACGCCGCATTCTTTGAAGAGGTTACCAAGCATAAGAGGACCTACAAGAGCTGCGGAATCGGGAATGATAAGAATGATAACGATAGCGGCAACAACGGGGAAAAGGATCTTTTCTCTCTTGGAAACGGGACGAAGCTGTTCCATTTTAACAGATCTTTCCTTTTCTGTTGTAAGAGCCATCATGATGGGAGGCTGAATAACGGGTACGAGCGCCATATAAGAGTACGCAGCAACAGCAATAGAGCTGAGGAGGTGGGGCGCAAGTGTTTTTGTGATATGGATCGCAGTAGGACCGTCAGCACCGCCGATGATACCGATGGCAGCAGCTTCAAGAGCGTCAAAGCCAAGGAATATAGCAGCAATGAAAGTAACGAAGATACCGAGCTGAGCAGCCGCACCAAGGAGAAGACCCTTGGGGTTAGCGATCAGGGGACCGAAGTCGGTCATAGCGCCGATACCGAGGAAGATAAGAGGCGGATAGATACCGCACTTAACGCCGAGGTAAAGGATGTCGAGCAATCCGCCGTGTGACATGATCTCTGCAATGTCGAGGTCACCGGTTGGACTTGCGAAATATTCCGAATGCATAAGTCCGGACAAGGGAAGGTTTGCGAGAAGCATACCGAATGCAATAGGCAACAGGAGAAGGGGTTCGAAGCCCTTACCGATAGCCAAATAAATAAGAACGCATGATATGCCAATCATGACGAGCTGTTTGAAACCTTCAATAGAAGTAAACAGCTGAGCAATACCGGAGCTTACAGCGAAATCGGAAATAACTTGTAATATATCCATTTTCGTTTGTCTCCTTTCTTAATAACGATTCTAAAATTAACCGATCGTTACAAGAGGAGCGCCTGTTTCAACAGAAGAGCCTTTTGCAGCCTGAATTGCAACAACTGTACCGCTGCAGGGAGCCTGAATATCGTTTTCCATCTTCATAGCTTCGAGAACGCAAAGAACGTCGCCTTCTTTAACTGCCTGACCGTTGGAAACCTTAACATCAAGGATCGTACCGGGCATGGGTGCGGAAACTGTTGTGCCGTTAGCGGGAGCTGCTGCGGGTGCGGGAGCTGCTGCAGGAGCAGGAGCCGCTGCGGGTGCAGGTGCAGCAACAGGAGCTGCAGCTACGGGAGCTACAGGAGCAGCTGCTACAGGAGCGGAAGCTGCGCCAACTTCTTCTACTAAAACTTCATATGTTTTACCGCTTACGGTAATATTAAATTTTCTCATTAGTAATTTTCCTCCATTTGCCGAATAAACGGCATATATTTTCAGATTCTTCTGAATGATTTGATTCTGTATTTGGATGTGGGAGCAGCCTGTTCGTAATAAGCTGCTACAGCTGCCGCAATAACAACAGCGATCTCTTCGTCATTGTCTGCTGAAACAGAAGGCAATGTAACCGCAGGAGCCGGAGTTTTAACAGGAGCAGCCTTGGGAGCTTCGGGAGCTTTTTTAGCCTTGTTGGGAAGAGTATAGAAGAAATACTCAAACGCATAAAGCACACCCATAATAATAGCAAGAACCGCAAAAACTATCAGGATACCGATAACTGCGATCTGAAGACCGTAACCGAGCTTACCCAAAATATCTTCGGGAACATTTGCGGCACCTTCAACTGCGGCAAAAATGGGAGTAAGAAGTATGTTTTTCATTGTCATACCTCCGATTATTCTTTGTCCGCAAGCATATCAAAGCCGCTGATAAGAAGCTGTCTTGTTGTATTGATCTCAATAATATCGTCAACATAGCCTCTCTTTGCCGCTTCGTAAACGGAAGCGATAGTTGTTCTGTATTTTTCAATAAGAGCGTCTCTTTCCTTTACGGGGTCACCGGAAGTCTGAACGAGTTCCTGAGCACACATAAATACAGCACCTGTTTCAGCAGGAAGAGCTGCAACTTCAGCTGTGGGATATGCGTAAACGAGGTCTGCGCCTGTTTCCTTGGAGCACATGGAAACATAACCGGAACCGTATGCCTTACCCATGATAAGAGTGATCTTGGGAATGGAAGCATTGATGTAAGAAAGTGAAAGCGCAGAAGCGTCTTCAATATTTTCGCCCGCATCGGGAACAAAACCGTTTGTGTCAACGAGTGTAAGTACGGGGAGACCGAAGTCTTCGCAAAGAGAGATAAATTTTGCAGCTTTCTTTGCAGCGTCGGAAGTAAGAGCTCCACCGTTTTCACAGTTCTGGTTTGCAACAACACCGACAGTCATGCAATCGAGATTGATAACGCCTGTGACAATATTTTTTGCAAAGCCTTTGTAGAATTCAAGCATTTTGCCGTCATCTGCAATAGCAGCGATAACAGACTTAACGTCATAAGTATCTGCGGAAAGGATAGCTTCGATCTCGGGAACGAGACGGTTAGCATCATCAGCAGTTACGGGAACATCGCACATTGTTGCGAGGAAAGCCTTGACGGAAGCAACAGCAGCTTCGTCGCTGTCACAAATTTCGCTTACTGTACCGTTAGCGAGAGCCTTATCGGCTGTACCTGCTTCCTTGTCGTTGAAACGAGCTTTTACAACGTCGGGAGAGGACATGAAGAGTTCTGCACCCTTAACGATAACGGAGTAATCAGCCATACCGGAAAGGAAAGAAAGAGGTCCGGAAGCTGTGCCGAATACTACGGAAGCGTGAGCACATTCACCTGAAACCGCATTGAAAGCGGAAATAATTTTGCCGTAACCGGCGAGAGCATCCACACCTTCGTGGAGACGGATACCGCAGCTGTCAAGCATTGAAACGATAGGAGCCTTTGCCTTCAATGCCATAGCGGCAATATCACAGATTTTTTTGCTGTTCATTTCGCTGATGCTTCCTTTAAGAACGGAAACATCCTGAGAGAATGCAAATACGAGCATTCCGTTTACCGCGCCGTAACCTGTAACAACGCCTTCAGCCTCAGCATCTACGCCGTTAAGCTCTGTGGGACGCTGTTTAACAAACGCACCGGTCTCGACAAATGTACCCTCGTCGAACAGAAGCTGCATTCTTTTTCTTGCTGCACTCATCTTATCGGGAGCGCCTTCGATAGCGGCTCTCTGCTTAAGAAGCTCAGCAGTTCTACCCTGAACATCCATGTTCGATAATACCTCCAAAAATGATATTAGTTTATTAAAACAAACTTTAAAAATTATTGGTGAGAAACGACTTGTCCGTGCTGAACGCTGTAAACACGGGACTTTTTGCCAACACGAAGAAATCAAATTTTCTCTATTATATATTATACAGCAATTCAGCAAAATTTGCAATGGATATCTTCCGATTATAAGATGAAATAATTGTGAATTTCCCTATTGACAAAGCATTTTTTTGGTGCTATAATATAAATGACATAAAAAACCGAAAGGAAGACCGAAAAATGATTTATGATAACATTAAAAATCTTGCAAAATACGCAGGAGGAAACGACCTCGTTTCAAAAGCGATGGAAGTTATCGGAACACTTGATCTTGAAGCCCTCGAAGTTGGCAAATACCCCGTTGACGGAGACAAGCTCTACTACATGATCCAGCAGTACGACTCCCACAAATGGGAAGACGGCAAGTTTGAGACCCACGACCACCACATCGACATCCAGCTTGTCATCAAAGGCGAAGAGACTATCACTTTCGCAGAAAGAAAGGACCTCACAGTAAAAACACCCTACAACGATGTGAAGGATATCACTATTTACGACGACTCTTTCCGCGGAAAGGATTATATTCTCCGTGACGGAGACTTCATGATACTTGAGCCCAATGATGGTCACAAACCCGGAAACTGTATCACAGAACCGTCACCTGTAAAGAAACTTGTATTTAAAGTAATTTGCTAAACTAATATAAAACGCAGAGTGCAAAATGCGGAATATTTTTGGGGATCAGATCTTTTTGAACTGATCCCCTGCTTTTATTGTTAAGACAATACTGAAACCAATATAATTAAGCTAAGCATCGGTATTGATCTGATATTAATAACGAGGGCTCCTTCCACCGCTAATCGCGGTCCCTGCGATGTCACTTTGTGACATTGTGACCTCC
>JAZTZU010000064.1:0-65378 GCA_045637625.1 Eubacteriales bacterium
CATAGTGCAGCATACTATGATGCAATTATAGACAATTGATTTAAGTATTGCATAGTGCTGCTTTATGCAGCACTATGCAACTTAATTGGAGTGCTTTATTATGTTTAAATTGAATTTATTGGAAAGTATAAAAAATATTGATAAAAACAAAACAATGACATATCTTACAGTTTTTCTGTTTGCTTTGATATTTTTACTGCAGGGTTATACGATGTCTTATTATGCGGCTAAAAATATTATAACAGGGCATTTTGACCACGAATCTCTGGTTGAATACCATTTATATGAACTGGGATGCCATGGAGCTGCACCTCTTCAAGCTCAGAAAGCCTGTCGAGAAAACATCGAGCTTGAAACAGCCGAATATTTTGCAGATCTTGAAAACTCGGAATATATAACTTATGTTGGGCTTGACAGTAGTGGGTTGTATATAAATCTTGAAGCCTTTAAAGGTGATATGCAGGTTTTTTCAAGAAGAGCTCATAACGATTCGGATTCACTTTGGTGTTTATATGTCACCCCCAATTTTTATGAAGTTGAAAATTATCGCGTAATAGAAGGTCGTAATTTTACAGCCGAAGATATGCCGTATGTTGAGGGGAAACCGAGAGCCGTTCTTTTGGGATATAAATATATGGATTTATACGAAGTAGGAGATATTATAGACGTTGAATATAATGAAGGAACAGCATGGGAATATATCAGACAGCTTGAAGTTATAGGCTTTCTTGCAGAAGATACTACTGTGATGGAGCGAGCCGGCAATGAAATTTATGACCTTGATAATTATATAGTTTATCCTGAATATATTATTCCTATTGATGAATGGGATAATTATGATGAAGTTATTGTTGAAAATTCATTAAACCGAGATTATGGTTATGCTTTTTCAGATATAAAAATAATGTTTACAGAAGAGAATGAGGCTCAAGGGTTAATTGATTGGCAAACGGCAATAGATAATTATGGTAAGTTAGGTGGATTTTATCGCATTTTGGATACGGAATATTCTATGGAAAAGTTAACTTCACGTTTTGAAATCGTAACTTCATTTTTTGCGGAAATCACGGCTGTTATGATATTCTTTTCAACAATAACAGTTTTGATTTCTATAGCAAACAGAGTTTCCCGAAACATGAAAGACTATGCGATTCACATTGCAGTCGGTGCAACGAGGGGTTCGACAATTTGGTTTATTATTTCCGAAATGGCGATAATTCTGACTTGCTCGATAATTCTCGGAATTATTGCCACCAAATGGCTGATGTACTATATGAATATGCCGTTCTATTTCTGGCAGTTCCTCGGAGTGTATGTCCTTACTTCCGTTATCATCCTCGCCCTCTCCGCCATCGTCGCACGCCTCGCAATCAGAAAGTACGACATTTGCACATTGATAAAATAATTTTTGATTCATATACTCATAAAGAGCTTTATACCTCCATATATTGAATTACACGAAATATATGGAGGTATTTTTTTATGAATATTTATCATGACATAGCACTCCGCACTCAGGGAGATATTTATATCGGAGTTGTGGGCCCTGTCAGAACAGGAAAATCTACTTTTATCAAGCGTTTTATGGAGAATCTTGTTGTTCCGAATATTTCCAATGAGTACAAGCGAACACGTGCGATTGACGAATTGCCTCAAAGTGCGGCAGGCAGAACGATTATGACTACTGAGCCGAAATTTATTCCCAATGAGGCTGTTGACATTGAGCTTGACGGTAATGTGAAATGCAGAGTTCGCCTCATTGACTGCGTGGGGTATATCGTCCCGTCCGCTTTGGGCTATATTGAAAATGATATTCCGCGTATGGTAATGACTCCGTGGTATGAGCAGGAGATTCCGTTCAATATGGCGGCTGAGACGGGAACGCAGAAAGTTATTCAGGAACATTCTACCATAGGTCTCGTAATTACTACGGATGGCTCTATTGGCGAAATTTCACGGAGCGATTACGTGGAAGCTGAAGAACGTGTTGTCCGTGAGCTTAAAGAAATGAATAAGCCTTTTGTTGTTCTTCTGAATACAGTTGAGCCCCGTTCCAACAGAGCAAAACAACTTTCGGCTGAGCTTGAACAGAAGTACGGCGTGCCTGTAATACCCATCGACTGCCTCAGCCTTGACAGCGATGATATAAATGATATCATGGAAACGGTGCTGTTTGAATTCCCCGTGAAAGAGATCGGATTTGAGCTCCCGTCATGGCTTCTCGGACTTGATGACGAGCATTGGCTGAAAAAATCTGTAGTGGGTGATATAACCTCGTCTGCATCCGGGATCAATAAGCTTCGCCAGATAAATGAGATCTGTTCTGTTTTGTCTGAAAATGAATACATTTCCCGTGTCGAGACTTGTGAAACCGACCTTGGCAGCGGTTCTGTGGCTTTGTCCGCCGAAGTGAAAAAGCATCTTTTTTACAAGATTCTCAGCGAAACTACCGGTGTTGAGGTTGACAATGACGGGGATCTTTTCAGCGTTATAAGGGAACTTTCTTCCGCAAAACAGACTTACGATAAATTTTCTTACGCGATGGAAGAGGCTGACTGTAAGGGATACGGTATCGTAACTCCTACGATAAAGGATCTTCAGCTTGACGAACCTGAGATAATGCGTCAGGGCAACCGTTACGGGGTCAGACTCAAGGCTTCCGCACCAAGCTATCATATAATAAAAGCGAATATTGAAACCGAAGTAGCTCCGATAGTAGGAAGCGAACGCCAATCCGAAGAGCTTATTCGCTATCTGCTTACAGATTTTGAGTCTGATCCGACAAAGATCTGGGAAAGCAATATTTTCGGTAAATCCCTGCATGAACTTGTGAATGAAGGTTTAAACACAAAGCTCGGTAAAATGCCCGAAGACGCACGCGAAAAAATGCAGGAAACTCTTCAGAGAATTATCAATGAAGGAAGCGGCGGGCTTATCTGTATAATATTGTGATCTTATCCTGTTTGCTTATATCTGATTCTTTAAAAGAATAAAATGAAAAATTTAAAAAAGTACTTGAAATTTGGCTTGAAATGTGGTATTATATAGATATCTGAAAAGAAAGGAAAAAATATCATGAGTCAATTTGAACATATTTTAAAGGATCAGATCGAAAAAGTCTGCAGTAAACTCAAGGAAATGGGCAGGGAGGATCTTGTACCACTTTTCAAAAACTGTTATCCTAATACACTTGAAACCACCACGAAAATTCTTGATGATGGTTCTGCGTTTGTAATTACCGGGGACATTCATGCGATGTGGCTCCGTGACAGCGCGGCGCAGGTTCATCATTATCTTCCGGTTGCCCGTGAAAATGAAGAACTTGCGGATATTATCGAGAAGATGATAAACCGATATTCCATATATCTTCCCATGGACCCCTATGCAAATGCTTTTAACGAAAACGGAGATGATCCGTTCAGGGGTCATTACGAGGATGAAACTTTCCGCAGTCCCTTTGTCTGGGAAAGAAAATATGAAATAGATTCCCTTTGTTCCGTGCTTTTTATTGCTTATAAATTCTGGAAAAAAGTTGGAAGAACCTCAATTTTTACTCCCGAATTCAAAAGAAGTATTGAAATTATCCTTAATATCTGGGAAACAGAGCAGAATCATGCGGAAAAATCTGATTATTCCTTCTACCGTCCCGGTTGCGGTGAACGTGAATCTTTGGAGTATCAGGTCGACTCACTTTGTAATAACGGTCAGGGATATCCTGTGGGCTATACAGGCATGACATGGTCCGGATTCCGTCCGTCTGACGATTCCTGTTACTATAACTATCTTATTCCCTCAGAAATGTATGCCGTTGTTACTCTTGGATACGCCGCAGAAATTGCTACGGAAATATATAAAGATGAAGCGCTTGCAGATCGCTGTAAGAAACTTGCTTCTGAGATTGATGAGGGTATCAAGAAATTCGGTATCGTGGAAGATCCTGATTTCGGCAAGATCTATGCTTATGAAACTGATGGTCTGGGAAATTATCTGCTTATGGATGATGCGAACGTTCCTTCGTTGATTTCCCTGCCGTATCTTGGATATTGCAAAACAAGTGATCCTATATATCAGAATACAAGAAAATTCATTCTTTCAAAGAAAAATCCCTATTATTATGAGGGTAAAATTCTCAAAGGCGTTGGATCTCCACATACTGAAGAGAATCGTGTATGGCCTATCGCTCTTGTTATGCAGGCGCTTACATCCGACAGTAAGGAAGAGGTTGAAGAGATTCTGGATATGCTTGTAAATTCGCACGCAGGAACATTTTTCATGCACGAAGCAATTGATGTTGATGATCCTGAAAAGTTCAGTCGAACATGGTTCGCTTGGGCAAACTCTATTTTCTCTGAACTCATTCTTAAATATGCAGGATTTGAAATCTGATATAAAAATATTTAGTGTGGCTCTTTAAGATAATTTGTGGGAAAAACTTTTTCTTTTCAGATGAAAAGTAAAAGTTTTTCCCACACCCATTTCAAAAAGAAAAGCAGTTTGAGTAGTAAAAGTGAAATCGCTTGTACAATGGAAAAAGGATTCGGGAAAAACCGATTTTACAAAAATGGTTTTTCCCGAAAAAAATGAATGAGTCAGTTCCTGATTTTATTGAATTATTTGTTGCTGATCCTGTTTACAAGGTAGGGGATAGTTTCTTCGAAATTGACACCGTACCAACGGCTGTTTGAATCTTCATTTGTCGCTTTAATACACTCAACCGTGTAATCTACTGCAATTTCCAAAGCTTTCTCGAAAGAAAATCCTCTGACGAGAGCTCCTGTCAATGTACTTGCAAAAACATCTCCTGTTCCGTGGTAACTTGCGTTTATTTTGTCACGGAAATACGTGGAGTACGTTTCGGTTTTGGAGTCATAGCACATAACACCGATCTTTCCGTCCACATAGTTTATTCCTGTAAGGACGGCTTTTTTTGCCCCTTTGGAGCATAATTTTTTCAGTATATCCTTGGCATATGCTTCGTCGTAGGTCTCTTTGTAGTCTATTCCCAACATAAAAGAAGCTTCTGTCATGTTTGGTACAATGATGTCTGCTTTTCCGCAGAGTTCTGCCATTTTATCCGCAAACTCCTGAGTGAATCCGGGATAAAGTTTGCCGTAGTCTCCCATAACAGGGTCAACGATTATCATATTGTCGGAAGTTCCGAAATCGTCGAAAAATTCGGAGACCAATTCAAGTTGTTCAAATGAACCGAGATATCCTGTGTATATAGCGTCAAAACCTAATTCTTCCTGTTTCCAATGATCTGCAATCGGTTTGATATCGGAAGTAAGGTCTCTGAATGTGAACCCTTTAAATGCTGTGTGGGTTGACAATACTGCTGTCGGAACCACTGCAGTTTCAACACCCATTGCGCTGATTATCGGTAACGCTACGGTTAAGGAGCATTTTCCGATGCAGGAAATATCCTGAACAGTTACTATTCTTTTCATTTAAAAAAGACTTGCCTTTCGTTTTAAGATTGACTTATTTTATCTTGGGCAGGGAGTCGAATCCTTTTTTGAGATCGTCATCTGTGGGGATGTAGTCTCCCATATTTTTGTTGAGGAAGTTTGTATATGCGGTCATGTCAAAGTAGCCCGTACCTGTAAGACCAAAGAGAATTGTTTTGGATTCGCCTGTTTCCTTGCATTTGAGGGCTTCGTCAATTGCAGCTCTTATTGCATGAGAGCTTTCAGGTGCGGGAAGTGTACCTTCGCAGCGTGCGAACTGAACTGCCGCGTCAAAAATTTCAGTCTGAACATAAGATTTTGCGCTCATATATCCATCGTGATAAAGCTTGGAAAGGGTTGTGTTCATGCCGTGGTATCTGAGACCGCCTGCGTGGTTTGAAGCAGGGATGAATCCGTGACCGAGAGTGTACATCTTCATGAGAGGTGTTGTTCTTCCTGTGTCACCGTAGTCGAATTCATAGAAACCTCTTGTGAGGCTGGGACAGCTTGCAGGTTCAACAGCTATAAATTCTATGTTGTTCTTGCCTCTGATTTTGTCAGCCATGTAGGGGGAGATAAGACCACCGAGGTTGGAACCGCCGCCTGCGCATCCGATAACGATATCGGGCTGTACGCCGTATTTGTCAAGTGCTGTTTTAGCTTCGAGACCAATAATTGACTGATGCATAAGTACATGGTTAAGAACGCTGCCGAGAACGTATTTGCAGTTAGGAGTTTTTACGGCAGTTTCGATAGCTTCTGAAATAGCACATCCGAGAGAACCGCTTGTTCCGGGGAACTGTTCGAGAATTTTTCTTCCGACTTCTGTTGTGTCAGAGGGCGAATGGATAACATCAGCACCGTATGTCTGCATAACAGCTTTTCTGTGGGGTTTGAGTTCTGCAGAGCCTTTAACCATATAAACGGTAAGGTCGAGACCGTAGTATGCGCATGCCATTGAAAGAGCAGTACCCCACTGACCTGCGCCTGTTTCTGTTGTTACGCTTGTAAGTCCCTGTTTTTTTGCATAATATATCTGTGCTGCAGCACTGTTCAGCTTGTGAGAACCTGAAGTGTTGTTTCCTTCAAATTTGTAGTAGATATGTGCGGGAGTATCAAGGAGCTTTTCAAGGTTGTAAGCTCTTACGATCGGAGCAGGTCTGTACATTTTGTAGAAAGCTCTGATCTCTTCGGGAATTTCGATGTATTCGTCTGTAACATTGAGTTCCTGGTCAACAAGTTCTTCGCAGAAAACATTGCAAAGTTCGTCTCTTGTGCTGGGTTTGAATGTTTCCGGATTGAGGAACGGTTCCGGTTTATCTTTCATAACAGCTCTTACGTTGTGCCATGCGTGAGGAATCTCATTTTCACTTAAATATATTTTGTAGGGGATCTCTGCCATAGTAATTCAACCTTTCAATATTATAATGTTCGATATAAAAAACGCTTACGGTTTTTCTTTGTCCGTAAGCGAATTTTGCTTGTTAAAATGAATTCATTTTATTCGGAGCATCAAGAATAAACCTTATAAACTTGCAATGTTCATAAGGCGCCACCATCTGAAATTAACAGAAGCGGACAATTTCATGATAAAATATCTCCTGTCGAAATAGTTTCTGACGTAAAATGATAGGGTAATTATATCATAGGTGAAAATGGTTGTCAAGGGGGTTTGCTTTATTTTGCGATTTTTGTTACATTGAGATAGAATATTTGATTTTAGGGGATAGATCATACCTCTGATTGAGCTGTGCTGGACTATGTGATATATTGTGGATCGTTTTTCTCTGAAATAAAAACAATGAGAATTTTTATTCGTGATTTTGTAACAAAATAAGGCTCTTTCTTGCGTGAAAAAAGTTGACTTTTCCGAAGTTTTCTGCTATAATCATAATGGAACAATATCGGATAAAGGAAATTTGGTATGGAAAAAATATATACGTTGGATACAACTCTCCGTGATGGGCTTCAGGCTCAGACAGTTTCGTTTTCATTGAAGGATAAACTGAATATTATCGGATTGCTTGACAAACTTGGAGTGGATTTTATCGAGGTCGGAAACCCTGCTTTCGGAAAGGCTGATGAAGAACTTTTTGCAAAGCTGGATACTGTTAAAACCGAGAATTCAAAGCTTATAACATTTACACCTACTTGCAGAGTGGGTGAGGCTGCGGCTGATTCTGTCGTTCTGAATGCTATTGTAAATACAAATATCAAATATTGTACTGTTTTCGGTAAAACCTGGAAACTTCATGTTGACGAAGTTCTTAAGACTACAGAAGCTGAAAATCTCCGTATGATCAGAGATAGTATTGAGTTTCTTCGCAGTAAAGGTAAGACCGTACTTTTTGACGGCGAACATTTTTTTGACGGATATAAACATAATCATGACTATGCGATCGAGGTCCTCAGAACTGCCGCCTCTGCAGGGGCAGATACCCTTGTTTTATGTGATACAAACGGAGGCTGTTTCCCTGATGATATTAAAAAAGCTGTTCGGGAAGTCTCAAAGCTTTTCGGCGTGAAGATCGGTGTCCATGTTCACAACGACTGCGATATGGCGGTAGCGAATTCTGTTACGGCGGCTCTTTGCGGCTGTGTCCATGTTCAGGGCACTATGAATGGTATCGGTGAGCGTTGCGGTAATGCCAACCTTGCCACAATAATCGCGAATCTTCAGCTTAAAAAGAATTTTAAAGTTTTGCCTGAAGGAAATATCCGTCGTCTTACAGAAATTTCCCGTGCCATAGCTCAGATAACCAATCTTTCCACCACATCCATGCCTTATATCAGCCGTAACGCATTTGCTCATAAAGCGGGAATGCATGTTGACGGTGTAATGAAAAATCCCGCTACATTTGAGCATATTGACCCTTCTCTTGTGGGTAACAAGAGGAACTTTATCCTTTCTGAGATAAGCGGTAAGAGTGCTCTTGTCAACGCTGTTAAAAAAGTTGTTCCCGATATGGAAAAGGATGATCCACGTATGGATGATCTTTTGAAGGTTCTTAAGCAGAAAGAATCTGACGGTTATCATTTTGAAGCTGCTCAGGAATCTCTTGAACTCCTGATAAAACGTCAGTTAGGTCTTTGCCAACCGTTTTTCGAGGTTGAAAAGCTGAAGCTTATTGACGAACAAATTACTGAAACAAGCGCAAATACAAGTTATGCTTTCATTAAAGTTTCCGTTAACGGTGTTTCTGAGATCGCCGCTGCGGAAAGTGACGGTCCTGTTCATGCTCTTGACCAGGCGCTCCGACGCTCTCTCTATAATATCTATCCATCGTTGCAGAATGTAAGCCTTACCGACTATAAGGTTCGTGTTCTTGATGGTAAATCTTCAACAGGTTCAAAGGTTCGTGTTCTCATTGAAAGCTCTGACGGTATAGATGTCTGGAATACTGTAGGGGTTTCCGTTGACATAATCGAAGCGTCGAAAATGGCTATTGTTGATTCTATAGAGTATAAATTGATGAAAGATTTTAACAGACATGAATAATTGAGCTCTATTCCGCATATAATTCTAATGTGATATATCAACGGAAGAGAGATGCGGACGGATGTTTTGGGCAAAAAACACGGATGGAGACAAGCAATTTCAGCGAAGAATTGCAAATCCTGCAGTTTCGCTTCTTTCTGCGGTAATCGTTTTGTGCGGTGTTGCCACGGTGACGGTTGGCGATGCTCCGATAGTTCCCTGTAATTCTTCTGTGGTTTTATCTTCTGAAATTTACAGCGGACGACCGTTTTTGAGTTTTCCCGAGTCGGGTAGGATTCCGATGCTGATGTTCCTTCCCAATTTTAAGGCTGATTCAGATCCTGATATTTCCGAAACTGTTTTGCCCGAAAACGCTCTCCCCGTGGTTTCGTTAACGCTACAGCCTCCGGCTTCAATGGACGGCGAGGACGGCGTTTACATAAACAATGAGGCTCAAAAAAATATAAATATCCGCAGCCTTCTCGATTCGGATATTTCTACTGAACTGAAAAGAGACGGTTCTGTTCAGGTGATAATTTACCATACTCACGGTTCTGAAAGCTACAATGATGACGGCGTTTCCTATTACGGTGATGAATTTTACAAAGTCCATACATCGGATATTTCCAGGAATGTTGTTCGCATTGGCAGTATAATTGCCGAGAAACTTCGTGAAAAAGGTATTGGCGTGGTTCATGATACTACGATGTATGATCTTGAGGGGTACAGTGATGCCTATGACCGCTCCTGTGATGGTGTTGAAAAATTGCTTGAAGAGTATCCCGGTGCGAAGCTGATTCTGGATATTCACCGTGATACGATCATCCTTAACGATGGGTCAAAATACCGTCCTGTAACTGAGTACCGGAATGAAAGCGCTGCACAGATGATGATCCTTGTGGGAACGGGGAAGTCCTCGGCTCCGAATGACCATTGGACCGAAAATCTTTCAGCTGCGGTGAAACTCCAACGTGTGGCTGAAAGTATCTGTAAAAATATAATGCGTCCGCTGCTTCTGCGAAATTCCGGTTATAATCAACATCTTTCGGCAGGTTCAATTCTTGTTGAAATGGGTACTTGCGGAAATTCCCTTCGTGAGGCGGAGCTTTCAGCAGAAATTTTAAGCCAAGCTATAGTAGGAGCTTTTGTTGAATGAAAAGAAAGGAAGTGTATAATTTGAAAAAAAGTGATTGGATAATAATCATACCTTTTCTGATGTTTATTTTTACGTTTGGGTTACTTTATTTAACTTTACCCGATATTGAATTTTCTGAAAATGAAAATAAATATCTTCAGCAGTTTCCCAAGGTTTCTTTTAAAAATGTTTTTAACGGTAAATTTGAATCTGATTTTGAAACTTATCTTTCCGATCAGATTGCAGGCAGAGATTTCTGGGTTGCAAGCAACTCCGTTCTGTTGTTGGCTTCGGGGCGTATGGATGTGAACGGAGTCTATGTTGGGGAAGATGGGTATCTCCTTGAGATTTTTGATAATATTGACTTCGACCGCAGGGATAAACAAATTACCGCATTGAATAAGTTCTCATCTTACGTGGATGTTCCTGTCTATTTTGCCATAGCTCCAAACTCTGTAAGTGTTCATGCTGATAAGCTTCCCGGTTTTGCTGTGAATTACAGTCAGGAGTCTTACATTTCAGAGTTTTATTCGGGATTGTCTTCGGAAATTATTACAATAGATCTTATGTCTGTTCTTAAGGAACATTCGGACGAATATATTTATTATAGAACAGACCACCATTGGACAACTTACGGTTCTTTGATTGCATACAATGAAATAGCTTCTGTTATGGGAATAAACAGTTTTTCAGAAGAGGACTTTGTGAAAACAGATGTTTCAAAGGACTTCCTCGGTACATTTTTCTCGAAAGGAAACTTTATCGTCCCTCCCGATATCATAAGCCGCTATGATTTTAAAACTCCCACGGATTTTACGGTGACATTGGATAACGGAACTTCCTGTAAGACTTTTTATGATGAGTCTTATCTGGAAAAGAAAGATAAATACGCGTATTTTGCCCATGGGAATCCTGCTCATCTGACGGTGGACTCTGACTTCGAAAACGGTAAGACCCTTGTTATCATTAAGGACTCTTACGCTCATTGTATGCTTCCTTTTTTTGTTGAGAGCTATGATGTTATTCACATGATCGACCCTCGTTATGTAAAGACGAATCTGACAGAATATATTCTTGCACTTGAACCTGATGAAATCCTTTTGCTTTATAACGCAAAAACTCTTTCTGATGAAGTGAATTTTACCCGTCTCGGAACGGCACCAAAAACAGAACAATAAATATTCGGAGACTTGATTTTTCAGGTCTCCGAAAAAAATGAATAAAAGTGCTTGACAAACCGTAGAATTTATGGTATTATTAAGGTAAATTAAAATATGATTATAAGGAGACTTTTATATGAATAATATATTCCCCCAGATGTTCGGTCTTTCAAAGCTCAGTAATTGCGAATCAAGGTCAATTTCAGCCGAAAACTTTACAGGTGAAAAGGGTAAAGGTGGTATGGCTGAGACAGGGACAGGTGCAACTTGTGCCCGTGATCTTGGCAAAGGTTGGAAGATCTCTCCGTCTATTGAGATCAAAGCAGGTGAGACTTTTGAAATTGCAAATATCAAAGAGTCGGGTATTATCAAACATATCTGGATGACCGACAGCAGCAGCGGCAACAGAGATCTTATTATCAGGATGTATTGGGATGACAGCGAGACTCCTTCTGTAGAAGTTCCCGTTGGGGATTTTTTTGCCAACGCACTTTATGGCGGCTATACGCAGGTGACGTCCCTTGCTGTTTGTGTTAACCCCAAACGCGGTTTTAACTGCTATTGGGATATGCCTTTCCGTAAAAATTGCCGTATCACAATAGAAAATATCCATACTGCACCCATAATACTGTACTATCAGATCGATTATGTTCTGACTGAAGTTCCTGAAGATTGCGGCTATTTCCATGCTCAGTTCAGACGTACGAACCCTCTTCCATACAAAGAGGTATACACTCTTCTTGATAATGTTCAAGGCAACGGTCATTATGTTGGTACCTATATGTTCTGGGGCGTAAACAATAATAACTGGTGGGGCGAAGGTGAAATCAAGTTCTACCTTGACGGCGACACCGATTATCCTACGATTTGCGGTACGGGTACTGAGGATTATTTCTGCGGAGCTTACGATTGGGATGTTGACGGTAAATATGTTGAATACTGTACACCTTATGCAGGTATGCCGAAAGTTATCAGACCTAACGGTTTGTATTCAGCGAACACAAGATTCTCTCTTTACAGGTGGCATATCTGCGATCCGATATACTTTAAAAAAGATATTAAAGTTACGATCCAGGCTCTCGGATGGAGAAAAGACGGCAGATATCTTCCTTTGCAGGATGATATTTCTTCAGTTTCTTTCTGGTATCAGGATTCTATCTGCAAGACATTCCCCAAATTCCCCTCTGCAGACGAACTTGAAATAATATAAGTTGGAATATTTTTTTATGGGGAACCTTTTTTCTTTTCGCGGAAAAAGAAAAAAGGTTCCCCATACCCCATACAAAAAAGAAAACCGATATTGGTGATTCCTGAGAATAAAAAAACAGCTGACTCAAATTTAATTGCGGCAGCTGTTGATTTTTTGTTTTTAAATATATTGTGCGTAATGCACGGCAAAAGTTTTTTTGGAAAGGGTACGGGAAAACCTATTTTTACAAAAAATGGTTTTCCCGTAAATTTCATATAACCCTCTTATTTAATCACCACAGTAATAGGATTTCCGCATCCGGGGCAGGAAATGTTTCGTGTGCCTTTTTTGCGCGGAACTCTGATTACAGCCTTGCAGTTTTTGCAGGTTATGTATTTGAACTCCTTGAAATATTTTATTTTGTTGTACTGGAGTTTGAAAAATTTAACCACTTTGTTTCTGTATATGATATATTTTGCGTTTTCAGCTCGGCGCTTCACTACTTTTTTCGAGAGCATTCTGAAAATTGAGATGAAGAACAGCGCATATATAAGGATGTATACGATCCATGACCTGATGAAAAGATTCAGGAAAACAAGGATGATGGACAGCCACAGAATATCCTTGTTCAGTACGTCCGTGCCGTATCTTCCTATCATGAATCTATAAATTTTTTCGCGTAATTTTCCCATAATAATCGTCCTTTAAATAATTTATTAAAATCCAAAAAACAGCATCAGAAGCAGTCTTCCTAAAAATCTTAAAGCCATAAATCCCAACAGTATTCTGAAAAACGGAAACCTGACCACACGAACATTTTCCGTGTAGGACTTCCATACATCTTCAAAATCTTCTTCATATTGGGTTTGCTGTGTGTTTTGTGTGTAGGCCCTGCCGTATCCATTCTGCCCGTAGTTTCCGCCGTACCAATATCCTCCGTAATTTACACCCTGCCCGTAGGTTTGGTTTTCGTTTCCGTACGCAGCTGCTTCGGTTTTTTTGCCGCTTCTGATATCTTTTATCAGTTCGTAAGCGCTGTTGATCTCCTGCATCTTCTGTTCGGCGATCTTGTCTCCCGGGTTTAAGTCGGGATGGTATTTTGCGGCAAGTTTTCTGTATGCTTTTTTGATCTCGTCATCGGTTGCTGTCATTTCAATACCGAGAACTTTGTAAGGGTCTTGCATTTTTCACCTTTCCTCTGTAGTAATTGCCATATTATATATATTAAACTTAAATTTCGGTAATGTCAAGCACCTTTGCAGAATTACCACATATAATTCGTTATTTTCCCTAAATTACAAAAAATAAAGAGTCTTTTTTACTGAAAATCGTTTTTTTGGAATATCCCTCAAATTGTTTTTTATAGGTGCAGGGCACCCTTCTTTTGGAAGAAAGGTGCCCCACAAAGATATAATATCGTTCAACTAAATATTAGTCAAAGTAAACAGTTTTGCCTGTTCTGTAAGATGTGTAGATAGCTTCGAGGATCTGAGAAACAACGAGAGCCTGTTCGGGTTTAACGCAGGGTTCTTTGTCGTTTACGATAGCGTCGATCCACTGTGCCATATCAAGAGCGGATGCATCACCGTCATCTACGCCTTCATAGAAAGCAACGCCGCCTGCAGAGAGGTCGATCTTCTTGAGGTAGAGTTTGGAGAATTCTTCACCGTTAACTCTCATGCCATCAAAGAAGTCAACGCCTGCTTCTGTACCTGCAAGAGTACATGTAGCTTCCATGGGGTTAGCAAGGTTGATAGCCCAGCTGGATTCGAGGATGATTGTAGCGCCGTTCTTCATTTTGATGAAACCGAAAGCGGAGTCTTCAACTGTGTACTTTTCAGGATCCCAGGGGCCCCAAGCGTTAGCGGAGTTGGGTCTCTTACCGAGTTTGTAGTGGCAGTTACCGGAAACGGATTCAACTTCGTAGTTGTTCATCATGTAAAGTGTAAGGTCAAGAGCATGTGTACCGATATCGATGAGGGGTCCGCCGCCCTGTTCTTCTTCGTTCATGAATACGCCCCAAGTGGGAACAGCTCTTCTTCTGATAGCATGAGCTTTACCGAAGTAAATGTCACCGAATACGCCTGCTTCACACATTGTTTTGAGGTGACGCATTTCTCTTGTCTGTCTGTTCTGGTAGCCGATTGTAAGTTTTTTGCCTGTTCTCTTTGCAGCTTCAAGCATCAATTTTGCATCAGCAACTGTTTTTGCCATGGGTTTTTCACACATAACGTGTTTGCCTGCTTCGAGAGAAGCTACAGTGATAGGACCGTGGGATTTGTTGGGAGTGCAAACGTGGATAACTTCTACTTCAGGGCAGTCAGCAAGCATTTCTTTGTAGTCAGCGTAAACCTTTGCATCTTCTGTACCGAATTCTTTTGCAGCCTTTTCAGCTCTTTCAACGATGATATCGCAGAATGCTACCATTTCAACGTTGGGAAGCTTTTTAAGTGAAGGCATGTGTTTACCGTTTGCGATACCGCCGCAACCGATAATACCGATTTTGAGTTTCTTTTCCATTTTTAATCTACTCCTTTGAGTTTATTTGTGTTAAATTTGGTTTCTTAAGTAAAAGTGTATAACTCATATATATAGAATACCAAAAAAAACGCAATTTGTCAAGGGGTATTTTGATTAAAAAAAGAAAAATTATATGAGTTTTAATTATTTTATATTGTTTTTATTGACAAGCGGCGTTTTTTGTGGTATTATTATAGTGGTAATATTGTACGTCGTCCGTAACTGCGGAAGATAATATAACTTAAAAAATATTTTGCCGTTAACTACGGCATGGAGGTTTTCAATTATGTATAGAATTGGTGTTGACCTTGGCGGTACAAATATCGCTGTAGGTATCGTAAGCGAAGAAGGCGCAATCGTTGCGAAAAAATCTGTGAAAACAGGTGCTTCCAGACCTTTCGCCGAAATTATGAAGGATATGGCAGACTGTGTTCTTTCCCTTCTTGCAGAACAGAATATCAGCCTTGACGATGTTGCTTGCATCGGTATCGGTACTCCCGGTTCCGTAAACAACGAAACGGGTATGCTCGTTTATGCAAACAACTTCAAAGATGGAGAAAATGTTCCCATGAGAGAACTTCTTCAGAAGTATATCAATAAACCCGTTTACCTTGGCAACGATGCTAACGTAGCTGCTCTCGGTGAAGTTATTTCCGGTGCTGCAAAAGGTGTTGACAATGCCGTTATGATCACTCTCGGCACAGGCGTTGGCGGCGGTATCGTTATCAACGGCCAGATCTATGAAGGTCAGTACGCAGCAGGCGCAGAACTTGGCCACATTCTCCTCATCAAAGACGGTGACCAGTGCAGCTGCGGCAGAAAAGGCTGTTGGGAAGCATATGCATCCGCTACAGGTCTTATCCGTCAGACAAAACATGCCATGATCGACAATCCCGACTCCATTATGAACGAAATGACATCCATTGACAACGTAAGCGGCAGAACTGCTTTCGACGCAATGAGAAAAGGCGACGCTGTTGCTAAACAGGTTTGTGATACATACATCGAATACATTGCCGCAGGCATGGTTGACCTTATGAACATTTTCCGTCCCGAAGTATTCATCATCGGCGGCGGTATCTGCAACGAAGGCGATACTCTCCTCAATCCCATCCGTGCTTACGTAAACAAATACATCTACGGTGGCAACAGAAATCCCGAACAGAAGATCGCTATTGCTCAGCTCGGTAACGATGCTGGAATTATAGGCGCTGCTTTTATAGTCAAATAATTTGAGCTTTTCATTGGGCGCATAATCGCTTTTTCCTTAGCTCGACGTATACCCGATACGCCTTCGCACGGAGAAAAACAATTCTGCATCCCACTGAAAGATCTCAAAACCCGCTTTGAGATTTTGGAGATTCTTTGAATTTAAAAATTCCACAGCTAACGCATTGAAAAATATCGGTGCGTTAGCTATTGGAAGTTATGATTATGTAGATTGAGCGAAAGCTCGGTTAAAGTTTTTTTGGAAAGGGTGCGGGAAAACCTATTTTTTCAAAAAATGGTTTTCCCGCCAAAAAAAAGAATACTGATAATGAGAGAATTACAAGCCGGAATAAATGACGCAGGGCAGAGACTTGATAAGTTTATGGGGAAAACTTTTCCCAAGATGCCACAGTCATTGCTTTATAAATACCTCAGACAGAAATGTGTAAAAGTAAACGGAAAACATGAAAAGGCGGAGTACCGTATTCAAACGGGAGATGTTCTTCGCTTTTATATCAGTGACGAATTTTTTGAGGATCAGAGCGAAAAAGCTCAGAATCTGGATAAGATCAAGCCTTCGTTCGGCGTGGTTTACGAGGATGAAAATATCCTTATTGCAGATAAGCCGATAGGACTTCTTTGTCAGAGTGACGAAAAGGAAAGCTTCAATACTTTGGATAATCATGTTCGTGCGTATTTGCGTTCAAAAGGGGAATACGATCCGAATAATGAAAATGCGTTTGCACCGTCTCTGTGCAACAGGATAGATAAAAATACACAGGGTCTTGTTATTGCCGCAAAAAATGCGGAGTCTCTGAGGATAATGAACCAGAAAATTAAGGATCGTGAAATCGATAAACGCTATTTGTGCCTTGTTTTCGGTACTCCGAAGCCTAAGGAAGGCGTTTTTACCGCATACCTCTATAAAGATAATAAAACCAATACCGTAACTGTATCTGAGAAAAGCAAACCTTACAACAAGGATATAAAAACGGGGTATAAGACTTTGAGCTCCGACGGTAAGATCTCATTGCTTGAGGTTCGCCTTTTTACCGGCAGGACTCATCAGATACGCGCTCATATGGCGTATCTCGGGTATCCGCTTCTTGGTGACGGAAAATACGGTTCTGCTGCACGAAACAAAGAATTTTTTAAAAACAAGAATTTTTCTTTTGAATATCAGGCGCTTTGTTCCTATAAATTGACATTTGACTTTGTTTCTCCGTCGGGAATTCTTGACTATCTTAACGGAAAAACCTTTGAAACAAAACCGTATTGGGGCGACGGCCTTATATGAAATTTGCTTTTTTGTCCGACAGATCCTACGGTTCAACGTTGAAACTGTTGAAAACTTCAATTTTAATACCCGAATTACCGTTGATTGATTCGAAAACCGCATATCATGCAGATCTGTCACTATGTGTTTTGGAAAAAGATGTTGTGTGTGCGCCGTCGCTTTATGAGCGGTTTGAACAGATAAAATCTCCGGATTTTATTGGCGGTTTTAATTTTATAAAAGGCAGTTGCGAACCTCGTGAACCCTATCCCAACGATATACTGTACAACGCTGCTGTTGTTGGAAAATATGTTTTTTGTAAAAAGGACAGTACCGATAAAAAACTGCTTGAAATTGCAGAATTAAGAGGTTATCAGATCATAGAGGTGAAACAGGGGTATGCTCGGTGCAGTACTTTGCCTGTTTCGGATACAGCGCTTATTACCTCGGACAATGGTATCTGTTCTGCTGCATTGGATCTGGGGCTTGACGCACTTCAAGTTACAAATGAGGGTGTTTCGCTTGATGGGTATCCTCATGGGTTTATCGGAGGCTGCGGAGGGCTTTTTGAAAACAAACTCATTTTCAGTGGTGATATTTCAAAACACCGTGATTATGAACGAATAAAGGATTTCTGTGAAAAATATTGCGTTGAAATACTTTTTACGGATGAACCTTTGTATGATTTCGGATCGATTTTGTGTTGAAAAATACGTGTTTTGCATAAGATATATATGACCTTTATCTTACCTGAAAGGGGAGAGTCATATATGAAAAAAATGCGTAAAAGTAAAAAGTTGTGTCTGTTTTTGGCCTTGACGATAGCACTTTCGTTGTTGACGGTGTCTTATATCGAAAGCTTTTTTGACCCCATAATCAGAACTATGGCTGTGTCCCGTTCCGAAGTTCTGCTTTCGCAGGAAATTGCAAATGAAATAAATGAAACGATGTCTGAAAACGGGATCACCTACAGCGACATTATTTCATTCGTCACGGATAATGACGGTCGGATCAACGCCATGACCACCAATATCGTCACGGCAAATAAGTTGAAATCCTTCCTTGCTCTTTCTATTTTGACTCGGATTACAAATGTTGATGAGACGGAATTGAGTATTCCGTGGGGAAATCTTACCGGAATATCCATTCTTGCCGGTAGGGGACCCGAAATGAAAGTCAAGGTCATACCGATAGGGAGTGTGCAGACGGAGCTTTCGTCTCAGTTTGTTTCTGCGGGCATAAATCAGACTCAGCATCGGATAATAATGGAAGTAACTTCCAATGTGGATATAATTTTGCCTTCGGAAACTGTTTCTACCACAGTTTCTGTAAATGTTGTGATTGCCGAGACAGTTATCGTGGGCAGCGTTCCCGACAGCTATGCGGAAATAAAAGTACCTCTTGAATAGGAGAAAATATGGAGAATAACAAGATTTATTCAATGAAATTATCGAAGATCTATCCGCTTTTGGTTCAAAAGGCGGAGAGGAAAGACCGTACCGAAAATGAAGTCAGGGAGATAATCTTTTGGCTTATGGGTTATGACTGTGAGTCTTTGAATAAACAACTTGAAAACGATGTTTCATACGGTGAGTTTTTTACTCAGGCACCTCGGATGAATCCCGACCGTGAGCTGATAAAAGGTGTCGTCTGCGGTGTTCGTGTCGAGAATATCGAAGACCCGTTGATGCGTGACATCAGATATCTGGATAAATTGGTGGATGAACTTGCAAAGGGCAAAAGTATTGATAAAATATTAAGGAGTTAAAGGATCGTTATGAAAAAAGGAAGAACAGTTGCTGTAATTTTAATAATTCTTTCATCGATTGTTTTAGCGTGGAATCTGCTTCGTCCGGCGCTCCTCTTTATCAGTGTTTTTTTAGCGGCCAGAGTAATACCTTGGTTGAAAGATCTTTTTACTGAGTCGAAGTTTGTTCCCGACTCTTCTGTTGGGATTATCGGCGGTGCGGATGGACCTACCGCATTTTTATATGTATCCTCGGCTTCCGATGATGTTATTACGGTTGTTTCAACGGTTTTGAGTCTTGCGGTTCTGATAGTTTCAATCGTTTATCTTGTAAAGAGCCGCAATAAAAATATATAAATCTGTATTTGAAAATAAGGAGAATTCCAATGAATAAGCAGGAAAAAATTGAAAGAATAAAGGAGCTTACCGCTCTGTTGAATTACCATTCAAGAAAGTATTATACGGAGGATTCTCCTGAAATTTCCGACTATGAATATGATATGTTGAACCGCGAACTTGTGGCTCTTGAGGAGGAACTTCCTGATGCCCGTCAGCCGGATTCTCCTACCCACAGAGTAGGGGGCGAGGTTCTTAAGGGTTTTTCTCAGGTAACTCACTCTGTTCCGCTTGAAAGCTTGCAGGATGCTTTTTCTTTTGATGAGGTCAGGGCCTTTGACAGCCGCATAAAGCAGACTTTTCCCGATGCCGAATATGTGGTTGAGCTTAAAATTGACGGACTTTCCGTTGCTTTGGAATATGAAAACGGTATTTTCGTAAGAGGAGCTACCCGTGGGGATGGAACTGTCGGTGAGGATATAACAGCAAATTTGCGTACAGTCAGATCTATTCCATTGTCTCTTCCTGAGGGCTGTCCTTCCCGTCTCATCGTTCGCGGTGAGGTTTATATGCCCAAAAAAGCTTTCGCAAAACTGAATGAAACTCGTGAGGAAAACGGTGAAGCTCTTTTTGCAAACCCCAGAAATGCGGCGGCAGGCTCTCTCCGTCAGCTTGACAGCAAAGTTACCGCTTCAAGAATGTTGGATATCATTGTTTTCAATCTCCAGAGTGTTGACGGGGCTGAATTTTCATCACATTCGGAGACTCTTGATTTTATAAAAAAGATGGGTTTCCCTGTAAGTCCGTATTACACAGTATTTAAAAATATTGAGGATGTCATCGCTGAAATTTCCCGCCTTGGGGACATGAGATCATCTTATCCATTCGATATTGACGGGGCTGTTGTTAAGGTGAATAGTCTTGCAATGCGTTCTGAGCTTGGAAGTACCGCAAAAGCTCCGAGATGGGCTGTTGCCTTTAAATATCCACCTGAAGAAAAAGAGACTGTTCTTGAAGATATTCAGATAAATGTTGGAAGAACGGGAGTTCTTACTCCTCTTGCGATCCTTACTCCGGTTCTTCTTGCAGGCAGTACTGTTTCAAGGGCAACGCTCCATAATAAAAGCTTCATTGCTGACAGGGATATCCGTATCGGGGATACTGTGAAAGTGCGTAAAGCGGGTGATATAATCCCTGAGATCGTAGGAGTCGTGGCTGAAAAACGTCCGGAAAATTCAGAGGTTTTCAATATGCCTGAATTTTGTCCTGTTTGCGGAAGCAAGGTCGTTTCTGACAGTGATACACCTTTTGTCAGATGTATCAACAGCGAATGTCCCGCACAGCTTTCCCGCAGTATTATGCATTTCGTTTCAAGGGATGCCATGGATATTGAAGGTTTTGGGGAGCAGAATGTGGAACGTTTTGTGAGCGAAGGTTTGATCTCTTCTGCGGCAGACCTTTATAAACTCGATTACGGCGTTATTTCTCAGCTTGAAGGGTTTGGTGTTGTTTCTGCGGAGAATCTCCGTAATGCGGTGGAAAAGTCTAAAAACGCAAACCTTGACAGGGTTATCTACTCTCTGGGTATTCGTCAGGTAGGACAGAAGACCGCGACTGTTCTTGCTTCACGTTTCGGAACTATGAAAGCTTTTGCAGCTGCATCCGAAGAGGAACTTACCGCAATTGATGAGATCGGACTTGTGACTGCGCAGTATATAATTGAGTTTTTTGCTAATCCCCACAACATAGAGCTTATTTCGGAACTTGAATCTCTTGGTGTGAATATGTCTTACAGATCCGATAAGGTTTCTGATATTTTTGCCGGTATGACTTTTGTTCTTACAGGAACTCTTGAGGCGTTTACAAGGGACGAGGCTTCCGCTATGATAACAAAACGCGGCGGAAAAGTAAGTTCTTCTGTTTCCAAGAAAACAACTTATGTTCTTGCGGGCTCTGAAGCCGGCAGTAAACTGACAAAAGCTCAGTCTCTTGGGGTCAATATCATCAGCGAAGAGGACTTCCTCAGAATGGTTGGCGAAGATGCTTAAAAAAATATTTTCTGCATCTGCTTCGCTGCTGTGCTGTCTTTTGGCTTTTTTCTGCGTCTGTTTGTATTTGAGGTCTGAACTCTCACCGACTTTCTTTATCCAGCCGTTTTTCCGTGTTGTTATAATGATTCTTGCCTGTGTTGCGTTGTATTTTGCCGCTTTATTTACAGGCAGAAGCTTTTTCCCTCAGCGGCAAAGTGAGCTTATAAAAGGTTCTCTGTCATTTTCTTTCATATCGTATTCGGTGCTTCTTGTCAATTTTCTATTCTTTGAATCGTCTTTTTCGAGAAGTCATTCTCTTATCTTTTTGCAGGACAGAGATTCCGTTTCCGCATATCTGAAGGATTTCTTGAATCTGGAACCTTTTGGTATGATCATCCGTTATACGAAAGGATATCTCATCGGAACAGTATCATTCGAACGGTTCCTCATGAATATCGTCGGAAACTTTATCCTGTTCATGCCTTTTGCGTTTTTTTTGCCGGTGTTGTTTAGAAAACAGAATAATTTTTTTCTGTTCTTTTTCACTGTGGCAGGGCTTTCGGCTCTTGCTGAGATCCTTCAGGTTGTCTTTATGACAGGTACGGGAGATATTGATGATCTCCTCCTTAACACCTTCGGGGCATGTACTTTGTTCTGTCTTCTGAGGACCGAAGTCGGTAAAAAAATGGTGGAGTTTATCAGAAGATAATTTGACATAGTATCGTCATTTCTATTCTCTTGGATAAATTCATAAAGTTTTTGGCGAAAAATAGTTTTATACACAAAAAAACGAGTAAAATTGCGGCTACTTATTTATATGTTTGTAATATTTAATGGTTTTTTTGATGAAGTCTCTTGATTTTCGGGATTCTTTTTGGTACAATATATATATGAATAATTTTAATGTAAAAAAATACGATGCTGTCGTTATAGGCGCAGGCGCTGCAGGTATGATGTGTGCAGGTACAGCTGCCGAACTTGGTTGCGGAAAAATCGCGCTTATAGAAAAAAATAATATTTACGGCAAAAAGCTTCTCATTACAGGCAAGGGCCGCTGCAATGTTACAAACAACTGCGATGTCAGGACTCTTGTCGAGAATACTGTACGTAACGGTCGCTTTTTGTATTCTGCGTTCAGCTCTTTTTCTTCCTACGATACAATGTCTTTTTTTGAAGAGTTGGGAGTTTCTCTTAAAACAGAACGTGGAAACAGAGTTTTTCCCGTAAGTGATAAATCCTCGGATATCACAGAAGCTCTGAAAAAATATGTTTCGGTAAAAAATATAGATCATATACGCGGAGATGTTGAATCTCTTATAATTGAAAACGGTGAGCTTAAAGGATGTAAGCTTTCCGACGGAAGAAGTTTTTTGGCTGATAAAGTTGTTGTTGCCACAGGAGGCCGTTCTTATCCTTTAACAGGTTCTACCGGGGCAGGATACATACTTGCTTCACAGGCAGGCCATACTGTAATTTCTCAGTCTGCTTCCATTGTACCTCTTGAGGTTGTTGAATCTGAGGTCTGCAGATCGCTTATGGGGCTTTCTCTCAGAAATATATCCGTTTCTGTTATTCGTGGAGAGAAAACTGTTTATACGGACTTTGGTGAGCTTATGTTTACCAATTATGGGATATCAGGTCCTGTAGTTCTTTCCGCTTCAGCTCATGTCTCAGAAGGGGACAGGGTCGTTATTGATATGAAGCCTGCTCTTGATGAGAAAATGCTTGACAAGCGTATCCTTTCGGATTTCTCCAAATATATCAACAAGGATTTCGGAAATTCTTTGGGGGATCTGCTTCCCAAGAAAATGATTCCTGTCGCAGTGTCTCTTTCTGGAATTCCGCATGATACAAAAGTCAATTCCGTAACAGCTGTACAGAGGGGCGAACTTGTCCGACTTCTTAAAAATTTTACGTTGACAGTCAAAGGGAAACGTCCTATCGAGGAAGCGGTTGTTACTTCCGGCGGTGTTGCGGTCAACGAAATAGATCCAAAAACAATGGAGTCGAAGATCCTTCCAAATCTGTATTTTGCAGGTGAGGTTATAGATGCTGATGCCTATACGGGCGGATTCAATCTTCAGATTGCGTTTTCCACAGGCAGAGCTGCAGGTAAAAGCATTGCATATTAAACTAAAATATATTTAAGGTGTTTTATACAGGAGAATATCATAATGATAAATATAGCCATTGACGGACCTTCAGGTGCAGGCAAGAGCAGTCTTGCAAGTTATGTCGCAAAAGAGCTTTCATTTGTACATGTTGATACCGGCGCTTTATACAGAGCCGTTGGATTTTATATCGTTTGCAACAATGCGGATCCTTCAGATCCACAGGTCGTGGTTCCCCTTTTAAAGTCTCTCAATGTTGGCGTTGAATACGACAGTTCAAAAAAACAGCACGTTTTTATTAACGGAGAAGAAGTTGTTGAACAGCTCAGAACAAATGATGTTTCAATGGCTGCATCTGCTGCCTCCGCAATTCCCGAAGTCCGTGAATTTCTTCTCGATCTCCAGAGGGATATTGCAAGAAAAGAAAATATTGTAATGGACGGAAGAGATGTCGGTACAGTAATTCTCCCCAATGCAAACATTAAATTTTTCCTTTCCGCTTCCCCTGAGAAAAGAGCTGTCAGAAGACTTAAGGAATATGAAGCAAAAGGTATCGAGATTTCCTACGAAAAGGTTCTTGAAGATATTATCCGTAGGGATGAAAACGATTCCACAAGAAAAATTTCTCCCTTGAAGCAGGCAGAGGATGCTATCCCGGTAGATAACTCCGAAATGTCCGAAGCAGAAACAAAAGAATTTATTTTAAAGATAATTAAGGAAAAACTTTCATAATGTATACGCTTGCCAAAATCGTTCTCGGTTTTTATATTTATGTTTTCAATAAAATAAAAATAATCGGCAAAGAGAATATTTCACCTGAAGGTGCTTTGATTGTTTATGGGAACCATCAGTCCATAATGGATATTTTCTGCCTGAATCTTGCTTTCGGCAGCAGAAAAATAATTTTTATGGCGAAAAATTCTCTTTTCAAGATTCCCATTATAAAGAATGTTGTAAAGGCTTACGGTGCTTTTCCTGTTGACAGAAGCAGGGCAGACCTTTCAGCAATCAAAAATGCGCTCCGGGTACTTAAAGAAGGTAAAACTCTCGGTATTTTTCCTGAGGGAACAAGAATCGGTTCCGAAGAAGAAAGCGATGCTAAAGGCGGCATTGCAATGATTGCTGAAAAAACAAAAGCAACACTTCAGCCCGTACGAATTATTTACAAAAGAAAAAAAATGATCTTTAATTCCATGACCGTGATCATCGGTAAAAGTTTTTCGTATAGCGATATTGATATCCCCGCAGATGCGGAGGATCCCCGTAAGCTTGGCGGAAAAATTCTCATGGATAAGGTTTACGAGTTACAGGTATGAATATTTACAAGACAGATACTATAGGTTTTTGTTTCGGTGTTGAACGTGCAGTCAATGCTGTTTATAAGATCCTTGATGACGAAAATTTCCGTAATAAAAGAATTTTTACATGGGGTGAGCTGATCCATAATCCCAATATTGTCGGTGAGTTGGCGAAAAGAGGCGTTGTTGCGACCGAAAATATTGATGATCTGAGAGAGGGCGATGTGGTAATAATTCGTTCTCATGGCGTCGGACAAGCTGTGATTGAAGCCCTTGAAGCGAAAAAAACAGTGGTCTTTGATGAAACCTGCCCTAAGGTGAAAAAAATTCATAGAATTGCCACAAATTCAAAAAACCTTATAATTGCAGGAAATATTGAACATCCTGAAGTAAAAGGTATCGTCGGAAACTGCAAAAAGAACTTTTATGTCGTAAAAGATATTGACGAATTGAAAAAAATAGTGCATAATATATATGATACTGAAGATTCTTTCACCTTCGTTGCCCAGACGACTTTCTCCGTGAAAGTTTTTGAGGAAATGAAAGAGTTCCTTTCCGGATACGAAAAGATCACGGTGGAAAATACTGTCTGCCACTCCACCGAAGAAAGGCAGAGACAAGTCAGAGAGCTTGCTCAGAAGGTGGACATGTTTATCGTTGTTGGGGGCAAAGGAAGTTCCAACACGAAAAAGCTTTACGATATAGCTTCAGAGTACTGTGAGGCTTATCATATCGAAAGCGTTAAGGAGTTACCCTATTATATTAAACATAAAAAAATAGGACTGTCGTCAGGTGCATCTACGCCTGCCAGAGCAGTCGAGGAGGTTATTTTTAACATGATTAGCGAAATCGACAACAAAGACGTCATTGAACAGGACGTTGACTTTCTTGAAGCCCTCGAAGAGTCTCTCAAGACAATTCGTAACGGACAGAGAGTAAAGGGTATCATCAGTGCCATCAACGGTACAGAAGTTCAGGTGGACCTTGGAGTAAAATACTCCGGAATTATCCCCACAGCAGAATTTGCTGATGACGAAGCACCCAAGATCGGTGACGAAATTGAGGCATTTGTTGTCAAGGTAACGGACAGCGAAGGCACAGCGCAGCTTTCCAAAAAACATCTTGATATGGCAAAAGGTCTCGAAAAAATCAACGAAGCGTATGAACAGAAGACCGTTCTTACAGGAAAGGTTTCTGAGGTCGTTAAGGGAGGCGTTATCATATCTGTTAACGGTGTCAGAGTGTTCGTTCCCGCATCTCAGGCTACACTTAAGAAAGATGAAGAACTTGAACCCCTTAAGAATAAGGAAGTTAAGTTCCGCATCATTGAAGTTGATGACAGCAACAGCAGACGTAAACGCGTTATCGGTTCTATCCGCAGCGTTCTCAGAGAAGAAAGACAGGCTGAAGTTGAAAACTTCTGGACATCCCTTGAAGAAGGCAAGAAATTCGACGGCGTTGTTAAGTCTCTTACAGCATTCGGTGCATTTGTTGACATCGGCGGCGTAGACGGCCTCGTACATATCTCCGATATGACTTGGACAAGAGTTAAGAATCCCGCTGAACTCGTTTCTGTTGGTGAAAAAGTAAGCGTTATCGTTAAGAGCTTTGACAAAGAAAAGAAGAGAATTTCTCTTACAATGAAGAATCCCGACGAAAATCCCTGGGATATTCTCAAGGCTAATTACAGCGCAGATGACGTAGTTGAAGCTACAGTTGTAAAACTCATGCCCTACGGCGCTTTCGTGAACGTTATCCCTGGCATTGACGGCCTCGTTCACATTTCTCAGATTTCCAAAGAAAGACTTGCAAAAATCGGAGATGCTCTCACAGTTGGTCAGAAAGTGACTGCAAAGATCACAGATATTGACTTTGAAGCTCAGAAGATCAATCTTTCTATCAAAGCTGCAGCTGAAACAGCAGCAGAAGAAGTATCTGAATAATTTCAAAGATACTAACTCAATCTGAAATCTAATCATACAGAGGTGAAGCAGTTTTCGGTCTCTTAATAGTTTTGTTGACCGTTTTTCTGCTACACCTCTGTGTTTGGTATATTCAGAAGAAAATTTTTATAAAATTCTCCCGAAAACTTTCGGGTTCTATGAATATTTTCGAGCAGGAAAGGATATTTTTTAATGGAACAGTACAAAGTAAGTCTTGCGACTCTTATCAAAGATCTGTCCGTAGAACAGGTCTATATCCCCGAAGGCGAAAAGGGTAATGCCGAAAAAATATTTATCGTATCTACGGAAATCAACCGTCCGGCACTTCAGCTTGCTGATTATTACGACCATTTTGACCCAAAACGTATTCAGATCCTCGGCAAAGAGGAAGCTTCTTATATTTCAATGATGTGCGCTGAAAAAAGACGTATAGTTATTGACCGCCTTTTTGCAACAGGAATTCCCGTTGTTTTTCTTGCCCACAAAATAGAAGTCTTCCCTGAAATTATTGCCGCTGCGGAAAAATATCAGATCCCTGTTTATTCTTCTTATGAAACTACATCGGAGCTTTCTTATGCGCTTATCAGTGCGTTGAATGTTCATCTTGCACCTCGTATTACTATGCACGGGGTTCTTATCGAAGTTTACGGTGAAGGTATCCTTATGATTGGCGACAGCGGTGTCGGTAAAAGTGAAACCGCCATGGAGCTCCTTAAAAGAGGTCACCGTCTTATTGCCGACGATGCCGTTGAGATCAAACGAGTATCGAATAAGACACTTGTAGGTACAGCGCCTGAAATGATAAAATATCTTATTGAGCTCAGAGGTATAGGACTTGTTGATGTCCGCCGTATATTCGGTATGGGTGCTGTTAAAGAAACGGAAAAGATCGATCTTGTAGTACAGCTTGAACCCTGGAGTGCTGAAAAACAGTACGAACGTCTCGGTCTCGATGACAATTATTATGATATTTTAGGTCTGAAAAAGCCCACAGTAACAATTCCTATCAGACCGGGCAGAAACCTTGCAATAATCATTGAAGTTGCAGCTATGAACAACAGACAGCGCAGAATGGGATATAATGCCGCTGAGGAACTTAATAAGCGCCTGATGAAAAATATGGGCGTTTCTCTTGATTGATATTAAAAACTATGAAAGGCACGGGCAAAATTATGGATAATATCTTATTTTCGGAAGCAATTCAGGAACTTTCAGATGCAGGCATAGCTCTTTCCGAAAACGTTGCTCTTTGCAATTTTACAACATTTAAGATCGGCGGACTTACACCGCTGATGGTAAGTCCTGCATCCTCCGAGGAAGTTTCCCTTACAGTGAAAATTTTTAACAAATACAATATTTCCTATTTCACTTTGGGGAATGGCTCAAATTTACTTGTCCCTGATGATGGGATTTCCAAGGCAGTTATTTTTACCGGCAGTTTGACCGGAATTTCTGTTTCAGAAAATAAATTGGTCGCAGGATCAGGATGTTTTCTTTCAAAAGTTGCATCTGAGGCTGCAAAAAAATCTCTCTGCGGCATGGAGGCCCTCCACGGAATCCCCGGAACTGTTGGTGGCGCAGTTGTGATGAATGCAGGCGCATACGGTTCAGAGATGTCACATGTCGTGGAATATACCGATTATGTTGATAAATTCGGGGAATTCCACCGTGTTTTCGGCGAAGATCATTGTTTTGGGTACAGAAAGTCCTGCTTTGCAGAAGGAGATATCGTTACCGCTGTGTGTTTTTCTCTTGAAAATGGAGATTCGGAGTCTATCTATTCAAAAATGAATGAATACTCCAAAAAACGCCGTGATTCTCAGCCTCTTGAATACCCCTCCGCGGGCAGCGTTTTCAAGCGCCCCGAAGGTCATTTTGCAGGCAAACTGATTCAGGACAGTAATCTTAAGGGTGTTACTGTTGGCGGTGCTCAGGTAAGCGAAAAACATGGCGGGTTTATTATAAATATCGGAGGAGCCACATGTTCTGATGTGATGGCTCTCGTAAAAATAATTCAGGATACTGTTTACAATAACTATGGCGTTCATCTTGAAATGGAAATAAAAACACTTTAACGGAGTAAGATCGTGTCTTATACTTCAGATATAAACAGAAAAATTATAAATATTAAAAATCATAAATGCTGCTCATTTGCCTGTCTGTATGGGTTGCTGCTTTTTGGCGGAAGACTCAGCGACGGAATAAAATATGTCACTACTCACAAAGAAAAATGTGAATTCCTGACAAAATCGTTTCTTTCTTTTTCTTCGGGAACTCCCATCGTTTCCGAGCACGGAGATTCTTTTGAGACCGAGATACTTTCAGATACTGACGATTCCGTGCTTTCAGACCTGCTGAGTGTTTCTCCTCACAGGATAGAAATGAAATATTTGAATTCGGACTGCTGTAAAAAAGCTTTCATGCGAGGTGTTTTCATCTCTACAGGTTTTGTTTCCGAACCTGAAAAACCTTACCATCTGGAACTTAAAACTTCTCATCATACAGCTGCCGAAGACTTTAAAAAGCTTGCTGCGGAATACGACATTTATTTTAAATCTCTTGTCCGAGGAGGCAGAACCGTCCTTTATCTTAAAAGTTCTGACAGCGTAAAGGATTTTCTGACCCTTATCGGCGCACAGACATTTACGTTTGATTATACGAATGCAGAACTTGAAAAGGGGCTCAGAAATGATATAAACAGAGCCTTGAACTGTGAATCTGCAAATGAGGACAAGCGGCTCGGTGCAGCAGGAAAACAGATAAAAGATATTATGATCCTCAAGGAGGACGGATACCGTGATGTTCCGGAAAAGCTTATAGAGCTTGCTGAGATCCGTCTTGAAAATCCTGAAATGGGTCTGGCTGATCTCGGTCAGCTTCTTACACCTCCGCTTTCCAAGGCAGGGGTATCACACCGCATGAGAAAAATTGCGGAACTTGCTTCTGAAAGGAAAAAATAAATGGGATTTGTTCATTTACACGTTCATACTGAGTACAGTTTGCTTGACGGTGCGTGCAAGATCAAAAAAATGCTTCCCCGCCTCAAGGAAATGGGACAGGATGCTGTCGCTATGACGGACCACGGCAATATGTACGCCACTATTTATTTTTATAAATACTGTAAAGCAGCAGGGATAAAACCCATCATAGGCTGCGAAGTTTATACATCACAAAGAACCCGATTTGATAAAGTCAGCAGAGAACTTGACGGTGAGATCGGGCACCTTGTGCTGCTCTGCAAAAATAATGTTGGCTATAAGAATCTTATCAAAATAGTTGCGTTCAGTAATACCGAGGGCTTTTATTATAAGCCCCGTGTTGATATGGATCTCCTTCGTGAAAACAGCGAAGGTCTTATTGCCTTGTCTGCCTGCCTTGCAGGTGATGTTCCGAGACTTCTTGTCGCAGGGGACTATGAGGGCGCAAAGAAAAAAGCTCTTGAATATCAGGAGATTTTTGGTGAAGGAAACTACTATCTTGAACTTCAGGATCACGGAATAGATGAACAGAAGATCGTAAATGAAGGGGTTATCAGAATTTCAAGAGAAACAGGTATTCCTCTTGTTGCCACAAACGATGCTCATTATATACAGAAAAAAGATGCTAAAGCCCAGAAAGTGCTTGTCTGCGTTCAGATTCAGAAAACATTTGACGAAGACAACGGAATGGGTTTTACTACGAACGAATTTTATCTCAAATCCGAAGAGGAAATGAGAAGTCTGTTTGAATATGTTCCGGAAGCTATTGACAATACAGTGAAAATTGCAGAACAATGCAATGTTGTTTTCCCTGAGATTGATGACGCTAAAAATAGAGTTTATTTCTTACCTGTGTTTAAGTGGACAGACGGACTTTCCCATTATGACTATCTGCGTAAGATCACCTTTGAGGGCTTTAATAAACGCTACACAAAAGAGCAGCAGACCCCCGAACTTGTTGAGCGTGTTGAATACGAACTCAGTATTATCAATAAAATGGGTTTCGTAGACTACTTCCTTATCGTTTGGGACTTTATCAACTACGCAAAAGAGCATGGTATTCCTATCGGTCCCGGACGAGGTTCAGGTGCGGGAAGTATTGTTGCATATTGTATCAGAATCACAAATATTGAACCTATCGGATATAATCTGATTTTTGAAAGATTCCTTAACCCTGAGCGTATCTCCATGCCTGACTTTGACGTAGATATGTGTCCCGTAAGACGACATGAAGTTTTTGAATACGTTCAGCGCAAATACGGCATAGATTGTGTTGCCAATATCGTTACTTTCGGTACAATGAAGGCAAAGCAGGCTCTTAAAGACGTTGCCCGAGTTCTCGGTTTCCCTCCGAGTGAAGCAAATGCTATAACCAAGCTCATGCCGGATAAAATGACAATTACAGATGTTATTGAAAAAGTTCCCGAGATCAAAAATATGTATGATACGGATATGCGTCTCCGCGAACTTTTCGACATGGCTGAGTCTGTTGAAAATATGCCTCGTCATGCCTCTGTACATGCCTGCGGTATCGTTATCGGTGAAAATCCTATTTATACTTATGTTCCTCTTGCCGTAAACGAAGGTGTTACGGTAACCCAGTTTGATATGAAGATCGTTGAAGAGGTCGGACTTGTAAAAATGGACTTCCTCGGTCTTCGAAATCTTACCGTTATTGAAGATGCGTGCAAGCTTATCAGGAAAAAAATTCCCGATTTCAGTATGGACAAAGTCGATATCTGTGATCCTGCCGTTTACGATCTTCTTTCCAACGGTGATACTGACGGTATCTTCCAGCTTGAATCAGGCGGTATGAAAAAAACACTTACATCTCTTCGTCCAAGATCCATTGAAGATGTTACGGCTATCATATCCCTTTACCGTCCCGGACCTATGGACAGTATCCCGCAGTACATTGCCAATAAAAACCATCCCGAAAGCATTAAATATAAACATCCTTTGCTTGAACCCATCCTGAAAGTTACTTACGGATGTATGGTTTATCAGGAACAGGTAATGCAGATCGTTCGTGAACTTGCAGGTTACAGTTTCGGTCGTGCTGACATCGTACGTAAAGCCATGGGTAAAAAACAGATGGATGTTATGACCCGTGAACGTGAATTTTTCATTAACGGTAAAAAACGTGATGACGGAACAGTTGAAATCCCCGGTGCTGTTGCAAATGGTGTTCCTCCCGAAGTTGCAAATGAGATTTTCGATGAAATGATCAAATTTGCCGAATACGCCTTCAATAAATCTCATGCTGCGGCATATTCCTATGTTACGTACTATACTGCATATCTTAAAACTCACTTTACAAAAGAATATATGGCGGCTCTTCTGACCAGCGTTTTGGGCAAGACCGAAAAAATGGTTGAGTACATCAATGCATCCACCGCAAAGGGTATAAAAGTTCTTCAGCCTGATGTGAATGAATCTCTTGACGTATTTACCGTAAGCGGTGAAAATATCCGTTTCGGACTCAGCGCTGTCAAGAGTGTCAGCAGTAACGTTGTTGCCGATCTTATCAAAGAGCGTGAAGAAAACGGTCCTTTCAAGAGCTTCTACGATTTCTGCAAACGTATGCTTGACGGTAAAAACATGGACTCCCGAACTGTTGAAAATCTCATAAACTGCGGAGCTTTCGACTCTTTCGGTACTGAAAACCGTCGTCAGATGATAGTTGCTTTCCCTGAGATCAAGCGTAGTCTTGATACTTATTTCAAAGAAAAAAGTGGCGGTCAGCTCACCCTTTTCGGAGAAGTTGAACCTGATGAAGAGTTCAATTATCCAAAAATCGAAGAGTTCCCCAAAAAGCAAAAACTTGCTCTTGAAAAGGAAGTTACAGGTCTTTACCTTACAGACCACCCAATGAAAGAATATGCCCATATGGCGGAATCTCTTGACAGTGTAAATGCTGCGGTACTTTCAACGGAAGACAGCGGTTTTACCAATAACAGTAAAGTCCGTCTGTTCGGTATTCTTACAAAAGTAACTAAAAAGCTTACTAAAAACGAGACAATGATGGCTATTTGTGTTCTTCAGGATCTCAGCGGTTCCATTGAAATTCTTGCTTTTTCAAAAGCTTACGATAAATTTGCCCATATGCTTGAAGAGGACAGGGTAGTTGTTATTGACGGAAAGCTCAGTCTTCGTGAGGAAAGCTTCGGTGATGAGGAAGGCGGAGAAGGCGGTAAGATCTCTGCTTCCGTAATCATAAACGAAGTCACTCCCATAGAATCTCCGGACAGCGAAGTTCCGACAGTTCAGGCTCAGCCTGCGGAAGATCCCCGAAATAAATGTCTCCTCCTTACGGTTCATGACCGAGACGGTGCAAATCTTGATAAAATAATCGAATGTATCATGAGTAATCAGGGTTCAAGCGAGGTTTACTTCAATTTTGTAGATAAGCGCAAAACTGCAAGATTTTCAAAATGCGGAGTGGATATTTCTCCGTCCGTGCTTATGAGGCTCAGGAGTCTTATCGGAGAAGATTACGTACAGATCAGAACTAAATAGAAAAATAAACAATAAAAAGGAATGATAAATTTGGGACCATTTGCTAAAGGTTATTTTGAAAATGAAAATGATTCTACCGTGAAAAAAATTGCAAGAGGCCTTTTGCGTTTTGCGGAAGAACTTCCTATTGATATTGATCCGAATATCGGTCTTGCCCGTGTTCATCGCGGTGCAAATAACATTGTGGAGCCTCTTGATATGCGTCTTGACTGCGGTAACGGTGTTGTTGTCAACGGCGAAATAAACGGAGTTTATTCCACAGGTTATTATTTCGAAAAAACAAAAAATGAAAACGAAAAGAAACTCTGCGAAAATAAGACCCTTTGGGGCGGAGGTTGGGGCGGTCATTCCAATCCCGACTACGGAACTCTTATCAGAATCGGTACTGACGGCTACCGCGAACTGATCGAAAAGTACCGCAAAGTAAACGATTCTGAAGATTTCTACGATGCAATGCTTATGACTCTTGACGCTCTGGATATTATTGCTGAAAGATTTAGAAAACTTGCTCTTGAAGAAGCTGCAAAAGCTTCCCCCGAGGATTCAGTTAAATATAACCGTATCGCAGAAGCTCTCGCTGTTGTTCCCAAGAAACCAGCTTACGACTTCTTCAGCGCAGTTCAGTGTTTTTATCTTGTTTTCACTTTTGACGGAAAGGATTCTCCGGGACTTTTCGATGTATATATGTCTGATTTCTATAAGATAGGCGACCGTGAAGATAACAAAAATATCCTTCGCGGACTTTGGCTCGGTTTCCATCAGACACGTGCCTGGAATCTTTGTCTTTCAGGCAGCGATGAGAATTGGAACGATCTTTCCTCAGATCTTACATACGATATCCTCGATATAATTCAGGAACATAAATATCATACTCCCAATGTGACAATGCGAGTTCACAGAAATACCCCTGATTGGGTTTGGAAAAAAGCTGCGGAGGTAATCGGCTGTGGCTGCGGTATGCCAGCTCTTTATAATGACGAGGTCGTTTGTCCTGCGCTGGAAGCTCTTGGAATTCCTCCCTGCGACTCTCATCTTTATGCAATGAACGGATGTAATCAGATAGATATTCAGGGTAAATCCCACATGGGTCTTGAAGACGGTGAGATCTGTCTTGCAAAATGTCTTGAATATGCTATTACAAACGGAGAATGTCTCTATTTCAACGAGAAAGTTTCAATCGAAACAGGCGATCCCTGCGAATGTAAGACCTTTGAAGAATTTTTTGAGCTTTACAAAAAACAGGTCGAAAAAGCAGTTGAAATTACAGTTTCCCTTTCAAACAGATCTCAGGAAAATCAGGCAACATATGCTCCAAATCCGCTCCGTTCGATTCTTATTCAGGGATGTATCGAAAAGGGTAAAAATTACAGATCAGGCGGACCTCTTTACAATCACGGTCAGATTTTGACCGAAGGTCTTGCCGATACAATAGATTCTCTTGCTGCAATCAAACATTTCGTTTTCGATACAAAAGAAGTCTCAATGGCCGAACTTGTTGACGCTATAAAGAATGACTATGAAGGCAGAGACGATCTCTTTATTAAATTCCGTAAATATCCCGCTAAGTTCGGTAACGATGAACCGGAAACAAACAAACTTGCAAAAGATGTTTTGGATCATTACTTTAAATATCTGTCAAACTTCCGTACATTCAGAGACCCTGTAAACGGTATTTTCGGCGGAGGACTCAGTACTTTCGTCAGAACAGGGGAGTATGGCAGAAAATTAGGCGCAACCGCCAATGGCAGACATAAATTCGATATTTATCTTGCAGACAGTATCGGCGCTGTTCCCGGTTGTGATAAGAACGGACCCACATCGGTAATTAAGTCCTGCCTGAGCTACGACCAGACTCTTGCAAAAAGCGGTTTTGTTCTCCAGCTCAAATTTGACAGCGCTTTGTTCAATACCGAAAAAGGCTACGAATCTTTTATCTCTCTTGCAAAAACCTATTTTGCAAACGGCGGTCAGCAGTTGTCTATCAACGTTACCAATTCAGCAGATCTCCTTGATGCAAAGAAACATCCCGAAAACTACAGAAGTCTCATGGTTCGTGTCGGTGGTTTCAGCGCTCCGTTTGTTGACCTCGATCCCGATCTCCAGGATAATATTATCGCAAGAACTATGCATAATGTGTAAATGAAAGGAAACGTAATATATGAAACTCCGAGCACCTTCAGTTCCTCTTATTACAGTTGACCCCTATTTTTCCGTGTGGTCTCCTGCTGATAAACTTACAGATGAAACGGTTCATCATTGGACAAATAATACCATTTCCATGCTTGGCATCGTTGATATTGACGGCAAAACGTATAGATTTATGGGCGTAAACGCTCTTGAACCGATTCCTCAGACAGATCTTCAGATCGATGCTCTTTCTACCGAGTATACTTTTGAAACTGAAACGGTTCGTATCAAGGCCTCTTTCCTTGCTCCCATGCTTCCCGACGATCCCGAACTTATCAGCCGTCCTGTAAACTATCTCAAGCTCACATCGGAATCTAAAGACGGAAAAGATCATTCTGTAAAGTTCACGCTTTCAGTTTCTGAAGAGATCTGCCTTGACGATCCCGGTCAGGCCCCCGTTGTCAGAGAAAATATCGCTCTTGACGGTATGAAATGTATCCGCATGGGAAATTCCGTTCAGAATATCCTCAATAAATCAGGTGACAATGTCCTCATTGACTGGGGTTATTTCTATCTTGCAGTTGCTTCCGAAGATGCAGAACTTTTCCCCGAAGAGGTTACATATATAAATCCTTCTAAACCTCGCTTTACAGTTCCCGAAAATCCGCATAATACCGATGCCAAAGAAAGAAAACTTCCCTCTGTTACCGCAAAATTTGATACCGAAGCACTTGTACTCTTTGCGTACGATGATATTTACAGCCTTATTTATTTTGAAAAACAGATCAAAGCATGGTGGAACAGAAACGGTAAAACCATCGAAGAGGCAATTACCGAAGCCGCAAACGATTACGAAACTCTCGTACCTCTTTGCAAAGGCTTTTCCGAGAAACTTACTGTTGACGCAACCAAAGCAGGCGGCGAAAAATATGCGGAACTGCTTGCTCTTGCTTACAGACAGGTTTTTGCAGCCCACAAAATTGCCTGCGATGACAACGGCGATATGCTTTTCGTTTCAAAGGAATGTTATTCCAACGGCTGCGCTGCCACAGTTGACGTAAGTTACCCCTCGATTCCCATGTTCCTGCATTATAATCCCGAATTCGTAAAGGGTATGATGCGTCCGATTCTCCGTTTTGCAAAAAGCGAAAAATGGCCCTACGACTTTGCACCTCACGATATGGGACAATTCCCGATTCTGAATTATCAGGTTTACGGTTACGACCATGAAAAGGGCGAATACAGAGATCATGAGCAGATGCCCGTTGAAGAGTGCGGAAACCTCCTCATAATGGCGGCTTCAACCGCTGTAGCTCAGGGCAACACTTCTTTTGTGGAAGACTACATGGATATATGGGAGCAGTACGCAAAATACCTCATGGAATACGGTACAGACCCTGAAAATCAGCTTTGCACCGATGACTTCGCAGGTCATCTGGCTCATAACTGTAACCTTTCCCTCAAAGCTATCATGGGGCTTGCGTCTCTCGGAATCATCTACCGAATGCTCGGAAACTCCGAAAAAGAAGCTTTTTATATGGAAAAATCCAAAGAAATGGCTGAAATTTGGGTGAAGACTGCCGCAAACGGAGATGGAAGCTTCAAGCTTGCTTTTGACCGTCCCGGAACATTCTCCATGAAATATAATGCCGTTTGGGATAAACTTTACGGTACTGAGATTTTCGACAAGTCCATCTGGAGAGGCGAAATTGCTTCAAATATGAGCAGGATAAATCCCTACGGAATGCCTCTTGACAACAGAGCTATGTACACCAAATCCGACTGGCTCGTATGGACAGCGACCATGGCTGAAACGGACGGAGAGTTCCGTGCTTTCATCGAACCTCTCTGGATGATGTATAATTACACCAGAAACCGCGTACCCATGACCGACTGGTACGACACCGTTTCCGCAATCAGACACTACTTCCAGAACAGAACCGTACAGGGCGGACTTTTCATCAAACTCATGGAAAAAGATTTCCACGAAAAGAGCCGCATTATCTTAGGTAAATAAAACACAGAACAAAAAAACCGATATCGGAGTTTTCCGGTATCGGTTTCGATTTTTTGGGGTTATTCAATTCTGCCGATCTGATCGAAAGGAATCGGTTCAAAGTCGGGGCAAAGTTCTTTTGCTTTTGAATTTCCAATCATTGTATAGTCTCCGTTGTGCCAACCTGGGAAGTCGGAACTGTCACGCAAAATGAACGGATTATTTTCAACTTCGGAGAATCTGACAACATCGTCATAATCAAATTTATGATAAACCTTTCCAAGGTCTATATCCTGATAATTTGTTGAGAAATTATAAGTAATATTATTTTTAACAATACTACCTGCAGGATTTGCCATAAAATTGGGATCCTCAGGATCTATGACAGCATTTTCCGTATAAGGAATCAACTTTGCAAGAATCGGGAATTTTTCAGTCCAATATTCGTTCTGTTGGATTCGAATCAAATCATTAGCCATGGTCTTAATATGATCAAGGCTTCCGTTCAGATAAGTATGTCTCATATGGCTTGAATAATGAATACTTCCACCGCAGTTGATTATGATATTGTTTTCGATAATATTATCACGACCGCCGTTAGCCAAAAAAGCGCGTCCTGCCGCATTTACAATTACGTTTCCGTAAGCTGTCTGACCTGAAACGCTTCCGTCCCAGTAAATCCCAAACGCCATTTTATCTCCTGTACCTATATCGTGAATATAGTTATATCTGAAAACAGTACCGTAGTCATCCATTGATTGATAATGATAAAAAGCACCTGCGTCGGAAGTTTCCATACATACGTCGTAAACTTCGTTGTATTCAAACATATGGAGAGGTCCGCTGTAAGCAACTGCAAGGTGTGGAGCATTTGCCATTTCGTTGTGAGAAACCGTAACACCACAGCCTCCGACGTGGATAGCACCGGAATATGTTCTGTCAACAACACCAAAATCGTGGATATAGTTGTTATAAACAAGGTTTCCCGATGGGGTAAGTGTTGAAGCATCTCCACCGCTGATATTAATGCCATAACCTCCTACATCTGAGATTTCACAGTTCTGAATTGTAATATTGTTTCCGCTTGCAGCAATACCTCCACTGCGGACATTATATATCTTGCAGTTATCAATGATAAAGTCGTGACCGTTCATGGCGAAACCGCTGCTTCTTGTAGCACAAGCACCGAAGCCTTTCAACGTAATGTATGAAATATTCGTAGCGTTCAGAAGATTTTCCAAAGTACATGACATCATGATTTCCGAGGATTCAAAGTTTTCGGGCTTGTAAATATACATCATACCCGTATCTCTTTCAATGTAGTATTCGTTTTCGGAATCAAGCTCAGCAAGAACATTATAGAAATAGAAAGGAGCTCCTTTTGAAACGCCGTACTGCTGAGCCTGAGCAAGTTCGATTGATTTAGCATCAAGATCAAAGACCTTTACGGGAATGTTTGCTTCAGCCCATGCCCATTTAAAGTAGCCGAAAAGCCAGAGATCATCCAAAGACGGCCACAACTTCGCCCTATCAACAACTTCATCAAATACAGTAAAAATACCGCCCTGCGCATTCATTATGTTTCTGTCTTCGGGCGCATATCTACTGTCTGTTGAGCTGTGAATATTATCGTATTCATCGTTTGTAAAATACTCAGCGGCAACACCGTTATCAATGACCGAATAAGTTTTTATGTAATCATCATTTGGCCATCTTGCAATATGAAGTCTTTTGCCGTTCATAAACACTTCGGATTCTTTAGGTCCTGTTCCGTTTTCGTAGTTACTGCCCCACGCAGCGCCGCTTGAATAGAGCAGACCCCAGTCGTCGGAAGTCAGACCGTATTTTTTCAGGTCAACCTTAACAACTCTGTCTTTTGCGTGTTCTTCAACAAGGATATCTCTTTCCTCTGCTGACAGTGGTTCAAAATCTTCAGCAGAAAGGATAATACCGCCTGTGATGATTGCCCCGAATTCGTTTTCGGAAACATATGTAATTGGCGCTTCTTCCGTACCCGAATCCTCTTCGGTAAATGTGATCGGTTCTGTAACTGTGTATTTGCCGTCTTTAACCAGAACAGTTATTCCGCCAACGGGAAGCCCCTCACCGCTTTTGATTTCGCGGATCTTTGCCTGCGCTTCGGGAATGGTTTTGAACGGTGCGGATTCAGAGCCGTCGCCGCCGTCTTTTGCGTTTACGTCAACATAGATCGTCAATGCTGATCCCTCAACAACGGAAGAATACTCTTTCACTTTCGGTTCATCATTGAATGGTAAAAGGTTTTCCAAGTTTGGCTGTGAGCATGATGTCAGCATTGTTCCTGCCATAACTGCCGCCAAAGATGCCGTAATGATTTTTTTGATAGTCATATTTTTCTCTCCTTTTGTAGTATAAACCTTTCCATATATATATTATAGCACAAAAAAAATCGGCTTGTCAATATGGTTTTGATTCTTTTTGATCAGCGCTTGTCATGAGAACCGACCTTTTTGCACCTATATATGGAACTTTGAGATATAGTATATCATAATGTATAATATGTGTCAATCCCCCCCCTACGTAGAAAATGTCAAAATTTTGTAAGAATGTTTGTTTAATCTTAAATACAAAAAATACCTGCAAATTAAAATGAATATCTGCGTTTCAAATTCACATAATACTTGTGCGGTAGAAAATGAGCCGCACAAAAGAAACAGACCGATACGGTATTTTGCCGAATCGATCTCGGCAAAGAACCGTGTTGACAAAGGTACTTGGCCCTTTTGAATTGATATAAATTGAGTTTGTCCCTTGCGGACATCTCCGAAAATTGATGATCGAAAGGAGTGTAAAACACATGGCTTCAAAAAAGACACTTGTTCCCCAGGCTAAAGAAGCTCTCAATAAATTTAAAATGGAAGCAGCTTCCGAAGTTGGCGTAAACCTCAAAAACGGCTATAACGGCGACCTCACATCTAAACAGGCAGGTTCTGTCGGCGGCCAGATGGTCAAGAAAATGATCCAGGCTTACGAAGACGGCATGAAGAACTGATAAAAGTCAGACCGTTTGTATATGAAAAGAGAGGGCAGCATCTTTGTGCTGCCCTCTCCTCAATAAAGGAAAAAATATGAAAAAGTAGGAATTCTCAACGGTATACCGAATGTGAATGGCACACGGTTACGTTTGGTTCGATGTATTTCTGCTGCGGTTTTCTGAGATAGTTGTCATAAACTCCCGCAACTGTAGCCATTGCAAAAAGAACAAGAATTACTATGAGTTTTTTTGAAACTGTCATTGTGACCGTCCACCTTTCGTTTTTATTGGGCAAAAAGTTTTTCCTCATTGCCTTACATAACGTTAGACGACGTAACCGACAAAATGTTCCATTGAATTTTGTGAAACTTCTGTGAACTTGTTTTTTCGGAAATAATATGATCCTGCAAGTCATTATACTGTATAGAGATATTGAATCAAGACTTATTTTTTCCCGAAAGTATCATATGTTTTGAACATTTTTTGCCGCAAAGATATTGTATAATATAATTGAAACCAAACAAATCTGAAAAAGGAGCTTTGCCATGTACAGAATTTTTGAATTGAATCCTCAGCTTATACCTTTTGAAAAAGATATAGACCTTCGTATGGAGCTTTATCTTAAGACTAAAAAGCGTCTTTTGGCTACAGGTCAGACTCTTAAAGACTTTGCCAATGCTCATAATTATTATGGCTTTCACCATGTTGAAGGTGGTTGGTACTATCGCGAATGGGCTCCAATGGCTCAAAAACTTTACCTTGAAGGTGAATTCAATGGCTGGAACAAAACTTCTCATCCTTTGAAAAAGCTTGAAAACGGAAACTGGGAGATTTTTCTTGACGGTGACGAAGCTCTTTGGGACGGTTGTAAAGTTAAGGTCGTTGTCGACACGAAATTTGAACGTACCGAACGTTTCCCGCTTTATACAAAAAGGGTAGTCCGAGACCCCGTTTCCTTGGTTTTTGATTCTGTCGTTGTGGATAACTTCAAGACTTTTAATTGGACAGATGAAAATTTTAAGGGTGAAAATGAACTTTATATTTACGAAGCTCATGTCGGTATGGCTCAGGAAGATGCCCGCATCGGTACATATCGCGAGTTTGCAGACAATGTCCTGCCAAAAATCAGACAAGCAGGGTATAATACAGTTCAGCTTATGGCTATCATGGAGCATCCTTATTACGGCTCTTTCGGTTATCAGGTTTCAAATTTCTATGCTGCTTCAAGTTGGTTCGGAGTTCCTGAGGATCTTAAGTATCTTGTAAACAAGGCTCATGAAATGGGTATCCGCGTACTTCTTGATGTAGTTCATTCCCATGCCGTGAAAAATACCGCAGAGGGAATCAATATGTTCGACGGAACCGTTTGGCAGTTTTTCCACGACGGTGAAAAAGGTGAGCATCCTGCATGGGGAACAAAATGTTTTGATTACGGTAATGACGGAGTCCTTCATTTCCTGCTCTCAAATTTGAAATTCTGGATGGAAGAGTATCATTTCGACGGGTTCCGTTTTGACGGGGTAACTTCAATGCTTTATCACGATCATGGGCTCGGAACAGATTTCAACAGCAACGATAAATATTTTTCATTAAATACTCATACAGAAGCAATTACATATTTACAGCTTGCAAATGAGCTTATCCGTCAGGTAAACCCCTCAGCCGTTACAATTGCTGAAGATATGTCGGGTATGCCCGGCATGGGTCTTCCAATTGAAGATGGCGGACTCGGTTTTGACTACCGTCTCGGAATGGGACTTCCGGATCTTTGGATAAAAACGGTCAAGGAACTTAAAGACGAGGATTGGAATATTTTTAAAATCTGGTGCGACATGTGTCTTCGTCGTCCCGGAGAAAAGACAATCGCTTATGTCGAATCTCACGACCAAGCTCTTGTCGGGGATAAAACAATGATTTTCCGCCTTGCAGATGCTGCAATGTATACAGATATGGAAAAATCGACCCATAATATGATCATCGACCGTGCTGTTGCTCTTCATAAGATGATTCGACTTCTCACACTCGGCGGTGGTGGGGAAGGTTATCTGAATTTTATGGGTAATGAATTCGGACATCCCGAATGGATAGATTTCCCCCGAGAAGGCAACGGTTGGAGTTATCATTATTGTCGCCGTCAGTGGAGTCTGAAAGAGAACGGGCTGTTGAAATATCAATGGCTTTCCGATTTCGATGAAGAAATGATTTCTCTTGCGAAAAATAATGATCTTTTTACTCAGCAAATGGCAGACTTGATGTTTAATATGGAAAGAGAACAGATTCTTGTGTTCTACCGTCACGGGTTTCTCTTTGCGTTTAATTTCAACCCCGACCAATCAATGGCAAATATCCTCATTCCCGTTCATCAGCCGGGCGAATATACTGTTGTTTTGTCCACAGATGACGAAAAGTTTGGTGGTTGGGACAGAATTGAACATATGACCTACCCAACAAAGAAGTTTGATGGAGTTAACTATGTTGAACTTTATCTTCCTGCAAGAACTGCAGTAGTTCTCAAGGAACTTGTAATTCTCCCCTCGGAAGAGAAATAAAAAGCAGTTAAAAGTAGTTTATATATTTGATTTCCTGATGGTGCGTGGGTATCTTTTCATACGAAAAGATACCCACGCAAAAATTTTCTTTTAAAATATTATATGTCTTCAAACATATCCGTGATATATGCTGCAACGCCTGCATTTTTCAACTTCTCCACAACTTCTGCGGCAGCTTCAAGGTTTCTGTATAACCCGATCTGAACGCAGTAAAGAGGAGTTCTTTCCACCGTTTTTATGTCAGCGTCATCCTTATTTAAGTCTGCAATAAACCTGTCGAATGGGAAATCCTTTCCGGGACAGCCTGCTTTTTGCGTCGGATTTATATCCGAATGTGCAATAATATGTTCTCTGTCCGCATTGAATTCTACTCCGTAAATTCTTTTCAGTTCGCTTATTATATGTTTCATCAGGAAGAGCCCTGATTGATATTGATCTTCTGTCAGAATTCCGGTGTCATTATTCTCAAATTCAATAGATACTGTGTAGAAATTTGCATTGGTTTTCCTTTCTCTGACTATTGCTGATTTTGATTTTGAATAATGGTAGGGGAGAGATTTATCTTTGGAATTTGATCCGTTTGCCCATGCCATTTTTTCAATGGGAACAAAATTATAAATCTGTCCCTCTTTGTCTACAATATAATGTGCGCTCACCTTACTCAGCGGATTTTTAAACCAGTTTATAGCACTTTTTACCGCGCCTGCCGTCTGGTGACAGCATATCATATCAGGAACCCAGCCTTGCCTTGAACTCATGTTTACAGTTGTATATTCAATTATTTTCATTGTTATTCCTCTTTGATTCTATTTTTGTTTTTTCCGCTTCGTCGTTGACCTTTTTCAGAAAACCCGTGAGTACTGACGGTACAGGGATTCCGATTTCAACTGCGTTTTCCACAATTGAAAGACCTTCGTTTGAAAGATAGAAGAATATCACCGCAGTTCTCAGTACCTGCCCCGACCCAACCATGTGTACATCCAGAAGGTTTGCCATTCCGACGAAAATAAAAATCAGCATTTTTTTCATCAACCCTTTGAATCCGATTTCGGAACAGAGCTCTTTTTTCAGGATTGCGGCCGTTACCCCTGTCAGATAGTCAATTACTGAAAAAATACAGAGAACTATCAGCAACCCGTCAAGCTTCCCGAAATAGAATCCAAGAACAGCGCCTATCACCGCAAAGGTGCTGTCAAAAAATGTCTTCATTTCTTTTGCTTCTCCTTTCTGTTATATTCCCGATACTTCCGTTACATTTCCGCTTTCGTCTGTCAAGGATACAAGATTTCCCGATTCGTCGAAACCGTATCTGTAAGAGCAAACAGTATCGTTTTCAAGTGTATATGAAACTCCGTTTTCGGTGAAATCCACTTTTTTCAAAGCCAAAAGCTTTTCGTGTACCGAGTGAATAGTTACTTTTTTCGCCGTTTTTTCCAGAGTTATATTTTTTCCTGCGAGAATGTCGTCAACGCTCATTCCTCCGTTAGACTTGGATCCTGCCCCTTGAACATCCCCGTCGTTTTTGTTTACCAACTGCCCGAACTGTTCTTTCCAGCCGTCAGGCGGTCTGTATCCGATCTCCGCTCCGCTGCTGTACCGGGCGGTTATTTCATAAACGAATTCCCCGTTTTTCAAGCTTTTTCCGTAAATTTCCGTGATTATAAAGTCGGAAAAATCTTCGAATCCATAGTTTTTTGCCCTTACTCTGATTTTTTGAAAAAGCTCCAAACTATTGCGGCTTATTGAAAAATTCAATGTTACAGAATCATTTTCGTATGATCTTAGAATGTTCGCGGCGGCTTCAGCTGCTGAAGCTTCCGTCAGAATATTTCTGTTTACCGTAACGTTGGCATATTCTCCCGAACCACCGAATTCTGCCATTCTTGCAATCTCTTCTTCGTTTCTTGCCTCTCCCCGTACATCGTTTTTTCCGAAAACTACCTGTACGTTTCTGTAGTCAGCAGCCTTTCCCACAAATTTTAATCCGGAAATATTTTTCACTTTATTTTCGCTGTCACCGTCAAGGTCTATGCAAAATCCACATTCTGTTACAGGTATGTTTTGTTTGAAGCAGAATTTTTTGTCGGAGGTCACCCACCACTTCTTTCCCGAAGCCTGCGCAAGGTCATCGAACAGCTTTGAAAGTTTTGCTCCCGCAGAAGAGTATGAGTCAATGATTTCCCCATCAAATTCAAAGTTGTCTTCGACATACTGAAATCCTTCTTCGCTTACAAGATATTCCAAAAATATCTCTTTTGCAACCTGACCTGCAGTCATATTTTCAAAAGAAAGTCCTCTGCTTACTTTTCTTGCGGCAACCGACTCATATCCCTTGCATTTAACAGTCACGGTGCTTCTGAATTCCGATCTTCTGGTTTCTTTCGTTTCAGAGATTATTCCTCCCCATACTTTTTTCCCGTCAATGAACATTTCCGCCTCCATTCCCGTCCGTATTTCTGTTTCATTTGGGAAGGATTCTTCCATGGAAAATGCGATTTCAGTCAAAAATGTTCCGTACCTTGACCATCTGACAGAATCGGCTGCCACCTTTTTTGTTACATCAGTATGATTTACCGTGATCGTCATCTTTTAGCCCTCCGTAATTTCAAATTCACCCTCAGTTCCTGCTCCGTTTATGTAAATATCACATTCAAACTCTGAAAAATAATCGTCTTCGGGAGCTCCTTCCGCGGAAGATCTCTTCATTACCACTACTACAGGAACGAGAATCCCGTCACAAACTCCGTTATCTAAAGAATTTCTGTCAAAAAGGATCGCTTCCGTCTCGCAGTCTTTGCCTGTTTTTCCGTAAAGATCGCAGATGAATTTGTTTGCCCTATCGTCTGAAACTTCCGTTCCGTTGATCCTTAAAAATTTCCTTACCCCCAAAACTTCTGTTTGCGCAAAATCATTACCTACGAAAAATGTACTCATGGTATATGGCTCTGAAATTTTTCGTATTCGTTTTATGCCTTTTTTCAGCGGAACAAACTGTCCGTCTGCTTTCAGGCAAATTCCAATATCTTGGCTTAAGTTAAGCTTCAATAAATCCACCTCTTTTATTCTTCTATATACATCAGTTGGAATACTGCGCTGTATTCCTCTTCACCGCCTGTGCATCTGACCGACATTGTAGGAAAATCCGTCCTGAAAGCTCTGATGAAAATCCTGCCTTCTCCCAGATCCATTTCCGTTGTCTTTTCCAATATTCTTGCCAGCTGTTCCAGCATCCCCAAAGTTTTCATTCTTGACGCAGAATCGTTTCCCGAAGTCCTGTAGGAAATCTCAAAATTCTGCCTTACGGAAACCGTCCCATCCAGCCACTCCGTGCGGCGACTCCCGTTGTTTATCATTTTTAAAGAAGCTGTTCCGCACTTTTTTTCAAGTCTTTCACAGCCAATATCCGGCATATGTTCAATTCCTCTGAAGAAATTCAACAAGTATGCTGAAAGCGGTTTATAATTTGAATTTAAGTTCATCCTATCCTCCGTTCCGTTAGTCTGAATCCACGCTTCTGCCTCTTCCGGTAATTTCCAAGAGAGTAACTTTCCCGAAACTTCTGCATGGAATTACAGAGTTCACATAGTAGATCTCACGTTCTTTTTTTATTTCGTCGAGATCCGGAATCTCATCGGCTTCAAAAGTACCGTAGGTTACAAGGTCGTGTTCCGTTACAGTCCAAAAGAATTTACGTTCTTCAATAGGCAGATTTTCCCATGTCGCAGGCGAAGTGTAGTCCAACTCGTTTCCGTCTCTGTCTTTAGCCTTGCTGATTTTTGTTCTGAAATAAAGCTTGAATCCATCGTATGGTTTTAAGCCCCTGTTTGATGCATAAATGCTGTCCCTGTTTTCAAATCTTACATTTTCAAGGATGAAAAACTCATACAAAGCTTTTCCCTCAGAATTTTCGCCTTTTTTGCGGCAGACGGTAACATTGTCATTTAAAAGTCTGTTGCTCATACTTTTTCACCTATGACCTGTCAAAAATCCCCGCGTTGATAAGCTCTTCAGCAATTGCTTTTCCGAGTATTTCGGCGATTTTATCCGTGTCCCTTTCTCTGTCGAATTCATTCTGTTCGTCGCTGAATATCCAGTTCAGCTCTTTTTTGATCTCTTCATCCATTTCCTTTGAACCTCCTAAATTCCTCTGTAAAGCAGGCCTGCATTGTTCAGGATCCCCAATACCATTCCGGATACAGGTATTCCGAAAAATTCCTTCATGGGTTTTCGGCTTATGTCATAACTTACTGCACCGTTCCCAAGCTCTTCCCTTGATATCTCAGATACAGGTCTTCCGGTATATGAGCTGTCTCCGTTGACCGCAAAAATTTCAGTCTGTGCCGCAGTTGCTTTTTTTACCGCATCAAATCTTTTTACCCAGCGGAAATCTGAAGGGTTCATGTTCTCCATTACCGATTCTGCTCTTCCGAATGTTATGAAGTTTACAATATCCGAAGCTCTTGCTGCGAGTCTTTCAAAATCATCTTCGCTTATTTCTGCTCCGAAGTAGAAATTATCATAATAATCCTTATCTATAAAAATCATACTCTGTTCCTTTCTTTAAGGAGAGTTCCTGTGCTAAGACAGGAACTCTTTTTTGTTGAATCATTCTCCGAGAACTCGTACCGCAAGTTCAGGATAAAGTGTCTTGAAGCCGTAAAGTGTATCCACGGACATAGTCTGCTTTTTAGTAGCCATGTCATATCCGAAAGTCACCCTGAGAGTTATGCCGTTATAGCTTGTCACATAGCTTTCAGCACCTCTTGCTTTTTCCAAAGGTCTTGAAATGAATCCGAATGCGTTCTTATGGAAAGCAAGGTTTGCAGTATGGGAATCAATCAATGCAACTTCTGTACCTGCGGCAAAACCGTTCGCAGGGACTGCTGGATAAATATCAACATTCATTACGCCGCCTTCTGCTGTTGTGTCATTTTTTACTGTATATGTTTTGCCTTCTATCGTAAGAAGGTCACCTTTAACAAGAGAACCGGAGTCACAGCTTACCGCAATTTTCTTGTCTCCTTCAAAAGCTTCTGTTTTTACTGTAAGTGAACCGCTTGCAGAACCCTTTGAATGTTTGCAGATCTGATGGGAAGTGTAGTTTTCAAAACCGATTATCTTGCCGATAGAACCGTTTCTCAGCGCTTTTGTTGTTCCGCATTTTTCTGCGTTTACAATGTTTGTGTCACTCTGGAATTCCGCAAGTGCTGCGCTGTTCCAGATACAGGATCTGTCTGTGAGCGGTGCTTTGTTTTCGTTGAGCACCTTTGCTGCCTGTGCGAACGCGCCAATACCGGAAGGTGTCGTGCCTGCTTCTCCGCAAATATAGGGAATATCTTTATAAAGAGCGAGACCGTCCTTGTTTATCTTTTCTGCAATAGCTACTGCTGCAGGTTCAAGAACCTGTTTTGTGAAGTCGGAAAGGTTCAACGCCATTTCCTTTGCTGTAAGCTCAACGGAAACGTCCGCAATTCTGTCGAGAGTTACGAGCACGCTTTCTTCGGTTACGTCCTGAAGATTGATTTCGCCTTCAAATTCGTCGGCTGTGTACATGGGCGGTTTTCTGACCTGTACTACATCACCTTTTTTGTTGTATTCGCTGGTACTGTTTCTGTATGTAAGTGCGGGGAATACGAGGTTTTCGTGAAGAATGGGGAGTGCAGCTCTTGCGATCTCCTGTACTGTAAGAAATTTGTTGTTCATATTTTTTATCTCCTTTTTATTTCATAATTTTTTTGTAGTATTCATCATCACTCAGGGAACTTGCGTCGGAAAGATCTCCGAAACCGAAATTCATTCCTGAAGAATAAAGTTTTGTATCTGATTTTGTGTTTTCAAAAAGCCATGAGTTTTCCTCTTTAAGTTTTGCTATGTTTTTACTCAAGGATTCCTTGTCTATTCCGTTTTCAGTCAGGATTCCGTCCTTGTCAAGCATTACTTTTGCCGCTGCCATATTTTTGGGTCGCGCAAGGGCTATCTCTGTGTTTATTTCCGATTCTGCCCTTGTTCTGAAGAGTTCCTTTTCAAGCTCTTTGACTTGCTTTTTGAGAGTTTCGACCTCTGTTGTTTCGTTCATGTTTTCCATTTTTATTTCCTTTCTGTTTTTGACTTTGCGGTCTCCTCGTCTTCGCCAAAATGCTTCATTCTGAATTCGTAAGGCATCAGAATTCCTTCTTTTACAAGTTCGAGGTCCGTCTTTTGTCTGCTCTGTTTGTCTTCGATAATACTGTCATCGAAGACTACCGATATTCCCGGTTCTTCCGGAATGTCCAATCCTATAATTTCTCTGCCGATATACATCAGCGTTTTTACTAATGTGATCAGCGCGCTTTCAAGCAGTATTTCATGCTTTTTCAAAGACCTGAACATTTCCGAGTTCTCGCTTATCACCTGCGTTGCTGTTACGGCGTTTCCCTTTTCAAAACCGTAGGATCTTTCGCTGAGACCGCATTTTGCTGCCAGATATCTCATCTGGTCTTTAAGTGCTTCCGTGTGTGCGGAAACTCTCAGTTCCGGATTGAATTCCTGGGGTATCATATCTCCGTCAAGATTTTTGTCTCCCACATACATGAACAGCTGTCTGTTGCAGTCCTGCGGTGCGAAGAAATTTCCGTGACTGTCCTGTTCCAACAGGTCTTTTCTTAGGAATACCATCTTTTTGCCAAGATAAAATTCCATATTCAGACTGTCGTAGCACAGGTCTATTCCTTTCAGAATATCTGTTGCTGCCGCAAATATCGACATTCCCATAGGGGATTCCGGAGTTGCTGTATTTACTGTGTTTGGTTTTATCAGAACAAACCAGGGTTTACTGCTTCCCGTTCTCACTATCGGTGCAATATTTTCAGGGAGAGATATCTCTTCGAGACTCTGCGCATTGTACATTTTGCTTCGAATTACATATCCGTCATTCTCAAGGATGTGACTCTGAACATAGACAAGCTCTTCTCCGCAAACAGTCATACAACCTGCAAAAGCTATGTCCATGACTTTTCCGTTTCTGTGCGATATCGGGAAAATATTCTCAGCACCCACGTATTCAAAGGCGATTTCGCCTTTCGGGGATTTTTTCAGCTTGCCGTCCTCATCTATTTCAGCATTTTCAATGTTTACAGTAATAGCCCCTGTACCCAGCGCGAATGCTTTTTCAATAAGTCTGTTCGTTTCAGCCCTGAAATTGTTTTTTCCGAAGACGCCTCCATAGCCATCCTTGCCTTGAAGAAAATCCATTGCAGTGCTGTCGTTTACTGTTATATACGTCTTTTCGTTGAACAGCAGATCCGCCCAATCTTCCGCCACTTTTTTTGCCATTTTCAGTTTGAACATCGGCCTCTTTACTACTTCTATTCCGTTGTTGATTTCCACCGTATGGAACTCATCGTCCTTTCCGCAGTACCAGTCATTCCACATTTTTATGTGAAACCTCATTTCGTTTTCGCAAAAGCGGTCTCCAATCGCTTTTTTTACCGCTTCTTCAAGATAATTTCCAATCATTTTTTCACCTTCTTTCGTTTGTAAAGATCAGTTGTTTGCTGAATCTTTCCCATGCGTACTCTTCTGCGTCTGCCGTATCAATGTCAGTTGAGCCGTTGTCAAGTCGCTTGTCAGGGTGTGCTGTGTCCCACATTTGTGCTGCAGTGCTTTCAATTACATTTTTGCAGCTCTCAAGAACGCACCATCTGTCTTCAGCCATAAGTCTGCTTTTGCATGATACCCTTTCCGCTATCGGAAGTTTTCTGCTGTCGGATATCCCGGTTTTTATTCCCGCCCGCCTAAGTGCTTTTTTCATTCCATTGGTCAGGTATTGTGCTTCGCTGTCTGCAAAAATGTACTGAACAGGATATTCGGGAAAATCTTTTTCAAGTTCACGGTAAAATTTGATAAAACCCTCTTCCACCTCCGTTGGTGTGATTTCACCTTTTTTACCCGAAATTTTCGTGTCTTTCAGTACGCACAATCCTGCCATCCCCCTGCGAATACCTACCGCAACAAACGCAGATGCTGACATTGTTCCGCCGTAGTCTATTCCGATAACAACATGAGAAATATCGTCGGGAGGTTTCTGCTTTATCCACCTTTCAGGATTCTGCACAAAATTCATGAATATCAGTCCTTCAGCGGCGGCTCTTTCCCCGAGAATGCACCTTTTATACCAGAAGCTGCCGGGAACATATTGCTTTGTGATTTCTTCGATTCTGTCTTCGCTTATGGCGCGGTTATCGAATATAGTGAATTTTTTATGGTTTACATCAAGCCCGTCCGCAATATACCTGTCTATGTATTTTTTGTATATCGCATGGTTTGGGTGGTCGGGGTTGAAGTCCCATAAAATTCGCCTCATTCCCGAAGCCAACAATCTGTTGAATGCTTCCGAAACAAAACAGTGGTCATCGTCTGAAATGTAATGCTTGTTTACCTCTGACGCGATCCACATTCCGTAGGAGTTTCCTCGGATTTTTTTGTAGCTGTCAGATTTTCCTCCGCCTGCAAAAATAACGACTCTTTCAAGTTTTTTCTTTGTTGTGATGAACAGCGCTGTAGTTCCCTTGTATTGACCCCAATGGCATCTCCCTCGGAAAATATGCTCAAGACCAAAACCGTTACAGTCGCCGATATTCATGCAGGCAGCTGAAAGGGAGGTCCCTGTGGCAAGATGGAGCTTGTCAGGGGATCTTTCCAACAGCATTGCAAAAGCGTAAACATTGCTTATTGTTTTTCCCGAACGAACAGCCCCCTCGGCGAAATTGTAGGTGTGGCGGAGACACGCAGAGATATACTCTTTGTGAAGTTTTGAAAAGGGCTTCCATTTTATTTTTTTCGATCTTACCATTTAATCGCCGTCTCCGAAAACCTCCAGTTCATCGAAATCCTCAATCTCATCTTCGGGTCTTCTTTTCCAAAGTCCAAGATAATCGCCCAGTTTCAAAAGGGCAGTCAGCTTGTTGTACATTTTGAATCTGAATCCCGATTTTCCGTTGCGAATTTCAGCCACCGCGCGAATGTCAACCTTGTCGCTGTTTTTGACAGACACCACAACTTCTCCGTTCTCGTTTTCCGCATAACTTATGTAATTGTCAATGTTGTCAAAAGCTATTTTTGCCAGCTCCTGAATAACTCTTTCTTCGGTGACTTTTTCTTTTTTCTTCTTCGGCATTTACTCACCTCTCTTTCCGTGTTTATATTATATCACTAATCGTGTATCTAAAACTGTTGGATTTATCCACAGTTTGTGTTTGTTTTTATCACATATTGTGACTATAACTGTGCTAAATTATCAAGTTTGCAATGATTTTCAACTAATAGGCTCTGATTACGAAGAGTGTAAACAGCTTTTTTGAAAGATGATCCGGATATTGTAATCGAAAATATGATGAGGAAGTTTCTTTTCGCTCGTTAAAACTTCAGATTTCAGTATACGGTCCTTATGGAAAAGTTGAATCTGTAATGGTTGCAAAAGAAGGATATTTCCAATCTTAAAAATTAAGGGGTCGGTTTTGCCGACCCTTTTAATTTATGCGGAATCTGTAATTTATTTAAAAATTTAATTTGTTAAACCCATTGACTTTTCAAATTTAATGTGGTATAATTTGTTTGAAAATAATTTCAGGAGGAATCCTTTATGAAAAAACCGATTTACATGAACATTGATATCAATAGTTGCACAACTCCTTATCTGAATAAAATGTCCAAAGAGGAAAATATTTCAGAGGCTACGCTCTATTCCTACATGGATCAGTATGCAAACACGGGAATCACGGATATTCTTATTGACGTTTTCTGCCAATACTCAGCCACCGATTCAAAAATCTGGACAACTTATGCAGACAAATATTTGCAGAAAATCGAAAACGGGGTAGAGGTGGATTATACCGACCGTTATAAGGGCCTTTATAAGTTCAACAAAATTCACGGCATTGACCCCCATACGGTTTGGTTTAAAAGATGCCGCGAGATCGGTATAAATCCTTGGATTTCCATACGCATGAATGACTGCCATTGCCCTGACGATGATGCTTGCTTCCTCCGCAGTGATTTCTTCTACGAAGCCCGTGAAAAAGGCTGGATGGTAGGGGATAAATATGGTTATTTCCGATACTGTTTTGACTATGCGGTAAAAGAAGTCCGTCAAAAAATGCTTGATTATATTGAAGAGCAGATAAACCGCTACGATGTTTACGGCATCGAACTTGATTTCCAGCGCGAAATAGTTTGCTTTGACTATCTGGATAATAAAAATTGCGCAGAAATTATGAACGACTTCATGCGCAATGCTTATAAAATTATTAAAAATGCTGAAAAAATTCACGGTCACGAAATTAAGATCGCAGTCAGATTGCAGCGTGATATTGAGCAGAATCTTATATACGGTTTTGATGCAAAAACCTGGAACGATGAAAAGCTTGTTGATCTTATCGTTGTTACCCCAAGATGGGAAACATGTGATACGGATATGCCCATTTCCCAATGGGTCGACACTTTGAAAAACACCGAGATCGTTGCAGGCATAGAAACATTGCTTTCGCAGCCCCATTTTGTTTCCCATGCATCGCCCGAACATGTTCGCGGTATGATGAATAAGTATCTGCAGCAGGGTTCCGAGGGTACATACCTTTTCAATTATTTCACCATTCCATGGCGTGATTACAGCCGTTGTTTTGAGATATTCAACACATGTACAGACATTGATACCATTCAGAGTTTACCTCAGCGTCACGCCTTGGGTTTCCAGGATATTGCCCCCGAAGGCTGTAACCGCTGGAAGATCCTTCCCGCAGAATTTGATACCGTTTTTGAATTTGAAATCACTACCGGAAAGCTCCCGGTAGGAAAAAATCTGTCCGTAGTTTTAGGCTTTGAGATCGGTTCTCCCTCAGATGCTGTCATTGAGGTCAACGGTAATCTCTGCGATAATTTTGAAGCAGTTGACCCCTTTGATTTATCGCCTACTTCCACAGCACAGCTATGTGAAGATAAGTGGAATGACATCGAAACTTACTATTATCGTTGTCTTGCAGGCGTTTGCGATGGTTCCGACACCTACAAAATAAAAATAACCTCAAACGGTTCTAAGCTTAAGCTTATCGCCGCCGAGGTTGATTTGTATTAAGGATATTGGATATTTATTTGCGGGGGAACATTTTTGTAAAATTGTTCCCCCGCACCCCTTCAAAAAACTTTTGTGTAAAGCATATAAAATAAATATTGATTTGCGGGAAACCCCCTTTTAGGAACAATGGGGTTTCCCGCGCCCTTTCCCGAAAACTCCTTTGAGTGAGATTAAATTGGGTCAGCCAAGAATTTTCTATTTCAGTTATATACCTGAAGCATTGAAAATGCTTCGCCAAAAGTTTATTTGGAAAGGGGTACGGGGGAAACCTATTTTTACAAAAAATGGTTTCCCCCGTAAATATTCTGCACTTATTTAACTATCAGATCTTTAACACTTCCCGTTACGATGTCAGGGTGAATGTTGTATTTTTCGATGTCATCCATAGTGCTTTCTCCTGAAAGAACCATGACTGTAAGGATTCCCGCATTGAGTCCGCAAGCGATATCGGTGTATATTCTGTCTCCGACAAGTACTGCGTCTTCCGGCTTTTTATGTTTGTATGAAACTGCGGATAGAGCCATTTCTTTGCGAGGCTTGCCGATGTAAAAAGGTTCTTTTCCGGTAGCTTTGTTCAGCATGTAGCACATAGTCGCACAGTCCGGAAGATATCTTTTGTTCTTGGCAGGGCATACTACGTCAGGGTTTGTTGCGTAGAACGGAATCCCGTCGTCGAGAAGTCCGCTTGCGATCTCCAGCTTTTTGTAGGTCAGTTCAGTATCGTATCCCACAAGAACGTAGTCAATGTCGCCTTTTCCGTCTTCTGAAATTTCGATCCCCATGGAAATAAGTTCTTTTTTCAGAGATTCTGTACCAACAAGGTAGATTCTTGGGGATTTTTTAAGTCCTAAGAGATAATTACCTGTCGCTTGCCCTGAAGTGAAAATATTACTTTCATCTGCGGGGATATTCAGCGCCTTCAACTTCTTTAAATAGTCCGAAGAGCTTTTTGAAGAGTTGTTTGTCATGAATATATAATCTTTTCCATTGTCGCGGAGACTTTTAAGAAAGTCTGCCGCACCGTCGATCAGTTCATTTTCAAAATATATAGTGCCGTCCATATCAAGCAGATACAGACTTTTGTTTTCAAGTCTTTTCATATTCGTTATCCTTATTTGATTTTCAGTTCTATAACACCGTTTTCTGATTCTGCTGCAATTCCGCCCATTGCCCATGAACCCTGTTCAAGCTTTAGTGCATAAGGGAAACCTCTGTGGCTGAGAATGAGGTCTTTTCCGTTGATACTTTCGATCTTCGGCAGTCTGTCTGCTTTATCTGAAAGCTGTTTGGGACCATCAATAGCATTGTTGGCCTGTGGGTCAAACTTGCATTCAAATCCGAAATCCTTAGTTTCATCGGAGCAGAGGATCGTTATTTTTTCTTCTGCAAGGGTAATTTCAATATCTCCGCAGGAGGTCTCCGTGAATGTTACAACCGCGTTGCCACCGAGTTCTTCATAAAGAACTTCCTTGAATTTAAGTGCTTTCTTTTCACCGTTTACTACTTCATAGGGATATGCACCCGCAAGGATTCCGTTACCGCTGAATCTGTTTCCGTCGATGACAGGGAGAGTGTCAAACTGGAGATAATCTGTTTTGCAGGTGTCGTCTCTGTATCTTTCGGAATATTTTTCATCGAAAACATGAATATCTCTGATCTTGAAATTTTCACCGTCAGCAAAGAGATTTGCTCTGTAGTTTTTGCAGTTGTACCAGACGGACTTCTTGTTGGAATTCTGCCAGTCATCAAGCGCAACTATCGTATTTGCAGGAGTTGTTTTATATGTGTTCTGATACCATTCGCCTGTTTCGCTGAGTTTTTCAGTAACGAGAAGACCCTTATCCTGCATTTCTTTGATCTTTCCGATTTGGTCAAGATATCCGTCTTTCATGTCTGCCCAACCGAAGCTGTTTTCCTGACCCGCCTGAACGTAGGAGAATTCAAGATTATTGTTGTTGTAGTTTGTTTTAAGGAACCAATCCACCCATTCGGGATTGCCGCCGCCACCGCCGTTTCCTGTATATACAGGTTCGAGAGTTATAACATCCTGGCCGTTGTCTCCGGGAGTTCCGCAGTCGTACTGGTAAACAGGGTCAGAACCAAGCATTCTGAAAACAGGAACTTTTATCTGGTATGCTTCATTCTGTGCGGGACTGTAAGAGTTCATTCTGCTGGGGTAGTAGCCCTGACCGTAGTAGCCGCCCCACATGGTGTAACCGTCTGTTCCCCATTGTTCCTTGCAGTTGCAGAAAGCTTTCATTCCGTATTTATCGTGGGCGTAAGCAGCTGTTGCCGCATCAAAAGCCCATGAGCCCATAGATGTGGGGTAGTAGCCGAAAGTCTCTTTAAATTTTTCAAAAAGCTCATCTATCATAGCTTTTCTCTGTTCGATGGTATAACCTACGGAGAAACCGCAATGAGCGTGCCAGTCCCAAGGGAAACGGCCGTTCCATTTCAGACCTATTTTTTCAACAAGTGGCTGTACTATTTCAAGCCAAACTCCTATTTCATACTGAGATCTGTCAAGCCCTTTAAGGAGCTCTGTATATTCGGGATTCAGGAGTGCGTCATACTGAATGAGAAATGTGCATTTGATACCAAGCTCATTGTGTATCTTTATCTGCTCAACCACCGGCTCAACGAGAGAGTAGTCAACACGGGGGTCAACTCCTCTGATAAAATTTATAAAGTTTACAACATTGCGTTTTTCCATAATCATAACCTGCCTTCGGACTTTGTCCGCTAATTTCTTTTCCACATTAGTATACCACAGAATTTACTGAAAGTCAATACTTTGAGAGAAAAAAATAAGATAATCCAATTTGAAGTTTGAAAATTAGATTATCTGTGTTCGTTTTATTTGCAATGCAATGTATAGATATGATTCGGTGAGTTATACTATAAGCAAAAGGAGGTAAACACATGAAAATACTGAAAAATTTACTGATAACTTTTTTGCTTTTGGCGGCAGTCACGTCCTGCGGAAAAAGCGGTGAAGAGGGAAAAAACGACCCGAATTCCGGCAACAATGCGGGGAATAATAACTCTGCGGCTCAGGAAACGCCTCCCGAAGAGGTTTTTCTTTCGGGAAAGGTCATTTCCGTGTCGTATAATGAAAATGGGATTGCTGATTTTACGGTTCTTACAGATGATGAATCCGTTTGCAGGGTCACTCCCGGCGCTGTTTCACAGAATGCTGTTGCTGTCGGGCAGAATATCCTCGTGACTGTTGACGGCTCTGTTCTTGAATCCGACCCCATGCAGGCTGTGGCAAAAAATGTGGATGTCACCGAGGAATTTAACGAAATGCCCATGGATATCGAGGTTTATACCGTTTACGGGGTCGTTGCTTCGAAAATTTCAGAGGCATTGACAAGCTCGGGCTTCAGATTCTACCGTTTTGAAAATTTCAATGAATGTCTTGATTTTCTTGATGAAAACGATCTTTCTGCGGAGTTTTCGGAAGTTGTGGGGGATGCTGATATTTCAGCGTTGACAGATAAATTTTTTGAGCAAAATTCCCTTGGCGTTTTTGTTGTTGACAGTGTGGAAAACGAGGGGAATCAGGTCGAAAATATTTATTATAGCGGTGGAGATCTCTATCTTTCTCTTTCTCAGACATCTGTGAACGCAGTTCTTGTTAATACAAAATTTGATGTGTTCCTTATGCCATTAGAAAAAGATATTGATGTCAGGAACGGGATTGTCCTTGTGGAAAAATATTTGAAACCATCTCTTGGTGAAACTGAAAAGGAGTGAGCTTTTATGCCTTACAAACGCGGCCCGAAGAAAAAATTTCCGTCAAAAAATGGCTCAGGTACGGTTTTTTCAACTTCGGATAAAAAGAATTTTTTGAACTATACAGAGTTCGGTGAGGAGTTCTTTTGCAGTAATGAAGACCCCAATGGAATGTATACGGGGTTTCCTGTTGAAAAAAACGAGATTCCTACGCAGGACGCAGACGATCTTTGATCAAAATAAAAAAGCCTCTTCCTGATATTAAAAAGGAAGAGGTTTTGTTATATTCCAAAGTGTATTACGAATTTGCTGTCTTCAGCTGCTGCTCGTAGGAGTTTTATCAGCTTGGAAAGTTCAGGAATTTCTGCTTTTTCAAACAGCTTCGCCATTTTTTCTGCTGAGTCCGGAGGAATGAGGGTTATTCCCGATTCATTTAATCCGTTGAACGGCTCTTTTGTTGTGTGGGAGAATGTGGGGATGACGATCGTTCTTGTCAAAATGCGGTCGATGATCTCCATGTTCACGGCTACGATCTTTTCGTATTTTTCGGGTTCGTATTTATCGTATCTGCCTTTGGGAAGCTCCTGCATGATACCGAATTCGTGATAAGCCATAAGTGTCACCTGTTTTCTGATTTACATTGATGTTTTTTTGACTGTGTATAGTATACACCAAAAGGGGATAAAAGTCAACCTTAAAGTACGAAAGTTTGCATAAAAACCTTTTAAAGGGGTGTTCTGTCAAGAAAAATTCAGAAAAACACGTAACTTTCTCTTTAAAAGTACTTGACATCAAGGCTTAAACGTGGTATAATAGTTTTGCAAACGAGATGAGCCGTTGAGTGAAACTTCAATAGGCAATAACCGTTGTTTTCAAAGTCCTTTTTATATATAAAGTTCATAAAATTTCGCTTGAAAAAAACGCTTATATGTGGTATACTTTTAGGTGGAAGTTTTAAAGAAAGGTGAAATATAATGGGAAATAAATTGGGGATAGTTCTTGTTGAACCTGAGATCCCGCAGAATACCGGTAACATCTCGCGAACATGTGCCTGTACTGATGTTGAGCTCCATCTGGTAAAGCCTCTCGGTTTTTCGATTGACGATCATGCTGTGAAGAGAGCCGGACTTGACTATTGGAGCGAACTCGATCTTCACGTTCATGAAAGTCTCGGTGAGTTTCTTGAATATGCGAAGGCTTCAGGCAGACCTATGTTTTTTGCAAGTACGAAGTCAGCAAAGGTTCATTCCGAAGTTGAATATCCCGACAATGCTTTTATCCTTTTCGGTAAAGAGACTAAGGGTTTGCCTGAATGGCTTCTTGAGGAAAATTACGGACAATGCGTTCGTATACCCATGAAGAGTACCGTTCGCAGTTTGAATCTTTCCAACAGCGTGGCGATAATCCTTTATGAGGCGTTAAGACAACATGATTATATACAGTTGAAGAGATTCGGAGAAATACCCGGTTCTAACTGATTTTACATATTTAAGGAGATATTACCCCAATGAGAAATTTTATTATTACAACAGACAATACCACGGATTTTCCAAAGGAATATGTGGAAAAGCACAACCTCAGAGTTATTGATCTTACATATTCTATAGATGAGGTTCCATACGGTGTTCCCGAAAATCCAGCGCATGAGCCCAAGGTTTTCTATGACCTTATGCGTTCGGGAAAAACACCTAAAACTACACAGGTAAATCCTGACGGTGCAAAAAAATTCTTTGAAGAGATACTCAAAGAAGGATATGATATTCTTCATATCGCATTTTCATCCGCCCTCAGCGGAACTTTTAACAGCATGAATATTGCAGCTGAAGAGCTCAGTGAAGAGTACCCCGAAGCAAAGATCGTGGTTGTAGACTCCCTTTGTGCATCTCTTGGCGAAGGCCTTTTTGTTGACTATGCTCTCGAACTTCAGGCTGAAGGTAAAACAATGGACGAGATAGTTGAGATCCTTGAGGCTGAAAAATTGGATTTTTCTCATCTTTTCACCGTTGAAGATCTTGTTTATCTTTACAGAGGCGGCAGAGTTTCCAAAACTTCAATGGTTCTCGGTTCAATGCTTGGAATCAAACCTATGCTTCATGTAAGCGACGAGGGTAAACTTGTTCCGGAATCTAAAGTTCGCGGAAGAAAAGCTTCCATTGATACATTGCTCAAAACTATGGAGAGCCGTATAAATAAACTTTCCGCAAAGAAATTTTTCATCAGCCATGGTGACTGTCTTGAAGATGCGACATATCTTGCAGATAAAATAAAGGAAAAATTCGGTATAGAGGATTGCCTTATCAGTTTCATCGGTCCCGTTATTGGCTCTCATGCAGGTCCCGGAACATTGGCATTGTTCTATCGCGGAAAAAGATAAAAAAACACACAATCATCTGCTTTTCGGCAGGTGAATTTGTGCTTTATAAAGAAAAATATATTGCCGTTTTTACGGTCGGAAAGGTCAGTTATGTACGAAAAACTTGTTACTTTTGAAGAAGAGAAACGAAAGGAACATTTATATTTACTTTACAACAGCGTTTTTGTTTGCGCGTGTCTGATGTGTTTTTTTGAACCGATATTCAGCGTTCCGATGCTTTTGTTCAAGGATATGGGAAACACTTCCGTTAATTGGTTCTTCGCAACGCTGCTCAAACCTTTATGTGTTTCAGCCGGAGCTCTGTGTCCGTTTTTTATTTATAATTTCAGGATGCAGAGGTCTTTCAAAAAAAGTCTGGCGCCACAGAAAAATAAGGTTTCGATAGATTATTACATACTTGGAATCGTTTCTGTTGTTTCAGTAGTTCCAATCCTGGTTTTTCTGGGAGATAAGTTCTGTGAAATGCTTGTTGCTGATGGATATGTTATCCATGAGGCTGTAATTGATTTCGGTCAGGGGATTGCGGCAAATGTCTTTTATATAATCTATACGGCTGCCGTATCTGCCTTTTTGCTTGATCTTGCTTTCAGAGGGGTTGTGGCTGAAAAACTTTCCCATGCCCACGTTGTTCCGGCGTTGTTTGTTCCCGCTCTTATTGCGGCTGTACAGCCTGCGTCGTTGTTTAAATTTCCTTTTGTGTTTGTCTCAGCGGTTATCATCGGCTGGTGCTATCTGAAGACTCAGTCCCTGTATCTTTCGATGAGTATGACATTTGCGGCGAATGTTGTGTTTTATATTCAGATACTGTTTAAGCAGACTAATGTTGAGAGTTATGAAGCGAATATCTTGCTTGTTTCGTTGGTTGGACTTGCGATTTGTGTGGTTTCGTTTGTACTGCTTGCTGCGGGAAAAGGTTTAAAATTGGAACGTCCTGTTGCGGAAAATTACGAAGAAGAGTATGACCTTATCAATGGGAAACAGGCTTTGGTCGGATTTTTGAAAGCGTTCGGTCTTTGGACTATGATTTTTATTTTCCTTTTCAAAATCTTCTTTACTTATCTTGATAAACCCATGCGAGTAGAAGACGGAGACGTTGGAACAGAAGTAAGTGAATCTTACAGCGAAAATGAATAAATACGATTTACGGGAGAGACCTCAGGCAGGTTTTTCCCATAAATTATATATGATGCTATTGACTTTTGAGAATTATTGTAGTATAATAATAAAGACTAATATTTCGGAGGTTTGAACTATGACTCTTAATGGAAAATGGCAGTTGGCTGTTGTTGACGAAAAAGATTTTAATGGGGTTTTTGATGAATATAACACTATTGTCGGGGAAGTTCCCGGTAATTTTGAACTTGATCTGTTTCGTGAGGGGTTGATTCCCGATCCCTATTATGATGTGAATATTCTTGAGGTTCAGAAGTTTGAACGTTCCCATTTGATCTATACAAAAAAATTTGATTGGAACGGTGTGGCCGCAGAGCTTGAATTCAAGGGGATAGACTGTATCGCAGAAATTTTCCTTAACGGTAAAAAAATCGGCGAAAACGAGAATATGTTCATTGAAAATATCATAAAATGTGTTCCCGAAAAAGGCGAAAATACTCTTGTTGTTCATATTTTGCCCGCGGTAACTGTAGGGGAGCAGTTTTCTCATGAGCCTTACGAAAGATTCCTTGACGGTCATATTGAACACCTGAATGTCCGTAAGGCTCCGCATATGTATGGGTGGGATATCATGCCCCGTGTGGTTTCAGGAGGTCTGTGGCGTGATGTGAATATTGTTGAATCTAAGGAATCCAGGATCGTTTCAGCCAGATTGATAACTCTTTCTGTGGATGATCTTTCTGCAAAAATTGCTGTTGAAGCCGAACTTGAAAATATTGGTTTCGATTGTGATATTGTAGTCAGGGGTGTATGTGGTGACAGTATCTTTGAGGGACATCTTGAAAGATCCGGCGATAGTGCCTCTTCAGAGTTTACCATTGAGGATCCGAAGCTTTGGAATCCTGTAAACTATGGAGACGCAAACTTGTATGAAATTGTCGTTTACGCTGTTTTAAACGGTGAAACGGTTGATAGCTTTTCTTTTAAAACAGGAATAAGAACCGTTGAACTTATAAGAACTTCCATAATTGACGATGAGGGAAAAGGTGATTTCCATTTTAAGATCAACGGAAAAAAGGTCTTTGTTCTTGGCTCTAACTGGGTTCCTGTTGATGCTTTCCATTCGAGGGACAAGGCTCGTTTGCCTGAAATTCTGCCGATGATCAATGATATCGGTTGTAATGCTCTTCGTTGTTGGGGCGGTAATGTTTATGAAGACGATATTTTTTATGATTATTGCGATGCTCACGGCATTATGATCTGGCAGGATTTTGCGATGGCTTGCGGATATTATCCCCAGTCAGACGGCTTTTACAATAAGATGCACAATGAAGCTCTTTCCGTTGTAAAACGGTTAAGAAACCATCCTTCCGTAATTCTTTGGGCTGGTGATAATGAGTGTGACGATGAAATAAAGCGTCAAAAAATTGATCCCAATACTAATGTTATAACCAGAAAGGCAATTCCGACAGCGATATCAAAAGTTGATTCCTATAAAGGCGTTGATACCAGACCGTATCTGCCGTCTTCTCCTTACTGTGATGAGGAGGCGTTTTCGACTAAAAAACCTATGTCTGAGGAGCATCTTTGGGGTCCGAGAGATTATTTCAAGGGGAATTTCTATAAAACATCTGTTTGTTGTTTTGCTTCCGAGACAGGCTACCACGGCTGTCCGTCACCCGATTCATTGAAGAAATTTATTGCGCCCGAAAACCTTTGGCCCTGGAGGGAAAAAGGAGAAGATTACGCAAATAAGGCATGGCTTGCACATGCTACTTGCGCAAGGACTGAAAAAGATCATCCGTTTGCCTATAGAATTCCTTTGATGACAAATCAGGTCAAGACTCTTTTTGGCAGTGAACCCGAAGATCTGAACACGTATGCTCTTCAAAGTCAAATATCTCAGGCGGAAGCTAAGAAATTCTTCATTGAGCGTTTTCGTGTGACAAAATGGCGCAGAACCGGTATTATATGGTGGAATCTTATCGACGGCTGGCCACAGATCTCCGATGCGATCGTGGATTGGTACGGAACGAAAAAACTTGCTTATAGCTATATAAAACGTTCGCAAAAACCTGTTTGCTGCATTTTCGATGAACCCGTTGACGGCAAAATTTCGCTCTATGCGGTGAATGATCTTCAATCTGATAGGAATTTGAATGTTAAGGTTACAGATATGACAACTCACAAGGTTTTGTTTGAAGCTTCTGTAAACGCAAGATCTAATGAATCTACGTTGATAAAAACTATTGATTGTCCTGAAGACAAGCATTTCCTTTATATCGAATGGTCCGGAGATGATATTGGAACGAACCATTTCGTAACGGATTGCATTAACTTGAATTTCAATGACTATGTAAACGCTATAACAGAAACAGGTTATATCGAAGCCCTTGAGGGGTTTTCAAACCTTGAATTGAGGAACTGATATGAAAAAGATAATAATTATGTCAGATGTACATCTTTGCAGACATCAATGGGGCGGCGTTTCGGCAGAGGAACGTATGGAGAAAATGGTACGCGAGTTGAATGAGTCGTATGACAGGGAAAAATATGAGGCGATTCTGTTTTTAGGGGATTATTCATTGGATTTTTGGCTCTATGATGAGGGCGGAACTTATGTTCACAAAAAAGTCAGCAATACGGAACGACTTATCAAGGATTATCTTTCAAAATTGAAATGCCAAAATTACCATATGATTCCCGGAAACCATGAGCAGTACGGCAATGAAAAATGGTTGGAACTGACAGGGAAAATCAGACAGTTTTCTGTTGTTGTGGGCGGATATCTGTTTGTTATGCTCGATACATTTGCCGATGGATTGGACCCTGACCATGACCACGACGGGGTTTATACGGGGGCTGATATAGATTTTGTCAAGGCGGAAATGGAGAAATATCCCGAAATGAAAACGGTTTTATGCGCTCATTATTTCGCTGTGGAAAAAACTTCCGGTATGAGAGAAAATGCTGACATATATATGGATTCGTCGGATAAATTGAATAAATTTTTGCGTGAAGAAGACAGAATCGTTTGTCTTTTCTTTGGGCATGACCATACTTGTGCGACGGAAATGATTGAAGATTGTGGAAAATATCTTTTTCATGACGGTCAGTATTCGTATTCTCTGGCTGAGCCTGAGGAGGATTGTCCCCGTGGCTGGCGCGAGGTTTGGTTCGATGAAAATTCGTTGAAAACAGCATATTTTTCAGCGGAAAAATCTTATCGGGAAATGACTGAAATTAAATTTTAAAATCAAAAAAGCCGGTTCATTTAGTGAAGACTAAAAGTTCATAGTAGGTTTTAAGACAATAACAAAAATGCTCCCCGTATGAGGAGCATTTTTATTAACGTGTTTTAAGCTAAACAGAAATTATTCCTGGATAGAAGCAACGACGCCGGAACCAACTGTCTTACCGCCTTCACGGATAGCGAAACGGAGACCCTGTTCGATAGCGATAGGTGTGATGAGTTCAACGTTGATTGTAACGTTTTCACCGGGCATACACATATCTACGCCTTCTTTAAGTGTGATAACACCTGTAACGTCTGTTGTTCTGAAATAGAACTGAGGTCTGTAGTTGGAAACGAAGGGCTTATGACGGCCACCTTCTTTAGCTGTAAGAACGTAAACTTCGCCTGTGAATTTTGTATGGGGGTTGATTGTGCCGGGTTTAGCAAGAACCTGACCTCTTTCGATGTCTTCTCTTGTTACGCCACGGAGGAGACAGCCGATGTTGTCGCCAGCTTCAGCGTAGTCAAGGAGCTTTCTGAACATTTCGATACCTGTTACTACAACTTTTCTTGCTTCGTCTTCAAGACCTACGATTTCAACTTCGTCACCAACGTTAAGCTGACCTCTTTCTACTCTACCTGTAGCAACTGTACCACGACCTGTGATTGAGAATACGTCTTCGACAGGCATAAGGAATGGCTGGTCGCTCTTACGGTCAGGAGTAGGAATGTAAGCGTCTACTTCTTCCA
>JAZTZU010000065.1:0-13517 GCA_045637625.1 Eubacteriales bacterium
CCAAACAATACTATAATTAACAATATTCCTCAAACAGAAACTATACCATTAAATCAACCAGAACTTATTGATGTGAATACAAGTGAACTAATTACTCCAATTGAAAATAATGACCTCGAAGATTATATTTCTAAAAACACAATATTTTCACCGATGAATATTGAAGCAACATTATCATCGATTTCTGTACTAGGAAGCGAAACAACTGCAGAGTTTTATCTAAAAGGATATACCCCATCAACGGGTAATTCCTCACGCATAGAAAATGATAAAAACAGAATTACCCTAACATGGATAACGAATAGCGAAATTGATGTTAATTATGAGTTTAATAGAACTCTCGAAGACGGATATAAACATTTAGATGAAAAGCAAACTTATATTTACAAAGATTTTCAATCCATGTTTGGGGTGCTGAAAAAACAAATTGTTTGGTTAGATTATGGAACGCTTTTCACACTAACAATTCCCGCAAGCTTATATAACGAAACCTCAAATTTAGAAATATTCAAAGTTGAAGTTTCACAAGACATTGATATAATTAAAAACAGCAACGCATCAACTGAAAAAATAGAAAATGAATCATTCATCGATGTTACACACATACACAACAATTCAGATGTAGTAATAGAAGACCCCGAGCCCGTGACTCCTGCACCATCGGAAAATATCGAAAACTAAGTAATAATACGTATAAAATAAAACTGAGGCTCCCAAAAGAGCCTCACACATGTTTTATTCAATTTTCAGGAGTATCATACCAGCCGAGAAGAACAGCTGTTGCAGGCCATGAAGCACTCACACGCCATGTTTCTCCCGGATGACTCAATGCATCAGTAATATTGATCTGCTCGCTGAGCATTCCCTCAGCAAATATCTTTTCAAAAGTCAAACCAAAGAACTCTCCGTCATAATCGGTAATGCAGTTTATAGCCGCAGCCTTTATGCGGAAATACAAATCGATCCAACGGGAATCTCCTGTTATTTTCCCAATGTCATATATAAAACGTGCGGAATTGGTACAAATACCGGGGCCGACATGACGGTTTCTGACATTTGCGATAACTCCCCCGCAAATATTATACCCCTCAAAAAAAGATCCTCCGGGAAATTCCGGAACATAGTTCACGACCCATGTAGCAAAGATCTTCGCGGCTTCAAGAGCCATTTCAAGAACGTTTTCATCACCGAACAGCTGATAATTCTGAACCAAAGCATCGGTAAGAGCAGCAATACTTTCAGAATCATCGGCCTGACGAATATCCTTAGGTCCGGAGTCGCACCGCCCCGTAACAACACAGCGTTTATAATAGACCTCGCAGGATTCTTTAAAAGCAGTTACAACTGCTTCATTTTCAGGAAAATGCCTGATGCCTTCAGCTAACGCAAGAACATCGAAAACACCCGAACCGTGTCCACGCGTTTTAAGTTCCAGCCGCTCCCCCTCAAGATTCCAATACATCCCGAAATCCTTTTCTCTCTGCCAGAGATCTACAAGAATATTTATACCTTTTTCAAAGTCCCGTTCCCATTCAGAATGACTGTTTCCATTCTCTTTCTCGTATCTGATAGCCTTACCGAGATAATACAAATAATCCCCATAAAAACGGCAATGATCGTATTCCTCGCAGTACTCCTTATGTTCGGGAGTCATCCATTCTTCCCCGTCATAAATTGAATATTTCACTCCGCAGGGAGAATCTCCGTGACTTGAAAGAAAATCAAAATATTTTATTGCAAAATCTCTGTATTTCCCACCGAATTTCAAAAGAGGAAGAGCTGTCATCGTTCCGGAACACCAACCAATCATTGTATTCCACTCAGCATACCGTCCATGGGGCCAATCCTTGTCGATATCAGTAAATGCATTCAGAAGCAAAGGCTCGTTTTTAGGTGTTACTACTGCATGCTTTTTATATATAAAATCACAAACCTTGGCAGCGCCAGAAGCTTCAGACATTTTAGGTTTATTATACGCAGGATAAATATCTGACCTGATGACCTTTTCCCAATGGTAATCATAAATATCGGAAATACGTTCACAGCAAAATTCATGCCGTGAAAACCTTACAGAAACCACATCTCCGGGTTGCCATGTATATGGCTGACGGGACTCATGAAAGGCCGAATGACCGTAAAGATTTTTTTCTTTTGCAGGAGCATATATTGTCAGACAATTCTTTTCAGCATCAAGCTCTATTCCGTTCCATCCTGCATAAGACTTATGGGACACATCATAATAATATCCGTTATTACCTTCTTTTACCAGTACAGACGGGAAGCTTGAAGCTGCGAAGCTTGCCTGAAAAACCGGATTTTCGGGAAGATGAAGCACAGGAAAAACTTTCTGATCGGGAAAAAAGTTTCCGTCATAATAAATCGCAGGAATCATTGTATAATCTTCCGCACGGTTGCTCCACGGATAACGAATCCCGGCAAACCCTGTAACAGGAGAACTTCCGTCATTGTCTATTTTCAAATAAAAATTTTCATTGCGAAGTATTATCTGAAATCTCAAACCCTCAGCTCGAGTATCATAATAAGTATAGTTCCTGATCTGCTTCTTTTCCCAACCGCACAGAACAATCGGTTCCTCATATCCACGAGAAAAAACAATATCAAAAGGAAGATCAAATACCATTTTAAAAGCCCTAATCCTTATAAATCTTTATATTTTCAAAAAGAACCTTTGTATTCTGAGTATACAGTCCAAATTTTCCGTCCTTAAAATCAAAAGCTCTCGCACTCATAGCCACTTTGTCGTTGATATAAACTTCAACAACACTTCCCTCCGCAATGACTGTAAGATGATTCTTCTCCCCTGCAATTATGGGACAATATCTTTCCGTTTCAACCTGAACATGAACGGTACTGTCTCTCCTTGGGAATCTGTCAAAAGCAAGCCTATTGTATTTGGGTTCAAATTTTGCGGCATAGTATCTGTCAGAGTGAGCATCTGAACGAAGCATGATTCCAAAATCGCCGACATCATCCGTTGACGTAAAATCAAGTTCTATCTTGCAATTCTCAGGCATTTCGTTGAAAAGAATTACAGATCTACCGTCGTTTGAACCAAGGTAACCACCTCTTTCAGTACACTCAAAAATGCCCCAGGAATAAGACTTTTCTATCTGGATGTTTTCAGAATAAGAAGCCAGAATTTCATGAGGACATTTAACATAAAGCGTTCCGTCCTCCGCCTGCACCAACTCATGAGGAATGATCGTTCCGCCCCATTGCCACCAATCATTATCCACCTCATTGTTCTTGATACAGTTCCAGCCAAAAATAAAACGTCTGTTTCCGTCAGATGCAGTCTTTGCGGCATAGAAAGCATGTCCGTCAAAACTGTTCACTTTAGGCATGATCCACGGACCGTTGGGACTTTTTGACATACGGTAGGTTGTCAGATTTTTATCAGTAAATTCGCTGAAAACAAGATACCACCAATCCCCCATTTTAAACAAATCTGGACATTCATGGGTAAAGAACGAATCCGAACCGTAAAAAGGTTCTTCGGACAATTCCCAATGAAGAAGATCTTCGGAATAAAGAACCAATGTTACGCCCTTTGAATTTATGGGAGCATCATTTTTCAGTCTGCCAGCAATGAGCATTGCATATTTCTGTTTTGTCTCATCGAAATAAACATAAGGGTCACGGTAATCGTGAATTTCCAACCATTCGGGAGCTTCGAGGCAAAAATCCTTTACCTTTTCCCAATGATAAAGATCTGAGCTTTTTGCCAAAAGAATTTTCTGTTCAGGCTTACCTGCACGTCTCAAATGAGGATTATGACCTGTATAAAAAATATAATATTCGCCGTTGAACTTATTGCAACTACCCGTAAAAACATAGAGATCCTGCTCTTCTTTTGTGCCTCTGGGAAGAACCTCTCCATGATCGGTATAGTGAACAAAGTCTTCCGTTGTTAAAAGACACCAAGGACAACCCTCACCATGAGCATCCCAATCACGGTAATCTCTCAGATAGAATAAATAAAACTTTCCGTTTTCGTAATACGGAATAACATCAGCACAAACAGCTTTTCCCTCGGCTCTGTAAAACATAATTCAAACCCCAATCGTTTTTATTTAATTATAACACAATGGAAGCTGAATGTCAAGCATTTTAACCATAAGAAAGAACCTCTTTCCGTGAAAAAAGAGGTTCTGATTTAATATTGAGTTTATAAATTACAGATCAAGAAAATCTTTTCTGTAGCTAAGTCCGAAGGATTCAGCAACTGCTTTGAGTTCGTGATCTTCGATAGTATTTACTCTGGGCATTGTAGATGCGATCATGTAAAGCTGAGCAGCTTTTTCAACAGTTTCGATAAGACCGAATGTTTCATCCATATCTTTACCTGCACCGTAGATACCGTGCATACCCCAGATTACAAGTCTGTATTCTTCCATCTTCTTAGCTGTTGCAATACCGATTTCGTTTGTACCGCAAACCATCCAGGGAAGAACGCCAACACCGTCGGGGAATACTACAATACATTCTGTACATGTTTTCCAGAGAGAACGTGTAAAGGATCTTTCTTCAAGCTCATGAACAAAGTTCATTGCAAGAGTGTATGTGGGATGTGTGTGCATGATGATTCTGTTTTCGGGATTTTTCTTAAGTCTTACCATATGGCTCATAAGATGTGCGGGAAGCTCGGAAGTGAATTTGCCGCCGTCTTTATAACCCCAAAGGAGTTCTGCTGTTGTGCCGTCTTTTGCGATACGGATGATACCGAGGTTTGTTTCGGGATCCTCATCAATGTTTTTGAAGTACTTACCTGTACCTGTAACAATAAAGATCTTACCGATAAGTTCAGAAGCATCAAAACCTGTAGGAATAGTTCTGATAACATTATTAAGATCAAGATATTCTGCAACGAGAGCTTCATCAAGCATGTAGCTGATATTGCCGCCGTTTCTTTCGTCCCAACCGAGACGGTACATATTCGCTGTAGTTTTTCTCATTTCAACCACAAAGGGTGCTGTAAAAATGTCTTTCATTGGTAATTCTTCTTTCTGTAAAAATATTGGTTTATATAATTATACAACAACTGTTTGGCAATTGCAAGACGTAATAACGAAACTTTTTGTCAAATAGATATGCTATAACAGAAAAAAACCAAATTTTCTGAGATTACAAGGTCTAAAAGACTTGACATTTTTAAAATTAAGGTGTAAAATAATAAAATAAGTACATAGAAAACCTCAATAGAAAATTTTTCAGTAAAGGATACCATATGATTATTTCCGGCTATAAAAATATTTTGTCTTATTTCGAAGACGTGTCTTTTCCTATAATACTGCTCAGAACAGACCTGTCTGTTGAGTATATGAATACCGAAGCAGAAAACAATTTCGGAAAGTATTTCAGAACACCTGAATGGCAAAAATTATATTTTGAAAGAGACATAGAAAGACAAATCAAACGTTCTATCGAAAAGGGTGAAAGCGTTGTCGTATCCCCTCCTCATGTAAAAGACTTTGGCTTACTCATTTTTCAGCCACTTGTAAATGAAGACGGAAAAACCGAACTGGTACGCCTTAACGTTGAAATCTTCTGCGATATACGTAAAAAGCTGGAAAGCTACGGAAGCAACAAAAGCCTTTTTGACAATATATACAGCGAGTTCCGAGACAATACTCAAATGATGGAAATGGCGTTAAAAATATTAAAGAGCGAAAACAACTCAGAAAAAACGAAACCGTATTACCAAATGCTTGAAAAAGGCATGCATGAATTCAAGCAAAGTCTTATGTGTTTCGAGTATCTTTTCGAGATAATGAAGAGACATGATATTTACAACGAAAAGCTTTCAAACCCACGACTTGACATTCAGGAAACATTTGAAAACATTGACGGCGTGGAATACACAGATCTTCTCGGAGATACAGGTTCTCTGATATATAACCAGTACAAGCTAAAGCAAACATTAACAATTTTAGTTGACCTCGCAAAAAATCTTGCAGGAAACGAGCATATAAACGTGAAAGCTTACGAATCCGACCCATATTTTGTTTTTATATTCGATGCTAAAAAAGATTTCCGTTTAGCTCCTGAAAAGCGTCATTTGGAGGAACTGAAAATATTATCTGATGTAATAAAACAAAGAACAGAGGAAAACGGAGGCCATTTAATAGTACACGAAGCCCAAAATTCAGTAAAGATAATGTACTCAATAAAAAAGCACTTACGAACAGAATACTCCTCAATTTTCAATCAAAATACAGTTAAACTAAGAAAGGAATAGATTCATGAGATTTCAGGCACACAGAGGGGTAAACACAGAATATCCCGAAAACACAATAATTGCTTACAAAGCCGCAAAAGAACAGGGCTATGAAATTATTGAACTTGATCCCAAAGTCACCTCTGACGGAGAATTTGTCCTCCACCATGACCGCACTGTAAACAGAACAGGCAGGCAATCAGATGGAAGTCAGATAGAAAAACCGACACGGGTTGATGAACTTACCCTTGCAGAATTGAAAACGCTCGATTTCGGTCTTTTTAAGGATGAAAAATTCGCAGGAACAAAAATCCCCACTTTTGCAGAAATGCTTGACTTTATCAAGGAAGAAAAAATATCCATAAAAATAGATAACTGCTTCCAGAGCTTCAATGCCGAACAGATGGATAAATTTCTTTCCGAGATCAGAAATGCAGACTGCGAAGAGCTTATCGGGTTCACGTGTAAAACTACTGAAATGTTTGCAAGGATCGCAAAAGAATTCCCTTACGCAGAACTCCATTGGGACAGCGTATCCGATGGGGAAACAATAAAGACCTTGAAATCTTCCATTAAAAACAACCGCTTTACAACTTGGATCCCCTACGACAATGACTACACATCATGGTTCCAAGGAGAACACGCCACAGCGAAAAATACAGCTTACATAAAAACATTTGCAGAGCTTGGCATCTGGACTCTTGCAACTTTGGAAGAGCTCCAGGGCGCAGTTGAATTCGGTGCGGATGCAATAGAAACAAACGGAGAGCTCAAGCCTCAGATGATAAATTCTGTAAAATAAAAATTTAATATTTCACAAATAAAAAATACAATGTACCGCAGATCAAATAATGCGGTGGAATGGAGATTTTTATGATACCGGTTCCTGAAAAAAGAATATCCGATTTTGAAAAGATGGGGTTTGGAATGTTCGCCCATTGGGGACTCTACTCCCAGCTTGGTGCAGGCGAATGGACATACTTTATCCACAAGCGTGAAATGAGCGAATATGAAAAACTGAAAGACACATTTACCGCCGAAGATTTCAATGCGGAAGAATTTGTACTTACCGCAAAAAATGCAGGGTGCAAATATATAACCTTGACCACAAGACACCATGAAGGATTTTCTCTTTATGACACAAAAGGTCTCTGCGATTTTGACGCACCTCACTCCGCGGCAAAAAGAGATCTGATACGAGAATTTGTGGATGCCTGCAACAAATATGATGTAATACCATTCTTTTACCACACAACTCTTGACTGGTACAACAAAGACTTCGACGAAGATTTCGACAAATATCTCGAATACCTTCGCAAAAGTGTTGAAGTACTCTGTACAAATTACGGCAAAATCGGAGGACTTTGGTTTGATGGTAACTGGAGCAAAGCAGATGCGGACTGGAAAGAATCCGAGCTTTATGCAACGATACGCAAACATCAGCCAGATGCAATAATCGTGAACAACACCGGACTTGACGCAAGAGGAGCTTTGGGAAATCCCGAAATAGATTCAGTTACCTTTGAACAAGGAAGACCTGAACCTATGAAAAGAGACGGAATGCCCAAATATATTGCCGCAGAAATGTGTTACACACTTAATGACCATTGGGGCATCGGCGAAAACGACTTCAACTACAAATCTCCTGCTGAACTTATAGAAACCCTTTGTTCCTGCCGAAGAGTGGGCGCAAATCTGCTCCTGAATATAGGACCTACCGCACAGGGAGGTATCGACCCCATTCAAAAAGCACTTTTAGGCGTTATGGGTAAATGGATGAAGCTTTACGGTGAAGCAATCTACGAAGGAAAACCCCACAGTGCTACCTGCAGTAACGGTAAAAATTTCGTACTGAAATCTGAAAAAGCCCTGTACTTCTTCATTCATTCACTTAGAATAGGTGGAGATTCACACGTCACAGTTGGTCAGGAATGTGACAGCAATTTTGTTTTCAACGGAGTCAGTGAAGAAATTTCCGACGTTGAATGGATGGATAACGGAGAAAAACTTGAATTCATCCAAAAAGATGGAAGATTCGACCTCTATGCAACAAACTATCCTTACGGAACTTCAACATGTGTACGTGTTGCAAAAGCAAAAATAAAATAGATCAAGCAGGTGAAATACATGATAAACTACAAAGACTATGAACCCGAAACAACTTCCCGCAAAAAAGAAGATATCGAATGGACAATTGCATACTCATACGACAATTTTATAAAAGATAAACCGAGAGCTCTCCTCATAGGAGATTCGATCTGCCACCAATACAGTTACAATGTAAAAGAAAACCTTTCGGGCAAATGTCTTGTTAGCTACTGGACATCATCCAAATGTGTAACAGATCCATCTTATTTCAGAGAACTTGATTTTTATCTTGATGCTTACGACTATTCTGTAATCTCGTTGAATAACGGTCTGCACAGTCTTGATTCAGACAGGAACGAATGGGAACAAGCATACCGTTCCGCCGTAAAATTCATCAAAGACAAAAAACCGAACTCAAAGCTCTTCCTTACACTCTGTACACCCCTCCAGGATCCCGAACTTACAGCAAAAAGCATGGAGCTTAACTGTATCGTAAAAAAAATCGCAGAAGAGTTCAGTCTTCCGACAATAGATCTTTTCACGGCAATGGATAAGCGAGACAGAGATACAGATTGGAGCGACTGTTTCCACTTCAAAATGGAGGCAATCAAAGAACAGGCTGAAATAATTGCAAAAACAGTAACCGAAGCATTAAATCTCTGATATAACAGAAAATATGCACCCCAAAAGCAAAACACTTTTGAGGTGCATATTTTGGTTCTATAATAAATATTGAGCGTTACACCCAACTATTGACAAAAAGCCAAATTTCATCTGTACTTATCTAAAACAGCTCTATAATCGGGATTTTTAAGAAGTTCTCCTCGTCTGCCACCAGGAGCATTTGTGCGATAGTCAAGATTAAATCTGAAAAAGTTATCGTCTTTTCCTTTGTCATACCAGTCGAAAGAACGATTCAATGCTTTATTTTCAGCTCTCAATTCTTCAATCTTTTTCGTCGCATACAAATTTTTATCCATAACGGCAATTATTTGCTTATCGGTTCCGCCCCGATAACATAGATCGTTTTCCATTCTTCCAAGGAAAGATCTTATGAGCATAAGAAAAAACGCTTCATTTGTTTTCTCGTATGCGGACAACAACAGATCGCCGTACAGTAATGCACGCACAGTCTTTTCGTCCATCGAAAGATCAGGGTCAAAAAACACCGTTCTGCCAAGCTTATCTGCGGCAAAATCGACAAGCTCATACATATTTTTCTGTACATAAAAATAATATTCGTCCGTATCTTTGGCAAACAGCTGCTCCATCTTTTGTTCTCCCGTGGTGTACCAATCTGTAAACTTGGTTTTATAAATTTCAAGGGCTTCATCGGTCTTTCCTTCTGCATGAAGAATCTTCGCGCGCATATTCCATGCGCCAAGACGAAGACTTTCTTCTGTGCAACCGTCCAGTATCTTTTCGCAAATGGAAAGGAATTCCTGCTTGTGTGCAATTAAAACAGTAGGATCGTTGTCCGCCAAGTCACCTCCGATATTCCACATATAATAGTGCATGATCCAATAATCATTCGGATGATCTCGATATGCTTTGACGATGATATCACGACCTTTTTGGTCATTCCAATGTTGTCTATACAGAGCAATTATGTCATTGATCTCCTCCTGTATCTTTTCTTGATTGTAACCCATAAGTTCGTCAAGCGTTACTCCAAAATAATAAGCCAACGGTTGAAGAAGTGTGATATCAGGGTAAGTTTCGCTTCTCTCCCATTTACTTACAGCAGCGCAAGTAACATTCATCGCAACCGAAAGCTGTTCCTGCGTAATGTTTTTAGCCATGCGCAAACGCTTAATGTTTGCACCAATAGTCATTTCCATAATCATACCTCCATCGAGATAAAAGTAAGCCGACGTCTGCTTCTGCTTATATTATAGCATAAAAAACAACTTCAGTAAAGGTATTGTCAGGAAACTTTGTATTAACTCAAAGTTAAAAATAAATAATGCTGAGACATAAAAAACTAAGTCAGCAATGCTTTCTTGGCAATTCATATTAAGCACAGAACACTTTTTCCCAAAAATAGTAAAAGTCCTCAGATTTTGATATGCACCCCAAAAGCAAGACACTTTTGAGGTGCATATCATTTTACACTATAATTTAACTATTCAAAACAGAAAGAATATCTTTTGAGATAGAATCTGCATCCAACCCGCAATGAACAAGCAGATCGTCAAATTCACCGTGAGGAAGATAGTCCTCCAACGCTTTGATATGAATTCTTTCAGCAAGATTTTCACGACGCATCTGGGATACGATCTTTTCAGCCACACCGCCATGAACCATTCCTTCCTCAACAAAATAAATCAGTTTTTTATTGACAAAGAACGGAATGAGAACATCGATATTTATCGGGAATATTTTATTCAGCTTCAGTACACCGACCGTAAAATCTTTTTTCAACTTCTGAGCAGCGTCATATGCCTGTTTCGTGATTCTTCCGTACGTTACGATAAGAACTTCCGATTCAACAGCATTACGGGTCGCAGCACAGCTGTTATTATCAAAATATTCAAAATCATGTCTTGCCTCTTCGGAAACAGACTCCGAGCCTCTCGGATATCTGATAACAGAAACATTATTACCGGCAAAAGACTCTTTCATAACAAATGACAATTCGGCATAAGTCTCAGGAGAATAAATCGTGACATTCGGTAAAGTTGAAAATACAGGATAGTCAAAAATCCCCTGATGAGTTACCCCATCTCCGGCAACGATACCGCATCTGTCCAAAGCAAGCACCATAGGCAAATTCTGGATACATACATCATGGAAAAGCTGATCATAAACTCTCTGAGAAAAAGTCGAATACAAAGCTACCAATGGCTTCATTCCGGAAACAGACAATCCTCCCGCAAAAGTAATGGCATGTTCTTCAGCAATTCCTACGTCGAAATATCTTCTCGGAAAACGTTTTGAAAACTCAGTAAGACCTGTTCCGTCACACATTGCTGCGGTTATTGCGCAAACAGAAGGATCCTCTTCTGCAAGTCTGCAAAGCTCTTTTCCCATATAAGAGGAAAAAGACTCTTTAGAACTAACTTTAACGCCCTCATTTTTAACAAACGGAGCAACGCCATGATAAATCTCAGGATGATCTTCCGCAAACTTATAGCCTTTTCCTTTTTTTGTTCGCATATGAACAACTGTCACACAAGACTTGGTTTTCGCTTCTTCCAAAACATCTGTAAGTTTTTCAATATTATTTCCGTCTACAGGGCCCAAATATACTATCCCCATATTCTCAAACCAATTATTTTTAACAAACAGCCTCTTAAAGAAATTCTTGGCATTCTTACACAATTTTGCAAGAGAACCACCCACCAATGGGATATTACACAGCAGATGTTCCAGGCTTCGTTTAAAAGAAAAATATCTTTTACTTGTCCTTATCGTAGAAAAATAATTATGCAAACCGCCTACATTCCGGGAGATAGACATTTCATTATCGTTTATCAATATAATAAGATTCAGTTTTTTGTTTGCGCAATTATTCAACGCTTCATATATCATGCCGTTGGTCAAAGCACCGTCACCGACAACAGCCACAACATAGGAGTTATCATTTTTGAGTCTGTTAGCCTCTGCAATACCAAGAGCTGCAGCCAAAGAAGAACCGCTATGACCTGCATTTAAAATATCATGAACACTTTCAGCCCGATTTGGAAAGCCTGAGATACCATGATATTTTCTCAGAGTATTCATCGCATCAGCCCGTCCCGTCAAGATTTTATGAGCGTAGCATTGATGCCCTACATCAAAAACAAACGAATCTTTGGGAGAATCAAACATTCTGTGCAAAACGATCGTGGCTTCAACCATTCCCAGATTGGAGGCTAAATGTCCACCGTTTGCAGAAACGGTATCCAGAATTTTTTCCCGCATATCCGCAGCCAACTTTTCAAGCTCAGACAACGACATTTTTTTAATTTTGCTGATATCATACATTTCCGGACTCATCAGATCTCCTCCTCATTTAAACTTCCCATATTCTCACTTATTTACTGCTTAAAATGTTTCCCCGATGTTATATGTTTATCTTTATATTTTTTCTTGAGTGTATGCGCAATCAGATACAGTACCGTACAGATCACAAAGCCTATCATCGCACCGGTAAAGTCGATCAGAACATCCTTGACAGAGCTCGTTCTGTCCATAAAACTTTGTATATATTCATCGGTTACAGCTATTGCAAGCACGCTGAACAAGCCATAACCGAGATATTTGATCCCAACAGTAATAACAACACCCATCACAACAAAGCCTAAAACACAAAATTCTGTAAGGTGTGCGGCTTTTCTCACGATGAAGTTTATATCAACAGACCCTTCGCCGAATATTTTATCAATAAGAGGTTTTACAATATTCTCTATGATCCCGCTTGCCTTATGTGATTCCTCGCTGTTTTGTAAGGAATTATAGAATATAAAGCCTATGGCAAGGACAATCAGAACAAGGAAAATAACAAGTCTTTTTCGGTTCAATTTCATAGAATTCCTCATAAATATAATCAATCTCAATACAAGAAAAAGCCGAGTATGAAGCCTCGGCTAATTCAATTTTAATTTAACATGGATTTAACCTGTTCTGCAACAAAGTCATAATCCTGCTGAACCATGGAATAAATTGCCTTATCGGCATCGGACCAACTGTCCACAGCCGGGTAGAATCTTTCCATACGGACTTCAAAGAATTCCAGATAACCCAAAACTACACCTTTATTGAGTCCAAAACCAAGATAGAGTGTCGCGATTTTCACTTGACCGCTATCGGTTTTACAATAAACATCACCTTTATATCCATAGCTTATGCCATGTGAATATTCTTCCAAAGAGGAAGTTACGATATATGGCTCTGAACGGCGTGGATAATTTACTACCCCAATAGGTGTTTCTTTAGCAACCAGATCAAGAGGCTCATCAGTGCTTCCGCCCTGCTCGGGAACTACGGGAGTTTCGGGTTCTACCGGAGTTTCAGGAACTACGGGAGTTTCGGGAACTACGGGAGTCTCGGGTTCTACAGGAGGTTCGGGAACTACCGGAGTCTCGGGTTCTACAGGAGTTTCGGGAACTACCGGGGTCTCAGGCTCTACAGGGGTCTCAGGAACTACAGGAGTATCAGGAACTACGGGAGTATCAGGAACTACAGGTGTCTCGGGCTCTACGGGAGT
>JAZTZU010000066.1:0-2454 GCA_045637625.1 Eubacteriales bacterium
AACCATTGTGTAGTCACCGTTGTGCCAGCCGGGGAAATCGCTGAAATCGTTGTAAATAATCGGATTATCCTTGATTTCGCAATAATCGGCGAGGTCGAATTCGTATCTAAAGAAGTTCTGAATATCGTCCGTGTCAAATGCACCCTCGGGGATATTAAGATATGCAATATTGTTATAAACCGCGCCCGTGGGGTTTGCCACAAGCATGGGGTCGTTAAGGTCTCCTGTATAGGAATTATCATACATAATAAGTCCTTCGTATTCGGGGAAAGCCTTCATCCATATATCATTTGAAAGATAAGGTTCAAACTCTGCACACATTACTGGAATATGGCTGAACCACGCATTATGGTAGTTCATGGTATACTGTCTCATTCTTGCGTCATGGTGAATGGGCGAGTCGCCTGAATCTATTATCATGTTATTGTATACATAACAGTCTCTGCCGCCACCAATAAGGAACGCATAACTTGCAGTGTTTACAACTAAGTTTCCGTATGCTTTCTGACCGGAAAGACCGTCGTCCCAATAAATACCGATAGCAAAAGAACCCTCTGCGCCTACATCATGAATATAATTATATCGGATTTCGCAACCGTAAGACCAAAGGTTTTTGCCTGAATAGAAAGCACCGCAGTCAGCAGTTTCTGTCAAAACATTATAGACTTCATTGTATTCCATAATATGGTACGGTCCGTGCCATGTAACAGCTTGGTGAGGTGAATTATAAAGTTCATTGTGAGAAACAAGGCTGCCTACACCTTCGACCTGAATACCCGTCTGGTAAGTAGTAACGACCCTTGCCCAGTCATGAATAAGGTTGTTATAGATGACATTTTCAGATTTTGTAAGTGTTTCCATGTCACCGCCTTCAAGATAGATACCGTAAGTACCCATATTGCAGATCTCGTTATTTTGAATTGTTATTTTATTTCCGAAAAGTCTCATTGCACCGCTTCTGATATTGCATATCTTGCAGTTATCAATGGTAACATTATCAGCTTTACCCATAATACCGTTTTTTCTTGTTTCGCTGATATAGAATCCTTTTAATGTGAGATTTGATACGTTATCCAAAGTTATCAAATCTTCTCCCAATGTTGACATCTTGATTCTTTCCGTATGGAAATCATCTGTTTTACAAATATAAAGAAGACCTTTTTCTCTATCTATGTAGAACTCTCCCGGGGTATCAAGTTCATCAAAAATATTGAAGAAGTACCATCTGGTAGTAGCTTTATTGCCGATGCTGAGGAACGTTTCATTATATCTGAGTTGAATATTATTGTTTTCAAAATCAAAATTCACAACTTTATTCCTTGAATCAGCCCAAGTTGTGGAAATATAACCAAAAGTCCAAATATTTTCATGGGTAGACCATTTTGAAGCTCGATCCATAACACTCTGTTCAACCTGAATGATCGGACCATCGGGATTTCTCAGGACGTTAGGATCTTGCTCCCAGGTTGACTGCCCAAAATAAATCAAGTCTTGCATATATACCCAGTCATTATTGGGCCAACGTGCGCATTGAAGAACAGCATCACCGATAAAAATTTCTGCTTCAGGAGTAATCGGAACTTGCGCATTTGCACCAAGAATACCTTCAGCTTCAGCATTTTCATAAGCTTCGGCATATTCGTCATAAAATTCACCTGTATGGTGTGAACCTGAAACAACATAGTCACCCCAATCCTCTGAGGTCAAACCATATTTTGTAAGGTCAACTTTTACGATATTGTCTGCTGCTGATTTATCCATAAGACGAGATTTCTCTTCGTCGTTTATGGGTTCAAAATCTTCTGCTGAGAGCAATAATGCACCTGTAATTTTTGCCCCGAATTCACTTTCGGAAACGTATGTAATGGGACATTCTTCTGTACCGGAATCCTCTTCGGAGAAAACAAGACCTGAATCAAGTCTGTATTCGCCATCCTTGACGAAAACGGTAATTCCACCTGCGGGAAGTCCTTCTCCTGCTTTCAGTTCGCGAATTTTCGCCTGAGCTTCGGGAATGGATTTGAAAGGTGCTGATTCACTACCGTCCCCGCCGTCTTTTGCGTTTGCATCAACATAAATTGTCAGAGCTGAACCATCAACGGTTGAGGTGTATTTTGACTCTTTTACCTCATTGAATGAGATTAGATTTTCTGTATTGGGCTGTGAGCATGATGTGAGCACCGTTCCCGCCATAATTGCGGAAAGTGATGCTGCTAAAATTTTTTTCATTTGCATATTTTTCCTCCTGCTGTTTAAGGTAATGTTACGGCTATATTATAACATATATTTCAAGCATTGTCACCCCCCCCAGAGGAAAATTCAAAAAAATGTCGGAATTGTAAATAAGTTATTTTAAATGCAGAGAAGAAAAACCCTGCATGCCATTTTTTTATAAAAAACGCTTGACATTTCAATTTTAAAGTGTTATAATATTATTGTTTAAAATTTAGGTAT
>JAZTZU010000067.1:0-4361 GCA_045637625.1 Eubacteriales bacterium
TAAAAAGAAAAGCGAGATTACGGAAAGCTTCATTTAAAAGAGCTATGCTGATTTATTAAACAAATTCCCTGAACCATTCTAATCAAAAACAACAAAAGAAGAGAAAAAACAAAAAAAATGGGGAAACTCCGAAAAGAGTAACCCCATTTTATTTTTACAACAGATCCAACATACTTTGCATTGAATCAAGATACGGCATAAATACGGAAAGAAATAGAGTCATCATTATAAGCCCTACAGCAAGGAGCATTACAGGCTGAATAAACGAAACAAGCTTTTTCAACTCAGAACGCATCTCTTCTTTTGAATATTCCGCACAAACACCTATCGGACTTTTACCGTCATCATTTACAGAATTTGCCACAAGCGGAATGGTATAAAAGAACTCTGAAAAACCCTTTGTGGTTCGTATGCACAAGTCGATCGGAACACCGTCAAGCAAAGACCCGTAACTTTCTTCAAGGTTTGCCTTTACATATTTGTTCGGAACGACTCTCATCAGCATATCGTAAATCATCAGTCCTGAAAGGCCGTTTTTCAGCATCGTGTCAAGGCAAAGCGCACATATTGCTGTAACCTTCGCTCTTTCTATTTTTCCGAATATCGGCATATAGATCTTCACCATATGGAAGAATCTGCCCACAGAATCAAACATTTTACACAATAGTTTGATCACGGCTATGACCAACGTTATCGCGGAAATAATACACAACGCTATAACAGAAAAGCGCTTCAGGTTAGATACAGACTCCGCTGAAACTATGGTTGACAGCAACGGAATAACCAACAATGCAATAAGAAAGACGGCAACCACAACCAGAAACATAACGAACATTGGGTATGACATTTCGTTTTTTACAGCTTTATCAGTTTCGACTCGCATACGCAGCAACGATTCACAGCTTTTGACGGCAATCTCCATAGTCCCGGTAGCCTCACCCATACACAGAAGCGGCACGATTTCCGGCGGGAAACATTTTTCATAAACCTTAAATGCGTCGGAAAAAGAAGTTCCGTTCATAAACATATCATATCTGATATCCGTAAGAACATTTTTGAGCCTTTTATTGCGGATATACTTGATATTATCAAACATAGCTGTTGTAACATTTTTCCCCAAAGACAAATGAACTCTGACACTAAGGAAATATGAATAAAGAGCCTCGTTTGATATTCGGCCGACAAAACTTCTTTTCACATTAAAAACCGCCTTTTAAATTATCAACCAATACGCTTGTAAACAGGAATATTGTCGGTCTCAACCTCGAACCAACCGCTATCCCGTTTTTCACCCGTAAAGAAATCTTCCCACTCACCTGCAGGGAGATAAACCTTTCGTTTCTTCTGTCCTGCAACAATGGGTGCAACTACAAGGTTTTCACCGAGAATATATTGATCGTCGATCTCATAGGTTTCCTTATCATTTGTATAGTCGGAAACGAGAGCTCTTAAAGGAGCGACACCGTTTTCCTTGTATTTCTTAAATGCTTCAAGCAGATAAGGAACGACTTTTTCTCTCACTTTAAGAGTTTCGCGGACGGCATCCTCACAACCGAGTTCGATCCAGGGAGCCTCTTCGCAATACCATGCATTGATAAGACACTGAGGTGAAAATACGATAGTCTGCAATCTGCGTATCATATCTTCGGCGCTGTCTGCATGACGCACTTCAGGCGCCCACAGAAGACCTGAGAAACCGGAAGTCACACAGCCTCTAATGAAGTCCACATGGTCATAAAGGTCTGAATACAGAGCAAAAGGATACTGAGCAAACAACGAACCTGCCTGTCTGATGGAGCAAAGAGTAGGTCTGTTATCAAGAGCATCCATCATTGTTTTCGCATAAAGAGTTCCGAACAGATTATGATACTGTTCGCCGTCAAGGCCTGAGGGGAATTCTGAAAGGTTTGGGAAAGACCAACCGCCAGTAATATCACTACCGTCACATTCATCAAGTTTAAAGCCGTCAATACAACCTTTGATAACATTATTTCTATGATGATCGGCAAAAATCTTTCTCACTTCGGGAAGGCCAAAGTCGGGAACAACGCCATCAAATACTCCATAGTTGCAGCATTTATCCTTTATCTGATCATAGAATGATGCTTCGGGATGAGTAAATGCGTGTTCCCAAAGATTCAAATGATAACCCTTGGAACCCAGATATTCAATCATTGCATCAGGATCAGGATAATTGGACGGTCTCCATGTAAACGTACAGGAATAAGCCCTCTTGTGCCAACCGGGTTCAAGACCGAGAATTGAACAAGGAATATCTTTATCTCTGAAATAATCAGCTATGCCAACGACCTTATCCTGAGTCCATGTGCCGCAACATCTGTAAAAAACACCCAACGACCATTCGGGAACATCGCAACCGCCACCGGAGAGTTTATTATACTGGGCAACGATATCTGTAATTGTATCACCTTCGATAATATAAATATCAATACCTTTTGCCACAGGAATCTGAACAGCACAAACTCTTTCAGCCAAAACCTTACTTGTATCATAAAGAGCATCTGTAGTAGTATCAATCTTATCGGAAGTATTTTCTGCCGTACCTGTGAGCTTCGCATCAAAATCGAATTCCGCATAACGTGCGGTATCAAAATAAATACCATACCCTGCCGTACTTACAAAAAACGGAACGGGAGCATGGGAATCCCCTGTAGGCGCTACAGGGTCAGCATTTGTTCGTACAGTAACTTTGTGACCTCTGAAATCCATTCTCTTGAGCTGGAGACCGAATCCGTAAATATGTTCATCGGGAGACAAAGGCAGCAACAAAGTGTAACCTCTGGCATTCGCCTTTGCTTTAATTTTTGAGATATCATATTTAACTTCCGTTTCGACATAATTGAAACCATCGCAATATATTGATGGTACAAATTCTTCCGGAGTACCGAATGTAAGTTTTTTCATAGCATTTTCTCCCTAAAAAAGTGGTATAATAAACCTTTCGATTCATTATACCACACTTTTTCTATTCTGTCAACTACTTATGTAAAAAATTATTTTACGCGCTTATATACGGGAATATTGCTTGTTTCAACTTCAAACCAGCCGCATTCCTGTTTTTCACCGGTAAAGAAGTTCACCCATTCACCCTTGGGAAGATAAACTTTTCGTCCGTCATTTTCACCGGTAATAGGAGCAACAAGGAGATTTTCGCAGAAAAGATATTCGTCATCAATATGATATGTTTCAGGGTCATCAGTATAGTCTGAAACAAGCGCTCTTACAGGAGCTATACCCTTTTCCTTATAAATTTTGAACGCATCCATAAGGTAGGGAATCAGTGTTGTTCTGGTATTGAGAATTTCTCTCACTTCGTCAACGCAGTCGTATTCCACCCAGGGAGCAACAGGTGTATTCCATGCATTGATAAGACACTGGGGAGAGAAAACAACATGCTGGAGACGTCTCAACCATGCTTTTCTTGAAGCACCGTAACCTTTTCTTACTTCCGGAGCCCACAGGAGACCGGAGAAACCACTCGTTATACAAGCTCGGATAAATTCTTTATGATCGTAAAGGTCTGAATACAAAACAAAGGGATATGGAGCAGAAAGAGAACCCATAGAACGAGCTTCTGAAAGTGTAGGTGTTCCGTCCATAGCCTCCATAAGTGTCTGAACATAAAGAACACCGAGAAGAGATTTATACTGATCACCGTCAATACCTGAGGGGAATTCTGCCATATTGGGGAAAGACCAACCACCGGAAAAGTCACTTCCGTCACATTCATCAAGCTTGAAGCCGTCAATGCTGTATTTCATTACATAATTTTTGTGATGATCAATAAAGAGCTGTCTTGCTTCGGGAAGAGTAAAGTCAGGAACAAGTCCGCCAAAAACTTTGAAATTACAGCTGTAAGGCTTAAGCTCTTCATAGAAAGGAGCAGAGGGGTGTGTATAACAATGCTCCCAAAGGCTGATATGATAACCCTTTTCCTGCAAATATTTCAGCATGGAATCCGGATCGGGGAATTTACTGTCTCTCCATGTAAATGAACAGGGATACGCATATTTATGCCAACCGGGTTCAAGTCCGAGAATAGTAACAGGGAAATCATTGTCACGGAAATAGTCCGCCATTTCAATTACCTGATCCTGCAGCCATTCACCGCAACATCTGTAAAATACTCCAAGGCTCCATTCGGGAACTTCACAGCCACCGCCTGAGAACATATTATACTGGGCAACAATATCTGTAATTGTCTCACCCTCGAAGATGTAAATATCAACACCTTTAGCTACGGGGATCTGAACCGCAATAACGCTGTCGCCTTCAGCTTTTCTTGCCTCATAGACTTCTTCTTCAGAAAGAGAAACTTCCGTTCTGTCAGCGACAGTTAT
>JAZTZU010000068.1:0-1685 GCA_045637625.1 Eubacteriales bacterium
CGATAAAATTATAGTCTCGAACATAAGATCTATTGCAAAATTCGGGGAAATCAGCAGACTTTGGCTGAAAGATATCAGGTCAAATGTGAAAGAATCCACATATACAAGGTATTTTAGAATCGTAGATCATTATCTCAATCCTGATCTGGAAAATGTCATGATAATAAAGCTTGACAGTAAATATCTCAGAAATTATTCTGTGAAATTACAGACTTCGGGGGGGCAGAACGGTTCACCGTTATCGAATAAGACCGTCAACGACATTCTTTGTGTTCTGAAAAGCATTTTTAAATACGGGAAAGAACACGAATATCCATGTGCCGATCTTTCAAAAATAAAGATGTTGAAATATTCCAATAAGAATCCTCAGATACTTACATCCGCAAACAGAGAAATGGTTGAAGAAGTGATTCTGAACTCTGAATTTTTCGACAATGACTTCAGAATAAAGCTTGGAATCTTACTTACCCTCTACACGGGACTTCGTATTGGTGAGCTGTGCGGGCTGAAACATTCAGACATTGATTTAAATGAGAAGACAGTCTCAATAAACCGTATCGTCCAACGTATAAGTGACCTTGATTCGGATGCAACAGCGAAAACAAAGGTTATAATCAATAAACCGAAAACAAATACCTCAATTAGAACGATACCTATTCCTACATTCTTAGCAGAATTACTTTCAATGTATATTGAAAACGATAATTCATATCTGCTTACAGGTTCAGACAGATTTACAGAGCCCCATCAGTTTTATATGAGATACAAAACCTTTATGAAAAGGTTGGGACTTCAAGAATATACATTTCATTCCCTGAGACATGCCTTCGCAACAAGATGTATAGACCTCGGTTTTGATGCGAAATCCTTGTCTGAGATTTTAGGACATTCCAACGTAACAACGACACTTTCATTATATGTTCATCCAACTATGGAACAGAAACGCAAACTCATAGAACGCCTGAAATCATAATTTTATTCATGGTCAAAATTATGGTCACTTTTCGGCATGACAGTGCAAAAAAAGCTTGCAGTTATCATATTTTCATAAAGGGCAGTAATGAATTTACACACTTCATTACTGTTCTTTATTGTTTTCTTGGTTGTGAAAGGGGTAACCGTATGGCGATTTCATTGTATGAGCATAATGCGGATGCCTATGTAGCAGCGATTGAAATGCTTAATGAAACGGGAAAGGCTGCCATTATTCATCCAACAGGAACAGGAAAGTCCTTCATAGGATTTAAGCTCTGTGAAAACAATCCTGAAAAAGTTATTTGTTGGCTATCTCCATCGGAGTATATCTTTAAAACGCAGCTTGAAAATCTCGCAGAAGTGTCTGACGGTTATGTTCCTGAGAATATAGTTTTTTACACTTATGCCAAGCTAATGAATATGGAGGTTTCTGAACTTTCAGAAATAAAGCCCGATTACATTATACTTGATGAGTTCCACCGTGCAGGTGCAGAATTCTGGGGTGCGGGAGTCAAAAATCTTCTGAAATGCTATCCTGAAGTTCCAATATTGGGTTTGTCAGCTACAAACATAAGGTACCTGGATAACCATAGAGATATGGCTGTCGAACTTTTTGATGGCAACATAGCCTCTGAAATGACTTTAGGGGAAGCTATCGTCCGAGGAATACTCAATGCTCCCAAGTATGTTCTCTCCATCTTTCCGTATGC
>JAZTZU010000069.1:0-2885 GCA_045637625.1 Eubacteriales bacterium
GTACATAAATGTATAATATTTTGATCTGTGACGACGAAAGAGATATAGTGAATGCACTGAAAATATATCTTTCATCTGAAAATTACAATATTTTTGAAGCTTATGACGGACAGCAGGCTGTGGATATCGTAAGAAGTGAGGATATCCACCTCGTTCTGCTTGATATTATGATGCCGAAAAAGGACGGTATTTCTGCGGTTACGGAAATACGAAAGGAAAGTAATATCCCTGTAATAATGATAACCGCCAAAAGTGAAGATACCGATAAGGTCCTTGGGCTGAATGTTGGGGCGGATGACTACATAACAAAGCCTTTTAATCCTGTGGAGGTTATCGCACGTGTAAGATCTCAGCTGAGACGTTATGCGGTTCTCGGAGGAATGAAAAAGTCTGACGAGGTATTTGTTATAGGAGGCCTCAGGCTTGATGACAATCAGAAGACTGTGACAAATGATGGGGATCCTATAAACCTCACGCCTATTGAATATGAGATTCTGAAATTGCTCATGATGAATCCCGGAAGGGTTTATTCTTCAGAAGAAATATATAAAAAGGTGTGGAAAGCTCCTGAATACGGTGCAGAGGGAACTGTTCCCGTGCATATCAGACACTTACGTGAGAAAATTGAGATCACTCCGTCAGATCCTCGTTATCTGAAAGTCGTCTGGGGCAGAGGGTATACGATAAGAGATGATAGCAAATAATATGAGATCCGGAAATTATTAAGGAGGAAAAAATGGGACGAACAAGACATTTACTGGGAAGTACTTTGATAAAGCTATTGGCTGCGGTACTTTTTACTGTTTTTGCGTTGAGCTTGTGGCAGCACATCCTGACATTCATTGAGTATGTCAATCTTGATGTTTATGATGGAGTATCAGAGTTCAGTTACCGCAACAGCGAGCTGCAACAGACAACATACAGGATCGGTCGCACTCTCGAAGAGGATCTGGAAATTGCCTTTCTGGAAAATATGAAAATGGAAAAAGATGGCTCAGGTTCACATATTGACCTTGAAACGAAGGTCGAATCTATAATAAATGAGCATTTTCCGACAGGTACAAATCTTCGGTTTTCTATTACTGATACCGAGAATAATATAATTTATTCAAATACTGAAAAAGGCAGTCATAAAGTCGCTTCGTATATAATTGATATCTATGACGATCTGGGAAACTCTTACCTTTTGTATTACGAATACGGATTCGATACGATTTTCGATATGACTGAGGATAGGCTTCCTTATATTGAACTCGGAAGAGTTTCTATGTGTGTGGAAGACCTGGAAAATACAGCGGTCGAAGATGAACTGTCTGAGGTTTATCATAAGTTCCATTCTGCAATGGATAACAGATATAATTTGTTTATCGGAATGTCTGTTTGTGCTGTTGCGTTGCTTGCCTGTCTTGGTCTGATAATGGCTTCTGCAGGATACAGCGGCAAGGAAGGTCCTGCAAAATTGAGATTTTACGATAAAATACCGATTGAGATATTTCTGGCTGTCTATTTCTTCCTTGCTGTTATTACGGTGATTTTTGTTAATGAACTTATGTGGATAGTCGGTGATGAAGAAACTTTCATTAAAGTTGTTGTGAATTCCGTTATAATTGTGGCATCTCCGTTTGTTCTTGTGTTTTTCGCAAGTATTGCAAACAGGATAAAGACGGGAAATTTATTCAAGTATTCCATTATTTTCAAGCTTGTAAGTTTCCTGTGGAGATCTGTGAAAAAAATCAGCAAGGTAATGGTTCATGTTCCTATGTTCTGGAGAACTGTAATTTCGTTCGGTTTGTATCTGTTTTTCTCGATAATACTTATGATGGGGTTTGCTTTGTATGGAGAATTCTTTGTATTCCTTTGGGTGGTGATGAATATTCTGGTTCTCGGTTATCTTTGCTGGAAAGCTGTTATTCTTCACCATATCAAAAAGGGCGGAGAACGTATTTATTATGGTGATTACGACACGAAGATAGATACATCAATAATGTTTCTTGATTACAAGAAGTTTGCCGAGTACCTTAATAGTGTGGGAAACGGGCTCAATGCGGCTGTCGAAGAGAGAATGAAGTCTGAAAGAATGAAATCTGAGCTTATTACAAATGTGTCCCATGACCTGAAAACTCCGTTGACTTCTATTATAAATTATGTTGATCTCCTGAAAAATGAAGACAAAAACAGTTCTAAAGCTGCGGAATATCTTGAGGTTCTGGACAGACAATCCCACAGATTGAAAAAACTTACGGAGGATCTGATCTTTGCCGCAAAAGCTTCCAGCGGAACGGAAAAGGTTAATCTTGAGCAGATAAATATTTCAGAATTTGTAGGTCAGGCTGTTGCGGAATATTCGGGAAAAACCGATAAGGCTGATCTGACAGTTGTTACTGCTCTGAAAATATTGCCCGAAACGACTGCAAAAGCAGACGGAAGACTCCTTTGGAGAATAATGGATAATATTTTCGGCAATGTGTGTAAGTATGCCCAGCCGGGAACAAGGGTTTATGTGGAAGTTACTGAAACGGAAAAGACTGTAAATATTGCTGTGAAAAATATTTCAAAAGAACAGCTTAATATTTCAGCCGACGAACTTATGCAGAGATTTGTCCGAGGTGATACATCCCGTTCAAGTGAGGGAAGCGGCTTGGGGCTTTCAATAGCCCGCGATCTGGCGAAGCTTCAGGACGGACTTTTTGAAATAACAGTTGACGGTGATTTGTTTAAATCAGCGGTAACTTTACGCAAAAGTTAAATAATATCCTTCGGAGAGAGTTTTTTTCCGAAGGATAGTTTTTTGATAGATATGGAAGTTGAGTTAATACAAAATCTTAAATTCTTGTTGATTTTAATATCTTGACAAAGGCTGAGAAATCCTATATAATATAGGTGTA
>JAZTZU010000070.1:0-117653 GCA_045637625.1 Eubacteriales bacterium
ATTTTGATATAGAACTGTAAAATTTCCAAGGGAGGGCTTTTTCTTTTCACGTGAAAAGAAAAAGCCCTCCCTTGGAAATTTTACAGTTCTATATCAAAATATTTGTCTATAAGTTTTTGTGTTCTGCCGTGGTAGAATTTGAGGTCTTCTGCCGCGTGGTCATCAGAGCCTGTAACGTAAGCTTTCATTGCTCGGCCTTCTTCGAAGCAGTATTCGTCATGGACGGGGAAGTAGTACTTCATGAGGAAGTTTCCGTATTTTACAAATCTGAAATCGCCCACAAGTCTTCTCTGGTCGCTTGCTCTGTCAACAGTTACGTTGTAGAAAGTTTTTACTGCCTTGATGATCTCTTTTTTGTCGTTTGAGGGCGCAAAAACGAGTGTGGAGCCGATGTATGCGCTGGGGTTGTAAATTGAGTTATGGCTGTCGCTGCTTCCCACAACAGGTATTTTGTGCCCCATAGCTATATGCTTGTAATACTGAGCAGTCTGGAAACCGTTGTGCTCGTAGTAGAGTTCGCCGCCGAGAACTTCAAACGCATCGCAGGGAAGTGTTTCCAGCATATAATCAGTAAAGCTTTCAGCTACCTGATATGCATCTGTGATCCAGAACGGGTGGCAGTATACTCCGAGACCGTTGCCGTTTTTGATATGTCTGTAAGCCCAGACGCATGCTGCATAAACAAACTTGTTTATATGGTCGGGAATATCCAGCTCTTCTATGATTGCATTTACTTCAGCTTCGTATTCTTCTTTTGTGAGAGTTTTGGGGGGATTTTCAATGATTGCTCTGTCGGAGATATTTTCACCTTTGTCTCTATACTGCCAACATTCCTGAACAAGACCGTTTACGCTGTAGTCGCTTCCGAAGTTTATAATGTGAACGGGATTACCGGGAAGATGAACTTCTTCTCCTTCAACGATATTGAAATCTATGGGAACGTCTTTATATGCTTTCTGAGCTTCAAGGGAAGGGTAGTATCTGCCATGGTCTGTTACAGCAAAAAAGTCGTAGCCTGCTTTTCTGTAGTTTGCGCAAACGATTGCAGGTGCCTGCTGTCCGTCAGAGCGGCGTGTATGAATGTGCAGGTCTCCGATATAAGGGTATTTTCCCGCCATGTCCTGTTCGAGTGCGTATACCGCAAGCTTTGTCATTTCACGGTCGGCATCCTGAGGATAAATTCTCACAAATATCTCCGTTTCCCAACCTGCTGTGTGTCTGAATACAAGACATCCGTCAGCGTTGGGTTTTACTTTATATTCGTAAAGTGCTCTCTCTGCAAGGCCGTCTCCGTCTGTTGCGGGACGAAGTGTGATGCGGTATTCCATTTCGGAATCAAAACCTGCCTGCCATCCGAGAGGTCTTATTGTAATTTCCGTTTCTTTATTTACGAGGAATACTTTAGGATAAATATCATAATATTCCATTTCACGGGATAAAGGGTTCAACATTTTACATTTCTCCTTTAATTTTATTTGTTTGTGAGTTCAACAGCATAAAGCCATTGGCATTTTACTTCATCGGGATTGATTGCGGGGAAGAGGAGTTCTGCTTTTCCGTTATTTTCACGGATGGAAATTTGTGCGTCGTGAGATAGAAGTTTAGCTTTCAGATCTGTGGAATATGGAACTTTGTCCAATGTGACTGAGCCGAACGGGAATTTGTTGAGTATTGCAAATGTTTTTTCACCTTTTTTGGTGTAATAAACTCCATCCTGTTTTTCTTTGGTATATATTTCTGTTCCGTAGATCGCGTCTCCGTTAACTTCAAGCCATTGACCCATTTGAAGAAGTCTTTCTTCCATGATGACAGGAATAGTTCCGTCTGCGGCAGGACCGATATTTAAAAGGAAGTTTCCGCCTTTTGAAACAAGATCGCAAAGCGTTTCGAGCAGTTCTTTTGCAGACATATAATCTTCCGTTGTCTCAATTCTGTTTAATCCGAAAGATTTTCCGATACCGCGACATTCTTCAAAAGGTCTGTCAAGAATGATGTCTTCAATCTTTTTATCGCCTTCAATGTATCCGTATTCTGTTGTAAAGTTTCCACCTAAACGGCCTCTGGTATCGTTTCCCCAACGGTCATTTGGAACGATAAAGTCTTTTACGGAGGATTCATTGTAGAGCCATGTAAGAAATTCTGTGGAGTGCCATATTGAGCTTGGATGCTCCCATTCTCCATCGGTGAAAAGGGTCCAGGGCTGATATTTTTCAATGAGTTCTTTCAGCATGGGATGGAGATGTTTTACCGCATATTCTTCAGGGTTTTTAAGGTAAAGCGGATGAACCCATTCATAAACGGAGTGATAAACCCCGAATTTTACCCCTGTTCCCTCAAGAGCTTCTTTCAGTTCCATACAGAAGTCCCTGTGAGGACCAATGTCACAGGAGTTCCAGTTCCAAGCGTAGTCTGTTTTGTACATGCAATATCCGTCATGGTGTTTTGAAACAAAGTTTATATATTTTGCACCTGATTTTTTGAAGAGATTCGCCCACTCTTTTGCATCGAAAAGCTCTGCTTTGAACATTGTGGCGAAGTCTTCGTATTTTGTATTTGAAGAATATACTCTGTTGTGAAATTTCGCTGCGGGATGATTCGGATCTTTTAATTGATCTCTGTACCATTCCGCATACTGTCCCTTTTGTGTGTATGCAGGAACGGAGTATAATCCCCAATGAATGAAAATTCCGAATTTTGCGTCTCCGAACCATTTCGGTACGGGTCTTGAATTGAGTGATTCCCAATTATTTTCGTAGATCATGGTGTATCTGTCTCCTTTTACGAAATGCTTAACTTGTAGAATTCGCCTTTTTTAGCCATGAGTTCATCGTGGGAACCCTGTTCTTCAATGCCTTTGTCTGTCAGATAAATAATTGTATCTGCGTTCTTGATTGTTGTCAATCTGTGAGCTATTGTGAGGGTTGTTCTGCCTACAGCGAGGAGTTCGAGTGACTTCTGAACAAGTCTTTCGCTTTGGTTGTCAAGGGCTGAAGTTGCTTCGTCCAAGATAAGGATCGGAGGATTTTTAAGGAATACTCTTGCGATGCTGATTCTCTGTTTCTGACCGCCTGAGAGTTTTACGCCTCTTTCACCGACATATGTGTCATACCCGTCAGGAAGCTTTGAGATGAATTCTTCCGCACCTGCTTTACGTGCTGCTTCACGGATTTCTTCGTCTGTTGCTCCGGGCTTTCCGTATTCGATGTTTTCACGAACTGTTCCGTAGAACAGGTAAACATCCTGCTGAACTATACCGATATTTTTACGGAGGCTTTCAAGCTTGATGTTTCTGATATCTATTCCGTCAACAGTGATAGAACCTTCGTTGATTTCATAGAAACGGGGAATAAGGCTGCAGATGGTAGTTTTGCCTCCACCTGAAGGTCCAACGATAGCTACGTTTGTGCCTTTTTCGATCTTGAGGTTTATGTGGCTGAGAACATCTTCGTTTTCTTCGGTGTATTTGAATGAAACATCTTTGAATTCAATGTCTCCGCGGACGTTTTCAAGTTCAACCGCACCTGAATCGTCTATTATAGTCGGTTCAACGTCCATTATTTCAAGGAATCTTTCAATACCTGTCATACCTCTCTGGAACTGCTCTGTGAATTCAACTATACGTCTTATTGAGTTGAGAAGTGTTGAGGCGTACAGCAGGAATGCCATGAATTCAGGCGCTGTGAGAGTTCCTGCCTGCATGAAGAATGCACCGCAGATGACTATTGTGATGTACATAACGCCGTCAAAGAGTCGTGTGGAACTGTGGAAAGATGCCATGGTTCTGTATACGAGGGATTTGATGTCGAGAAATTTATTATTGCCGCTGTTGAATTTTTCCTGCTCAATGGATTCGTTCGCAAAGCTTTTTACAACTCGGATACCTAAGAGGCTGTCTTCAACCTGAGCGTTAAGTTCTCCCACCTGGGTTCTTGACATCTTAAAGCCTGCACGCATTTTTTTATTGAAAAATTTCGTTACAACGAGCATAAGAGGAAGGATAGCGAACATTATAAGAGTAAGCCATACATTGGAGAAGCTGAGTATTACAAAAGAAGCGATTATTTTAATTCCCGCAATGAAGAATTCTTCGGGACAGTGGTGGGCAAATTCTGTGATGTCAAAAAGGTCTGATGTCATTCTTGACATGAGCTGACCGACTTTTGTGTTGTCATAATAGGAGTGTTCAAGCTTTTCAAGATGAGTGAACAGATCCCGTCTCATGTCTGTTTCAATAGCGGCCCCCATGATATGACCGACGGATGCCATGTAGTAGTTTGCAAGTGTGTCGATAACTCTGAGAATCAGATAGAAAACTCCGACCTTTACAATAAGATCTGTTGTCAGTAATGCAACGTCTTCTGTCGCTTTTCCCGTGAGCAGTTCAACGATCTTTGGCAATGCAAGTTCGCAGACTGTTGTAAGTGCTGCACATGCGAGGTCGAAAAGTACTGTTAATCTGTGTCTTTTGAAGTAGGGGAGAAATCTTTTTATCAGATATCCCATTTTGTAGTTTTTCTTTTGTTCCATTTTTTTCTTTCCTTTGCTTTATCAGATTTTAAAATATTATTTTCAAGATTACAATCAGTATTAACGCCCATACGATAAGTATCGGTAAAGCGTAATACCATTTCTTCGGCTTCCCACTGTCCCACATTCCTTCAGATTTTTTTCTGTGTTTATCCATTGTTTCCTTCGGTATGAATTTAAGCGTGAGAGTGACTAATATCGGGAGGATGATAATATCATCCAAATATCCTAAAACAGGAATGAAGTCGGGGATCAGGTCTATCGGGGATAAGGCGTATGCAACCGTTAATGCTGCGAAAATTTTTGCCGAAATTGGAGTCTCTTTATCTTTTAAGGCGGAAAACAGTGCTGGTATTTCCGTTTTAAGATTTTCCATTTGTTCTTTTAGTTTCATAAGTCTCCCTTAAAGCTTGTTCAAAGCATCTCTTACATTGTCTGCCTGAATGATTTCAATTGGAGCATTGAAGTCGATTTTGTTTCTTGCCGGAACAAGGCATCGTTTAAACCCGAGGTTTCTTGCTTCGGTAACTCTTCGCTCAAGAGCTGTTACCGCACGAATCTCTCCTGCAAGTCCCAATTCTCCGATTATCATTGTGTCTTCGGGAATTATGAAATCTTTCAGCCCTGAAGCCAATGCGATTGCAACCGCAAGATCTGCTGCGGGATCATCGAGCCTTATGCCTCCGATGATATTTAAATATGTGTCAGATTGTCCGAAGAACAGCTTGCAGCGTTTTTCAAGAACTGCGATTATAAGATTCAGCCTGTTATAATCAAATCCTACAGAAACTCTTCTGGGTGCGGGGAATGGGGTAGGAGCTACAAGCGCCTGGATCTCCGCCACGATTGGACGTGTTCCCTCCATAACGCAGGCGGTTGCTATGCCTGAAATATCTGTCGGCTTACCTTGTAAGAAAAGCTGGGATGGGTTTTCCACTTCTTTCAATCCGACCCCTGTCATTTCAAAAACACCGATTTCGTTTGTTGAGCCAAATCTGTTTTTTACCGCACGAAGTATTCTGTATTCCTGGCTACGGTCTCCTTCAAAGTATAAGACAGCATCAACCATGTGTTCCATCACCTTAGGTCCGGCTACTGCCCCTTCTTTGTTTACATGACCGACTACAAAGACCGGAATTTCTTCGCTTTTTGCGAAATTCATAAGCATTGAGGTTGTTTCTTTGACTTGAGAAACACTTCCCGGGGATGAGTTTATGTCTTCTTTTTGCATTGTCTGAATTGAGTCTATTATCAGGATATCAGGCTTTTCTGTTCGGGCGTATTCGCAGATTTCTTCAATATCGGTTTTTGAAAGAAGGTAGACCTGTCCGTCGGAAAGACCGAGCCTGTCAGCTCTCAGCTTTATTTGTCTTGGAGATTCCTCTCCCGAAACATACAGGATCTTATTTGTTAACCCTAAATGAAGACAGATCTGGAGAAGAATGGTGGATTTACCTATACCCGGTTCACCTGTGACAAGAATAAGTGATCCCTTTACTATTCCTCCACCAAGCACCCTGTCAAGTTCGTTTATTCCTGTTTTTGTGCGAACTTCATCTGCTTCATCAATTTCGGAAAGCTTTATTGCCGAGGCTGTTATATTTTTTACTGAAGATGATGTTTTTGCTGTTTTTTCGGGGACTGTTATTTTGAATTCTGACATTGTGTCCCATTGTCCGCATGCAGGGCATTTTCCCGACCATTTTGGGCTTTCAGCGCCGCATTCCGTGCAGACGTATACTGTTTTGTTTTTGGAGGCCATTTTTCGTCCTTTATATAAGTAGATATTTTTATTTATTGCCTATATTATACAGGAAATAATTTGAATAGTCAAGACCTTTTTTTATTAAAAAACGGTGCCGAGATTTCTGAAAATCAGTTTTTGTGCAAGTTGCACAAAAAAATCTTGGAAATAGGCGAAAAGTTTTCAATGCGGTGTGAGAAACATTTTTAATTCTCCTCTTGATTTTCTTGCCAATATGAGGTATAATATTAGTAAAGTGGTGTAACGGTGATGAAAGTGGAGCAAATGAACACCGAATTGGTAATGAAACACCATTTGTGGTGGAGAATTTCCTGAAAATAAGGAGCTGAGCTGGTATGGACAATTTAATAGGCAATTACCAGCACACGCTGGATACAAAAGGCAGAATGTTCCTCCCGTCAAAGCTGAGAACCGAGATCGGTGACAGTGTTTATATGACGAGAGGCCTTGACCATTGTATTTTCCTTTTTTCAGAAGAACAGTGGAAAGTCTTCTATGATAAGATCCAAAGCATCACAACTTATAACGCCCGCGATCTTCAGAGATTCTTCTTCGGTAATGCAGCGCAGTCTCCCGTAGATGCTCAGGGAAGAATTGCAGTTCCTCAGGGATTAAGAGATTTTGCAGGTCTCCAGAAAGATGTTACCGTTGTCGGTGTTTCCGGCAAGCTCGAACTTTGGGATACCGATAAATGGAATGAGTTTAATCTCAAAATGGAATCTGATGAAAGTGTGGAAGCAGCTCTCAGAGCTATTGACCTTAATATTTAAGCTATGAACGAATTTGAACATATTCCGGTCCTTTTTAAAGAGACTATTGATTCTTTGAATATCCGACCTGACGGTATTTATTGTGACGGTACAGCAGGCGGAGGCAATCACTCTTTCGCAATCGGAAGTAAACTGAATCAGAACGGTAGACTTCTTTGTACCGACAGAGATATGGATGCAGTAAATGAGTGCACAAGAAAACTTTCTCCGTTATCCTGCGGTGTTGAGATCTTTCATACGACATATACTTCCATCCCTGAAATACTTTCAGGAAAAGGGATAAAGGCTGACGGTCTTTTACTTGACCTTGGCGTTTCATCTCATCAGCTTGATGAGGCTGAGAGAGGTTTTTCCTATATGCAGGATGCGCCTCTTGATATGAGAATGAACAGGGAAGACGATCTTACCGCAGAAGAAGTTGTCAATTCATACAGCGAAGAAGAACTTTCCAAAATATTTTTTGAATACGGCGAAGAACGTTATTCAAGACAGATCGCTTCGAAGATATGTAAAATAAGATCTGTCGAACATATACAGTCAACGATCCAACTTAGTAATATAATTAAGAGCGCGATGCCTGCAAAGGCTCTCAGAGAGGCACAGCATCCCGCAAAAAGAGTTTTCCAGGCATTAAGAATTGAAGTCAATTCGGAACTCACTCAAGTGGAAACACTTTTGGAAAACATTTTTCCGGTTATGAATTCAGGGGGAAGGATTTCAATTATAACATTCCATTCCCTTGAGGACCGGATAGTAAAACTGGCTTTTGCAAAAGCTGAAAGACCCTGTACCTGTCCGCCGAGTTTTCCGGTTTGTGTTTGCGGAAAGAAAAGTCAGGGTAAAGTAATAACAAGAAAACCGATAGTTCCATCTCCGGAGGAACTTGAAATGAATCCCCGCTCAAGGAGCGCAAAATTAAGGGTATTTGAAATAATCTGAAAGGAGCCGAAAAAATGAACAAGTCAAAAAGCAATGCGATTATTAATATCATTAACATCAGCCTTGTTCTTATTATGCTTGTTTCGTTGGTAGCCAGCGTAAACTGCTATATTGAGCAGTACGAAAAGATCTATCGCACGAAGCAGTTGACGGCTCAGCTTGAGGATGAAATCAATAACGGCGAAAAGCTTCGTATAGAATACGAAAAAAGAACCAACATACGAGAAGTTGAGGATTATGCCGTAAATGTCCTCGGTCTTCAGAAATACAGCAATTATCAGGTCGAATATATCACTTATCAGAACAGTAATAAATCGGTACTTTTTGATAATGATATGCCCAAGGAAAGCGTTCTTACCCGTGTCGCGGCAGTATTTTCCATTATAACGGAATACTTTGATTGATCCGCGCATAATTTATTAATATCGAATTCATTTTTTACTTCTCCTATAGCAGATTTTGAAGGTAAAATTTGCACTTTGTTTTGTAAGGGTCATCTTAGTATTTAAGGTGGCCCTGCCTTTTCAAACAGATGGAATCAGAAAGGAAAAATCAATGTCAAAAAGACCTACCCGCTCAATGGTTATAAGATTTAATGTGCTGCGGATCGCATTTATACTTGCTTTTGCAGGGATTGCGGCAAGATTTTTTTATCTTCAGATAATAGAGCACGATAAATATGAGCAGATCGCGGTTTCTCAGCAAACAAGTGATATCTCTGTTTCGGCAAAAAGAGGTACAATCTACGATGTCAACGGAAATGAACTGGCAATAAGCGCGACCGCATACATGGTAACTATTGCACCGAATGAGATCGAGGATGATGCAACAAGAGTTCGTCTTGCTGAGGGACTTGCGGAAATATTGGATCTTAATTACGACAAAGTTTACGCGAAAACTCTTTTGAATTCCAAATATGCAGAAATTGCAAGAGGTCTTGAAAAAGATGTTATAGAAAGGCTTACGGAGTTTCTTGCTACAGATAAAAAACTCAGTAAACCTGTAAATATTACGGAAACCGCAAAGAGATATTATCCTCACGGAAATCTCCTTTCAACTGTTCTTGGGTTTGTCGGTGTTGATAATCAGGGTCTTGAGGGTCTCGAATATCTTTACGACGAGTACCTTAAAGGTTCAGACGGCAAGATCATAACCTCTCAGAATGCAACAGGTACATCAATGCCTTTTGAGTATGAAAAGTATATTGAAGCTGAAGACGGCTACGATATAACTTTGACTGTAAATCTTGAAATGCAGTATTTCCTTGAAAAACATATTGAGAATACAAGGGTAGAACATAATGTTCAGAGCCGTGTTGCCGGTGCAATAATGAATGTTAAAACCGGTGAAGTGTATGCAATGTCGACCAAGCCAGATTTTGATCCGAATGATTGGCTTGTCATAACAGATGCACTTACTCTTGACATGTTAGACAAATACAGGTCTGCAGAAGAAATTGCCGAGGGACTGTATAACGAAGAATATAAGAACAAATATAATGAGATGCTTGTGTCATACAGGAAAAACAAGTTTATCTCAGAACAGTATGACCCCGGTTCTACATTTAAGATATTTACCACCGCAATGGCTCTTGAAGAAGGGCTTACAAATCTTAACGAAGTGTTTTATTGCAGCGGTAATCTTACAAAAGGCGCTATAACATACCATTGTCACTTGAGAGAAGGTCATGGCAGAGAAACATTTCTTGAAGCTCTGGGTAATTCATGTAACCCTGTGTTTATTACTCTTTCCGACAGGATCGGTATTGAAAAGTTTTATAATTACATAACAGTTTTCGGACTCAGAGAAAAGACGGGGGTTGGTCTTCCCGGTGAAGTTGCAGGTTTGCATCATGCACTTTCAAGTATGTCCAGTTATAACTTGTACTCCTCGTCTTTCGGTCAGACTTTTCAGATCACAGGCATGCAGCTTCTTGCGGGTGTTTCTGCTATTGCAAATGGTGGGACCTATATGCAGCCGTATATTGTTAAGGAAGTTACGGATTCCGAGGGCAATGTTATTCTGAGCAACAAACCTACCGAGGTCCGACAGGTAGTTTCTGAAGAAACAGCGGATCTTATTTGCGAAATGCTTGAATTTGCCGTTGAGACTAACTATAAGAAAACCGCGTTTATTGAAGGATATAAACTTGCAGGTAAAACAGGTACATCGGAAAAAGTTGATAACGGTAACTATCAGAACAGTAAACGTATAGCATCTTTTGTGTGCTTTGCTCCTGCTGATGATCCGGAGATTTGTGTTCTTGTTATTGTCGACGAACCGAACTCTCAGGTTCAGTACGGTTCTTTGATCGCGGCTCCTCTTGGCAGCGATATTATGTATGACTGTATGAAATATCTGAATATTGAACCTAACTATGAAGACGGATCTTCTGTTGAGACAGTGAAAGTTCCTGAGGTCAGATCTATAACTCTTTCAGAAGCAAAGTCAAAGCTTGCTTCCGAAGGGTTTACTATAAAAGTTGTAGGAGATAGTTCTCCTGAAGCAACGGTTACTTATCAGATTCCCGGCAGCGGTAAGAAATTGCCTGCGGGAGGAACTGTGCTTCTTTATACAAACGACGAAAAAGTTAACTATACCACAGTTGTTCCAAATGTTTTGGGTAAAACCGCGGCGGAATGCAATACTATTCTTGCTGAAAACGATCTGAATATCAAGGTAGTCGGTTCAAACATTAACTTCCCTGATACTGTGGCTGTAAGCCAGAGTCCTGCGGCGGGAGAAGTTGTTGATAAAGCCACTGTAGTAACTGTTACTTTTGAATAAATCGGAAGTCAAAACTTGAAAATTTAAATTCGGAGATTTTTTTCAGTGAAACTGTATCGTTTGGTAGAGGACGCTGAAAATAAAGGTTTAACAGAAAAAGAAGCGGAAATTGAAATCTTAAATATTACGGCAAATGTTGCAGATGTTCGGGACGGAAGTCTGTTTGTTGCCGTAAAAGGGCTTAAGTTTGACGGTAATGACTTTATTGCACAAGCTGTTGAAAATGGCGCAGTTGCTGTTATTACAGAGCGTAACGATATTGATATTGCGGAGCATTTACCTGTTATAACTGTTGAAAACTCCCGAAGAGCATTGGCTTTTGCGGCAAGTGAATTTTGGGGAAGACCTTCGGAAAAACTGTGTATTATAGGAATTACAGGAACAAACGGGAAGACTACGACAGCGCACATTCTTGCTCATGTTCTTACTGAAAACGGAATCAGGTGCGGAGTGATCGGAACTGTTGGGACAATGTTTGGAGGAATTTCCGAGACACTTTCTCACACAACTCCGGATGCTGTTGTTCTTCACGGTATTTTTGCAAAAATGGTTGAAGCGGGAATTACTCATGTGGTTATGGAGGTTTCTTCTCAGGCATTGGACCAGGACCGTGTTTACGGTATTGATTTTAAAGTAGGTCTTTTTACGAATTTATCGGTGGATCATCTTGATTATCATAAGGATATGAAAAGTTATGCTCAGTCGAAACTGAAACTTTTTGAAATGTCTGAAATCTGTATTGCCAACCGCGACTCTGATTTTTCCGAGCCGTTTGTGATGTTTAAAAACGGAAAAAATAAGGTGTTGACGTTTTCTGCTCATGGAGATGCAGATTATAAAGCTGAAAATATATGCGTCGCCGCTGATGGAAACAGGTATGAACTTGTAAAGTCTGACGACTTTACAGTGCTGGATGTCAGACAGAAGTTGTGTGGGTTTTTCAATGTGTATAATTCCCTTGCAGCCGTTGCGGCAGCGGATGTTCTTGGGGTTGAAATGAATAAAATTTCCTTGTCATTAAGCTCTTTTTTGAGTGTAAAGGGTCGGATGGAGACCTTCATGACGGCTCGTGGTTTTACCGTCGTTATAGATTACGCTCATACACCTGACGGCTTGGGAAATGTTCTCAGTTCCATCAGACTTTACTGTAAAGGTAAAATACTTACGGTATTTGGTTGTGGCGGTGATCGCGATAAATCAAAGCGTCCGCTCATGGGAAAGATCGCCGAGGCTCTTTCCGATTTTGTTGTGGTGACTTCAGACAATCCCAGAAATGAAGATCCTGAGGAAATTATAAAGGATATTCTTGTTGGAATAAAAAACAGCCCTAAAGTCGTTGCTGTTACGGACAGACGGGAAGCAATAAAGTACGCACTCGAAAAAGCAGGCGAGAATGATATTGTACTTCTTGCAGGTAAGGGGCATGAAACTTATCAGATAATAAACGGTGAAAAATATCACCTTGACGAACGTGAAGAAATAGAGAAATTTTTGAAAAACAGGTAACCGCCTGAGCTGCGGAATATATGAAAGGATTCGTATAAAATGAAATTTGAACAGATTGCCGAAGTTTGCGGCGGAAAACTCATGAATGGTGATGCGGCGGTGAATTCATCACCTGTAAAGTTTGTAACTGATTCCAGAGAGGCTAAAGAAGGCTGTATTTTTGTTTGCATAAAGGGTGAACGTGTTGACGGTCACAATTATATTTCAGGTGCTGAAGCAAATGGCGCCTGTGGGTTCCTTTGTGAAAAGGAGCTTGACACAAAGCTGCCGTATGTGATTGTTCCATCTTCGGTAAAAGCATTGGGTGATTTCGCTTCGGACTATCGTAATGGTCTGAATATGAAAACGGTTGCTGTTACCGGAAGTGTAGGAAAGACAACGACAAAAGAGTTTATTTACTGTGTGTTGTCAAAAGGCTTCAAGGCTTTCAAAACCGAAGGAAATAAGAATAGCGAGATCGGGCTTCCTCTGACCATGCTTTCTATTCCGGAGGACTGTGAGGCATCCGTGCTCGAAATGGGTATGAGTAATTTCGGTGAAATAGATGTTCTTACGAAAATTGCACGTCCCGATGTTGCTGTAATTACGAATATAGGTTTTTCTCATATTGAATATCTTAAAACTCAGGAAAATATAATGAAAGCGAAGCTTGAAATTCTTAATGGGCTTTCTCCCGAAGGAACTCTTATTCTTAACGGCGACGATGCTTTGCTTAAAACTCAGAAAAATGTATGGAAAAAAACTGTTTTTTACGGTATAGGAAATACGGAATGTGAATACAGGGCACAGGATATTCTTTTTGATAACGGCTCCACTTCATTCCTTGCTGTTACTCCGGATGGAAATGTAAGCGTTAAAATTCCTACAGAGGGTCTTCATAATGTGTACAATGCGCTCGCTGCAATTGCTGTCGGACACATTATGGGAATTGATCCTAAAGTAGCGGCTGAAGGTTTTGCAAATTATAAAAATGCTCCTCTCCGTCAGGATGTTTACGAGAAGGACGGTTATACGGTAATTGAAGACTGCTATAATGCAAGCCCTGCATCTATGCAGTCTGCGATAGAACTTCTTCGGTTTAAGAACGGAAGAAAGATAGCAGTTCTCGGTGACATGCTTGAGTTGGGTGCTCTTGCTCCTGAACTTCATAAGCAGGTCGGAACTTATCTCCACGGTATAGATAAGCTTGTTGTGTACGGAGATCATAACGACGATTATTCCTGCGGCGCTGTTGAGGCAGGTATGAGTGAAGAAAATATTTATAAATGCAGCGATACTTCCGAGGTTGCCGAGGTTCTTAAGCAAATAGCAAAAAGCGGAGATGTTATTCTCTTCAAGGCCAGCCGCGGAATGAAAGCTGAAGATGCTTTGAATAAATTTTTTGAGAAATAATGTAAATGAAAGGAAGTATAGATCATGACTCTTGTTAAGTTGTTTTTATCGCCATTGCCCTTTGCGTGGGAAATGATTGGGAGCCTTGCGGTTTCCTTGGCTATCGTCTGTGCATTTATGCCGATTTTTATCCCTTATTTGCGCAAGCTGAAATTCGGTCAGCAGATAATAGAGGAATACGGTCCTACATGGCATAAGAATAAGCAGGGAGTTCCCACAATGGGCGGTTTGGTGTTTATAATCGCCACGGTACTTACTTTTATTGTTTTTGGTTTTAAATACTATACGCAGGCTTCGTTCCTTTCTTCTAAGGGGTTTGCCTGTCTTATAGCTTCCTGCCTTTTCGGTCTTATAGGTTTTCTTGATGACTTTATAAAGATAAAGAAAAAGAGAAATCTCGGTCTTACAGAAGGACAGAAGCTTGTATTTCAGTTTATCGTTGCGGCAGCTTTTGTTGCTTTTGCAGCTGTGAACAGAACTTCCGGTACAGCTATCCAGATAGGTGTGGACGGTAACATCGTTTTTCATCTTGATTTGGGCTTTTTTACTTATATCATATGGTTTTTTGCAATAATAGGCTTTACCAATGCAGTAAACTTTACTGACGGTATTGACGGCCTTGTGACCGGAGTTTCTATTCCTGTAATGATTCTTTTTGTTTTTGCTTCTGCTGTTATGGGTAATTATGTCAGTGCAAGCTATCATGAGCTTACGATGCTTTCCATGATAATGGTTGGGGCACTTATAGGTTTCCTTCTTTTTAACTGGCATCCTGCAAAAATCTTTATGGGCGATACCGGTTCAATGTTCCTTGGCTGTATGGTCGTTACTGTGGCAATATCTTTGGATATGACCTTACTTCTTCTTGTTGCCGGGGTCGTTTATCTTATTGAAGTTTTTTCCGTTATCATTCAAAGAACATATTTCAAACTCACTCACGGTAAGCGTCTTTTCAAGATGACACCGATACACCATAGCTTTGAGCTCAGCGGCTGGAAAGAGGAAAAAATCGTTCTTGTATTTACTGCTGTTTCCGTTGTCGGCTGTATAATTGCCGCAATCCTTTTCTGTCTGCTGTTCTATAATCACGGAATACTAATCTGATTTTCTTAAAATGGAGATAAACTATGGCAAATTCAGTTGCTGTAAATAGAAAATACAAACAAAATAATACAAAAAAGAAAAGTCCGCTTTTGAATTCCGAAGCCTTGAAGATGCCCATGTTTGACATCCCTTTTCTGATATCGGTACTCCTTATTCTTGCGGTCGGAATCATTATGCTTTTTTCTACCGGTTACGCAGCTGCTCTTTCAAAAACAGGCGACAGTTATTATTTCATTTCAAAACAAGTGAAATTTGCGCTTGCCGGTATTGTAGCCATGCTTTTGGCTTCAGTCATTCCGTCAATAATTTCAAAGAAATTTTATCGCGTTGCAATAGCCGCTTTTTATGTGGTATCTCTTATTTTGCTTATTGTGGTTCTTATAGTCAGTAAGGAAGATGAAAAAAGATGGCTTTATATCGGCAGTTTTCAGTTTCAGCCTTCGGAATTTGCAAAGCTTGCCATGATCATGATGCTTGCTTTGTATATTTCAATTTTTAAGGATGAGATGCAGAGCTTTGTAAAAGGTATCATTATTCCCGGTCTTATTTTTGGTCTTTGTTTTTTCTTTGTTTTTTTGGAGCCGCATCTGTCAGGTGCTATACTTATTGCAGGCATCGGCTATTCGATGCTTCTTACCGGAGGAAGCTATAAGTGGTTCTGGCTTTTGGTTTTTGGACTTTTGGCTGTTATAGGTGTTTTCTTCTTTTTGGATTACATGATAGTTCAGCAAGGAAATAATCTTTTTCTGAAAACATATCAGGCAAAGAGATTTATTATCTGGCACGATCCTGCTGCTGATAAATTGGGCGCAGGGTTCCAGCCGTATCAGTCTCTTCTGACTATCGGTTCGGGAGGACTTTTTGGTTTGGGTTATGGCAAGAGCCGACAGAAATATCTTTTCCTTCCTGAACCTCAGAATGACTTTATATTCTCCGTTATTTCAGAAGAGTTGGGCTTTATCGGTGTAGTCCTTATTATGCTTCTTTTTATATTCCTCATCTGGAGGGGTATTTACATTGGTATTCATGCGAGAAATACTTATGAATCGCTGCTTGTTATCGGCATAATTTCAAAGGTTGCGATACAGACATTGTTGAACCTTGCGGTTGTTAGTAATACGATTCCTGCTACGGGCATTGCGTTACCGTTTTTCAGCTACGGAGGTACGGCGCTTTTGGTTCAGCTGGCTGAAATGGGGCTTGTGCTTCATGCTTCCCGTTTTGCTTATCTTGATAAAGGAAAGGGTAAAGATAAAGAATGAAAGTAATAGTTGCTTGCGGCGGAACATCAGGGCATGTTAATCCTGCGATTGCCATTGCGAATGAAATCAGATCACGTCATCCTGATGCGGACATACTTTTTTTCGGAACAGAGACCAATATTGAGGCTTCATTGGTTCCTAAGGCGGGTTATGAGATTGAATTTATTTCCGCAAATGGTTTTACACGTAAAAAGACTTTTAAAGCCCTGAAGCACAATGTGAAAGCTCTGAATACTTTCTTTGCAACATCCCGTAAGGTCCGTAAAAAAATAAAGGAATTTAACCCTGATGTTGCTATAGGCACAGGTGGGTTCGTCAGTGCTCCCGTACTTTTTGCTGCTTCGAAAATGAAGATTCCCACAGTTATACATGAGCAGAACTGCTTTGCAGGTGTTGCGACACAGATGCTTGCAAAACGTGTTGATAAAATCTTTTTAAGTTTTCCGATTTCAAATAAACTTGATGCAGACGAATCTAAACAAATATTGGTTGGCAATCCCGCAAAGCAGGAGTTCTTCACTGCGAACAGGGAGGCTGCCCGAATAGCTCTCGGAATTTCTGAAAACGAAAAAGTTGTTCTTTCTGTCGGAGGCAGTCTTGGCGCAAGGAAGATCAATGATGCCTTCTGTCGTATGGCTGAAAGAACTGTTGAAGAAGAGCGACTTGTTCTTCATCACGGAGCTTCAAGAGATTACGGTTATGTTCTTGAAAAGCTTGGTGAAAAGTCCTCTCATAAAAATATTCATGTTTATAATTACATTTACAATATGTCTGAGCTTATGGCTGCTGCGGATTTGATAATTTCCCGTTCCGGTGCCGGAGCTTTGACGGAAATCGCCGCACTCGGTAAAGCGTCAGTCCTTATCCCGTCGCCCAATGTTGCTGAAAATCATCAGTACTTCAATGCGAAGACTTTTTCTGATAAGGGAGCTGCGGTTCTTGTTGAAGAAAAGGATCTTGACGGTGACTCTCTTTATGACCTCGTTTGCGAACTTTGTAACGACAGCCTTAAACTTAAACAGATGGGATCTGCTGCTAAAACATTTGCAGGACCTCAGACAGCAAAGCTTATTTGCGATGAAATTGAAAAAATGATATTTTAAAAATCGACATTCTTAATTTCTCTATGACACCGTTTGAACTTTTTCGGCATAAAATATAATGTATTTTATGTTTGAAAGGTTGAGTGGTATGTCTAAGATAATAATTGAAGGCGGATATCCTCTTTGCGGAGTTATTGATATCCAGGGAGCTAAAAACAGTATTTTACCTATTCTTGCGGCGACTTTTCTTGCTGACGGAGATTGTATTGTCGAGAACTGTCCGGATATAAGTGATACCCATGCGGCGATAGATATTCTTCGGGCTTTGGGATCTACAGTTACGGTAAAAGGAAATACTGTATACATAAATTCTGATCACGCCTGCGGTTTTGAGATTCCTGATCTTCTGATGCGAAAAATGCGTTCCTCTATAATGTTTTTAGGAGCGATCATTGGCAGAAAGAAACGGGCTCTCGTCAGTTTTCCCGGTGGGTGTGAGCTTGGACCCCGTCCTATAGATCTTCATCTTTCAGCTCTTGCCAAAATGGGAGTATCTATTCGTGAAGAATTCGGTTATCTTGACTGTGAATGTGAAAAAATAAACGGGACAGTTATAGATTTGTCTTTCCCCAGCGTTGGCGCAACGGAAAATGTTATGCTTGCTGCAGTAAAAGCTGAGGGGATTACAGTCATAAATAATGCGGCAAAAGAACCCGAAATAGAAGATCTTCAGAATTTTCTTGTTAAAATGGGCGCGAAAATTCACGGAGCAGGATCGGGTAAAATTGTTATTGAGGGTGTTTCCGAACTTACAGGCGCACGCCATTCAGTGATTCCCGATCGGATAGTTACAGCTACATATCTTTGTGCTGTTGCTGTAACAGGCGGAAATGCGTTGCTTAAAAAGGCAAATGATGCTCATTTGGGAACATTTCTTTCTTTTCTCAGGGAATCAGGGTGCGAGATAAATGTATATGATGATGCTATCCAGGTCTCATGTGACGGTCTCAAAGGCGGTCATACCGTCAGAACTATGCCTTTCCCTGGATTTGCTACTGACGCTCAGGCGGTTTGTATGGCACTTATGTGCAAAGCTTCCGGAAGTACTGTTTTTATCGAAACCATATTTGAGAGCCGTTTTAAGCATGTTGGAGAGCTTCTCAGGATGGGTGCTAAAATTACAGCGGAAGGCAGAGTTGCGGTTGTAGAGGGCGTTAAGAGGCTTTACGGTACAACTGTTGAGGCGGGAGATCTGCGTGGTGGTGCCAGCCTTGTTGTTGCAGGTCTTGCAGCGGAGGGAACAACTGTTGTTGATAATGCAGAGCATATTTACAGGGGCTATGAGAATATAGTCGGAAAGCTTTCCGACCTCGGTGCAAAAGTTTATACGGAGACTTGATTCCTGTGTTTTTTGCTTGTTGAGAATACTAAAATAACGTAATATAAAAGGATTGTAAAATGGTCAGCGATATTGAAAGAATGAACCGAAAGCTGCGCAAAAAAAGGATTCGTAAGGTAGTAGGTTTTGTTTTTGCGGTCATTGTTGCCGTTCCTGTGGCGATAATACTGCTGCGTATTTTTCTTAAAACTAATTCGATATTGATCGAAAACGGAACTCAGTACGGTTCCGCAAGTCTGCTGTCGTCTTGTTCTCAATATATAGGCGAGACGATGTTAGACTTTGAAACAGCTTCGGACAGGCTTTTTCCTCCTGAACAGTTTCCATATATTGATACTGTAAATGTGGAGTTCATGCTTCCCGATAAGGTCGTGATAAGCCTTACGAAATCTGTACCGACAATTTCGGTGCTTACTTCTGACGGTAGTTATATTTACCTTGATAAGAATAAAAAAGTTCTTGAAGTTTCGGACGTGAAAGGAGCAGGAACGGTTCTTATCTCGGGTATGGAGCTTCAGGATGTTCGCAAGGGATATACTTTGGATAATGCTGAAAACTATGAGACATCTCTTATTGACAGTATTTCAGAGTCTTTGATCTCTCATTCTCTCTATGACAGACTGACGCTTATGGATTTTACAAAAAAGTATGATATTTATTTTGTCCTTGATAATATAATTGAAGTCCGTATAGGAAATTCCGACGACATTGACAAGAAGATCGATATGCTTGTTCAGATACTTGCCAGAAATCCGTCGGGAGAGAGGGCTGTAATAAATGTGAAAAACTACAAAGAAGGTCGGTATAAGGCTCTCGATTGATGTCAAAAATAAGAGTTTTGAGTAAGTTTGTGGAGATTTGCGGAAATAACCAAGAAAAAACCAAAAAATTGTACCAAAAACCATTGACTTAAACCGCAAAATATGTTATTATATATAGAATAAGAAAAGAATTTTCCTATTGCGATATTAAACACATGTTCTTTATTGAAAGGATGGACCGTAAATGGCATTCAGAAGTGTCGAAGAAAAAGAAAATATTGTTACTATTAAAGTTGTCGGTGTTGGCGGCGGCGGTAACAATGCAGTAAACAGAATGATCAAAGACGAAGTTCAGGGCGTTGAATTTATTGCTGTAAATACAGACAAGCAGGCCCTCAATCATTCTATGGCAACACATAAGATCCTCATCGGTGACGCAACCACACACGGACGTGGCGCAGGTGCAGATCCCGAAGTTGGAAGAAAAGCAGCAGAAGAGAGCAAGTCTCTTCTCGAAGAAGCTATGAAGGGCGCAGAAATGGTATTTATCACCGCAGGTATGGGCGGCGGTACAGGTACAGGCGCAGCTCCTTATGTAGCTCAGGTAGCCCGTGAAATGGGTATCCTCACTGTAGGTATCGTTACAAAACCTTTCGGTTTTGAAGGTACACGTAAAATGGCTCAGGCTGAAAGAGGTATTGAACAGCTTCTTCAGAATGTTGACTCTCTTATCGTTATTCCCAACGAAAGACTTAAGCTCGTAGCTGACAATAAGATCACTCTTATCAATGCTTTCGAAATGGCTGACGGTATTCTTAAACAGGGCGTTGAAAGTATCACAGAACTTATCAAGGGTCACGGATTCATTAACCTTGACTTTGCGGACGTTTCTTCCAACATGAAGAACGCAGGCTATTCTCATATGTGCGTAGCTACTGCTAAAGGTAAGGACAAAGCAGAAAACGTTGCAAGACTTGCTATCACAAGCCCCCTTCTCGAAACATCTATCTCCGGTGCGAGAAAGATCCTCATCAACTTCACAGCAGACGAAAATATTGTTCTCGAAGATATCTACAGAGCTGCTGATATCATTAAAGAAGAGGCTCATCCCGAAGCCGATATCATCTGGGGTCTTCTCCTTGATGACAGCCTTGAAGATGAACTCAGAATTGCAGTTATCGCTTCTTGTTTTGACGATGATGCTCTCAGCAACAGAGACAATCAGGAACTTCCTTCTTTCAAGATTCCCGTTCAGCAGCCTAAGGAAACAACAGCGTCTGTTTACGACCAGCCCGTTGTTACAAGAGAACCCGTTGCTCCCGTTGAACCTGTAGCTGAACCTGCTCCTGTAAGACCCACAAGAGCTGCAAATGTTCAGAGACCAAATCAGGTTAATGCTGACAGACAGGCAAGACGTTCCGCTGTTATTGACGACAACGATGACGACAGCTTCCTGAAACTTCTCAACGATATTACAAAGAGTAAATAATTTTACTTAAAATCAAACCATATAGACCAAGGAAAACTTCTTTGGTTTGTATGGTTTCTGCATTTTTACATTTCAGTGAGGGATATTGACTATGAAAAACAATGAAATAGCTAAAATCGCAAGCTTTACTATAAATCATGAGATCCTTGATCCCGGGTTTTATATTTCACGTATTGACGGGGATATCATTACTTATGATTTGAGAACAAGAAAGCCTAACTGTGGGGATTACATGGATAACTCTACAATGCACAGTGTTGAACACATGGTTGCAACGCTGATAAGAAATTCCGAGATCAAAGACAGTGTTATTTATTTTGGACCGATGGGCTGTCAGACAGGTTTTTATCTTTTGGCAAAGGATGTCGCGCCGGTTGATGTTCAGAAAAATCTTATTTCCGTTATAAAAGAAGCCTTGGCTTATGATGGTGAGATTTTTGGAAATTCTGCGGTTGAATGCGGAAATTACAAGACGTTGAGTCTGGATGCGGCTAAAAAGGAATTGAAGGCTTATCTTGAAGTTTTGGAAAAAGTTGAGGAGAAGGATTATGTTTACAAACAGTAATAAAAAAATAATCGGTATAATCGGAGCCATGAAATCCGAGATTGAATCTGTTCAGGGTATGATTGAAAATGCGAAGACTCTTACAATAAGCGGTACAGACTATGTTTACGGTGAGATATACGGCGTGAATGTTGTTGTTGCTATGTGCGGTATCGGTAAGGTTTTTGCGGCAATGTGTGCTCAGACTATGATCCTGAAATTTAATCCTGACGTTGTGATAAATGTTGGGGTTGCGGGATCTCTTTCCAAAGGTCTCGGAATCGGTGATATTGCCATTGCAGACAGTGTTGTTCAGCATGATATGGATACAACTCCTGTGGGTGATCCGCTTGGCCTTATTTCAGGAATCAATATTATAAATTTCCCTTGCAGCAGTGAACATGTTAAAGTCTTCGAGGCTTGTGCAAGAGAGCTTAATGCAAATTATGAGGTAGGCGTTATAGCTTCCGGAGACTGCTTTGTTAACGGAAAAGAAATGAAAAAACGCATCACCGATAATTTCAATGCTATTTCCTGTGAGATGGAAGGCGGAAGCATCGGACATGTTTGTTATATGAATAAGACCGAATTTTGTGTTGTCCGCGCAATGTCTGACTGCGGTGACGAAAACTCTCACAACGATTATGCCGTATCTTTGGCTAAAGCTTCAGATGTTGCATTTAAATTGTTAGATCTTTTTCTTTCAAAGATGTAAGTCGTTTATTGATTTATAATGACTCTTTATTGAACAAAATAAGGTGTTTCAAGTGGATGCTTGACTTTTGTGCTTTGAAGTGTTATAATTTTTTTTATGATAAAGAAAGCAATTCCTCGGTTGATGAAAATCGGGGGATTGCTATGAGATTTTTAAGTAGACTGGAGTCATTAAGATGAAAGTTATAGATATTATAAAAGGTGAAAAACCGAGTCTTTCGTTTGAGGTTTTTCCTCCAAAAACTGATGATAAGGTTGATTCGGTTCTTGAAGCTACTGCCGAGATTGCGAAATTGAATCCGAGTTATATGAGCGTTACTTACGGAGCCGGCGGCGGAACTTCAAAATATACTTCGGATATTGCCGAGAATCTTAAAAAATTAGGGGTTGAACCGATAGCGCATCTGAGCTGTATTTCTTCAACAAAAGCCGATATAAAATTAAAACTTATGGAGCTGAAAAGCAAGGGGATCGAAAATATTCTTGCTTTGAGAGGAGATATTCCCGAAGGTATGAACAGAGATCACCTTGAATATCATTATGCAAGTGAGTTGACGCAGGAAATTCGTGATTTCGGCGGTTTTTGTATCGGTGGGGCTTGCTATCCTGAAAATCATCCCGAAAGTGCAAACAGCAGATCTGATATTGAGAGCCTTAAAATAAAAGTTGAAAGCGGCTGCGAATATCTGACCACTCAGATGTTTTTTGATAATAATATTCTGTACAATTTTATGTACAGGCTTTATCGGGCAGGTGTTGATGTTCCTGTTGTTGCGGGTATAATGCCTGTTACAAATCCTGTACAGATAAAGAGGATTTGCTCCATTTCTCAGACGGCTTTGCCTCAGAGATTTTTACGCCTTGTGGACCGTTATGGGGATAATCCGAAAGCTATGAAGCAGGCCGGAATTGCATATGCGACAGAGCAGATAATAGATCTTTATGCTAATGGGCTCAATGCTGTTCATGTTTATTCCATGAATAAGCCTGATGTGGCAGAGGCTATCCGGAAAAATCTATCGGATATAATCTCATGATATACCCTGTAGACTACCGAATCATCCCGCTTTCGGAAATTGAGTTGAATAAAAATGAGGTCCTTTTGAGGCTTCAGGTGTCCCGTAATTCTGATATTTCTTTTGATTTAAAATGTGTTTCGGAACTTGAAAATCAAATTATATGTAAATATTCAGCTGTAAGGACTCAGGTTTCTTTTAATGGCGAAAACAGTTTGAATTGCGGGTTCGGAGATGTTTTCAGTTCTGACTTGAAAAAAAATCTCAGTGGGTGCAAAGAGGCTTTTGTTTTTGCGGTTACTTTAGGGATTGGAGTTGACCGTTTTTTGAGTAAATTGGCGTTGACTTCTCCCGCCAACCATTTTATTGCTGATGCGTATGCTTCCGCATATGCAGAAGCTGCGGCAGATAAAGCGGAGTATTTTATAAAAGGTTCGTTGAATTGCAGACCACGTTTCAGTCCCGGTTACGGAGATCTTGATCTTTCTTGTCAGGGACGTGTTATTGAACTTGTGAATGCACCGAGACTTTTGGGGGTTAATCTGAACAGATCATTGCTTATGACTCCCATAAAAACCATAACAGCAATAGTAGGTATCGAAAATGATTAAATTAGATGAATTGATTAAAGCAAAAAGGCTCTATTTTGACGGTGGAACAGGTACTGTTTTGCAGTCAATGGGGCTTCCTGCAGGTAGTGCTCCTGAACTGTGGAATCTTGCTGCTCCGGAAAAAATCACAGCTCTTCACAATGAGTATCTTGATGCAGGGGCAAATATTATAAAAACAAATACATTTGGTATTAACAGGGAAAAATATGAAAATTATGAGGAACTCATAAGCGCAGCGCTTGATTGTGCAGAAACCGCTGTAATTGGCAGGGAGAATGCTTTTATAGCATTTGATATAGGACCTACGGGCAGATTGCTGAAGCCCCTCGGTGATCTTGATTTTGAGGATGCTGTGGGAATTTTTGCTGCGAATATCAAGGCGATGAACGACCGTGCAGATTGTATCCTTATTGAAACAATGAACGACTGTTATGAAACCAAGGCGGCTGTAATTGCTGCAAAGGAAAACAGCGATCTTCCGATTTTTGTTACCAATGTATATGATGAGAATGGAAAACTTATGACAGGCGCATCCCCTGAAGCGATGATTGCAATGCTTGAAAGTCTTGGCGTTGCGGCTCTCGGTATGAACTGTTCTCTCGGCCCGGACAAAATGCTGGGTCTTGTGGACTGGTTTACTGAAAATTCTTCTCTTCCACTTATCGTAAATCCCAATGCGGGGCTTCCTGTTGTTGTTGACGGAAAAACAATGTTCAATACGGATCCCGATGTTTTCTCCGATTATATGGTGAAAATGGCTGAAAAAGGGGCTTGTATTCTTGGCGGATGCTGTGGGACAAACCCTGAATATATCCGTAAAACCGTTAATAAAACTTCTGAAATGTCTTACGCTTTTCCTGAATATAAAGAAAAAACGGTTGTTTCTTCCTATACTTGTGCGGTTGAGATCGGACATTCCCCGATTCTTATAGGGGAGCGTATCAATCCTACGGGTAAGCCACGGTTTAAGGAAGCTCTCAGGGCAAGTGATATGAATTATATTGTCAATGAGGCAGTAAAACAGGTCGATGCAGGAGTTCATATCCTTGATGTGAATGTTGGACTTCCTGAAATTGATGAAAAAGCGATGATGAAAATGGCTGTGGAAACTGTTCAGACTGTTACGGATATACCTCTTCAGCTTGATTCAAACAATGCTTCCGTTCTCGAAAATGCCATGAGAATTTACAACGGTAAACCCCTTGTGAATTCAGTAAACGGTGAAGAAGAAAGCATGAGGAGCGTTTTCCCTCTTGTTAAAAAATATGGCGGAGCGGTTATCGCATTGACTATGGATAATAACGGGATACCCGAAACTGCTGAAAAACGTGTTGAGATTGCAGAAAAAATCATCGAAACTGCCGCAGAATACGGAATCGGTAAAAAAGATATTATCGTTGACCCGTTAGCATTGACAGTTTCTTCAAATCAGCAGAGCGCTCTTGTTACCCTGAAAGCTGTAAAACTTTTAAGGGAAAAAGGTATAAAAACAAGTCTGGGTGTTTCAAATATTTCTTTTGGATTACCGAAACGTGAGATCATAAATTCCACATTTTTTGCGAATGCCCTCGAAAATGGATTGGACTGCGCTATCATGAATCCGTTTGCGACAGGAATGATGGATGTTTACTATTCATTTAAAGTTCTTCACGGTCTTGATATTGCTTGTTCCGATTATATAAATTATGCGAATTCTGCTGTTGAAACTGTGGAAAAAAGCATAAAAAATGAGGACGTAACCCTTCATAAAGCTGTATTCAAGGGCATGAAAGAAAGCGCTGTGTATTCGGCAAAAGAGCTTTTGAAAACAGTTGATCCTCTCGAAGTTATCAATTCCCATATCATTCCCGCTTTGAATGAGATTGGAGCTGATTTTGAGGCTAAAAAAGCCTTTTTACCTCAGCTTCTCATGAGTGCGGAGGCTGCCTCTGCGGCTTTTGAAGAGGTTAAAGCTGTTATGCATAAAACCGAAAGTGATGGCCATGGCGTGATTCTTGCAACTGTCAAAGGGGATATTCATGATATCGGTAAAAATATAGTCAAGGTAATGCTTGAAAGCTACGGTTTTACTGTGCATGATCTCGGCAGAGACGTTTCTCCCGAATCGGTTCTTGAAGCTGCCCGGAAATATAACTGTAAGCTTGTGGGGCTCAGCGCTCTTATGACAACTACAGTTCCTGCAATGGCTGAAACAATAAAACTTCTCCATGAAAACGAATCTGACGTGAAAATAATGGTCGGAGGGGCTGTTCTGAATAAAGAATATGCTGAAATGATTTCGGCGGATTTTTATGGCGCAGATGCTATGGAGGCTGTCAGGATAGCTAAAAATTTTTATAATATATAATTTGAAAGGGTGTTCATATCATGAACGAAAAAACAAAAAAGATTGTCCTTGCTGCCATGCTCGGAGCATTGACATTTATTGCAACAATTATCATCCGTGTGCCCATGCCAGCTGTCGGTTATGTAAACCTCGGTGACTGCATCGTGCTTCTCAGCGGTTGGGTCCTTGGTCCTGTATATGGCGGTCTTGCAGCAGGCCTCGGTTCTGCGATAGCGGATCTCAGCGCAGGATATGTATCTTATGCCCCTGTGACATTTGCGGTCAAAGCTCTTATGGCTGTTGCGGCATATTTCATTGGTGTCAAGCTCGCCGGATCAAAGAAGAATTTTGGTTTGAAACTTGTTTCTGCAATAGTTGCTGAACTTATAATGGTTGGCGGCTATCTTGCGTATGAAAGCATTCTTTACGGTTTTGCTTCCGCATCCGTGAATATCCTTTTCAACTCCATCCAGGGCGCACTTGGATTGGTTGCAGGGCTTATAATCATCAATGTGTATGAAAAGTTTATAGCTCCCGTTTTAAAGTGAATCCCATAATAATTGAGACCGACTGAAAAGTCGGTCTCGTTTTTTTTATTCAGTTATAGGGTCTACCGTTACGAAAATACCTTCACCGTTGGGGATTGAAAGACTGTAAACTCCGTTTTTATCGGGATAGATTTTATAAGCTGTGTCTTTTATATATGCGGTCAGTTCTGCGTTGGGGTTTTTAAGTTTGAATGTAACTTTTGCGTCCTGACCTTCGTTTAAATATATTTTTCCATCATAATCCTCACCACATGCAAAATCTGTTGCATTTGATATCATAAAGGCTGTACCATTTCCGATATTTTTTTCAAAATAACCTATAATTACGGTTGAGGATTCGGAAGCTGTAATGTCTTTAATAATATTTTGATTGAAAGTGTTTTCTATATGCTTGGGAATTATGTTTGAATTATTATACTCGCTAAAGTAGGGAAATTGAGATACGAAATATGTGTCTTTGTTTGTGTACCTCATGTAAATAGGTGAGAGGGTTTTAATTTCATTGTTTACAGTTTTAAGTTTTTCATACTGTTGAGTGAAATTACCTGCGCTGTCAACGACTTGATTGTCTGCGTGCCACCAGCCTGCTGTCCAGCAAGCCCAGTTTATTGCTTTTACACCGTAAGCCATTGAGTTGTATACCTGATATCTGAGTTGCTGAGTAGTTACCCATATGTCATTTACACTTGAACTTACTTGAGGCACAAACCAATAGTCCTTTCCTGTGCCGCTTGTAATATCTCCTAATGTTGCAGCAGCTTCAAGGAAATGTAAGCCACCTCTTCCGTCTTTTTCTAAGAAATTTTCAAACGAGAGCATATATAAGTCATAGCTTATATAGTCAGTATTTATGGTTTGCTCGTAAGATTTAATGTAGTCATAGTAGTCTTTGTTTTCATCGCCGCTGTAAGCTCCCCAATGCTGGCCGCTGGGATATAGATTTATGTAAATGAGCTTATCTGGGAAAAGTTCTTGCGCTTCGGCTCTCAAAACTTCAAGGTGCTCGTAGTCTCGGCTATCAGGTTCGTCACATATCGCCATGCCCCAAATTGCAGGGTGGTCAACAAAGCTTTCTGCATAGGAATCAAAGATTCCGGAGGGGAATTTTACGGACATTGTTCCTCTATATTCATCACCGGAAACAAACCAGTGTGGGAGATAGTTTACATAAGTTCCTATTCCATATTTTTCGCACAGATCGAGGAAAGTAGTATTGTATGCCCCGGAGCAAATGACATCAATGTTACAATCTTTCAAAGCCTGGAAATGTTCATCTGTCCAGCACTGAGAATTTACATTGTATGTACCGATGAGAAACTGTGAACGGTCGATAAGTTTACCGCCCTGTTTATTTTCCGCATCGGGGTTGTAGAGCTTTGCGATGGCTTTTCTCATTTCGTCAAGCTTTTCGTAGTTTGTAACCTCTTCTTTTGCGTCGCCTTCAAGGTCGCAGTATGCAAGGAAAGCTTCTTCGATCTGCTTTTCCGTTGTAAGGTCGGCAACTTGGATGCTGTCGATCATTTCGATAACTTTTGCAGAATCTGTATTCAAAAACGGCAAAAGTTGCGGGGCTTCCGCTGCTGCATGGGCGCAAACTCCGATTGAGCAGGTTGCTGCAAGAGCTAAAGCTGTAATTTTCGATTTAAGTTTCATTTTGATTTCTCCTTTCACATAATTAGTGAATTGAATTTTGTGGTTATGTATATTATACTATAAATGAATAAATATGTCAATAGAGTTACTAAAAATTCAAAAAAAAACAACAAAAATTCTTCTGCTTTTATTTACTTCTTGAATGAATAATTATGCGGAAAGCTTTGAATATAGTTTTATTAAATTATCCCTTGAAGCATGAAATGCTTCTCTAAAAGTTTTTTTGGAAAGGGTACGGGAAAACCAATTTTTACAAAAAATGGTTTTCCCGTATATTATTATTCTATTCTGTTTTAAAACATCTTTTTGATCTGTCTGCCGTCTTTGAAGCATTTGGAATATCTTTCGATACATTCGGAGACGATTCTGCTTGCTTCGTTTTCGTCACCGACTTCGTCCATTACTGTTTCTTTCTTTTCCAAAGTTTTATAAACGGAGAAGAAGTGCTTCATTTCGTCGTATGTGTGTTTTGGAAGTGCGAAAATGCTTCTGTAGCCGTTGTATGTAGGATCTGTGTAAGGAACAGCAATTATTTTTTCGTCGGCTTTGCCGTTGTCGGACATCTTGATAACGCCGATCGGATAACATCTTACCAAAGTCATGGGAGCAATAGGTTCGGAGCAGAGTACCAGAACATCAAGAGGGTCATCGTCTTCTGCATATGTACGGGGAATGAATCCGTAGTTTGCGGGGTAGTGTGTTGATGTGTAGAGGACTCTGTCAAGTTTGAGAAGCCCTGTTTCTTTGTCCATTTCGTACTTGTTTTTGCTGCCGGAGGGGATTTCTATTATTGCGTAAAAATCGTTCGGTTTTATCCTTGTCGGGTCTATGTCGTGCCAAATATTCATTTATTTTTTCCTTTCGTTTGCTGCTTAAAGTGCGTTTTCCATCAGGTCGCAGAGAGAAACTTTTCCGTCTGCAAGTCTGAATGTGGCAACCTCGTATTTTCCGAGATCATAAGAGAATTCGTATCCGTTTGTAAGTTTTACTGTTGCTTTCTGTGTTGATTCGGATGCATTGAAAAGTCTGATGATATGACCGTTTCCGTCATTAGCTTTTTTAATCGCATTACATTCAACACATTCGGGTGCGTCAACAGTAAATTTAACTTCGGGGATCTGACCGAGTCCTGAGGGGAAGAAGGAGAGTGTCATTGGCTTTTCATTGAATGTTGCGGCGGATCTTGGCAGTTTTCCGTTAACTTCTTCAGATGTTCCTGCAAGAACTCGGAAGTCGTAAAGTCTTTCGCCCTGTTCAATATATGCTGTGTATCTGTTCTGAGGAACGAATTCTTTTTCGCCATCCGGATGTGCGCAGTAAGCGGGGGAGCGGAGAAGTGTCATTTTGATAGTATCTTCTGTTGCGGAAGAACCGTAAATTCCATCATTGATAAGTGCAAGTGCGTTCGTTTTATTGTCGAGGTAAACGTATTTCTGAGCTACACATTCACGGCCGCTTGTGGGAAGCTTTTCAAGTCCGTAAGCCTGCTGACCGAAATATTCGCAATTGCCGAGGTTTGTGGGAATGTTAAGCTTGAGCATCTTTGCTTTTTCAGCCCACTGAATGCGGACTTTCATATCCATTTCGGATGTTACTTTGTTGAGTTTATACTGAACTACAGCTTTTGAAGATTCGTAACCGAATACTGCTTCAACTACAGTTCTTACTTTACCGTCTTCGATAACTCTTACTGCTGCGAGAGGTTCTCTTACATTTGTGAATTTAGTGCTTTCTTCTACGGAAAGAAGCTTGAATTGACCGATTTGTTCGGTTCTGCTCTGGAATCTCATGCCCCAGGGATCTTCGTCGTCCTGCATGACATCAAGGGAGAATGCGTTTTCTTTTACGTATTCCATGCCGTTCTTTTTGTAGCTGTCAATGAGACCTGTAGCTTTGTTGATCTTCACGCTGAGAGTTCCGTTATCGAAAATGAAATGTGTATCATCGGAAGGCATTGTGGGAACGGGTTTTGATTCGAGAATGTCGAATTTGCAATCGAATCTTGCAACCTGCATTGGAGGAATCTTAGCTGTGAATACAACTCTTTTTCTCCAGTCAAGGGCATGGTTGCTTCGTTCTTTTTCGGGCTGGGAAGCAATTTCAACGCCGTCTCTGAAAACCTTCGGATAATAGTATGTGGATGTTCTGTTCTGACCCCAAAGCATGAATTCGCCTTCAAATGTTTCTTCGATTTCAAAGGGGTTGGGGTTGAATACCAATACGGGAATCTCATCGGAGGCAGCTTTTCTCTGACCTTTGCAAAGTGCGAAGAATGCACGTGCTTTTACTTTTGAGATCATTTCGAGTGAGTGGTCAAGGATTCTGAGAGCCATTTCTTCAACGTCCTGAATGGATGAACCGGGGAGAGAGTCGTGGAACTGGATCGTAAGCATTTCTCTCTGTGCGTTTTCAAGCTCTTCTGTGGGGTATTTCATAACTCCTGCAAGCTCTGCGGCGGAACACATTTTTTCCGTCATAAACAGTTCGTTTTCTGTTCTGCGGTATCTCTGCTTGATTCTTACCTGAGAAGTGTAGCAACCGACCGCCCAAGGATTGATGTCGCCTGTATGTTCGGGAAGGAGTTCTCTGTTTTTGAGTTCACCGAAGTAGTCATCGGGTGTGGAGTGGATAAGCTCGACCTGTGCGCCTTCTTCTTCAAGCTGTTTTTTGAATTCTGTGATCTCTGTAAGGTCTCTGAATGAAGGACCGCCGCCGTGGTTACCTACGCCCCAGAGACAGTATACGGTTTCGTCATCTTTGAGGTCTTCGATCTGTTCTTTGATTCTTGGAACAGCTTCGCCGAGATGCGTGCAGTACCATGAGAATGAACGTTCCGCAACGACTTCTGAGCCATCGTATCCAACCCATCTGAAGGGTCCGCGTGGAACATGACAGTCAACTTCAAAGGGACGCATGAAAATATAGTTGTCGTAACCGCTTTTTGCCATGATCTGAACGAGACCTCTTGTGTGTCCGAAGGGGTCAACGTTGATTGCGGTTTTGGGGTATTTATTGAATTTTTCGCCGAAGTATTTTCTTCCTTCAGCGATCTGACGAACAAAACCTTCGCCGGAGGGCATATTGCAGTCTGGCTGGAGATGCCATCCGCCCATGATGTGCCATCTGCCTTCGTTTACAAGCTTAACGATTCTTTCAAAAAGCTCAGGTTCGTATTCTTCTACCCAACGGTAGAGAATGGATTCGTTGTGGCAGAAAATATAGTCTCCGAAAGTATCGCAGAGGTCAGCAGCAACACGGAAAGTTGAGATCGCTTCCGCAGCGCCTTCTTCCCATTCCCACTGCCATACGGGGTCAATGTGGGCATTACATATAAGATGAATTCTTTTCATAGTTATAAGTCACCTTTCTTGAATTTCATGTATTTTAGTCTAAAATAGTATTCCATATATAAGTATAACATTTGAGTTTGTCTTTGTCAAGGTATATCAATAAAAGTTCAAAACGATGTTTGTTGTTTTTTTATAGTTGACTTTCTTAAAATAGTATGGTATAATGTCTGTAATAAAACATGTAGTTGTTTTTTTGATTGATTTCTGCCGAAAAATAGCGGGACATGTAAACTTTTTGTAAAATCGTCGGGATTGCGCAGTAATGATCGTGATAAAACACATTAATATACGTTGGTAAATGGATTTAAAAAAAACATTAAAAGCTCATTTCCTGCCCAAAGTGTTTTGGGCAGGTAACTGAAAAAATTAAAGGAGAATTATAATGCTGAAAATAAGAGATTTGACTAAAAAGTATAAAAACAGAACTGTTTTGAAAAATATCAATTTAGATTTTAAGCCGGGTTTTCTGTATGTTGTAATGGGTGAATCGGGTGTCGGAAAAACAACTCTTTTAAACATTATCGGCAGCGTGGACAGCCCCACATCCGGTGAGATACTTTTAAACGGTAAAAATGTTCTTGAATTATCGGCAAAAGAAAAAGCCGAATACCGCAGGGATTCCGTCGGCTTTATTTTTCAGAATTATTTGCTTGACAATAACTTGAAAGTTATAGATAATGTAATGCTCCCTCTTTATATCAACGACAGCATAAAGGACAAAAAAGAAAAGGCGATGTCTTTATTGGAAAAGTTTCATATAGATTCTCTTGCGGGACAGTATCCGTATCAGCTTTCAGGCGGCGAAAAACAGCGTGTTGCCATAGCAAGAGCCTTGGCAAACGACCCTCGGATAATTCTTGCAGACGAACCCACAGGAAATCTTGATGAGAAAAATGAAGTTGAGATTTTTGAACTGTTAAAGAATTTGAGCCGTGAAGATAAATGTGTGATAGTTGTAACTCATAACAGAGACATGGCAAAATATGCGGACAGAGTTTTGATAATCGAAAGTGAATCTCAGGTAACGGAGGTTTGTTGGTAATGAAGTTTTTTAAGCTTGCGTGGGCCAAAATTAAAAGTTCTCCCCGACATTATGTGTCTGTTTTTTTATTGCTTACGCTCATGTATATATGCGTACTGTTTGTTTCATCCGCAATGATAAGTTCTGAAAAATACGATGCGAATAATAATAAATTAAAATTTTCGGATGCAAGGATAAGCGTGTATAATAGTGAAAAAACTATGTTTGAATCTTTTGAACAGCTGCCCGAACATGAGCACGTTTTATTTTATACAACGACCTTTTATCATTCAGGAAAAACAAATCTTGAGTCGGAATATTACAATGGTACGATAGCTTTTAACGGAATAGATTTAGAGTCTACAGAAGTAAAGCTTGATATTGATAAGGATATAGAAGCAGACAATTTTATAATCGTCCCCGAAAAGTTTACCCCAACATCTGAAGGGCAAACGGAACATTTTATCAAAGGTAAGGAGTTTATCGGTTCCGAGATCGTATATAAAATAATAAAAAAATATAAGAATGAAGACGGAACACGATATGGAGAATATACAGGTGAAACAATAAATTTTACCGTAATCGGCACATATAAAAACAACGATTACATGAACACAAGTAGCGTCTGTTTGATTTCGTTTGAAAACCTTTGCTATCTTCAGAAAAAAGAAGCCGATGACGATGTTCTTGCCCAAAAAGGAACTGTTTATGCTATTGTTGATTCTGTTGAAAATCTTGAAACTGTTGCTGCTGACCTGAAAGATTCGGATTGTTATATTTCTCTTCCTGACGGAGATTCAATCATGGTAAAAGTAATATCTGCAGTAATGTACATGATTGCATCTGTTGCAACTGTTGCTGCATCTGTCAACCTTTTTTCTACGATTCTTTCGGCAACAGACAGACGTAAACATCAGATGGCTGTTTTTAAAGCTGTGGGATATTCAGACGGACAGATATTTGCAGTAAATCTGTTAGAGTATCTTATCCCCAATTTTGCGGCTTTGATTATTGCAACAGCGGCGACGATTCCTGTTATATTGGCAACTTACAGTACCGATATGAATAATTCAAGCAGATTTATGATGGATTTCGATGTGTTCTCCATAAGCTGGGCTTTATGCTTATGCTTAGGCTTGATTATTGTAACTGTTGCGGTTTTGTCAGGACTTATACGTTTCAGCTGCTTTGACTTTAAATATCTTACGGAGACAGAAGATGATTAGACTTGAACTGATTTTAAAAATTCTTCTGAAAAGAATCAAGCTACTGCAAATTATTGTTTTGTTGATTCCTTATGTATCTCTTTTTACTATAACTTTGTTGTCAGAAAAAATAAGGGTTTTGTTTACTGAATTGCCCGAAATGGTTTATTATATGATAGTGATATGCAGTGTTGCATTTGCTGTTTTTATAGTTATAATCACGGTTATGAGAATTATTTCAACTCAAAAGTATCTGAAGCTATACAGGTATCTCGGTTATCCATCAGGTTTTCTGTTGTTGTATAATGTTCTTGATCTGATAATCATTAATGTGATCTCAGTAATTTCAGGACTGTTTTTGTCTGAAATCTTAGCAAATGTATTATGGGCTTATATAGAACGAATTGTGTCGTGACCACTATTTTTTTGTTTCGTCAAGACCTTTGCTTTGAGGTTCTCCGCAAAGGTAACTGTGTTATGTTTCGATATTGTATTTGAATGCTTTTATGTGAAAAAATGTGCAAATATGGACAGGTGTTTAACAAAATCCCGAAATTTAGAGTTTCACCCTTTACATAACGCAAAATTAGTGGTATAATTACAAGGTACTATGGGTACATAGTATTTATTTATAGTTTATTTTTTACAAAGATATAGGAGGATACAAATCATGGCAAGAAAAAAGATTTCCATGGACGGTAATACCGCTGCGGCTCATGTGAGCTATGCGTTTACAGAAGTTGCTGGCATTTACCCCATTACACCTTCCAGTGTTATGGCTGAACTTACCGACTCATGGTCTGCAACAGGTTTGAAAAACATTTTCGGTGAAAAAGTAAAGGTTATGGAAATGCAGTCCGAAGCAGGTGCTGCCGGCACAGTTCACGGCTCACTCGCAGCAGGCGCTCTCACAACCACATACACAGCTTCTCAGGGTCTTCTTTTGATGATCCCCAACATGTATAAGATCGCCGGCGAACTTCTCCCCAACGTTATCCACGTAAGTGCTCGTTGCGTAGCTTCCCACGCTCTTAACATTTTCGGTGACCACAGTGACGTATACGCTTGTCGTCAGACAGGTTACGCAATGATGGCTTGTACAAATCCCCAGGAAGTTATGGACCTTGGCGCTGTAGCTCACCTTTCCACAATCAAAGGTCGCGTACCTTTCCTCAACTTCTTCGACGGTTTCCGTACATCTCACGAAATCTCCAAGATCGAAGCTTGGGATTATGCTGATCTCGAAGAAATGGTTGATAAAGATGCTATCAAAGCTTTCAGAGCAAGAGCTATCAACCCCGAACATCCCGTACTCAGAGGTTCTGCTGAAAACGGCGACATCTTCTTCCAGCACAGAGAAGCTTGTAACTCTTATTACAATGCTCTTCCCGCTATCGTTGAAGATTACATGAACCAGGTTAACGCTAAGATCGGTTCAAACTACAAACTCTTCAACTACTACGGTGCACCCGATGCTGACAGAGTTATCGTTGCAATGGGCTCCATCTGTGACGTTGCTGAAGAAGTTATCGACTACATGCTCGCAGCAGGCGAAAAAGTTGGTCTTATCAAAGTTAGACTTTACAGACCTTTCGTTGCAGCTAAACTTCTTGAAGTACTTCCCAAAACAGTTAAGAAAATCGCTGTTCTTGACAGAACAAAAGAACCCGGCTCCCTCGGCGAACCCCTTTACCTCGACGTTGTTGCAGCTCTCGCTTCCAACGGTGTTGACGCTAAAGTTGTTGGCGGCAGATATGGTCTCGGTTCTAAAGATACTCCTCCCTCTTCCGTATTCGCAGTATTTGAAAACCTCAAAGCTGACGCTCCCAAGGGCAACTTTACAATTGGTATCGTAGATGACGTTACTGGTCTTTCTCTCGAAGAAAAAGCAGCTCCCGATACAGCTCCCAAGGGCACAATCAGCTGCAAATTCTGGGGTCTCGGCGGTGACGGTACTGTTGGTGCTAACAAGAACTCCATCAAGATCATCGGTGACCACACAGAAAAATACATTCAGGCTTACTTCCAGTATGACTCCAAGAAGACCGGCGGTATCACAATTTCTCACCTCCGTTTCGGCGATCTTCCCATTAAGAGCTCCTACTACATCACAAAAGCTGACTTCGTTGCTTGCCACAACCCCTCTTACATGCTCAAAGGCTATAAGATCGTTAACGACGTAAAACCCGGTGGTAAGTTCCTTCTCAACTGCCAGTGGCCCGTTGAAGAAATTGCAAACTACCTCCCCAACGACGTTAAGAAGTACCTTGCTGAAAACAACATCGAATTCTACATTGTAAACGCTATCGATAAAGCAAGAGAAATCGGTATGGGTAAGAGAACAAACACAATTCTCCAGTCCGCATTCTTCGCTCTCGCTAATATCATGCCTATCGCTGAAGCTGTAGATTACATGAAGTACATGGCTAAGAAGTCCTACCTCAAGAAGGGCGAAGCTGTTGTTGAAATGAACTACAAAGCTATCGATGCAGGTGTTGACGCTATCGTTAAAGTTGAAGTTCCCGAATCCTGGAAGAACCTCGACGCTGATGCTCCCGCTGCTGCTTCTGAAGGCAAACGTGATGATCTCGTTAAGTTCGTAAACACAATCGTTAACCCCGTAAACAAAATGCAGGGTGATTCACTCCCCGTTTCCGCATTTATGGATCACGTAGACGGTACATTCCCCCAGGGCTCTTCTGCTTACGAAAAACGTGGTGTTGCAGTTGACGTTCCCGAATGGATTCCTGAAAACTGCGTTCAGTGTAACAACTGTGCATTCGTATGTCCCCACGCTACAATCAGACCTTTCCTCCTCGATGAAAACGAAGTTGCTGCTGCTCCTGCTGAAACAAAGTACACAGCAAAAACTCTCGGCAAAGGCATGGAAGGCTACAAATATACAATGGCTATCTCACCCCTCGACTGTATGGGTTGTGGTGTTTGTGTTGGCGTATGTCCCACAAAACCCGAAAAGAGAGCTCTTAAGATGGTTTCTCAGGAATCTCAGGCTGCTCAGCAGAAAGTATTCGACTATGCTGTTGCTAACGTAACAAGAAAAGAAACTGCTTATCCCGCACTCAAAGACAGCCAGTTCAACCAGCCCCTCCTCGAATTCTCCGGTTCCTGCGCAGGCTGTGCTGAAACATCTTACGCAAGACTTATCACACAGCTCTTCGGTGAAAGAATGTACATCTCCAACGCTACAGGTTGTTCTTCTATCTGGGGCGGCTCTGCACCTTCTACACCTTACACAGTAAACAGAGACAGCGGCAAGGGTCCCGCTTGGGCTAACTCCCTCTTCGAAGATAACGCTGAACACGGCTTCGGTATGTTCCTCGGTCAGAATACAATCAGAGAAAAACTCATGAGAAAAGTATCTGAAATGGCTGAATCCGAAAAGGCTTCCGATTCCTTCAAGGCTGCTGCTAAAGCATACCTCGAAACAGCTGAAGACGGCAAAGCAAACGAAGCTGCTACAAAAGTTCTCGTTGAAGAACTCGAAAAAGCTGCAGCTGCTGGTTGCCCCGTTGCTCCCGCTATCCTTGACGAAAAAGACTACCTCTCCAAGAAATCCGTTTGGATCTTCGGTGGTGACGGTTGGGCTTACGATATCGGCTTCGGTGGTCTTGACCATGTTATCGCTTCCGGCGAAAACGTAAACATCATGGTATTCGATACTGAAGTTTACTCCAACACTGGCGGGCAGGCTTCCAAGGCTTCTCAGGTAGGTCAGGTTGCTCAGTTCGCTGCTGCTGGTAAAGCAATCAACAAGAAAGATCTTGCTCAGATCGCTATGTCTTATGGCTACGTATACGTTGCTCAGATCGCTATGGGCGCTGATATGAACCAGACAATCAAAGCTCTTCAGGAAGCTGAAGCTTACAACGGTCCCTCACTCATCATCGGTTACGCACCCTGCGAAATGCACGGTGTTAAGGGCGGTATGATCAACTGCCAGTCTGAAATGAAGAAAGCTGTTGAAGCTGGTTACTGGCAGATGTTCAGATACAATCCTGCTCTCAAGGCAGAAGGTAAGAACCCCTTCACAATCGACTCTAAGGAACCCACAGCAAGCTACGTAGACTTCATCAAGTCTGAAACACGTTACAGCCGTCTTGCTCAGCAGTTCCCCGAAAGAGCTGAAGAACTCTTCGCACAGGCAGAAGCTAACGCAAAAGCTAAGTACGAAAGACTTCTCAAACTCACAGAACTTTATCAGTAATTTATAGATTAATGATATTTACGGAACCCCTTCAGAAACGAAGGGGTTCCGTGTTTTATATTTATTGTGCATATGTTAATTATGAATTTTAAAAAAAGGTCTTGCAAATTATATTAAAATATGCTATAATGTATATAGTGAACAGTAATCATAAAAATAATGTTCGCAGGGGAGAGAACCTTATGAAAGAGAGAAAAAAGAGATTTGGTGACAGATACGATGGCAGAAGGCTCAGATCGTTGAGTCCAATGAGTTATGTGTCGCCGTATATAATGAAGACCCGAGTCACTTCGTCGAATTATATCCGAGATCGTTTTGATATTGAAAAAGCTGAGGAGTATATAAGAAAAAAGAGAGACGAGGGATTAAAAGGCTTCGGGATGATGCATGTTTTGATCGCTTCGTATATCAGGGTTGTATCTCAGCGTCCCGGTGTCAACAGGTTTATTGCAGGTCAGCGTATTTTTGCAAGAGACGGTATCAGTGTCATGCTGACAATCAAGCTTGATATGAGTCTGAATTCTCCTGATACTGTTGTAAAAGTTAGGTTTCAGCCGGATGCTACAGCTGAAGATGTTTATAATGAACTGACAAAGGTAATTGACGGATACAGAGATAATCCCGGAGGAGGATTTGATAATGCTGCAAAAGCTCTCAGTTATATCCCCGGTCTTCTTTTGCGCGGAGCTGTCGGTTTTCTTCAGTTCCTTGATTATTTCGGTCTTTTGCCTAAGTTTCTGGAAAATGTCAGTCCGTTCCACGGTTCATTTTTTATAACATCTATGGGTTCGTTGGGTATTCCGCCTATTTACCATCATTTATATGATTTTGGTAATGTTCCTGTTTTTCTTTCGTTTGGCGCTGCTGAACGAAAAAATGAGGTTCAGGAAGACGGCACAGTAAAACAGCGAAGATATATTGATTATAATGTTGTGACAGATGAGCGTGTTTGCGATGGATTCTATTTTGCTTCAGCATTGAAGCTGATGAAGAAAATTCTGAAAAATCCTTTCTGTCTTGATGAACGTCCATCTGAAATAATAGAAGATGTTGATTGAAAATTTTTGATTGGACAAATCAAAGAGCTGCTCCTGTTTAAGGGAGCAGTTCTTTACGGGAGTTATCTTTCCACAAAAGTGTCACACTGCGTATCGCAGTTCGTTTTGGGATTATTGCCGGATATTGAGATGTTTTCAGCACAGCATTCTCCGTCGCAGTTGTGAGCACAGTTTTCTGCATCACATTCAATAAAGGATTTTTCACAGGAGCATTTTGAGCATCCCATTGATGCGGTTGAGGGGGAAAAGCTGTCGCAGCATGTTTCGCAGCAGTCGCAGGCATTGTCCCCTCCTACGTGAATGTCGCTCAGAGAACAGCATGATTCGCAGTTGAAAGCGCATGTTTTTGCAGTACATTTAATATGAGTCATGATTTTTCACCTTTAAAATTTTTTGACGGTAATTTTCCGTCGGTAATAGTATTTTCAGCTTTCGATTAAATATTACTTCTGAAAAATTTTTTGTTGGAATGGAAAGATTTCCTATTTTTGTCTTATTTGGTTGAAAAAATTGCGTTTTCAATATTTTTTTATCCTTTTTAATTGCCGATTCGATTCTGTTCTTATTATTTTTCGTCCCTTGACATAAAAAAATCATAGAAAACTACTTTACAGTTTCACAGAAATATAGTATAATGTATAGGTAAAAATATGGTATGATTCAGCTCAGATGTGGACTTTACACTTTTGAGTGGTTTCCTTATGTAAAGAACCTTTTGGAAGCCTCGGTGGGAAAGAAAGTTTGCATCTCAGACATAGAAAGAAAAGGAGAGCCTATGAGCAATAAAATTTATCTTGTTTTGGAAAACGGCGATGTTTTCGAAGGTAAAAGCTTCGGCGCACCGGTCAAAGAAGATTCACCCGTTATTGGTGAACTTGTTTTTACAACAGGTGCAACGGGTTATCTTGAAACAATTACAGATCCTAACTTCTGCGGGCAGTTTGTTATTCAGACATTCCCGCTTATCGGTAATTATGGCGTTATCGGCGCTGAAACTATCGGTGAGAAATCTTATTTGAAAGCTTATATCGTAAGAGAATGGTGTGAAGAACCCTCTAATTTCAGATGTGAGGGCGATCTTTCCACCTTTTTATTTAATAAGGGGATTCCCGGTCTTTATGATATTGACACAAGAGCGCTTACAAAGATCGTAAGAGACAACGGTGTTATGAATGCAGCGTTGACAACAGATCCCAATTTTGATGCCAATGTGCTTAAAGAATATAAAGTCTGCAATCCTGTAAATACGGTTGCGAAAAATGAAACAGTAGAATATTCAGTTGAAAATGCTGCCGGTAAAGTTGTTATCTGGAATATGGGTGTTACACGCGGCGCCGAAAAAGAACTCAATGCTCTCGGTTTCGATGTGGTTTGTGTTCCTGCAAATACAAAGGCTGAGGATATTATCTCGATGAATCCCAATGGCGTAGTGGTTTCCGATGGTCCCGGTGATCCTAAAGATAATGCTGAAATTGTTGAAGAACTTAAAAAGGTTCTTGCTGTAAATATTCCCGTTCTCGGTATCAGCCTCGGACATCAGCTTCTTGCTCTTGCAAACGGTGCGGATACATACAAGCTCAAGTACGGACACAGAGGCGGAAATCAGCCTTCCAAGTATCTTGAAACAGGCAGAATTTATGTTACTACACAGAATCACGGTTATGCTGTTTGTGAAAAGTCACTTCCTGACGGTGCTGAAGTACTCTTTACAAATATCAATGACGGTTCATGTGAAGGTATCAGATATAACAACGGTCTTTCCGTTCAGTTTATTCCCGTTGCAACAGGTGGTATGAATGCTACTGCGTTTATCTACGGTGAATTTGTTAAAATGCTCAAAGGAGGTAAGAACTGATGCCATTAGACAGAAGTATTAAAAAGACTCTCGTTATCGGTTCAGGTCCTATCGTTATTGGTCAGGCTGCTGAATTTGACTACGCCGGAACTCAGGCGTGCCGAGCTCTTCGTGAAGAAGGTATTGAGGTCGTTCTTGTAAACTCCAACCCCGCTACAATCATGACAGATAATGATATGGCGGATAAGATCTACATTGAACCCCTTACCATCAATGTTATCAAACGTATTATCGAAAAGGAAAAACCCGACTCCTTGCTTTCAACTCTCGGTGGACAGACAGGTCTTACACTTTCCATGCAGTTGGCAAAAGAAGGCTTCCTTGCAAAACATAATGTAAAGCTTCTCGGTGCAGACCCCGAAACTATTGATAAGGCTGAAGACCGTCAGACATTCAAAGATACAATGATGAAGATCGGTCAGCCCGTTATCCCTTCATTGGTTGTAACAGATGTTGTTTCTGCTCTTGAATTTGCTGATACTATCGGTTACCCTGTAATCGTTCGTCCTGCGTTCACTCTCGGTGGTACAGGCGGCGGTATGGCTCATGACAGAGATGAACTTCATGAAATTTGTGAAAACGGTCTCAGACTTTCACCTATCGGTCAGGTTCTTATTGAAAAATCTGTTGCAGGCTGGAAAGAAATTGAATTTGAAGTTATCCGTGACAGCGTTGGTAATATTATTACTGTCTGCAGCATGGAAAACGTTGACCCTGTTGGTGTCCATACTGGTGACTCCATCGTTGTAGCTCCTGCAGTAACACTTTCCGACAAAGAATATCAGATGCTCAGAACCGCTGCCCTTGAAATGGTTTCTGAACTTAAAGTAAACGGCGGCTGTAACTGCCAGTTCGCTCTTAATCCCGACAGCTTTGAATATGCTGTTATCGAGGTTAACCCCCGTGTTTCCCGTTCTTCTGCACTTGCTTCCAAAGCAACAGGTTTCCCCATTGCGAAAGTTGCGGCGAAGATCGCTATCGGTTACCAGCTTGATGAGATCCCCAATGCTATTACAGGTAAAACATATGCTTGTAACGAACCCGCTATTGACTATCTCGTAGTTAAGCTCCCCAAATGGCCCTTTGATAAATTTGTTTACGCTAAGAGAACTCTTGGCACACAGATGAAGGCTACAGGCGAAGTTATGTCAATCGGTACATCCTTCGAACAGGCTATAATGAAAGCTGTAAGAGGTGCTGAAATTTCTCTTACAAGCCTTAATATGCCCAAGCTTAAAGAACTTTCCGACGAAGAGATCAAGTCCCGACTTTACAATGTTGATGATGAAAGATTCTTTGTTGTTTACGAAGCTCTCAAACGCGGCGTTGAAATTTCCACCATTTATGATATCACAAAGATTGATGAATGGTTCCTTTGCAAGATGAAGAACCTTTGCAACATGGAAGCATCCCTTGCAGAAGGTCTTGACAGTGAAAAATATATTAAAGCTAAGAAATATGGTTATCCCGATAAGGTAATCGAAGAATTCTGCGGTTGCAAGATTCCCGAAGATATAAAGATCAAAGCTTCATACAAAATGGTTGACACTTGCGCAGGTGAATTTGAAGCTCAGACACCTTATTTCTATTCCGTATACGATAAAGAAAACGAAGCAAAATCCTTCATCGAAAAGAAAAACAGCGACAAGAAGACAGTTATGGTATTCGGCGCAGGTCCTATCAGAATCGGTCAGGGTATCGAATTCGACTATGCATCAGTTCATTGCTGCCGCTCTTTGAAGAAACTCGGTTATGAAGTTGTTATCGTAAACAATAACCCTGAAACAGTTTCCACAGACTTTGATACTGCTGACAGACTTTATTTTGAACCCCTTACTCCCGAAGATGTTCTCAACATTGTTGAAACTGAAAAGCCTTTCGGTGCGGTAGTTGCGTTCGGTGGTCAGACAGCGATTAAACTTACAAAAGCTCTTACAGCTGCAGGCGTAAATATTCTCGGTACTCCTCCTGACAGCATCGACGCGGCAGAAGACAGAGAACGTTTTGATGAACTCCTTGAAAGATTCTCAATAAAACGTCCTCGCGGTGAAACCGTTATGACTTGCGACGAAGCTCTTGCCGTTGCTGATAGAGTAGGCTATCCGGTTCTTCTTCGTCCTTCCTATGTTCTCGGCGGTCAGAATATGATCATCGCATTCAACGAAGCTGACGTAAAAGAATACATGAAGATCATTCTTTCTCATAATATTGAAAATCCCGTTCTTATCGATAAATACCTTATGGGTCCCGAGCTTGAGGTTGACGCTGTTTGCGACGGCGAAGATATTCTTATCCCCGGTATCATGGAACATATCGAAAGAACAGGCGTTCACTCCGGTGACTCCATTGCTGTATATCCTGCATGGAATGTTTCCGATGAGCTTACAGAAAAACTTATTACTGCTTCAAAACAGCTTGCGGTTGCGCTCAATACAAAGGGTCTTGTAAATATCCAGTACCTCATTTACGATAATGAAATCTACGTTATCGAAGTTAACCCCCGTTCTTCAAGAACAGTTCCTTACATCTCCAAGGTTACAGGTATTCCCATGGTTGACCTTGCAACAAGATGTATGTTCGGTGAAAAGCTTGCAGATATGGGCTATGGCACAGGGCTGTATCCTTCTTCTCCCTATATCGCAGTTAAAGTTCCTATCTTCTCATTTGAAAAGCTTATTGACGTTGATAACCACCTCGGTCCCGAAATGAAGAGTACCGGTGAAGTTCTCGGCATCGCAAGCACAATGGAAGAAGCTCTCTGCAAGGGTCTTATTGCCGCAGGTTACAGAATGAAGAAGAGCGGTGGCGTATTCCTTTCCGTAAGAGATTCCGATAAGAATGAAATCGTTGACGTTGCTAAGAAATTTTACGATCTTGGATTCTCTCTGTATTCCACAAAAGGTACTTCCGAAGTTATTTCCAAGGTTGGTCTCCCTGTAACTCTTGTTCCCAAGATCCACGAGTCTGCTGAAAATAATACACTTTCTCTTATCGAGAGCGGTATCATCAATTACGTTGTATCCACATCTTCCAAGGGTAGAATTCCCACAAGAGACAGCGTTAAGATCCGCAGAAAGACTGTAGAAAGAGGTATTCCTTGTCTTACTTCAATTGATACAGCTCATGCTTTGGCTGACTGTCTCAAGAGTCGTTATTCCGAAAACTCCATTGAACTTGTTGATATCAACGATATGAGATCCGAAAAGGAAAAACTCAAGTTCTCCAAAATGGCAGGATGCGGAAATGACTACATCTACTTCAACTGCTTCGATCAGAAGATCCACAATCCCGAAGGTCTCGCAGTAAGACTTTCCGACAGAAATTACGGCATTGGCGGTGAAGGCGTTGTTCTCATCTGTCCTTCAGAAATAGCTGATGCTAAGATGAGAATCTTCAACCGTGACGGCAGCGAAGGTAAAATGGGTGGAAATGCTATCCGTTGCGTAGGTAAATATCTCTACGACCACGGCATGGTTTCAGATAAGACTATTACCATTGAAACTCTCAGCGGTATCAAGACCATTAAGCTTTACGTTCACAGAAAAGAAGTAACTCATGCAAAAGTAAACATGGGTAAGGCTGAACTTGATCCCAAGTCTGTTCCCGTTAAACTTGACGGCGAAAAGGTTATAAACAGAACCGTTAATATCGGCGGAACTGAATACAATATCACCTGCGTAAGCACAGGTAACCCCCATTGCGTAGTGTTTGTTGAAAATGTTGAAACTCTTCCCATTGAAAAGATCGGTCCTGCATTTGAAGAATGCGGTCTTTTCCCCGAAGGTATCAATGTTGAATTCGTTCAGGTCCTCAACCCCTCCACTATTAAGATGCGTGTCTGGGAAAGAGGTATCGGTGAAACATGGTCCTGCGGTACAGGTGCCTGCGCTGCGGCTGTAGCTGCTGCTGAAAACGGTTTCTGCGGCAAAGATAAAGATATTACCGTGAAACTTAAAGGCGGCGATCTTACCGTAAAATATACAGATGAAACTGTATTTATGACAGGTAATGCTGAGCTTATTTTTGACGGCGAAATTATAATCTGATAAAAAACGAGAGCCCGATCGGAAACGGTCGGGTTCTTTTTTATGCTGATTTTCGCTTGATGTACTTGACTTTTATTGGTTTTTCTGTTATACTATATAAATAAATGTGCTATTACAAAGGAATGATATAAAATTGAGAAGCAAAAGACTTGAAATGCTCCGCCAAAAAGCTCTTTCGAAAGGGAAAATAAAAAGTTGGGATAGTGATGAGTATTGTTATTTGACCCTTAAAGGATGGGCTGAAAGTAACAGAATAACAACTCATATAGGCAGGGTAGGTTATCGTCAGGGTTACGTACTTTCACACGAAACTCCGGTTATTGACGAGGGCGAACTCATTGTCGGCAAATATTACGAAGGTCCTCTTTCCGAAGAATCTGCTGCTGAGTTCGAATTTCTGAAACAGTACGGTGCATCTTCTGCTCCGAGAATCCACGGTCAGACGGCTCATATGGCTGTAGACTATGAGAAACTTTTGAAAAAAGGTGTGAACGGTGTTATTGACGAAATTAACGGCTATATCTGCAAACTTGATGCCGCAGTCCCCGAAGACCTTGAAAAGAAAGATTTTTATGAATCCTGTCTCCGTTCTTTGAATGGGCTTCTGAAGAAAGCTGAAAACTATTCTGCCCATGCCTCAGAATTGGCTGAAAAATGCGATGATGCTACACGTAAAGCCGAACTCGTTCAGATCTCTGAAAACCTTAAAAATGTACCTGCAAATCCCGCAAAAACTTTTTGGGAAGCACTCCAGAGTGTTCATTTTCTCACTTGCTCCATGAAAGGTCTTTATCAGTGGGGCAGACCCGATGCGTATCTCATTGAATACTACAGAAAAGATATTGAAAACGGCACCCTGACAAAAGATTTCGCTCAGGAGCTTATTAACTGTGCCTGTCTAATGTTCAATGAATATATCTGTTCAGGTCTTGCTGTCGGATTTATGGTCGGAGGTCGGGATAAAGACGGAAACGACCTTACCAACGAATTGACATACATGTTCCTTGAAAGTATCCGTGATGTTTCCATGATCTATCCCGGAATCGGTCTTTGCTACCATAGTGATACTCCTTTTGCAATAAAAAAACTTGCATGTGAGCTTCTTTCTGAGGGCCATTCCCATCCTGCATTGTTCAATGATGAGACTATAACTGACGGATTGAAATACTACGGACTTCCTGCCGAAGAGGCGTGCAATTACATTCACAGTACATGTGTTGAAATTACACCATGCTGTTCTTCTGCCGCGTGGGTCGCAAGTCCTTATACAAATATGATCCAGCTTCTTCTTGATGTTATGGGCGTTAAAGAAAACGGCAGTGAACCTGTTGAATTCGCAAGCATGGCTGAGCTGAAAGATTCTTACAAAAAATATCTTGCAGATAGAATAAAAAATAACTGTATCTCATATAACCGTATGCGTATAAACAGAATGCATAGTGGCGGAGATCCACTCGTTTCATGCTTTGTGAATGATTGCCTTTCTGTTGGCAAGGATATTGACATGGGCGGTGCCCGTTATAACTGGATAATGCCTTCTTTTGTTGGTGTTGCGAACCTTGCAGATTCTTTCAGCGTTATTGAGAAACTTGTTTTTGAAGATAAGGTGATTACATTCAAAGAGCTTGGAAAAGCTCTCACAGCTGATTTTGTTGGCTATGATGAGCTGTACAATCTTATTAGAAGAGTTCCAAAATACGGCAATGATATCGATTCCTGTGACTGTAATGTTGAAGAGATCAGCCGTTGGATTCTTGAAGAGACTTCCGGATATAAGGCGTATTTTAATTCCAGATTCATCCCCAGCCTTTTCTGCTGGGTAAAGCACGATGAATTCGGTAAAGAAACAATGGCTTCACCTGACGGCAGACGAAAGGGATTCCCCTTAGGCGACGGTTCAGGTCCTGCACAGGGCAGGGAATTGAACGGACCTACCGCGTCGATTCTGTCCTCTACCAAATGGGATCACAAGAAATTTATTGGCGGTGTTGCTGTAAATCTCAAATTCTCTTCCGCAAATTGGAATAAGGATAATATAAATAAATTCATTTCGCTGATAGATGTTTTCATGGCGAGAGGCGGTTTTGAACTTCAGGTCAACTCCGTAAATCTTGTCAAACTCATTGCTGCCCGTAAAAATCCCGAACAGTATAAAGACCTTGTGGTAAGAATCGGGGGTTACAGCGATTTCTTTGTTCGTCTTTCCGATACAATGCAGAGGGAAGTCATTGCAAGAACGGGTCATGGAGATATTGATTTCAGTCATTTTACAAAATAAAGCAGGGATTTGCTATGATTATTAAAAGATTTTTAGCCAGCGAATATGTTGCTCTTGACAGTAATGTTCATACCGGTGGCGGTACAGATGTTACCGCAGAACTTCAGCATCTTCTTGATTATTCAAATGATGATTGCGGTGTCCATCTTATAATGGACGGTGCTGCACTTATTACAGGTCTTGAAGTTTCTTCAAATACTATTATAGAATGTCTTACAAAAGACTGCGGTTTTTATCAGAAAGCAGGTTCCGACAGAGCTGTCATTACAAATAAAATATGGGATACAAGAAGTCTTAAAACTCGAAATATCACGCTTGTTGGCGGTACTTATAATCAGAACTGTAAAAATCAGGTTCATGATGTTAAAGATTCCGGTATGCCTGTAACCCCCGCTGATCCTGATGCTGAAGTCGGAACTGTAAGAGGATGTCATTGGATATTTGGGCTTGAGTTTTATGGTGTTGAAAATCTTGTTATACGTGATCTTGTGGTTCGGGATTTCAGAACATTCGCTGTGACTGTTGGTGGTTTCCGCAATGTTTTGATTGAAAATGTTTGGCTTGATCTGCCCAATTACATGAGAGCTAACAATCAGGATGGTTTCCATTTCTGGGGTCCCGGACAGTTCCTTACCATAAAAAATGTCGGTGGTAAAGTCGGCGATGACTTCATGAATCTGGGTCCTGATGAATGCGACCTTGTTTCTTCCATTACCGATGTCCTTATTGACGGTGTTTACCACGATTCGGCAGACCAATCTATCAGAATGCTGACGCGAAAGGGTGGTTCTTTGGACAGGGTTACGATACGAAATATTGTCGGTACATATACTTCTTTCGGATTTTATATAAATCCCTGGTTTGAGGATGGCAATTTTGGCAATTTCAAAAATATCTTTATTGAAAATGTTGACCTGCGTCAGGTGGAGCCTGTATATAATTATCAGCCACCTATGCTTTTTGATGTCGGCGGAAATATCGAATCTCTGACAGTAAAGAATGTTCGCCACCATATGCCTTACGATAACAGAACATTATTCAGACTTGGCGATCGTTGCGGTAAAATGGCGTATGAACTTCCCGAAGATCAAATGCCTAAGATGAAAAATATTTTCATCGAAGACCTTAAAATTATCGAAGATGATGATTCCGCAGCCGATTGTGAATATATTACAGTTGAGTTGCCCATAGAAAACCTTGTTCTCCGTGATGTTTTCGTGATTCGCAACGGCGAAAAGAGTGGTACTCTCCTGAAATTTATGATGAAAGGTAAGATCAAACGCCTCTTTATGGATAATGTTATGGCAAGCGGTCTTAAAAAACTCATTGACGGAGAAGAAAATATAAAGACGATTCTTGCAAATAACGTAAAGGCTGATATTGAGTAAAAAAAGAAAACCCTATTCCTCTTAGCCTCGGGTGCTAAAGGACAGTTTTATACAAATCAGCCTCTGCAGGGAGTTTCCTTTCCGAGGCTTTTAGTACGCACAACCAAAAGTTGTAAAATCCGCCCGTAAATAAACTTTGCGGTTCTTGAAATTGCAACAAATATTTGCTATAATATAGTCAAGATAAGCGCTTATCAATCTAAACAAAGGTGGATTTAATTTATGGAAATCAATTTGAAAGAAAAATTACGCTCATTAAGACAGCAGAAAAACATCACACAAGAAGCCCTCGCTAACCATCTTGGAATTACTCCTCAATCCGTCGGAAAGTGGGAACGCGGAGAAGGCTTTCCGGATATTACTTTGCTACCTAAAATCGCATTTTACTTTGATGTGACAGTTGATGAATTGCTTTGTGTAGATCAGGTAAGAGTGGAAGAAGCAATTTGTGAATATCAGCGGCAAAGTAAAATTTGCTGTCAAAACGGTGAAAATCAGAAAAATCTTGAAATCTGGGAGAATGCATATTCTGAATTTCCTAAAGATTGCCGTGTTATCGAAGGTCTTATGTATGCCATCAATAGAGATGCTGTGTATCCTTGCCCTAAAGCTGAAGCGGAACGCATCATTGCTCTTGGTGAGGCGCTTTTGCAGAGATCTACGGACACTCGTCAAAGAGAAAGTGCCGTACAGTGTTTGTGCTACACTTATGATAATATAGATAAAGAAAAAGCGCTATATTATGCCGATATGAGTGGAACGTTTCATATAACAAGGGAGGATCTTAGAACCACGATTCTCGACGGAGAAGAAGGTGTTGAGGCATGCCAAAGCTATATGATGTCTTTAATTCATACGGCTGCGATGACGGCATCAAGTATGATTTCAAAAACACATTTTTCGCACCAAGAAGCTATTGAAGCCTATACCTTTGCAATTGATATTCTTAAACGATTGTTTTCAGATGATAATGTTGGTTTTTATGCTTTTGATATATCCAATTACTACCGTCATATAGCTCTTGAGTATGCAGAACTGAAGGATGTAGAGAACACTCTGAAAGCGCTTGAAGAAAGCTGTCGATATGCAATTATCGAAGCAAATCTAAAAGATATGAATTACACAGCACCAATGGTGAATCGTATGAAACATACGAAAGCAAATACTTCTAAGAACTATAAGGGTAATGCTTGTAATCTCAGATTGAAAGCATTAGAGGACAACAGATTTGATCTTGTGAGAAACGAAGAAAGATTCAAGAAGATAATTGCTGATCTTGAAAAACACGCTGAAAAAATCTAATAGTTAAGCCTCCGATAGGAAAAATCTTTGTCGGAGGCTTATTTCATAATTTGAATTGTACTACCGCATTAGTGGTGAGTAAGTGCGCACTTGCAGAAAAATAAAAAGCCTCCCTTGTGCAAAGGGAGGTGGCACGGCAACGCCGTGACGGAGGGATTGTAAAAGCTAAAAATCAATCAAAAAACAATCCCTCAGCCGCCTTCGGCGTCAGCTCCCTTTACACAAGGGAGCCCTGGCTGTAACCGTTTGTCTTTCTGTTATTTTATTGTTAAAACTGTCCTTAAGAACCCGACGCATTGGAGTAGGGTTTTAGATTGTCTTATTCGAAGTTCCGTTTCAGAAATTCGGCCAAAGGTCCGTCATAAACGGCTTCGCAGTAGAGGCCTCCCCAGGTATTTCCCTGATTTCCGGAACAGTAGAAGATATAGGTTTTTCCTTCAAATTCGCAAAGGTCAATGTCGCTGTTGTTTGTGTTCAGATGTTTGAACCCGTCATCGATCATTTCCTGAGGTATTTCCACGCCTTTTTTGGGGCTGAGATCTTCAATTGAAGGTACGAAAAGCGGATTATAAAATCCAAGTTCCCATGTTTCAAAGTCTTTTGTTCTGTAAATATACGGCGCATATCGCAGCGCAGGGAGTTCTTCAAGGCAGATCATGTAGTAATACCCGTCACAGAACTCCATAGCGGGGCAGGCGTTATATCTTCGTGGTGTATATGCTTGTTCAAATGGGAGAAGATTCCAATGTTCAAGGTCTTCTGATTTTGCGAAAAATTCCGTGAAACCGCTTCCAATGTATTCGTTGGGCATATCTTTTCCGTTTTCATCTTTTGCGTACCCACCTTCTACGGCAATAACATAGCCGTCGCTGCCCTTGCATACTGCGGTGTTGAACAACTTGAAGTTTTCGGGGAAAGTCAGAACTATTTTACCGGTAGTCCAATGTTCGAGGTCTTCTGACGTGTAGAGATATACATTGTTTTTACTTGTTGCAAAAGCATAAACCGTATCGTTTTCACAGTAAACAGAATAGAATCCTGAGTTTTTACCGAATTGACTGTATTCTTCGCGGGTGAGATAATCTCCGACGTATGCCTTTCCCTGATTTTCGCCAAAATTCTGCCAGCAGTTTACAAGATATTTCAGTCTGCCTTTATGTACGAAAATCGACATTTCGCTGCCATCGGGGTAGATTATTCCGTTCTTTTTTATTGTAGGAGGTCCTTTGATCTCTTTAACTTCGGGAAAAATGATTTCTCTCATAAACAGTACTCCTTGCGTTTTTATTTAATTATACAATAGAACTTATTGTTTGTCAATAGGAAAAGAGATAATTTTCCCTAAAAATGAAAATTATCTCTTTAATCTTTTATTGGTTGTGTTTCTTTGCTATTTCCAGTTCGATATAGTCTTTTTTGTATGATTTCAGTTCGAAAATAACTTCAGCGAAACCCAAGATGAATCCGATAAACATTGCAACAATGTATTTTGTACCACCTGAAATGAAAACTATAAGAGCTGCAAAAGCTATTTTCAGCAGAATATTCAGTACATATTCAAACAAGTGATTTTTCAGATGTGTATTGAAAGAAAGCTCTTTACTTCCTCATCCGTAAAAGTTTTTTTATTTTCCATTTCCCTTACCTCAGTGAATCAGGGCAGGTTCTTTTTTCTCGTGAGCAGAAACCGCTTCTTCTTTATTTTCGCGGGCAACGGCAATCATAAGTTTAATTCTGTTTTCCTGATTTACTTTTGTTGCTCCGGGGTCGTAGTCAATGGGAACTATATTGGATTTGGGATGCATTCTTTTGATTCTGCGGATCATTCCTTTTCCGACGATGTGATTTGGCAAACATCCGAAAGGCTGTGCGCAAACTACATTTCCGTATCCTGCATGAATAAGCTCCAGGATCTCAGCTGTAAGAAGCCATCCTTCACCCATTCTGGTTCCGTAACCGATAACTCCGTTTACGAGTTTTTTCATTTCTTCGTATGGCATTGGGGCATGATACTGGGGATATTTGTTTACAGAACTGATAATACATCCTTCAATCTTTTTAAGGTAGTTCAGAAGACGTTCGCATACAAATTTAGTAATCTTTTTACCTCCGTGGATCTTTGCATCTTCAATTCTGTTGTCTGTTTTGAACAGAATGAATCCCATCATTCCCGGAACCATGGCTTCGCATCCTTGTTCATAAAGGAACTGTTCCAGATTATTATTTCCTAAACTGCTGTATTTTACATATATTTCGCCTACAACGCCGACTTTTATTTTTTCAGTTCTGTCTGTTTTTATTTCAGAAAAACTTTTTGCTATGGCATTCATATTTCTGTTGAGGTCGCTGATTGAAAGCCCTTTTCCGTGCCTGAACTGACCTGCAAGTTCTTTGACCCAGGATTTGATCAGATTGTCACAGTCACCTTTATTGATTTCATAGGGACGCGTCTGATTTTTCAGCAACATCATCAGATCTCCGTAGGCGATAGTGGATATCATTTTTCTCAGTATGGGCAGTGACAGTTTTAAACTGCTGTCCTTTTCGAGACCTGCAAGGTTCAGCGAAATTACCGGGATATGGGCCATACCTGCCTTTGCAAGAGCTTTTCTCAAAAGATGAATGTAATTTGATGCTCTGCATCCGCCGCCTGTCTGAGTGATCAGGAGGGCTGTCTTGCTGAGGTCGTATTTTCCGCTTTGGAGAGCGTTTATCATCTGACCTATTACAAGAAGCGCAGGGTAGCAGGTGTCATTATGAACATATTTGAGACCTGTGTCGATAACCTCCTGCCCTTCGTTTGTGAGCAGCTTTGTTTTATATCCGTATTCTTCAAGCATTACCATCAGTAATTTGAAGTGAACAGGGAGCATATTGGGAACAAGAATGGTGTAATCCTTTTTCATTTCATCTGTAAACGGTATAACTTCCATTATTTAGCTCCTTTCTGATCCATTGCCGCAGAGAAAAGGCTTCTGAGTCTGATCTTTACTGCGCCAAGGTTTGTGATCTCATCAATTTTTATCTGAGTGTAAATTTTTTCTTTTTCTTCGAGGATTGAACGTACTTCATCTGTAGTGATGGCATCTACACCACAGCCGAAAGACACGAGCTGGACGAGATTTATCATATCATCGTTACTTTCTGCAACATACTTTGCAGCAGCGTAAAGTCGTGAATGGTATGTCCATTGATTCAATACATTTGTTTTGAATTTAGGAACGAGGTGGCTTACGGAATCTTCGGTAATGACTGCGGCACCAAGACTGCAGATAAGCTTATCTATGCCGTGGTTGATTTCCGGGTCAAGGTGATACGGTCTTCCTGAAAGAACGATAATCGGTTGATTCTTTTTCTTTGCCAGAGCCATAAATTCCGCACCTTTTTTGCGGACATCCTCCATGTATGAATTGTATTCCTTGTAAGCCTCGTTTATTGCCGATTTAACTTCTTTCAGCGTGAAGCCTCCGAAGTGTTTCTTAAGGCTTTCGTACATTTTTTGGGGGAATTCTTTTTTTCGGGAAATGTCAAAGAAATCATGAATGAATTTAACTTTGTTTATATCCTTTGTATTTGCATCAATGACTTCCGGATAATACGCCACAACAGGGCAGTTGTAATGGTTATCGCCAAGGCCTTCATCGAAATTGAAAGTCATGCACGGATAGAATATTGCATCAACACCGCTGTCAATAAGCGCTTGAATGTGACCGTGGATCAGCTTTGCGGGGTAACATGCTGTGTCTGACGGAATGCTGTGCTGACCTTTGAGGTAGAGTTTGTGGGTGGATTCGGGGGAGGTAACGACTTCAAAACCGAGTTTTGTGAATAGTGTATGCCAGAAGGGTAGCAATTCATAGAGGTTAAGTCCCATTGGGATTCCAACTGTTCCTCTTTTTCCGTGTAAAGGTTTGTAACTTGACAGCTTTTCAATTTTATAGGCGAACAGATTCAGTTCTTCATCTTCATTTGACTTTCCTTTCAGAACCGGCTTTTCACAGCGATTTCCTCCAATATAGCGGTTTCCATCGGAAAATTTGTTGATAGTAAGGCAACAGTTGTTTGAGCATCCGCCGCAGTTTATTACCTGAACCTGATGTGTAAAGGCTTTCAACTTGTCAGCTGAAATGATATTGCTTTCATTTTCAGATCTATGTTCAGAGGCATAAATTGCAGCACCGTAAGCTCCCATAAGTCCTGAAATTTCAGGTCTTATAACATTTCTGTTTATTTCAAGCTCAAAAGCACGGAGGACTGCATCATTAAGGAATGTGCCGCCCTGAACAACAATGTGTTTGCCTAACGCATCGGCACTTGTTGCCCTTATTACTTTGTATATTGAGTTCTTTACAACGCTGATTGCGAGACCTGCGGAAATACAGTCTATAGTTGCCCCGTCTTTCTGCGCCTGTTTAACGGACGAGTTCATGAATACTGTGCATCTTGAACCTAAGTCAACCGGTTTTTCAGCAAAAAGAGCAAGCTTTGCAAATTCCTCGATAGTATAGCCCAATGCTCCTGCAAAAGTTTGCAGGAACGAACCGCATCCCGAAGAACAGGCTTCGTTCAGGAAAATATTATCAATGGTTCCGTTGTGGATCTTGAAGCACTTGATGTCCTGTCCACCAATGTCAATGATGAAATCAACTTCGGGGAGATATTTTTTTGCCGCCGTGAAGTGTGCGATCGTTTCGACTATTCCAATATCTATTCCGAACGCATTTTTAATGATCTCTTCTCCGTAACCCGTTACCGCAGATGACAGTACGTGTATGTTGGGAAAAATGTCGTAAACTTCGGTAAGAAATTCACGTATTGCGCCTACGGGATTTCCGCTGCTGGGTTTATATATTGAATGAAGGATTTTGCCTTCGGTATTTGTAACGACAGCTTTTACGGTCGTAGAGCCTGCGTCAATTCCGATATAAACATCGGTAACACTTTCCGGAGATATCTTTTCGGACAGTGTAGCTTTTTTCAGGTCGTGACGATTTTTGAATGATTTATAGTCTTCTTCAGATGTAAAAAGAGGGGGGCAAGCTTTATATGTATCAGATGCTGAATATCCGCGAACTTTTTCCGCAGCTTCATCAAGTGTCATTGTCGCAAAGGTGTTTGCTAGCCCTGCTCCTATAGCAACAAAGTAGAGAGAGTTTTCCGGACATGTTCCATGAAGCTTTAAGGCTTTGTCAAAGGCTGTTCTGACTTCGGATATAAATGTAAGTGGTCCACCGAGATAAACTACATTACCGCTGATTTCACGACCTTGTGCAAGCCCTGCTATGGTCTGGTTGACAACGGCTGCAAAAATACTTGCTGAAATATCGGATTTCTGTGCACCTTGATTGAGAAGAGGCTGGATATCGGATTTTGCAAAAACTCCGCAACGTGAAGCAATGGTGTAGGTTTTTTCGCATTTCTTTGCAAGTTCATTCATTTCGTTGGGTGTTATTTCAAGGAGTGTTGCCATTTGGTCTATAAACGCACCTGTACCGCCGGCGCAGGATCCGTTCATACGTACTTCCAAGCCGTCTTCACCTGAAAGGAACAGGATTTTTGCGTCCTCACCGCCGATTTCAATTACAGTATCTGTATCAGGAAGATATTTTTTTACTGCAAGACGAGTTGCATATACTTCCTGAACAAAAGGTATCCCACATTTTTCAGCAATACCCATACCTGCAGATCCTGACATTGAGATATCAAACTTTTGATTTGGATACATTGTGGAAAGAGCTTCAAAAAGTTTTACTGTAGTAGATATTATCTGAGAGTAGTGACGGACATAATCCTTGTAGATTATGTCTCCGTTGTCGTTTGTAATTACACATTTAAGGGTCGTTGAACCGAGGTCTAAAGAAAGTTTCATCAATTTTGCCTTTCAAAATCATTACATCTTGTTATTGAAACTATGTTGTATTGTTTCTTGAATTATTATAGCACTATATTGTGTACTTATCTATACAATAAATATGAATTTTTTGTAGTAAATAAAGTCTGTCATTTTTCGATTTTGTACTTGACAATTTTTTGATGATAATGTATAATATTCTTAGAAACTTACAAGGAGAAAATTTTTATGTTTGAATTATCAAAAATTGTATTTCCTCATACCAATGTTGAATTTAAGACTTCTGACAGTAAATGGCAGAAAGTGTACGATGCTGCAGAGATGGTTGAAAAGCAGAACATCTGGAATTTTTGCGGCAGAGATGTTCTTATCGAAGGTGGGCAGTATAAGGGGTTGTGGCTTGAAACTCAGCCTATGGGCGGCGAAATGTACGCAAAACGAAGTGTTTCTGTTGCTCTGAATAATCAGCTTTTTTTTATTGAAAATATTCGTCGGGACGGCAGACTTCCATCTGTTATTCGCAGAAAGGATGACGGTTCTCTTGATCTGATGTTTTCACATTTTCAGGGCTATTGTTTTCCTCACCATGCCTTGAATCTGTATTATTGGATAGATAAAGACAGGGATTATCTTAATATGCTATTGAACACTTTGATCTCCTTTGATAATTACCTTTGGAAAACAAGGGACTCCGATGGCGATGGATGTTTGGAACTTTGGTGTCGTTGGGATACCGGAGAAGATAATTCCACACGTATTTCAGATGCACCCAATGCCTGGGGAGATGATTTCCCGCCAGTAGGGCAGGGTAGAGTTCCGTATGAATCTATGGATATAATGGCTTATTCTTATGACGGCAGAAAAACCATTTCGGAAATTTATGAAATATTCGGAGACTTTGAAAATTCTAAATTATGGAAAGCCAAAGCTGACGCTGTTGCGCTGAAAATTAAAGAATATCTGTGGATAGAGGATAGAAATGCCTGCTTTGACAGGGATTGCGATAATGAGTTTATGGATGTTCTGATTCATAACAATCTTCGTGTTATGTATCATGGAGCTTTTTCTCAGGATATGGCTGATAAATTTGTAAAGAATCACTTGCTGAATCCCGAAGAGTTCTGGACGCCCATGCCATTGCCATCTATTGCGGTAAATGAATCTATTTTCAGAAATCATAAAAAGAACGATTGGAGCGGTCAGCCGGAGGGACTTACTTATCAGAGAGCCATTCGTGCGCTTGAAAATTACGGTTATTTTGATATTATACCTAAGCTCGGTCATAAGCTGTGTGAAGCTCTTGCAATGAATGATCCGATTCTTTTCACTCAGCAGTTTGATCCCTTTACTTGTGAACCTTCTGTCGGTGAGGGTAACGACTATGGACCGACGATACTTGCCTTTCTTGAATATACGGCTCATATGTACGGCGTTTATAAGCATCGCGACTGTATGGTCTGGAATATGGCAGAAGCAGGGCATTGGGAATATACGCAGATAATTGATAATAAAAAATACACCCTCGTAGCAGATGGCTCACAGGGGGCATGTCTGATAAACGGAAAGAAAATTTCGGATATTTCTGTGGGAAAGAGATTTGTATTATAAATTATTTTTATTAAAATAGAAAACACAAACAGCTGACGTAATTATGGTTTTTATCTGCGTTAGCTGTTGATTTTTTTAATCTGTTTAATTGAGCTTTTGCTCGGTAAAAGTTTTTGAAAATGGTACGGGGAAAACAATTTTCAAAAAATGTTTTCCCCGTATATTTATTTCCTGATTGTTATTTTGTCGCAAGTTTCATGTCTCCGTGTTTTACCCAGCCGAGTTTACGGAAAACTTTATCAAAAGCTAAAGTGAGTACTGCCGGAAGCACAAAATGCATCAGTATAACTTCGAGCCACAGAAGCCATGGTTCCATTGTGCCACCCATTGAGGCAAAAGCTCCAAACTGACCGACAAGACCGCTTGTACCCATTCCTGCTCCGGAAGGAATATTTGTCATTCCCAAAACCTGTGTTGATATAGGGCCGAGAACCGCTGAGGCAAGAGTCGGGGCAAGCCATATTGTAGGTTTACGCATAATGTTTCCAAACTGGAGCATTGAGGTTCCGATACCCTGAGAGAGAAGTCCTCCCCATCCGTTTTCTTTGAAGCTTGCAACTGCAAATCCTATCATCTGACAGCTGCAACCGACAACTGCCGCACCTGCTGCAATTCCATCAAGTCCTATAGTGATACATATAGCTGCTGAGCTGATGGGGGCAGTAAGAGCCATACCGATGAGAACCGAAACAAGAATACCCATTGGAATGGGATGAAGTTCAGTTGTTGAGTTGATAAAATTACCGAAGGCTGTCATGAATTGGTTGAGATACGGGCCTACGAATATTCCTATAAGTCCACCTGAAACGATAGTTATAAAAGGGGTAAGGATAATATCGACTTTGGTTTTTCCCGCAAGAATATTTCCGATTTCAGCCCCTACAACAGCTGAAACATACGCTCCGACAGGTCCTCCGAGCCCGTAACCTATAGCACCGACAGCAATAGTGGAAAATATTGTCAGAGGTTTCATTTTGAGCCCATAGGCTATAGCTCCGCCGATTGCAGCACCCACAACCGGTGAAGATGCTCCGAGAACGGTTGTCAGTTGTGACAGTATTTCAAGACCGGGAATTTTTGCTATCTGACCTATTATAAGTCCGATTATCAGCGTTGAGAAAAGACCCAATGCCATGTAAGACATCGCATCAACAAAGTAACGCTTAAAAAATTTTTTAATGATTTCCATTTTAAAAACTTCTTTCTTGGTTAAAATATTTTGTGTAATACTATAACATAAAATTTAGTCAAAAAAACGTCTAAAAGGGCTTTTTTTACATTTTGTTTGAAAAATATGAGGTTTATTTTTATGTATCATGAAAATATACGGACAGATCTTGCTGCTGAGATCAAAGAATTCAGGAAGTTGACGGAGAATGATGGTTTTTATGATGAGACTTTTGATAAGGACGGGATAAAGTTTCGGGAAGTTCGTATCCTTAATGATTCCGCTGCAAAGAAAATCGGAAAGCCTGAAGGAACTTATATTACAGTAGATTTTGGTACTGCGTTTGAAGATGAAGCCGTTTTTGAGTCTGCTGCAGAGATTATTGCGGAGAAGATCAGAACACTTGTCGGAAATGATCTTGAAGAGAATATACTGATAGTTGGGCTTGGAAATTCAAACCTGACATCGGACGCCATAGGTCCCGAAACTGTTGAAGGTTTAATTATTACCCGTCATTTGAAAAATCATCTTCCGGAGATTTACAGTACCATGAATCTTCGGGAGCTTTCTGCTTTGACTCCCGGTGTTTTGGGTACAACAGGAATTGAAACCGCTGAGATTGTAAAAGCCGTTGCCGAAAAAACAAAGCCTTCAATTATTATAGCTATAGATGCTCTTTCGTCCCGTCGTGCGGAAAGAGTCTGCTCTACTGTTCAGATGAGTGACAGTGGAATTTCTCCCGGTTCAGGTGTTGGAAATCATCGCATGGAGTTGAGCAAAAAAACTCTTGGCATACCCGTGATTTCAATCGGTGTGCCTACTGTTATTGATACTGCTACGTTGGCTTACGATACTTTTGAGGTCCTTTGCTGTAAAAGCGATTCAAAAGCTTTTACGGAACTTGTTGAGAAAGGTGTCATAACCTACAGAACCGTATGTGATGTGCTCGGAGATTCTTCTGCAAATATGATCGTTACACCCCGTGATATTGATGTTCTTGTCAATAAGGCCTCAAGATTATTGGCGTTTTCACTGAATATGGCTCTTCACGGAGACTTGACCCCTGAAGAAATTGCATCTTTGATAAATTAAATTTATTTTACCTATTGACATTTTGCTCGTTTTGGTGTATTATGTTGTAAATAATAAAATTTGGAGAGGAATTGAAATATGAATATTAACGACATCATGAAACCTATGGTTCATGTGAACTCTAAAATCAGCGAAAATGTTACTTTGCCCTATAGAATTTACGTTCCGGAAAATTATGACAGTAATAAAAAATATGCTGTCATGATCTTCATGCACGGTGCAGGGGAGAGAGGCACTGACAATAAGCAAATTCATGCAGTGGAGGCAAACCGTGATTTTTATTATGTTGTAAATGATGATAAATTGAAAGATGAGTTTATACTCATTGCTCCGCAGTGTCATCCCGATCATCGTTGGGTGGAACAGGATTGGTCTCACAGTGTTTATGAATATTGTCCTTCATGCCAGCTGTCTGTTCCGATGACTTTATTCTATGATCTTCTGGATAATGTTATTTTTGAAAAATACAGCGTTGACAAGGACAGGATCCTTATGACGGGTCTTTCAATGGGTGGTTTTGCTACATGGTTCACTATGATGTATCAACCCGATCTGCTTGCGGCGGCAATACCTGTTTGTGGTGGCGCAGATCCTGATATGGCAGATATTATTAAGGATATACCTGTATGGTTTTTCCACAGCGATGACGATCCTGTTGTTCCGTCAGACAGTTTTCACGCAATGAAAAAAGCTCTTGAAGCGGTAAATGCTTCGGACTGCCATGCTACTCTTTATGAACATGAGGGGCACGGCAGCTGGTGCAGAGCATACCTTGAAAAACCGACTTTTGATTGGTTCATTTCAAGAAAGAAGTAATAATATTTATATTGTGTTGCTAAGGGAAAACTTTTTCTTTTCGCGTGAAAAGCAAAAGTTTTCCCTTAAACCTTTTCAAAAAGAAAAGCGAGTTTAGGCGGTTATAAATGACTAAATAGCTAACGTTCATAAATTCGGTTTTGTTGGAAAAGGTGTGGGAAAACCTTATTTTTTCGTAAAAATAAGGTTTTCCCACAAATAAATTAAATTATTTTTTAGTATGTAACGATAGCTGCAAAAACAACGAGATTATCTATGCCAATATTTTCGATGCTGTGGCTGCCGCCATTTCCTGTAATGATGGAATCTCCTGCATATACTACTTTTTCCACGCCGTTGTCAACGACTTTTGCAGTACCTGAAACTATGTAGAAAATTTCATCTTCATGCTCATGAATATGTTCGCCGATTGATGCACCGGGTTCAAGTGTCAGGGTTGCACAGAGTCTCATCGGACCGTTTATTTCCTCTTTTTCAAGTGCATGTGTGATTTTGACTGTTCCGTTTCCGCCTCTCATATTGGGACGTTCTTCGGAACGCATTTCGCTTTTATACTTTATCATGATTTATCAACCTTTCGTTATATGTTGTTTATTATTTCTCCTGCACAGAGGAGCTTGTCTTCGTTGTAGTATACGGCGTATTGTCCTGCTGTGACAGCGCGCTGTTTTTCGCAGAATTCTGTTCTGATTTTTCCGTCAGAGATAACTGATACTGAGGCTGCTCCTTTGTGGGCATAGCGTATCTTGACATCGGAAGAGAAATTTTCCGCGGAGGGATCAAGAGCCTGGAAAACTATATCAGAACATATGAGTCCCGTATTGTCAGTAACATCTTTTCTGCTGAGAATTACACGGTTTTTCGGGATATCAAACCCTTTTACGTAAATTCTTTCCCCTAAAGCGATGCCCAAATTTTTTCGCTGACCTATTGTGTAATGTATCAATCCCTTGTGGATTCCGACAACCTTATCTTCATCTTCCATCCAGAATTCTCCTTCGGGAAATTTTCCGATTCGGTCTTCAATAAATTTGGCGTAATCTTTATCGGGAATAAAGCAGATTTCCTGGCTGTCAGGCTTATCTGAAAGCGGAATGCCGCTTAGAGCCGCAGCTTTTCTGTTATCGTCTTTTTCTGTTCCGTAAAGAGGAAACAGTACACGTGATATTTGCTCCTGAGTCAGACGGCAGAGCATATAGCTTTGGTCTTTGTATGAAGCTTTTTTTATGAAAAATCTGTTTGTGGTTTCGTCAAATCCCGTTCCTGCGTAATGCCCTGTTGCGATTTTATCTGCGCCTAATTTATCGGCAAGATCGCAAAGAGATTTAAATTTTACCGTAGGATTACAGACTATGCATGGGTTTGGCGTTTTTGCACTTGAATAAGACTCTGTAAAATATGTCTTTATCTTTTTGTCGAATTCTGATGTCAGATCTATCGTATGCAGTTGCACTTTAAGGCTTTCCGCTACTTTTTTTGCATCTGCAAGCCCTTCTTCCGCAAACTCATGCATTATGCAATATGCACCGATTACTTCATAACCCTGATCTTTTAGGAGAGAAGCGGCGTAAGAACTGTCTACGCCGCCACTCATTCCGAGAATTACACTTTTATTCATGACAACTGTCACAGCAACCTGTACAAGCTTTGAGGTCTATTCCAAAGAGTTTCGGGTCAAGACCTTTCTTTGTCAGGTAGTCAGCAATAGCTGTTTTTATAGCCTCTTCAGCAAGCACTGAGCAGTGAATTTTTACTGCGGGAAGTCCGTCAAGAGCTTCAACAACTGCTTTGTTTGTAAGCTTGAGAGCTTCTTCAAGGGGCTTTCCTTTAATAAGTTCTGTAGCCATTGAAGATGTTGCAACCGCAGCACCGCATCCGTAAGTTTTGAACTTAACATCTGTAATTACATTGTTATCTATTTTGAGATAGATTCTCATGATATCTCCGCATTTTTCGTTGCCAACTTCTCCGACACCATCAGCGTCGGGAATTTCACCTACGTTGCGGGGATTTGTGAAGTGATCCATTACTTTATCGCTGTACATGATATGTTTTTCCTTTCGTTGTTGAATTATCTTTTGTTCCAAAGGGGAGACATTTCTCTCAGTTTTTCCGCAATCTTGGGGAGTTCTTCGAGAATATAATCAACTTCCTCTTCAGTGTTGAATCTGTCAAGGCTGAATCTTACAGATCCGTGAGCTGTTCCGTGGTCAAGACCCAAAGCAAGAAGAACATGGGAAGGGTCAAGAGAACCTGAGGTACAAGCTGAACCTGAAGAAGCGCAAATTCCTTTGATATCCATCATGAGAAGGATCGATTCTCCTTCTATATATCTGAGGCTGAGATTTGCAATACCGGGAAGACGCTTGTCCGATTTGGGCGTATTCTGCTTGCATTCCGGAATTTTTTCCATAAGACCGTTAAGAAGTTTATCTCTGAGGTAGGTAACTTTTTTGCTTTCCTCTTCCATATTTTCAACTGCAATTTTGATAGCTTCGCCCATACCGATAATTGCGGCTGTATTTTCTGTTCCGGCACGTCTGCCTTTTTCCTGACCGCCACCGTCGATAAGATTTGGAAGAATGATTCCTTTTCTTGCGTAAAGCGCACCGATTCCTTTGGGAGCATTGAATTTGTGGGCGGACATTGAAAGGAGGTCGATATTCATTTCTTTAACATTTACGGGAACATGACCTACTGCCTGAACCGCATCTGTATGGAAAAGAACCTTGTGCTCTTTTGCGATTTTTCCGATTTCAGCTATGGGTTCGATAACGCCTGTTTCGTTGTTTGCAAACATTACCGTAATAAGGATAGTGTCGGGGCGGATAGCTTTTTCGAGCTCTTCAAGATCAACAAAACCTTCGCTGTCAACATCGAGAAGGGTTATTTCGTAACCGTCTTTTTTAAGTGCATCAAGTGTGTGAAGTACCGCATGATGTTCTATTTTTGTTGAGATGATATGTTTACCTTTTGAAGCATATTTTTTTGCAACACCTTTGATTGCCCAGTTGTCTGCTTCTGAACCCCCTGCTGTGAAATAAATTTCTTTGCTTTCGCAGCCGATAGCATCAGCGACTTTCTGTCTTGCTTCATCGATAGCTGCTTTGACTTCCTGACCTGCGGAGTGTACGCTGCTGGGGTTTCCGTACATATCGCAGAAGAAAGGCATCATTTTGTCAAGAACTCGCTTGTCTACCTTTGTGGTAGCAGCGTTGTCTGCATATATTCTCATGTATATTCAAGTCCTTTTATTTTTGTATAGTACCGTTCAAGGTAAATCATACCTTTTTGGTAGGTATATTATACCACCTAAAATTAAAATTGTCAATAGGTCTGGAAAACTTCTTTATTTTGTTCGGATTTCTGCCTTTTTCATGCACGCTTTTATACACACACCGCATACGGCACCTCTTCCGATATGCTGAAATGCGTTTTTCATGTAGTCACTGCATTTCTTCGGGTCAAATCCTTGGGCTGTTATTGCACCTGCAGGACATTCTTTTATGCAAAGACCGCAGTTATCACAGGAAAAACATTTTGTTTCATTTGAAATATTGCTTTTCAGGTTCAAAACTTCCGGGCAGTTTGTGAAAACAGTTGAAAGTCTTACAGCTGCGCCGAACTTCCTGTGAATAAACAGATTGTTCCGTCCCATCTCTCCCAAACCGCAAAGGCATGCTGCTTTCTTATGGGAATAAATGCCCGCAAATGTGGGTGTCATTTCGCTTCGCTTGTCTTTTTTATCGTTGACAGACTGAGATGCTGCAATGGGATAGAAATCAAAACCGTTTCTTTGCAGTATTGCCCCTGTTTTATGTGCAGCGTCATCGAGAAGTCTGTTTACGGAACGATAGTGGTGAAAGTACGTATGGGTTGGCGCTCCGTCTATTTCAGAAATTACGCCATCGGAAAGCTGAATAACCATAGAAATAACGTATTTATATCCTTTGAATGGTTCTTCAAGTTCGATTGCTGCATAATCCGAAGTGTTTTTATCAAGAAAATCTTTCAGTTCGTCAAGTATCATATCAGTTACCGAAAGTGAACCCTTCTTTTATAACTGCGCAGATAAGTTCAACACAGTCTTTGCAATCGTTGATTGAGACTGATTCTGTCGGCATATGAATGTATCTTGTTGCAATCGAAATTCCTCCGGAATAAACGCCGCATTTTGTAAGATGTATTGCACCTGCGTCTGTTCCTCCATAGGGAAGAATATCGTATTGATATTTGATTTCATGTTTTTCAGCGGTGTCTACAAGGAAATCAACCATTTCTTTGTGGCAGACAACGCTCTGGTCTTTGATTTTAATTGCAGCACCTTCGCCCAGTTTCATGTTGAGAGCATCGTTCTTTGGTGTGTCTCCTGTACCTGTTACGTCAATTGCAATACCGTAATCGGGGTCGATTCCGTATGCTGCTGTTTTAGCTCCTCTGATTCCCAGTTCTTCCTGAACGGAAAATACGAAATAGACTTCATTTTTGAGCTCTGTTTTTTCTTCATAGAGTTTCTTTATTGCTTCGATCTGGATCGCAACTGCAATTCGGTCATCGAGGAATGGAGAAACTATTCTTTTGTCTTCTTCTGTTCCCATTTCAAAAACTTCTCCAACAACAGAGCCTGCTGTTCCGAGAGGGAGCATTTTTATTGCTTCTTCTCTGTTTTTAGCGCCGATATCGATATATGCTTTACCCATTTCAAGAGTTCCGTCTTCAAAGTTCATAAGACCGTTTACTCCGTTTGTGAAGCGGATATGTCTGCCTGAAAGTGTCTTAGGATTAAGTCCTCCGAGCGGGGAAACTTTAACGAATCCTTTTTCGTCAATATTGTGTGCGATAACACCGATAGTATCTGCGTGGGCAGAGAACATTACTTTCTTGCCGCAACCTTTACCCATTACAGCAATGAGATTTCCAAGAGTGTCAAATTTAATATCTTCTTCGGGTATGTATTCAGAGATCATTTCTTTAACACAGCAAAGAAGCTGCTTTTCATTTGCGGAGGGAGAAATGAATCCGTTGAGTTTTTTCATTATATTTGTAAATTCCATAATAGTAAAACCTTTCCTTGCCTGTTAGAAGCAATTTTTATCAATGGCTTTGCAGAAGTTAAATGCCGATTCAATATCTTCTTCCGAAGCAACTGAAATTCTCGAATGAAGATATCTTACGGGAACTGAAAGTGTGCAAACCTTTGTTCCGGATGCGGTTCTTTCGATGTTTCCCGCATCATTGCCGCCTGAAACATATGTTTTGGGCTGCCATTTAACATTTTCTTTGTCTGCAGCTTCAGCTACTTTTCTTATATATTCAGGGTCGTATACTGTTCTGCTGTCGGCAAATGAAAGAGCAACTCCTTCTCCGACATGGCAGACCTGACGTGTATCTTTGACATTTCCGATGTCTGCCGCTGTTGTTCCTTCTACGATGACAGCGTAATCCGGTTTGATTCTGTATGCAGCTGCCTGAGTTCCTCGACAGCCAACTTCTTCCTGTACGGAGAATGAGAACCATGCGCTGTTTTCAAGCTCGCTCATTATCATTTTTATGAGTACATAGCATCCGATCCTGTCGTCAAGAGCTTTCGCCTTGATGAAATTTCCGAACTGACCTGCTTCACTCTTGAAATAAACACTGTCGGAGATGCTTACATATTTTTCAGCGTCTTCTCTGTTTTTCGCTCCGATATCAATGCACATTTCAGAGATTTTGGGAACTTTGCTTCTGTTTTCAGCATTTGTCATGTGTATCGGAGTGAGACCTATAACACCGTCTATGAACTTAGGTTCACCGCTTGATGTTCCTTTTACTGTAACTGTTTTACCCGGAGTTACTGCGGCAGTTACACCGATTGAATCAAAATAAAGAAGACCGTCTTCTCCGATTTTTTTTACGTAATAACCTGTTTCGTCTGTGTGTGCGTCATACATAATTGTATGATCAGGAGTCTTTTTACCTTCTTTATATGCAATAAGGTTTCCGAGATTATCTACGATCACTTCCTTGCAGTACGGTGTGATGAGTTCTTTTATGTAGTCTCTTACATCTGTTTCATCACCGCTGAGGCCGTTTTTCATACAGAGGGTTTTAAGAATTTCATTCATTATTTTACGTCCTCCTTCAAGTAAGTTTCAATGTATGCAGCTACTATATCTGCGGCACTTTCCACGTCTGACAGATCTGCAACCTCAACAGGCGTATGCATATTTCTGATGGGAACTGAAACCAAAGTTGTTTTTACACCGCATCTCATTGTCTGAACCATATCAGCATCTGTGCCGAGATTTACACCTTCAGCCCAAAGCTGATACTGAAGTTTTTTGCTGTCTGCGGCTTTTTTGATTTTATTTGTGAGTTGTTTATCAAAAATTGTTGAGTATTCGATTACTGCACCTTTTCCCATTTCAGCGCTGTCTGAAACTCCGGGCTGTTTTGCAAAAGTAACATCCAGAATAATTGCTTCATCGGGGTTTATATTATATGTACCGACACAAGCACCTCTTGAGCCTACCTCTTCCTGTGAAGCAAAGAGGATTGCGATACAAACATCAAGTTCGTTGTGTTTGATTGCCATTTTAAGTTTTTTCAGAGCAGTCATTATAGCGTAAACACAGATTTTGTTATCAAGTGCTTTAGCTGCAATTCTGTTGTTTATAAGTTCTGTTATGGGCGCTTGGATATAAATTCTGTCGGAAGGTCTTACCTTTTGCTTTACGACTTCAGCAGGAAGTCCTGTATCAACGAAAAGCTCTTTATATTCGGGTATTTTGTTTGCGCTTCCGGCTGTAAGAAGATGTGGGGGAGTATTGCAGAAAATAACAGGAAGAAGCTCATAGCCCTTTTCATTTTCAGCTTTTACTTTCAGCATTCCTTCTCCTGAAAGAAGCGTTCTTCTGTCTGTTCCACCGATATTCAATACTCTCAAAAATCCGTTATCTTCGATATTTGTAACGATGAGTGAAAGTTCGTCCTGATGGGCAGAAAGCATTACTGTAGGTTTTGATCTGTCGCCTATGTATGCGATCACATTGTTTAGTCTGTCGATTTCAATATTTTCTTTATCCGTGAATTCCAAAAGCTTTTCTGCCATCATTTCAGCAAAAGCTCTTTCATTTCCGCATTCGGATTCAACGGAGAGAATTTCAGAAAGCTCTTTGAATGATGCTACCATTATTCGTTCTCCTTAAAATTATTTACCGTGTCTTTGTAAAATCTGCCTTTGACCTCAAAGTTCGGGAACATATCGAAGCTTGCGCTTGCAGGGGAGAAGTATACTATATCTCCCGCTTTTGCAGCCTTTCTTGCCGCATAAATTGCAGATTTGAAATCTTCGGTTTCTTCCATTGTCAAGTCTTTGGGATCATAGTCCTTGCATTCAAGCAGTGCATTTTTGATCTTATTTTTTGTAGCACCGCAAAGAACAATATGTTTTACATGTTTTGCAAGGTATGGTGCAAGGGGAGAGTAGTCGAGATTTTTATCGTAACCCCCTGCGATTATAATTATCTTTTGTGTCTGTGCTTTAAGTCCTGCTATAGTTCTTGTCGGGGTCGTCGCAATACTGTCGTTATAGTATCGAACGCCTTCAAATTCTCTTACGAATTCCATTCGGTGTTCAACCCCACCGAATTCTTTGGCTATTTTTTTGATAGTTTCGTTTTCAACATATCCGTGAACTGCTGCGGCTGCCGTCATGTAGTTCTGAACATTGTGGTCTCCGGGGAGCTTGATGTCCTTGCGGTTCATAATAACGACCTTTTTTTCGCCAAGAGTCGAAATTATATCACCGTTTTCGTCCATGTATACTCCGTTTTCGGTTTTCCCTCTGAATGAAAAATATCTGACTTCGCCAAGTGCTTCTTTTGCACAGGAAAGGGCTGTTTCATCGTCTTTATTAGCGATCAGAACCCCGTTTTTATCCTGATGTTTGAATATGTTTTTCTTTGCTTCAATGTATTCGTCCATTGAGGTGTGCCAATCCAGATGGTTTGGTGTTATGTTTGTTATTACCGAAATATTTCCGCTTTGAGTCATATCATTGAGCTGGAAAGAGGAAAGTTCAACGACTGCAAAATCATCTGCTTTTATGCATTCAATTTCGGGAAGAAGCGGCTTTCCGATATTTCCTCCCAAATGGCAGGTATATCCCTGTGCTTTCAGAAAGTTGTAAATGAGTGTAGTTGATGTTGTTTTTCCTTCGCTGCCCGTAACCGCAAATATCTTGCAGGGGCAAAGTCTGAAAAACAGTTCCATTTCGGATATCAGCTCGCTACCGTTTTTTATCGCTTCTGCAAATTCAGGTTTATCGTTTCTCATTCCCGGAGTTTTGAATACGATATCTCCTGTGATATTTTCAAGGTATTTTTCTCCTGTGATGAATTCGACTTTTTCTGCGAGAGCTGCTGCTTCTTCGCCTAATTCTTCAACGGATTTTTTATCCCTGACTGTAACTTTCGCACCCTTTTCAACCAAAAGTTTTACAAGTGGGCGGTGGCTTACTCCGAAGCCGATTACTGCTATTTTTTTGTTCTTAACATCGTTAATTGAGTTTATCATGATTATTCAGGTCCTTTCGTTATAAGGATTCCTTATCAGTATATGGTTTTTACGACGGGAAGTATCATTGGTTTGCGCTTTGTCTGTTCATAGACATATTTTGTAAGCGTATCTTTAAGTGCTGTTTTGGCACTGTATTCCCAATCTGCGGAGTGAGATCTTGTTGCCTCTTTCAGAACAGTTTCTTCTGTTATTTTTATAAGAGCTTTATGAAGTTCTTCGTTTTCCTTTGTGTATACAAAACCTCTTGAAATTATTTCGGGCTCAGTTGTAAGATATCTTGTTTCGTCATCCACTATTGCAACTGCAATGATAAGACCGTCCTGAGAAAGATGCATTCTGTCGCGAAGAACGATATTTCCAACATCTCCTACACCGAGACCGTCCACAAGAACTCTTCCCGCAGGTACAGAGCCAACGATTTCGATTTTTTCTTCTGTAATCTCGATTATATCACCGATATCGCCCACGATTATATTATTTTCCGGAATACCCATAGACATCGCAAGTCTTGCATGTTTTTTGAGATGTCTGTATTCTCCGTGAACGGGAATGAAATATTTGGGTTTCGTCAATGCGAAAATCTGCTTCAATTCTTCCTGACATGCATGCCCTGAAACATGGACTTCTGAAATTGCATCGTTAACAACTTCAGCCCCTGAACGGTAAAGTTCATTTACGACTTTATTTACCATTTTTTCGTTTCCGGGAATTGCTGTTGCCGAAATAATAACCAGGTCATGATTGTTTATTTCGACGACTTTATGGTCAGAATATGCCATTCTGTAAAGAGCTGACATCGGTTCTCCCTGACTTCCTGTGGTAATTATTACTACCTTTTCCGGAGGCAGAACGTTTACCATATCGATATCTATAAGAACATTTTCAGGAATATTCATGTAACCCAGCTGGCTTGCAACTTCAAGAACTGTGATCATGCTTCTTCCGCTGACCGCTACTTTTCTTCCGAATTTGCTTGCCGTGTCGATTATGGACTGAACTCTGTGAACATTGGAGGCAAAAGTCGCAACGATGATTCGTTGTTCGGAAGCTTTTCTGAATATGTTTTCCAAAGAGCCGTGAACCTTTTCTTCGCTCATTGCATATCCGGGACGTTCCACATTTGTTGATTCCATAAGAAGACATGTAACGCCTTCTTTTCCCAATTCACCAAGTCTTGCAAGGTCGATCATATCTCCCTGAATGGGCGTTGAGTCTATTTTGAAGTCTCCCATATCGAGAATAACTCCGCGAGGAGTATGAAGAGCAAGCGCAACCGCATCTGCAATGGAGTGGTTTACGTGAATGAATTCGACATCGAGACAGTCAAGACTTACGGTTGCTCCTGCCGGAACTTCGATAAGTTCAGCTGTTCTTTCAAGACCGAATTCTTTGAGCTTATTGTAAATAATTCCCAATGTCATTTTTGTACCGTAAATGGGAACATTTATGCTTTTCAAAAGATATGGGATTGCTCCTATATGGTCTTCGTGACCGTGAGTGATAAAGATCGCTCTGAATCTGTCTTTGTTTTTTACGATATACTGCATGTCAGGTATTACATAGTCTATACCGGGCATGTCGTCATCCGGAAATGACATACCGCAGTCAAGCGCAATAATATCCTTACCGCATTCCACAAGGGTGAGATTTTTGCCTATCTCATTAAGTCCCCCCAACGGGACTATTCTTATTTTTTCTATTTTTTTCAAATACAGGACCTCCTTGGTCTGTTTTTTTTATATGTAGGGTGCTCCGCACTTTCGGAACACAAATGGTCATGGTTATTTTTTAAGTTTTTTTGCGTAAAAATCGCATAGCTCTGCTGCAGTTTCCGCGTCTTCCGATTCTGCACAGATAGTGAATGCGTTTCTTAGTTTTTGAGGTATTATATGAACAGTTCCGACTTTTTCCCGGATTCTTATGCCTTCCACGAGTTCTCTGCCGTTTACGGAGGATAAAGTCTGCATTATTTCTGCTTTGTCCGCAGAAACTTCTATCTCCCTTCGGCGTGACGTAAAAATCGGCATGTTTTTAGCTATTTCCGCAAAGGTTACTCCGTGTTTCGCCATGAAATTCAACAAGCAGAGTGCTCGATAGTAAGTGTCCGTCATTTTGCAAAGCTTAGATCTCTCTTTATCTTCCAGAGTAAGCCTTGTGCATCGGAAACCGTATTTTTTTGCGACATAGTCTATAGCCGCAGGATAGCTGTACGGTATGAAAACCTCACTTTCGTTCATTCCGCAACAGAATGCTGTAACGCATTTTATAAGATCATCATCATAAGCCTCTCTGTTGTTTGTCTGGACTATTAACCTTTGAGGCATTACGTAAATATATTCGCTGTTTTCTTTTTTAGATCGGATATTTATTTTTTTTGAAATAAATTCAGGCGCTGATACAAATGCATAAACAGGTTCCGACGTTTCAAATCTTCTGAGATAATTATTTTCGTATACCTTTTCAAAGCCCTTGAAGGTTCGGAATTCACCGTCTTTAACTGTAATATTTTCTCCTGAATTCAATGTTGATTCAAATTTTCGTTCCTTATCTCTGCCAAAAGGCAGCCCGTCTTTTTCCAGAAGAGTAAGGGTTGCGGTATCATTTTCAAATCCAATGTGAATTCCGCCGTTGAACCCGTATTCTCTGATTGCGTAAGAAAATATATTGAAGTCGCATTCACCCAAATCAAAAGTGTTTGAAGCTGAAGATATTATTCCGCTGCAAAGAGCCATTACCGCAGCCATTAGAGTCTTTTGATTTTTAGAAACTTCAACACCTACTGCAATATCGTTTTTTATAACAGAGGCAAACGCAGTTCCTATTTTAACGAGTTGGGATGTATCCGAATTTGAATTGAATGTGATACTTATTTTTCCGTTTTCGATGTCTATGGTGTTTGTTCTGTCGAAAACGTTTTGTTTTATAAAAGAATTTTCCGGAATAATACTTTTCGGATATATTTTCGAGCCTGCACTGACAATAACATTGTTTTTTATTTCAGAACCGAAGCCTATAACGCTTTGTTCTCCAATCGAAACATTTTTTTTCAGTGTTACGTTCTCGCAGAGAATACATCCTCTTGCAGATGATCCGTCTTCCATTTTTACACCGTCGAGTAAAATACTGTTTTCGATCTTTACATTTTTTCCGAGGATACAGTTATTTCCGATAATAGAATACGGTCCTATTGTTGCTTGTTCCGCAGAAACATTCTGTCCGATAAAAACAGGTTCTTCCACGTCTGTTCGGGAGGTTTTAATGGTATTGTGTTGTTCCAGAATTTTAATTTTCGGTGTGAAGTTGAATTTTCCGTCCAAAACATCTTTGTTGCATTTCATATATGCAGGAATGTTTCCGATATCACACCAATATCCGTCTGCGGTATAACCGTAGATGTCCAACCCTTTTTCCATGAGTTGGGGGAAAATATCTTTTGAAAAGTCACAAGGCTGATTTCCCGGAATATAATCAAAAATCTTTTTTGAAAAAATATATATTCCTGTGTTTACCGTATTGCTGTAAGCTCTTGACCATGCGGGTTTTTCAATAAATCTTGTGATTTTATGATCTTCATTTGTTACCACTACACCGTACTCAAGAGGGTCTTTGACTTTTGTCAGTATTAAAGTCGCGATTCCTCCGTGGTCGGAATGGAATTTCGCAGCTTTTGTCAGATCAAAATCGCAGATACAGTCTCCGCAAATTACAAAGAAATCATCGTCAATAAACTCCTTGCAGTTTGCGACCGATCCTGCTGTTCCCAACGGATCGTTTTCTGTTATGCAATGAATATTCATTTCCGTGACGTTCTTGATTGCATGAGAAATTTCTTCTCCTTTATACTGCAATGTGATGCAAGCTTCGTCAGTACCGTGTGTTTTCAATAAGTTTAAAATATAATATATGCAAGGACTTCCGCATATGGGGGCGAGGGGTTTTGGTAATTCGCAGGTCAGAGGACGTAGTCTTGTTCCTTCACCGCCTGCTAAAATTACAGCTTTCAGCTTTTTCAAACAATACACTTCCTTGTTAACAGATGTGTGTATTATTCCCCGTAAAGTCCGATATTATTCAGGTTTAGTATTTGTGATTATTGCTTCCAGGAGATCTTTTGCCACCTTGTAGTTTTCTTTTGCGTGATCTGTTGTTTCGGCAATGGTTCCTTCAAAGGTTCTTAAGCCGAAAAACAAAGGAATTTCTCCGAAAGTTCTGTTGAAGTCTGTATGTTCATTCCAGAAATCAGAATTTGTCCAATCCCACATTGTTCCGTCGTATGCATAGTTTTCGTCTGTGAGTTCAGGGAAAACTTTTGAAAGATCCGAACAGACTTCACCGTCCAGTAAGAACTGAGCACCGTAATCTTCTGAGATAACGAGCATACAATCCCCGGCACGGAGGGATGTCATAAGGAATTCTTTGTTTTTGAAAACATTTGTAGCGTCAAATTCTTCTCCGATATAGATGTTGTGTATTTGAATATTTATTTCACCGTCACCGTTTTTGTCTTTGGCGTATTCGGTGAGTATTTCGGTTAAGGTATCTTCTTTTTCTGTATAAACTTCTGGAGATTCTGTCAGGAAAAAGATATACATGTCTGAAGGATCTTTCATATTCGATGAATATATCATAACAGCGAGAAATAAAACCACAACCACACCTATAATAATATGGAATTTATGGTGATACCAAATATTTTCATACCATTTGTCGTGTGAGTATCTGTCAGCTTCTCGTTCTTTCCATTTATCCATGTTAATCTCCATTCTGCCGCTGAATCGCCGGCACAGAAATAAATTGAAATCTTCAATAGCGGCTGATAAAGGTTTCAGATATGTGCCGTAGTACCGCTTTTTATTTTGGCTGCGGCACGCCTTTTTCCATGTTTCGGTTAGCGTGATTTTTCACGCAGGACATTTGTTCTTTATGATTTTGCCGGAAAGGAGCCTTCGACCGAAGTAGGTTTTTATCCCGTTCCCGTCGAAAGCTCCGCTTCGGTATAATGTATTTGTTTTTAATTATTTATTGTCAAGGGGTTTCATTGTGGGGAAGAGAAGAACTTCTCTGATAGTGTCGTTGTTTGTGAGCATCATTACAACTCTGTCAACACCGATACCCATACCGCCTGTGGGAGGCATACCGTATTCCATCGCTGTGAGGAAGTCTTCGTCGAGCATTTCAGCCTCATCGTCGCCTCTGTCACGGAGTTCGAGCTGTTTCATGAAACGTTCTCTCTGAACGATGGGGTCGTTAAGTTCTGAATATGCGTTTGCAAGTTCGCTGTGGCATACGAAGAGTTCAAAACGCTCTGTAAGTCTGGGATCTGCGGGACTTGCTTTTGTAAGGGGAGATACCTCAACCGGGTACATCGTGATAAATGTGGGCTGAATAAGTTTTTCTTCAACTCTCTGATCGAAGCATGCGTAAAGTGCGTTACCCCATGTTTTATCAGCTGTTTCTGCAAGTTCAACACCGATATTCTTTGCTGCTGCAACTGCTTCAGCATCGTCTGTTATAGCGTTGAAGTCAATACCTACGTATTCTTTGACAGCATCAACCATTGTGAGTCTTCTCCAACCGGGTGTAAGGTCGATCTTTTCTCCCATCCATTCGATTTCATATGTGCCATGGATCTCTTTTGCAGCTCCTGCAATGATTCCTTCCGCAATGTCCATCATGTCGTGGAAATCTGCATATGCCTGGTAGAGTTCTATGGATGTGAATTCAGGATTGTGTTTGGGGTCCATACCTTCGTTTCTGAAGATTCTGCCGATTTCGTAAACTCTGTCCATACCGCCAACTATAAGACGCTTAAGGGGAAGCTCTGTTGCGATACGCATATACATATTAAGGTCAAGTGTATTGTGGTGAGTTACGAAGGGACGTGCAGACGCACCGCCTGCGATAGTGTTAAGTACGGGAGTTTCAACTTCGATATAGTTCATGTCGTCGAGATATTTTCTCATGAATTTAATGAACTGAGCACGGATAATGAAGTTTTTCTTTACATCGGGGTTCATTATCAGGTCAACATATCTCTGTCTGAATCTGAGGTCGGTATCTTTGAGACCGTGGAATTTTTCGGGAAGGGGAATGAGTGATTTGGAAAGAAGCGTGATAGCTGTTGTATGAACAGAAATTTCACCTCTGCGTGTTCTGAAAACTTTACCTGTAAGACCTACGATATCACCGATATCCCATGTTTTATAGTCTGCGAAAACTTCATCACCCACATCATCTTTTCTGATGTATACCTGGATTCTGCCTTTTGCGTCTGCGATATCAATAAAGTTAGCTTTACCCATATCTCTTCTGCTCATCATACGGCCGGCGATGTTTACTTCGGAGCCTTCGAGTTCTTCAAAATTATTTCTGATATCTTCACTGTATGATGTTACGTCAAAAGAAACGATTTCATAGGGGTTTTTGCCCGCTTTCTGAGCTGCGGCAAGTTTTTCGCGACGGATCTTCATCTGTTCGCTGAGATTTACTTCCGAAGATGCTTCTTCGGCTGCAATTACTACATTTTCATCTGCCATTGTTTTATCTCCTTAATTTTTATCTTTTATGCAAGTTCAATTTCAAGTACTTTATAGTCGAAGTCTCCTCCGGGGGCATTTACTGTAACTGTATCGCCCTTTTTCTTTCCGATAAGAGCCATTCCCATGGGGCTCTGGTCTGAAATTTTATACTCTGCGGGGTTGGATTCTGTTCTGCTGACAATTGTGTATTTGATGGGTTCATCTTCAGGGAATTCGCAGTCGAGAAGAAGAACTGCAGTACCTACACCGATATGATCTGTTGAAAGTTCGTTTGCATCTATGACAACAGCGTTTTTGATCTGTTCTTCGATGTCTCTGATACGTGCTTCGGAAATTGCGAGTTCGTTCTGTGCTGCGTCATATTCACTGTTTTCCGAAAGGTCACCGAAATCTCTTGCTTCTTTGATTTTTTCTGCGATTTCATTTCTTTTTTCTGTTTTAAGGTAACGAAGTTCGTCTTCAAGATTTTTAAGACCTTCTACCGTTAATACTATCTTTGAGCTCATTTTATTTATCTCCTTAATCAATTTATATTTCAATTTTTTTATTTACCGAGTTCCTGGTTGAGTACGGAAATTGCTTTCTGAAGCTGGATATCGTCTTCAAAAGTCATTGAGTAATATTCCATATCCCATTTACTGTCAAGTTTTACTTCATAGTCAGGGATAAGACCGCTCTTATTGTAGTCTGTCCTGCTCTTTGTAAGATACTTGAATGTTGTTATCTTAATGCCTGAACCGTCGTGAAGAGGCCATGTTGTCTGTCCTACACCTTTACCGAAAGATCTTTCGCCTATAAGTTTTGTTCCGAGGATATCTCTCAGTGAGGATGAGAATAATTCACTGCCGCTTGCAGAATCGTTATTCATAAGTACGACGTGGGGAATATCTGTGATTCTGTTTTTGGATGAATAGATGATTTCTTCATCGTTTTTATATTCTATAACGATTATTTCTTCCTTTTCGGGGATGAGCATATCTATAATATTGCATACTGTCTGCAATTCTCCGCCTGGATTGTTTCTTACGTCATAGATGATTCCTTCAACGCCTTTTGCTAAGAGAGTATTCAGCGCTGCCAGAAATTGTTCATCTGCGTTTTCCGAGAACTGATAGATTCTGATGTAACCGAGATTGTCGTAAATATTATATTCAACGTTTCTCTGCTCAAAAGCAGTTCTTACGATGCTGAATGTTTTTTCTTCACCGTTTCTGCTTACCTTCAATTCTACGGTTGTTCCTTCTTCTCCGAGAAGAATATCTACTGCATCTGCATAAGGATAATCGATGAAGGATGTTCCGTCAGCTTCAATGATAAAGTCTCCCGTCATCAGACCTGCAGCTTCTGCAGGAGAGCCTCCAACAACCCTATAAATGAAAAGTCCTTTTTCAAGAATTTCTGTCTGGGTCATGACATTTATGCCTATACCCATAAAAGATCCCTGACTTTCGGTGTTGTATGTCTGAAGTTCATCTTTTGTGAAGTAGTAAGCAAACGCATCGTCTTTAAGTCCTGTCATGTAATAAAGATGTGCTGTGTCCTTTGCGTACTGCTCGTCAAAATCGTAGATTGCATATTCATCGATAAATGATTTCAGTTCGTGAAACTTTTGGAGGAATGCTGAGTCTTCCTCAGATAATTCGCCTATAGTTTTAGGCATAAACATAGGGAAGACTACCGCACAGATAATTGCTGTTATAATTGCTGTGATCGTAATCGTTTGTATTGTTTTCTTCAAAATAAAGACCGTGCCTTTCAAGCGTTAATTATTTTAGTCCTGTATACCGAGCATTGATTTCAGCTGGTCTACAGCCATTTGAAGCTGAACATCTTCTTCTTCGGGAAGATTGGGGAACAGATCCTCTTTCTCTTCATCAAGCTGTACTATTATGTTTGGAGTAATTCCGACACCGTTGAATCTTTCTCCTGCGGGAGTTACATATTCATATGCTGAAAGTCTGATAGCTGTTCCGTCGGAAAGGGGAATGTCTCGCTGACCTACACCTACACCTTTTGACAGCGTTCCTACAACCACAGCCTTTTCAGTGTCTCTGAGCGCAGCTGAAAAAACTTCCGCAACGCCTGCTGTCTTTCCGTTCTGAATAACAGTCAATGGAATCATCAGATTTGTATCGTCCGAGAAATATCTTGTCGGAGTATCAGAACTCTGTTCTCTGACTGAAACTATGATACCGGATGGCATTATTCTGTCAAGAACATCTACGACAGAGGCAAAATCTCCGATACTGTTGTTTCTGACATCAATTACAATTCCTTTTGCACCTTTTGCTGTCAACTGATCAACCGCTGCGTTGAAAGATGAAAGGGTTGTTTTATCGAATTCGTTTATATAAATATATCCGATACCGTTTTCAATTATTCTGTGGGAAACAGTCTGTGGAACATATTCCATTCTTGTTATTTCAACTGTTGCAAGCTCAGAGTTTGAGGCTTTGAGTACTGAGAGGGTAACTTTTGAACCGGATTCTCCTGAAAGTTTTGCTGCAGCCCTTCTGTATCCGTCTTCAGTAACGTTTGTTCCGTTTATGCTGAGAATAATGTCTCCTTTTTCAATTCCTGCAAGTTCTGCAGGGGAACCCTCTTTGGGATGATCAACTTTGATTCCTCCCGTTGCAGGATCAAATGAGTACAGAATTCCAATATCTACATTGGAAATTGATGTTACCGCAGATGCTGATTTGAAGTTCTTTTCGTCAAGGTAATAAGAATATTCATCCCCAAGACCTTCTATATAACCGGAAGCTATTCCGTTGATAATATCATCGTACCCGTCAACAAGATTTATTGATAAAACATAGTTACGTGAAATTACCGAGTTTATAAGATCCAATTTCTGATACATTTGCTGGTTTCTGCCTATGTCATTGATTACCTGGCTGACATAGTAGTATGTTCCGATTGCTGTTACGACCATCGTAGCTACAATAAGGAAAAAAACAGTACCGATTCTTATGCCTTTTTTCTTCATAAATACTTGACCTTTCAATATTCAGTATGACATTATAATCATTATAATGCCCCACTTTGAGGCATTATAATTTTTTGAATTATACGTTAAGATATTTTTTTACCGGGTATGCGGATCCAACTGTTCCGACAACTGCTCCTGCGATGATAAATCCGATAATTATTACAGACATTACTGAATTTATCTGCAAGGGTTTGATAAATCCCAGATCTGAAAGTATTGGTGCAAGGACCTGATTATAAACATATATCTGGGAAAGAATTGCAATTACTCCTGCTGTAAGTCCGATGATTATACCTTCAAGGAAGTATGGTGCTTCGATAAAAGCATCGGTTGCCCCTACATATTTCATCAGGAAAATTTCCTGTTTTTTTGCGTAAACGGATATCTTTACTGAGTTTGTAATGATTACCAATGAAATGATGAGGAATATGGCAACGATCCAAAATGAAAGGAACATGAGAACTTCTTTTATATCAACGATTCTCTGTACCACATCTCTGCGTTCTTTTATTTTTGCAATACCTTCGATCTTTTCAACTTCGTAAATAGTTTGGTCGAATTTTTCAATGTCTTTTATATTAAATACAAAAGAGTTTCTGAATGTTTCAGCTTCAAGATCTTCAAATAACCATGCATCTTCCCCGAGTGAATCCATATATTCTTCAAGGATCATCTGGTTCGATTTGTAGTTTATATTTCCAATATTAGAAATAGCATGAAGCTCATTGTTTATCCTTGTGACTTCGTCAACTGAAAGATCTTCCTCAATAAATATAACGATCTGGCTTTCGTCTCCGACCTCATCTATGAAGATGTTTATATTGGCTATTATAAGCATAACACTTCCTAAAACTACAAGACAAACTGTAAGTATTGAAATCGATGCGATAGTTAAAAGCCAGTTTTTGAAAATGTTCTTAAATGCAGATTTTATGAGAAAGAATAAGCTGTCAATCATTTGAGACTTCCTCCTTCTCTGTTTTTATTTGAGTTTTTACCTGTCTGCCTGTATCATAGAGGACTTTACCGTCTTCAATTCTTATTTCACGTTTCCTGAACGCATCAACAAGTGCTTGTTCGTGAGTTACAACTACAACGGAGATTCCTTCTTTGTTTATGGTGTTCAGCAGTTTCATAATATCAATAGACATCTGCGGGTCCACATTACCTGTAGGTTCATCTGCGATTATCAGCTTGGGGCTGTTGATTATTGCTCTTGCAAGGGCGACTCGCTGTTGTTCTCCACCTGACAGATGTTCCGGGTAAGCGCTTGCTTTATGGGTAAGACCTACAAGTTCGAGAGCTCTTGTTACTCTTTGGCGGATAATTCTGCCTCCGCGACCGACGACTCTCATTGCAAATGCAATATTGTCGTAAACTGTCATTGTGGGAATCAAGCGGAAGTCCTGGAAAACCACTCCAATACCTCTGCGGTATTTTGGGATTTGTCTTCGTGAAAGTTTTTTCGGTTCAACACCGTTTACTTCAAGTCTTCCTTCTGTTGGGGTATCTTCGCAGGTCAATAAATGCATCATGGTACTTTTACCTGCTCCTGAGCGCCCCGTAATAAAGACGAATTCTCCGTCTTCGATTTTCAGATTTATATTGTCCAAAGCTTTTGTTCCGTTTTTATATACTTTGGATACATTTTTAAATAATATCATTTTATAGTCTCCAAGTGCCCGAAGGCAAGCCGTTTTTCAGTTTTAAAAGACCGGTGTTCTGTCACTTGAATCAGAATTTTGTGGGATTTGATGAAAGATATTTTCTTACCATGAGAGCTACTTTGAATACAATAGCTTCATCAAACTGCTTGATGTCAAGACCTGTAAGTCTTCTGATCTTTTCAAGACGGTACACCAAAGTGTTTCTGTGTACGAAAAGTTTTCTTGATGTTTCCGAAATATTGAGGTTGTTCTCAAAAAATTTCTGAATGGTGAAAAGTGTTTCATGGTCAAGGGACTCGATAGAACCTTTTTTGAAGACTTCATTCATGAACATGTTGCAAAGTGTTGTGGGTAAATAATAAATAAGTCTGCCGATACCGAGGTTTGAGTATGACATGATAACTTTTTCAACGTCGAAAATTTTACCTACTTCAATAGCTATCTGGGCTTCTTTGAAAGATCTTGGAACTTCCTTTATTGTGGAAACGATCGTTCCGATACCGATTACTGCACGTGTGTAGAATTCACTGTTAAGGGTATCAACGATGGAGCGTGCAAGCTTTTCAAGATCTTTTATATCAATTGTCGGACGAACTTCCTTGACGAGAGCTATGTCGTTATCTCCGACATTGATAACATAGTCTCTGGATTTTTCAGGGAAGAGGCTCTGGATAATGTCATATGCAAAAATTTCCGTTCTGTCCAAAAGTCTTATAAGGACTACGACTCTCGGAGCTTCTGCTGTGAAGTGGATCTCTTTACATTTTGTATAGATATCGCCGGGCAAAATATTTTCAAGCATAACATTCTTGACAAAGTTTGCTTTGTCATTTTTTTCGTCATTCATTTCCTTGAGTGCACTCAATGTTACCGCCATTATATTTGCAATAGAATCTGCCATTGAGTCCGAACCTTTTACAAAAACAGCATATTCGATTTTAACTTTTGAACCGATAACATGGTATGTAAAACCGTTAATTACAGCAATATCGGTCATTGACATTGCTTCGTTGAGGTTAAGCCCCAATGAGTGACCTATAAGGCTGAGGTCATTACTTGCAATGACATTGCCTTGATCGTCAACCACCCCGATGATTCTGTCTGTATTGTTTTTGATCTGTTGAATAACACTTTGAAATACTCTGCTTGACATTTTTCCTGTTTGCTCCTCTCAATAACTGCCGACGAAAGAATTTATATCGGTTTCGTCAGATAGCACAATTATTCTATCATATTTTTGTACAACTTGCAATAGGGATTCGTTAAAATTAAGAAAAATGTCTGTTTTTAACCGGGTTTTTTGTACAATAAAGACAATAAAATTATGTTGTGATTTCCTCAATATCGTGTTTGATCTGTTTCTTAAGTTCATCCAATGAGCTGAATTTTTTTTCCGGACGTATGAATCTTACAAACTCTACTTTAAGCTCTTTTTCATAGAGATCTATATTTGTATCCAGCAGAAAAGTCTCTGTTCTTACTGTAGATTGTCCGTCGGAAACGGTTGGGGCAAGCCCCACATTTGTTATCCCCTTGAATGTTTTACCTTCACAGGTCACAACTGTTTCATATACTCCGAAGCGTGGGAGCAGCATATCTTTTTCAGATGTCAGGTTGACTGTTGGAAATCCTATTTCAGTTCCGATACGTCTTCCGTGAAGGACTTTTCCACGGATATCAAATCTCCGACCTAAAAGTTCTGAAGCTTTTTCAACCTCACCCATGGAAATGAGTTCTCTGATATTTGTTGAGCTGAATCCCTCTTCGTAACTGCAGATTATAGCTTCCAATCCGGCTTTTTCGCAGGATATCTTCAGATCGTCGGTATCATAAGCCGCTTTTTTCCCGAATCTGAAATTTGACCCGCAAACAATTGTTGAGCAGTTATATTTGTTTTTTAACATAAGAACAAATTCATCTGAGTCCATTTCAGCAAGTTTGTTGTTGAACTCTTCTGTTATATGTTCGTCAATTCCATTCAGAAGTATCAGCTTTGTTTTATTTTTTTCATCTGTTATTTTTTTTACGGTACCCTCACCGCAGAAGAAATCTTTCGGATAGGGATAAAAAGTCATTGCCGCAGATGTTAAACCGCTTTTTTGGGCTGTTTCCGATGCTGTTTTAAGAACTTTTGAGTGTCCGAGATGAACACCGTCGAAATTTCCCACGGCGATAACTCGTTTGTTTTTCGGAATTGTTGTGCTCAAATCGTTCATCCTTTATTTCTGTATTTTCCATTTGCCGAAAAATTCTCCGTCGGCAAGCCCTGCCAGTCCAAGAAAGTTTCCGTTGGAATCAAAGGCTGTATATGTTTCAGCGTTTAAGGATTCTGCCGTACATCTGTTTTGCGTAATCCTGCCTCCGTTTATATAATAATTCAGACCGTTGTCCGGAATCGCGACCTTTGGCAGGTTTTCAAATACTTTTTCGTATGGAATAGATGCTTCTTCAATCTTCATTTCTGAGGCAAGTTCTATTGCTTTTTCAAGCTCGGTTGTTTGCTCTAACGAAAATCCGTTTGCTTTTGTTCTCACAAGAGATTTCATGCAGCAGGGGATTCCAAGTTTTTCACCTATATCAACGCATAATGTTCTGATGTAGGTTCCGCTTGAACATTCCACTTCAAAAGAAACTTCATCGTCTGCAATCAGTTCAATATCTTTTATTGAATATATATAAACTTTTTTTGCTTCAACCTCAACCGTTTCGCCTTTTCTTGCAAGTTTGTACAGCGGTACTCCGTTCTTTTTTACAGCACTGTACATTGGAGGTATTTGTTCATAGGTTCCGATAAAACTTTCAGCCACGGATTTTATTTCACCAAAAGAAGGTCTTTTTTCAGAGGTCTTCAGGATTTCTCCTGTAATATCCTGGGTATCTGTTGAGATTCCAAGCTTCATGACCGCTTTGTATGCCTTATCTGAAGGTAAAATATCTGAAAGTTTAGTATCATTTTCTGTGAGAATAACAAGTACTCCTGTTACCATGGGGTCGAGAGTTCCTGTATGTCCGATTTTGGGTTTGACAGGGAAAGCTCTTTTAAGTTTTGCGGCAACGTCATGCGAAGTCATTCCCGCGGGCTTGTTTATAGGTATTATCATAATTATTTATCCTGTTGTCCGATGGTTTCTTTTATTGTTTTCAGCAGAAGTTCTTCCGCTTCTTCGAGTGTTCCGACAATTCCGCATCCGGATGCTTTTATGTGCCCTCCGCCGCCTAATTTTGCGGCAATTTCAGCTACATTTGCATCGCCGAAGGATCGGAGTGATATTCTTATTTTTTCGTCGGTTTCTCTCAGGGTTGCGCCTATCTGTGCCCCTTTTATTCTTCTCAGCAGGTATGCAAGTCCGCTTGCTTCTCCGTCCTGAAGTTCGTATTTTTCCGACAGTTCTTTTGTTACGGGTAAAAATACTATTTTATCGTCAAAAACTTTCATATTATTGACGACTTCACATTCAAAACGAATATAGTTCAATGTTGCCTCATCAAAGAGTATTTTATTTATTTTTTCAATATCTATTCCGTACCTGAGTAATTTTGCCGCTGCTTCGTGTGTTTCAGGTGTTGTATTTGCAAATTTGAAGCAACCTGTATCAGATGCTATGGCAGAATAGATCAGCATTGCAGCTTTTTCGGTCAGTTCTATTCCTGATTGTTCAAGTAGATAGAAAAGAAATTCACCTGCGGAAGAACAGTCACCGTCAAGAATAAGATTCTTTGCAAAACCTGTGTTTGTGTAGTGGTGATCTATTGCATAGTCAACATCAGCCGCTGTTTCGCAGTAATCTCTTCCCATAAGATCAGCCGTCGCTACATCTACGGTTACGATGCAGTCAGGGGTGAATGTCGGAAGCAACTCCGATTTTCCGTCTGTAAGTATTGTAAGTTTCTCCGGAATTTTATCCGAACAAACTACTTCTGCGTTTTTTTCGTTATGTTTCAGCATTTCGCATAATGCAAAACATGTGCCCAAAGTGTCTCCGTCAGGACTTCTGTGGGCAATAATTCTGATATTATCTTTGGTAAATATTTCTTTGAAAAGGGTTATTTGTTCATTTGTATACATGTAAAATACCTTTATTTTATGATTTAAAGATTCGGAGTTACTCCGAATCTTTTGTGTTCAGACCTCTGAGGATCTCATTTATTCTTGCGCCGGTTTCCACAGAATGATCTATGAAAAAGTATATTTTGGGAGAATTTCTGAGGTTGAGTCTTTCTGCCAGCTGCTTTCTCACATAGCCGGCAGAAGCTTTAAGCCCCTGTTTTACTTCTTTTTCGTCGTAACTTGTGAAAAAACTAACATATACCCTTGCTTCTTCGAGGTCTCCCGTAACATCGCAGGAGTTTACTGAAGGCATAGGAGGTATTCTTGGGTCCTTGATATCTTTGAGGATCTCTGCGATTTCGCGTCTGATCTCTTCGTTTCTTCTGTCTCTTTTGTAATTTGCCATTTTATTTGTAGCGACACTTTGCCGGACAAAAACAGACGCAGCTGTCCGTCGCATGGAATCAGCTGCGCCGGTAATTATGTTACCATCCGGAATGGTTTATCTTTCGATTTCTTCTTCTGTATAAGCTTCGATTATATCGCCCTCTTTGAGGTCGTTATATTTTTCGATGCCGAGACCGCATTCGTATCCTGCGGCAACTTCTTTAGCGTCATCTTTGAATCGCTTGAGGGAGTCGATCTTACCTTCGTAAATTACGATACCGTCACGAACGATTCTTACGCCTGCGGAACGTGTTATTTTACCGTCACGAACATAACATCCTGCAATTGTTCCTACGCCGGAAACTTTGAATGTCTGACGAACTTCAGCGTTACCGAGAACAACTTCTCTGAATTTAGGAGCAAGAAGACCTTTCATAGCTGTTTCGATTTCTTCGATACAGTCATAAATGATTCTGTAAAGACGGATATCAACCTTATCTTTTTCAGCCACTTTCTTAGCGTTGGGTTCAGGTCTTACGTTAAATCCTACGATGATTGCGTTTGATGCTGAAGCCAACATTACGTCTGCTTCGTTTACAGCACCTACTGCAGAATGGATTACTTTTACGCGAACTTCTTCATTGGAAAGTTTTTCAAGGGATGATTTAACTGCTTCGGCAGAACCCTGAACGTCAGCTTTAACAATGATGTTCAGTTCTTTCATATTGCCTTCCTGAATCTGATTGAAGAGGTCATCAAGAGAAACAGCTGTCTTGTTTTTGTAGAGTTCTTCTTTCTGTTCGTGTTTTCTCTGTTCAACAAGTTCTTTAGCCATACGTTCATCCTGAACTACATGGAAAATATCACCTGCTGCGGGAACTTCTGCAAAACCGATGATCTCAACGGGAGTGGAGGGAGGAGCTTCGGTAATTTTCTTGCCTTTGTCATCCATCATGCCTCTGATACGTCCGAAGCTTGTGCCTGCAACGATACTGTCGCCCTGGCGGAGTGTACCGTTCTGGACAAGAACTGTTGCAACAGGACCTCTGCCTTTGTCAAGTCTTGCTTCAATAACGGCACCTTTTGCGTCTCTGTTGGGGTTTGCTTTCAGTTCTTTGAATTCAGCAACGAGAAGGATCATTTCGAGAAGTTTGTCAATGTTCATGCCTGTGAGTGCGGAAACGGGTACGCAAATTGTATCACCGCCCCATTCTTCGGGAACAAGTTCGTATTCTGTCAAAGCCTGCATAACTTTATCGAAGTTTGCGTCATGCTTATCCATTTTGTTTACGGCAACAATGATGGGTACTTCTGCCGCTTTGGCGTGGTTGATAGCTTCAACTGTCTGGGGCATGATACCGTCATCGCCCGCAACTACGAGAACTGCGATATCTGTAAGCTGAGCACCTCTCATACGCATTGATGTAAATGCTGCGTGTCCAGGGGTGTCAAGGAATGTGATCTGTTTGTCGTTTGCTGTAACGGTGTAAGCACCGATGTGCTGTGTGATACCGCCTGCTTCACCTGAAGCTACGTTTGTCTTTCTGATAGCGTCGAGAATTGATGTTTTACCATGGTCAACGTGACCCATAACAACGACAACGGGGCTTCTTTCGATGAGATCTTCTGCGTTGTCTTCTGAGTCGTCAATGAGTTTATCTTCAATTGTAACAATGACTTCTTTGGAAACTACAGCTCCGAAATCTTCAGCAACAAGAGATGCTGTATCGTAGTCGATAATCTGGGAAGCTGAAGCCATTATTCCCAACATCATAAGTCTTTTAACTACTTCTGCGTTTGTAACACTGAGTTTTGCCGCAAGTTCGTTTACGGACATCTGTTCGGGGAGAACGATGTTGCTGAGATGTTTTTTCTTGTCTTTTTCGTACTGTTCAATTCTCTTGAGACGTGCCTGTTCGTCTTCTTTTTTTGATTTGAACTGATCCTGTTTTTTATTTTTCTTAACGATCTTCTGTTTGCTCTTTCCGTAATCTCTGTTGCCCTGATTTCCGGCGATATCGTTAAGTCTTTCATCATATTTGGAGTGGTTGATGTTGATCTGAGTTCTTGTGTCAACCACCTTCGTGAATTTACCGCCGGGAACTGAAGACGGTTTGTCATCACGTTCTGCAACTGTGACAGCAGGGGAGTCACTGTCGTTGTTTGCGGCAATGTTTACACGGGTATTTGTCTGCTGAGGTTTTGCAGCAGGTTTTGCTTCTTTCTGTTTTTTGTCTCCTGAAGCAATGTCTGACTTGACTTTTTCAAATCTGTCCTTTTTCTCTTCGGGCTTTGGCTGAGGTTTGGGCTGCTGAACTTTTGCGGGCTTGGGTTCCTCTGTGCTTGGTTTCTTAGCTTCGGGTGCTTTTGCTTTTGTTTCGGCTTTTGCACCTTTTTTAGCTTCTGCTGTATCTTTTGCTTTTTTCTCTGCAGGAGCTTTTACCTCTTTTGTTTCAGCTTTTGCAGCAGGTTTTGTTTCTGCTTTTTCTGCTGTTTTTACTTCAGCTTTGGGCTGTTTTTCTTTTTTGGGTGCAGTTTTCTTAGCTTCCGTTTTTCCGGATGCTTCTTTGTCTTCTGCTTTTGTCTCAGTCTTTTTGGGTTCTTCCTTGTTGGCAGCTTTTTTACCGCCTGTCATTGCTGCAAAATATGAAGCAACGTCTTCGGAAGCGTTGTCCTGAATGAATTTATCGAGAAGAAGATCAAGATTCTCCTTGCTCAATGCTGTCATGTGGTTTGTTTTTGCTTCGCCGAAATACTCTGTAAGAATTTCAAGAATTTCATTGCTGTTCAAATTGAAATCTTTACTGATCTCATGAAGTCTGTACTTATCGTGTAAACCCATCAATATTCCCCTTTAAATATAATGCTTAAATTATCGTGCAGTTATTCACTGATTTTCATGGATTCAAGAATCGCCTTTGCGAAACCTTCGTCATCTATTGCCGCAACTCCTACTTTTTCTGCGCCGAGAATTTTTCCCAACTGAAACATTGTCATCGGGAGCTCTGCCGCAGTTCCGTCTTCACTTATGTAAAGCTTTGCGTTGCGAAGTGTTCTTTCCGAAACATCGGAACAAATTATGATCAATTTATATTTTTTGCCGGAAGCTTTTATTTTGTCGTATCCGAGAACAGCTTTTCCGGCTCTTCTGGCCATTCCGAGAAGTGATTCGAATTTACTGTTTGTCATATTGGTTCAGGATTCCTTCCGGAATTTTGGTTTTTAAAGTTCTTGCGATCTTTCCTGTTTTCAATGCTTTTTCGATGCATTTTGAATCATTGCAAACATATGCTCCGCGTCCGGATAACTTTCCTGTTTTATCAAATATAACATTTCCGTCGGGCAGTCTGACGATTCTCAGAAATTCCGCTTTATTTTTTACCGCACCGCAGCCGGTACATGTTCTGTAAAAGCTGCCTTTCGGTTTGTTTGGATCTTTTTTCATTATTCGGCAACGATATCGATCTTGTAGCCTGTAAGTCTTGCTGCAAGTCTTACGTTCTGACCTGTTTTACCGATTGCGAGAGAAAGCTGGTCTACAGCTACTGAAACACGGCATGTTTTTGCTTCGGGATCGATCTCCAGCATTTTTACTTCTGCGGGAGAGAGTGCTGCAACAATGTATTCCGCGGGGTCTTCGCTGTATTTGATAAGGTCAATTCTTTCGCCGCTAAGGTTTTCAAGAATTGCATTTATACGAGCCTGTTTTGCACCGATACATGAACCTACGGGGTCAACATTTTTGTCGTTGGACCAAACCGCAACTTTGGAACGGGAGCCTGCTTCTCTTGAAATGGATTTTATTTCAACAACTCCGTCTGTGATTTCGGGAACTTCGATTTCGAAAAGACATCTGAGGAAGTCGGGACATGTTCTTGAAAGAACTATCTCCTGGCTCTTGGAGTTCTTTCTTACATCTGCAATGCAGACTTTAACTCTTTCGCCGTCTTTGAAGGATTCTCCCGGAATAATATCTTTTTCGTTGAGGGGGAGTTCGTAGCCCATAATATCAAGGTAAAGGCTCTTGTTGCGAACATCGATTCTGTTGACAGTACCGGAGATAACAGTACCTTTCATTCTTTCAAATTCCTGGATCAGGGAGCCGTTAACAGCTTCATTGATCGCCTGAATGATAACGTTTTTACCTACTTTTGCAGCAATTCTGCCTACATCTGCGGGATTGTAGTCGATTTCAACTATATCACCGATCTGGTATGAACCTTTAATGCTCTGAGCTTCTTCGATAGACATTTCGATTGTGGGGTTGACAACGTCTTCAACAACTGTCTTTTTAACATAAACTCTTACTGTTTTTTTGAGTTCGTTGAATGTAACTTCCACATTGTCTGTTGGGATCTGTTTGTCTCTCTTGATCGTAGATGCTATAGCAGCCTTGATCTTTTCGTACATATAGCTTTTGGGAATGCCTTTTTCTTGCTGGAGCAATTCAAGAGCATCGTAAAATTCTGCGTTCATTGTTGTCCTCCGTAATTCAGTCAACTAAATCTATTTTGATTTTAGAAATTGCTTTGCGTTCGAATGTTTTTTCTTCTTCGCCGATTTTAACAGTGATGTTTTCATCGTCTGCGGAAACGAGTACAGCTTCTGTTTTCTTTGTCTTCATTCCGTCCGGAACTTTGTAGAAGCCTACTTCAGCGGTTCTGCCGAGGAATTTATTTATGTGAGCTGTTGTGCGGAGCTCTCTTACGAGTCCTGCGGAGCATACTTCAAGACAGTAGCTCTGTTCGATGGGGTCAACCTCATCGAGGATCGGGTCGATGGCTCTTGAAACATTTTCGCAGTCATTGATGGAAACGCCTTCATCTCTGTCAATGAATATTCTGAGAAAATAGCTGGAGCCTTCTTTTTTGAATTCCACATCCCACAGATCCAGACCGAGTTCGTCTGTAATGGGTCTTGCAAGTCCTTTAACCGTTTCAACCACGGAAGCCATAATACATATCCTTTCGTTTTCGCTGCAGGAATGCCTGCCGAAACATCTTAAAAATATCTTTAAAGAGCGGACTTGAATCCGCTCTTGCTAACAGTATACCACTTTTTGCTGAAAAATGCAAGACCTCAGCTTAAAAGTTTACAATAACTTAAGAAATACATATATATGGTTTGAACATAAAATCAATGTCTATTCGCTGCTTTCAGTTTTTAGGCTGTTTGTCATGAAAATGTTGGAATTTTGTGGGGTAGACAATCGCATAAAAATATGCTATACTATAAGTAAGTAGATTACTGGTTTAATTAAATAATAATGAAAGAAGGTAATAAGATGAAAAAATTTTTAAGCATACTGATGGCGATGTCCATGATGTTGACAATGCTTGCGGCATGTAATAACGAACCTGTTGATTCTGTGGAAAACCCCGACGATCAGCAGGAAGAAAATCAAGGAAATGAGAGTAACGAAGAAGTTTCCGACATTCTTAACCTTGTGGTTGACGGTGTTTCCGATTACGTAATTGTCCGTGGCGAAAATGCCTACATTTCAGAAGTGACAGCCTCAACGGAACTTCAGAGCTACCTCAAACAGATCAGCGGTGTTGAAATTCCCATTGTTACAGACTCTACAGAACCCGTGGCAAAAGAAATCGTTGTCGGTAAAACAAATCGTGAATCCAACGGAGAATTTGACCGCACAGAACTTGGCGATGACGGTCTCGTTATTAAATCCGACGGTCAGAAGCTTTTCCTCGTTGGCGGCGAACAGAGAGGAACTCTTTATGCTGTTTATGAATTCCTTGAAAGCTACCTCGGTTGCCGTTTCTATACAGCGGATTTTGAACTCGTTCCCGAAACGAAGACCATTACTCTTGAAAAAATCGAAGAAGACAAGCAGATTCCTGTTTTTGAATACAGATATACAGACTGGGCTGTTCCTAGGAATCAGGGTATTTCTGTTAAGAGACGTGTAAATGGAGCTTCTCTTAATGGAGCTCCTATTTCTGAAGAATATGGCGGAAGTTTTAGCATTAATCCATTTGTACATACTTTCAACTATCTTATAAGTTTTGCAGAGTATTCCGCAACTCACCCCGAATACTTTGCACATTACGATGACGGCACGATAGTTGATAATAATCTTGTGCAGCTTTGCCTTACAAACGAAACTGTTTTGCAAATGTCTATTGAAACTGTCAGAAATTGGATAAATTCCACGCCTAATGTCAATGTCGTTTCTGTTTCTCAGAATGATGGCGGCGGACCTTGTATGTGTTCAAACTGTCAGGCGGTTTATGCGGAAGAAAACGGTGCATACAGCGGCGCAGTTATCCGTTTTGTTAATGCCATAGCTACAGCACTTAAAGATGAATTCCCCAATGTTAAATTTGAAACACTTGCTTATCAGTATACAAGAAATGTGTGCGTTACCAAACCTGCAGAAAATGTTATTGTCCGTCTTTGTACGATTGAGAGTTGTTTTACTCACCCTTTGTCTGAGTGTGATGAAAAAACATTTTACCCTCATGACTCAGTAGTCAGCGAGAACTCTTTTGTTACAGATATCCGAGATTGGGCAAGTATAAGCAACACTCTTTATATTTGGGATTATACTACAAACTTCTGGCTTTATACCGTAAACTTTTCTGCATTTGATACTTTGAGAGAGAACGTGCGTTTCTTTGCTGAAAATAATGTAAAGGGTGTTTTCGAAGAAGGTCCTCCGAATTCCAATGACGTAGGCGGCGAATTTGATGAACTCAGAGTTTATTTAATTTCAAAGTTGCTTTGGGACCCATATATGACAGAGGAAGAATATTACGGATATATGGATGATTTCCTTGCAAATATCTATGGTCCCGGTTGGACATATATAAGAGAGTATATTGATTTGAAAGACGCATATAACAGTAATTATCATGCGGGTTGTATGATGAGACAAAGTGATGTTTACGAAATCTATAATATTAAACAAGTTACTGTCCGTGAAAAAACCGAAATTCCCGAAGGCGTTACATTGGAAATGATTGATAATTATCAAAATGTAGATTGGTCAGCTTATATAAACTATTATTCTGAAATTCCTGAGCCTGAATTAGTGACAAAGGGTTATGAACTCTTTGGAAAGGCTATGGAAATTGCAGAAACTGATTATCAAAAGACTGCGATTGATAAAGCTTTGATTCAGGTGGAAATTTTGGATTCACATTACAGATATAAAGCAAAAGGCGTATATTCAACAAACCTTAATTTAGTAATCAGAAGTGTTTTATCTTCCGCTGATATTTCCGAAGAAGAATATGCTGAATACAAAAAAACTATACCCTCATATTTGCGATATTTCAGTGGAAAGTATAATGATGAATATTACAACTTCAACAAAACATTGGCTGATAAAATGGTCGGATATGGTATAACCTCTTTAAATAATGAGCATAATGATTTTTATCCGAGAGAAGCAGACTTCGGTAAATCACCGAGAGAATGGTAAATATTAAAAGATCGATCCAGCCCCCGCACATTGTGCGGGGGCGGCTTACTGTCATATGAAAAAGCAGATTCTATTTACACAAATCTTTTATAACTTCTCCTGCAATGAAAAGTCCTGCGGCTGAAGGTATCCATGCCACGGAAGCGGGAGATTTTTTTCGCTGTCCCTCAGATTCTGGGTCTTCAAAAAGGGGAGTCAGCGGTTCTTCGTCGCTGAAACAAACTTTCAGTTCCGTGATGTTTCTTTTTTTCATTTCACGCCGCATAACTCTTGCCAGCGGACAGCCTGAGGTTTCGTATATGTCGCAAATTTTTATTTTACTGCAATCCAGTTTGTTCCCGAAGCCCATACTGCTGATAACGGGAATTCCACGCTTTTTTGCCTCAACTATCAGGTCAACTTTTGCGGTTACAGTATCGACGGCGTCAACAAGGTAATCTATTTTATATCGGAAAAGTTCCTCCCTTGTTTCCGGCAGATAAAAAAGGTCAAGGGGTATTACATTACATTCGGGGTTTATGGATTTTATTCTTTCTGCCCACAGCTCAGATTTGGATCTGCCAACGGTCTCTCTCGTTGCGATTATCTGACGGTTTATGTTTGAGACCGAAACAGTATCTCTGTCCACGGCGATTATTGTTCCCACACCGCTTCTTGCAACCGCCTCACAGACGTATCCGCCAACACCTCCGAGCCCGATTATCGCTACAGTTTTATTTTTTAAATTTTCAGCGCCACTAAGAGCCATTTCAGTACGCATAAGCCATTCTGCCATATTTTTACCGCCTTCTTATTATTTGATTTATATTCTACCACATTATATCCGATTTGTCAAGAATCTGGACTTGACAAACAATTTGTTGTGTGGTATAATACATATAGTTCACAATTTACAAAAAGGACGTGTTGACTTTGAAGAAAAAAATTATTTCTTTTATCGCCATCGTACTTCTTATTTCAATGGTAGCGTCTTGTGCCTCAGATGCACCGGAACTCCTTGATTTTTTAGGAAGCGATGATTTTTATTCCGCTGCTGACTTTGGAGGCCGTACAGTGTATATCGGTGTGCAGGAAATAAACAGCGACGGTCTTGTGCCGATTCCCGAGGATACTTCCACCAAGGCAGATACTCAGTGGGAGATAATAAACAGGGTTCAGAGCAGCCTTAACTGTGAAATAAAAGAGCATGTTATTGATTTTAAAAATGTTTTGGCAAGCATAATTTCAGATAACTGCAAAACAGACATGTTTTATACCCATACTGCGGTTTTAAGAGATCTGATAAAGGCAGATATTCTTTATGATATAAACAAAATGGAAGGCATCGACCTTTCAAATGAATCCAAATGGGGTTCCGCTCAGGATCAGCGACACAGAACCTATCAGGGTAAGGTTTTTGGGGTTAAACCCAGAACAGCTTCAAGTACATACGGTTCTCTTGAAGGTGTTATGATGGTAAATGATGCTCTTATAAAAAGATTCGGTCAGCCAACACCCAAGGAACTTCTGGAGCAGGGAAACTGGACTTTTGATTATTTCCCCGATTATCTTGTAAGTGTTTCAGATATGAATGCAGATACTCCCATATACGGTATGACTCATTACATGGGTCAGCTTTGCCAACTTCCACTGACCGCTGTTTTTGCGAACGGCAGTTCCATTCTTGTTGAGGACAGTTACGGTGGATTGAAGTTTAATCTTCTTGATGACAATAAAGCAAAAACCGCATTGGAGTGGTCTAAGGAAGTTTATGATACAGGGGTCGTATTTGAAGACAATTATGACGGAACAAATGCAGGTTTCTTTTCAAACGGAAGAAGTTCCCTTTGGCTCGGCGGTGCGTGGGTCGGAACTACAAACAGAGATGGTTATCCTTTGAATGAGCTTAAAGACGGATTTTCTTTTATGTGCCTGCCTTACGGTCCTGATGCCGTTTACGGAGAAACTTATTCCAGCTTTATTTTTGTAAGTAACTGTATTTCCGTTCCGATTTCTTCCGATGAATACGACATGGCGGCATTTTTAAATGAATTCTGTTCGGAACTTTCCGAGGATGACCTTATGGCTTTGCAGGAAGAGACAAGAAATTTTTATTTCTTCCACGCTGAAGACTACGACTATGTAATGGATATGGCTGATAATGCAGTTTATACATATCTTTATGCGGAACTTGACAATGTCAGAGAAAATATTGTTTCTGCTCTGGAAAATATAACTAAGGGAGGTTCCAGCGTCAGCGAGAGCCTTGGTTCTATTGTCGGCAGGGTAGAGGCTGAGCTTGAGAATATTAAATAAGATTTTTGTATAATTGAATAAGTTTTTGTATAAAGGATGACTTGAGGGTCATCCTTTTAGGTTTTTCATAAAAAAGACACTGAAAGTCTATTTAAATTTTTCTATGTACTATTGACTTTTTTTGATATATGTTATATAATGACTTTCGACGTAATATGATCGTATGTAAGATTTGTGAAAGGAAAATTTTATGGTAAAAATAATAACAGACAGTACATGTGACCTTGATGCGGCAAAATTGGCAGAGCTGGGGGTAGAAATGATTCCTCTTACAGTTCTTTTCGGTGTGGATTCATTTAAGGACAGAGTAGAGCTTTCTCCTTCGGATTTTTATGAGAAACTTGCGGCTTCCGAAGAACTTCCCACAACTTCACAGGTAAATCCTGCTGATTTTGAAACTGTTTTTCAGAAGCATATAGATAACGGTGATGAGGTTCTCGGTATATTCCTTTCCGGTAATATGAGCGGTACATGTCAGTCTGCCCGTATTGCGGCATCTTCTATAGGCAGTGATAAGATTTCTATTGTGGACTCAAAGCAGCTTACTGCGGGTATGTCAGTTCTTTTGATGGAATGTGTCCGTCTTCGTGATGAGGGAAAATCTGCCAAAGAAATAAAGACATATATTGACGAGATAAAGTCAAAGGTTAAGATTATAGCAATGTTCAGCACATTGAAATATTTATGTATGGGCGGCAGAATTTCCAAAACTGCAGCTACGTTTGGAACTCTTCTCGGAATTTATCCGATGATTTCTGTTGAAAATGGAGAGGGAACTGTTAAGGTTGCAGGAAAAGTCAAGGGTAAAAAAGCGGCAATGAAATTCATCAAGGATTATTTTGATGCAAATCCTGTTGACGAGACAAAAACTTTTGCCTTTGCACATACAAACAGTCCCGACGATCTTGAGGTTCTTAAAGAAACAATGTCAGGAGCTGTAAAGAATGAAAATATCATTACTTGCAATATCGGTTGTGTAATCGGAACTCATGCCGGTCCGGGTGCTGTTGCAATTGCTTATATCGGCAAATAATAATGAAATAAATAATTCAGAGGGGAACGCTGTATTCAAAAGCGTTTCTCTTTTTGTTTTTTTTAAAATATGACTTTTTTATTTTTTTTTTTTCAAAAATACTTGACAATGTTGGCGGAGTGTGCTATAATAAACTTGCAGTAATTTAATGTTCAAAAGGAGGTTCATTCAATTGAAACTTAATATCAAAAAATTGGTTGCATCAACACTTTTGTCGTCGGTACTTTTTACCACGGCATGCGGTTCAGCAGAGGAGGCTGTTACACTTATGAGTTTTAGAAATACTGATTACCAATCTGTAATCACAATGATCGATTCTATTTCTGAAGCATCTTTGGAAACGGAAGCTGCGATCGAAGCTGCTTATGTTGCATATTCAAGTCTTGAAGACGGGGCAAAAGAAAGTGTTTCAAATGCTGAAAGGCTTTTTGCTTTGCGAGAAGAGGTTGTTGATCTTTACGAAAATAAAACGCGTCGTGGTGACAGGATTGACCGGTCTAAGATTCTGACAGGAACATACTGTATGAATTTCTGGGATGAAGCACATGTAAAAGAGCTTGCTGATTGCGGTATTGATTTTATTGCTGCTGCAGGTTACAGTAAGGATTTTATGGATCTTCTTTTTAAATACGATGTTGGTGCATTCGTTAATGTGGGTAATTTCGGTTATCCAATGTGGCGTGGTGGTGACAGACCCATGGGTAGTGACCCTCTTACACCTCCTTTTGATGCGGAATATTTTGCAACTTTTGCGGAAAATGCAAAAACTATTGACCATGAAGCTATTTGGGGCATCGAGCTTGTTGACGAACCTTATACAGAAGACTTCTGGTTCTATAACAGTCTTACTGAAAAAATCTATGAAAACCATGAAAATTATCAGGTTTACATAAATCTTTTCCCCAACTATGCAAATTCTACCCAACTTGGTTCCAAAACATATCAGGAACACGTTGACGAGTATGTTAAACAGGTCAATGTTGACTATATCAGTTATGACCATTATATGTATCAGCATAGTGGCGGAACAAAACTTGATTTTAATCTCGGCATGGAAAACATGAGAATAGTTGCAAATGCGTGCCGTGATAACGATAAGGATTTCTGGATAGTTATTCAGGCAAACAGTAATAATCCTAATGCGTTTACTACATTGGATCAGCTTCGTATGCAGGCTAATACGGCATTAGCTTTCGGTGCGACTGTTATTAACTGGGCTTGTTGGAATCCCGGTTGGTTCTATAACAATATCGTTGACGGCAGCGGTAACAAGACAGAGCAGTACGATAAAGTCAAGCTTGTGAATGAAGAAACTGCAATTCTGTCTCCTGTATTTATGAAGTATAAATACGTTGATGCAAATATTATTGGCGAAAAACAGCTCGAGTGTAAGTCTTTCTATAAGAATGACGACAATGTTATAAAACAGGATGTGTTCATAGCTGTTTCAATGTCGGAAAAGACAACAAGTTCTGTTCTCAGCGGTTATTTTGAAAAGAGACAGGGCGACGGTTCTGCGATGATGTTTGTAAACATTACAGACCCGATGTGTGAGAAAAAAACTTCAGCTCCTGTTACTTTTAAAGTGGCAGACGCAAATTCCGTTGTTACAGAACATACAGCTCATGGCAGTTATGTTCTTACGCCGGATTCTGACGGATACTACAAGATTTCCGTTGCGAATGCGGAATATTCGTTCGTCACAGTTGAATAAAATTAAAAAGATATTAAAATTGGGAAAACCTTGTTTTTGTTAAAAATAAGGTTTTCCCAATCCATTTTCAATAAAACCGATGAGGATCTATTGTATAAGTAAGGTTATAAAGTATGTTAATGTTTTTATATTTTATTCGGATGTTTAATTCTCAAGCGTGGAGTAGTAGTGTTCGTACATATAGTCGTAGTTGGGGAGGATATAATCGTATACCATTTCTTCAAGAAGATATCTAAACCTCTCGTATGCTTCCGTGACGGATTTTCCGTTTTGTGCGGATTCGCCGAATTTGGAAGCCATTTCACGGCCAACGTCTGACTGATTCCAGAAAGTGTAGTCATAACGTACGTCATCCATGATGTCGAAGAAGATTTCAGTATCTGTTTCGGAAAGAAATACGGAGGTTGTGTAGAACTCGGAAAGACCGTTTCTTCCTCCGAAATCCTCGAAAGGTTCAAGGAGAAGTGAAAGTGTATGTGCTGCAATGTTCGGTTCCTCGCTTGCTTTTGCTATACCGATACATTTCATAGACATTATGAAGTTTGCCCATTTTCCGTAAGGTGCATCAGGCCCGCTTGGGAAAGGCATGATATTGTATTTGAATGAGCTTTCTTTGTATGCGATAGCTCCCTGAGTTACTTGTAAACCCTGTGCTAAAGTTACAGCCGCATTTTCTGCAAGAAAGTCTTCAATACTTACCCATTTGTTGTCGGAATCAATGTTTTCGTATGTTGTAAGCCATTCAAGAGTTTTGTCGTAAGCATTTATAAAGCTCTGAGGTAATGGGTTTGCAACATTGTTACCGTCAGCGTTTTTTGTTACGAACTGAACATTGTTTGAATATATCATCATGTCGAAAAATTCGGAAGCTTTAACGCTCAGTGCGTGAACAATGCCGTTGCTGTTTTCCACGTTGAATTTTTTCAGCAGTTCATTTTCAAAGGTATCCCATGTCCATGTTTTATTTTCGTAAAACTCATGGAAGTTTGTGATTCCGTTCATTGAAAGCATGTCTGTATTATTTACAAGAATCATGTTGTCAGTTGTTTGATATCCGGGCCAATAAAGAGGTTGGACGGCATAAGGAACGGAATTTATCATAACAGGTTCGAGAACATTTGCACCGCCGTACTTTTCAGTATCACTCAGGTCTATGTATTCAGGGAAATCTGTTATGGGATACAAAAATCCGCCTGAAGCAAGCACCTGCATTGCGTTCATGTAGAATATCGAAACGATGTCTGCTTTAACAAGACCTGACATTGCTGCTGTCTGGTAAGTGCTTTCATCATAAGTTTTGTCGATTATGACCTCAACATTGATGTCGTTTTTGATATCGTCAATTCTTTTGATAAGAGCCTCACCCTGAAGTGTTGTTCTGTCGTAGTCCAGAATATGTGTGTCGGCATTGTCACTTTTTCTGGCAAGATAGTAGCATTGATACCCGCCATAATCGACTCTGTTGTCATTTTCATCAATAAAACTTAAAAGTTCTGAAGTTTCTCCTGAACATGATGTGAGAATCAGTCCGGAAAGCAAAGTAAGTGCTAATTTTTTTAACTTCATTTTTTATTTGTCCTTTTGTCTTTTATTTTTATGATGGTATTATATCATGTTCAAGCCGTATTGTCAATCCTTCTGTTTGTGAAGTTTTTGTAATGTTTTGGGGCGTTTCCCTGGTTTATTGCTTGTTTGTAAGATTCTTTTTGTTGAGTATAATATAGAGAACGATTCCCAGCATCAAAGCATACTGCACGAGATTTATGTATTGGTAGTTCATCATATCGAGTCCGAAAAAGTTTATTATCTTACCTTTTGTCGCTCCCATAAAGAATGTTCCCGTGCTGCTTCCGAGGAATGTGGCTATTGTTCCCATGAGTGCATAAAAGCTGTTGTATGCGGTTCTGTTTGTTTCGGGCATATTGATATAAGGAAGATATGAAAATACGAGAGAAATGCAGGGGTATGAGAACTTGCATATTGCCTGGATTATGGGGAAAACGATGTTTACGGAATTTACCGTAACATATGCGTTCAGAAGATACGCAAATGAGAATATGAATATTGAAACAGGCAGTGCTCTGTGCCAGCCTTTTGAGTGAACATATTTTGACCAGATTGGCATCACTATGATTGCAATAGGGGAGACAACAACATCGCATACGGACATAAATGTATAGGACACATTTATAACATCCAGCATATACACGTTGAAGAAATTACATATAATAGCGGAAGCGTAATTGAAAATGAATGCGATGGATATCGTCATCATGAATTTTTTGTTGCTGAGGGGAAGGAGTAAGAGCTTGAGTCCATTTCTCGCCTTGCTTATTTCGTCTGTTTTGTAAGGGTATTCGGGTAGTTTTGAATATAAGGTGATTTCCACAATGGCAGCTGCAAGAGCTATTGCACGGAGGAGTAAAATAGCTGTTATGGTTGGGTTTATGCCGAAAAGTGAAATTTCCTTTTCTTCAAATGTGTCAAGAAGTCCGCTTGCGCAGAATGATGTGACCGTGCTTATGAGTGTATTTCCAAGGCTGAGATATGCAAAATAATGGCTTTGTTTTGAGTCCGGGAGACATTGCATCAGCCAGATAGATATACCGGAAGAACGGAAACCTCCGATAAGAGTTACCGTTATGTTGGCAGCCATAAAAAGGCCGAGCTTTGTTTTTCCGTCAATTGGCAAAAGGGGAATTATACCAAGGAGGACTATGTTTATAAAATGGTAAGGTATTTGCGTGATGACAAAGAATTTTTTTCGTCTTGCCATTTTTTCGAGGAACAGCGGTGAGATGAACTGAATACAGCTGCAAAAGGATGTTGCCATAGACATATAGCCGATAAACATGTCGTCTGCGCCGAGAGCAAGAAGTAATCCTGTGAAATAGTTTCCGGTTATAAGAATTGACAGGAATCCTGATACGTAACGAAGAAAAAAGGATATTCTTCGGTCACGTGCCCTTCCGTCGCCGTTTTCAACAAGTGCGTCTGATATGTCCGCAAAGATGGGGGATAGTTTTTCTGAAAGTTTCATTGAATTCTCCTTAAAAATTTTATTTAGGGCTTGTATTTTAATTTGATTTATGTTAAAATAGTCTGAGAGGTGATAAGATTGTTTTTGTTCAGTAAGGTTGAATCTCTTTTTGACTATCAAAAGAGGAATAACGTATCTTTTCCGTTGCATATACACAGAGCAATAGAATTTGTTCTTGTTACCGACGGGATTTTGACTATGTATATCTGCGGTAAGGAGTATATAATACCTAAAGGCCATGGGGTTTTTATTGAACCGTATGAGCCACATTCTTTCAATTCCAAAGAAGAGAACGAAATAATTATCCTTGAGGTCTCATTGAATCTTTGTGAAAGCTTTTCAGCGTATCTTTCGGAATATTCGGCAGATGATCGCCGTGTCCGTTATTCTGCGGAAATGCTGGCGTATCTTGAAACTCTGTTGCCTTGGCCAAAGACTTCGGAAGTTTCTCAGACAGTTGCCAGAACTGCAGTTGCTGTCCTGACAGAAGCATTTCTTGAGCATTGTGAATTTGCTGTTCGTCAGAACGGAAAAAGAGACAGTGTTTTTGATGCGTTGAGGTATATTTCCGATAACTTCCGCGAAGGAATATCAATTGAAACAGTTGCTGATTCTTTGGGGCTGAATGCTGATTGTCTGAGCCGAAAATTTTCTGTAACTGTAGGTATGACCGTCACGGAATATATCAGGTATCTGAGAGTTTGTCATTCAGCAACGCTTTTATTGAACGGATTTTCAGTTTCCGATTCAGCTTTTAACTCAGGCTTCAGTTCTTTAAGAACTTTTAACAGAAGCTTCAGACAGATTCTGGGTGTTACCCCTACAGAATATTTACGGTCTCCGAAGACTGATGGTATTCTGTTTGTTCAGTAAATGGTCAAATTCCCTATAATTGTAGTAATTATAGCACTCTTTTTTGTCCCCGTCAAGTCAAAATGCGACTTTTGACGGACAGTTTCCGTATATTTTTTGAGTGGATATCAGGTGAAATTTTTATATACGCATTTCATAGTTCGGGTTCTGAACTGCTCATGATGAAATGTTTGAGCCTGTGAGGGTTTTAAATTACCTTAAATATAAAAGAAACTTAAAAAAATACCTATTGACTTAGCGGGAAAATAATGGTATAATATAAGATGAGTTAATTTGTATTTTAAGGGGTTATCATATGCTTATTGCAGACGGATTTAAAGATTTTGAAGTTGTTGACGCATCTTGCGGCGAAAAGGCTGAACGTTGGGGAAAATATACGATGGTTCGTCCCGACCCTCAGGTAATTTGGAATACTCCCAAAACAGCAGATGTCTGGAAAGACCCCGATGCTGTATATTCACGCTCAAATACAGGCGGCGGCAAATGGGTCGTTAATAAGCTGCCTGAAAGTTTTGTAATAAATTATAAAGAGCTTAAATTCAGAATAAAGCCGATGAATTTCAAGCATACAGGGCTTTTCCCCGAGCAGGCTGTAAACTGGGACAGATGTGCCGAGCTTATCAAGAACAGCGGCAGAGAGATTCGTGTACTGAATATGTTTGCATATACGGGAGCTGCTTCTGTTGCCGCATCAAAAGCAGGCGCTCAGGTTTGCCACGTTGATGCCTCCAAAGGTATGACCCAGTGGGCGAAGGAAAATGCGGAACTTAACGGTATTTCAAATATCAGATTTATTGTTGATGACTGCGTTAAGTTTGTTGAAAAAGAATTCCGCCGCGGTAAAAAATATGATGCGATCATAATGGATCCGCCTTCTTACGGAAGGGGCCCCAGCGGAGAAATATGGAAACTTGAAACCGAGATATACGGACTTTTACAGAAGACTGTTTCCATAATGTCTGATGAACCTTTATTTTTCCTTTTGAATTCCTACACTACAGGGTTGTCTGCAGGCTGTATGGGATATATGCTTGGTTATGTTATGAAAGAACGCTACGGAGATAAGGGTAAGGTTACTTTTGATGAGATCGGTCTCCCCGTTAAAAACAGCGGATTTGTTCTTCCTTGCGGTTCTTCTGCATTCTTCACTGTTGAATAAGCTTTGAAAGGCACGAATTTTAATGAGTATTATCAAAACTGAAAATCTCTGTTTTTCCTATGATGAAGGACGGGAAGTTTTAAAAAATATAAATATCGAAATAAATGAGGGTGAATTTGTTGCTGTCCTCGGTCATAACGGCAGCGGAAAGTCAACTTTTGCAAAACACCTCAACGCGATACTTGTACCTACAAGCGGTAAAGTTTTTATTGATGGAACGGATACTTCCATAGATGAAAATCTTGCAGAAGTCAGAAAAACAGTGGGTATGGTATTTCAGAATCCCGATAATCAGATAATTGCAACCGTTGTGGAAGAGGATGTGGCTTTCGCTCTTGAACATATGGGTGTGGAGCCTGATGAGATGAGAAAAAGGGTCGATGAAGCGTTGGAAATGGTTGGGATGTCTGAGTTTTCCAAGCATGCAACCCACCAGCTCTCGGGCGGTCAGAAACAGAGGATCGCGATCTCGGGTGTTTTTGCAATGAAACCCCGTGTTATAGTTCTTGATGAACCTACTGCGATGCTTGATCCTAAAGGCAGAGCTTCCGTAATGAAAATTCTTCACGAGTTGAATGAAAGCGGAATTACGATAGTTCTTATCACTCATTATATGGATGAAGCGGCTCAGGCCGGAAGAGTTATAGTTATAAATGAAGGTGAAGTCCTTCTTGACGATGAACCTCATTATGTTTTTCAGAATGCAGGACTTCTTACAAGTATCGGGCTTGATGTTCCACCGAGTACATCCCTGATGTTTAAATTGCGTGAAAGCGGTTTCAGAGTTCCGCTTGCAATACTTACAGACGATGAATGTGTTCCGGTCATTGAAGACCTTATAAATAACAAGTTTTAACGGAGAAAAAAATGGAAACACCAATTTTAAGAGCTGAAAACCTTACCCATACTTACGGCATATCGACACCTTTTGAAAAAACAGCTGTCGATAATGTTACGTTGGATATTTACAGTGGGGATTTTATAGGCGTTATCGGCCATACAGGCTCGGGAAAAAGTACGTTTATCCAGCATCTTAACGGTATTTTGAAGCCGACTTCTGGAAAACTTTATTTCAACGGGCAGGATACCTCCGATAAAAAATTTTCCAAGCGAGATCTCAGATTCAATGTAGGTCTTGTTTTTCAGTACCCCGAATACCAGCTTTTTGAGGAAACTGTTGAAAAAGATGTAGCGTTCGGTCCGAAAAATATGGGGCTCAGCGATGATGAGGTTCATGAACGTGTAATGAGTTCTCTTAATTTTGTTGGGTTAAATGAATCTGTGCTTGACAAATCACCTTTTGAACTGTCCGGAGGTCAGAAACGCCGTGTTGCCATTGCGGGTATTATGGCGATGCGTCCGAAAGTGCTTATTCTTGACGAGCCGACTGCTGGACTTGATCCCAAAGGACGGGATGAGATCTTAAGCCGAATAAAAGAATACCATGAGGCTGAAAAAACTACGGTACTTCTCGTTTCGCACAATATGGAGGACGTTGCAAAAAACTGCAATAAGGTCCTTGTTATGAATAAATCAAAGGTAGCTTTTTATGATTCAGTTCAGGAAGTTTTCAAGCATTCCGCAGAGCTTAAATCTATGAGGCTCAATGTTCCTCAGATAACAAATATTTTTCTTGAACTCAAGGAAAAAGGATACGATGTGGATACCTCGGTATACACCCCGGAACAGGCTTGCGCTGAGATCCTCAGACTTAGACAGAAAGGGGAAATCAAATGATAAAGGATATTACTTTGGGGCAGTTTTTCCCCGGAAATTCAGTAATTCACAGACTTGATCCCCGTATGAAAATAATCCTTGTAATGCTTTACGTTATCATGCTTTTTGTGGTAAATTCAGCGGTTGGTTATTTAGTTTTGACCGTATTTACATTTGTTGTTATACGGCTTACAAAAATTCCCGTAAAGCTCTATTTCCGAGGATTGAAACCTCTTCTGTTCATCGTTGTGTTTACTGCGATTCTGAATCTTTTCTATTCTGCAGGTGAACCTCTGGTTCAGTTCTGGATATTCAAAATAACTCTTAACGGAATCAAAACTGCCGCGTTTATGGTTATCCGTATTTTACTTCTCGTTTTGGGTACATCGGTTCTTTCTTATACAACATCTCCGATCGTTCTTACAGGCGGACTTGAAAGACTCTTGTCTCCGCTTGCGAAAATAAAAATTCCCGTACAGGAATTTTCAATGATGATGACTATTGCTCTTCGTTTTATTCCAACGCTTCTTGAAGAAACAGATAAGATAATGAATGCTCAAAAGGCAAGAGGGGCGGATTTTGAAACAGGTGGAATTCTGCAGAGAGCAAAAGCGTTGACTCCGATTCTGATTCCTTTGTTCGTTTCTGCTTTCAGACGTGCGGACGAGCTGGCTGTTGCAATGGAATGCCGAGGTTATACGGGTACTTCATCTGTAAAGCGTACTTACCTTACACAGTATAGGCTTCACGGTTTTGATTTTGTGGCGTTGGCTGTTCTTGCGGTACTTTTTGCGGTTATAATTTTTGTGTTGAATAATATTGAAATATATGGTTTTTAAGGGGTTTTCTCATGCTTCGTTCATATTTGATCTGCATATCTTATGACGGAACGGAATTTTGCGGTTATCAGATTCAGGATAATGGCAGGACTGTCGGCGGTGTAATGCTGAAGGCTTTACAGCGGGTTTTCGGGACAGTTTCGAATATGGCAGGTTGCAGCCGTACTGACAGCGGTGTTCATGCTTTGAATTACTTTATTTCTTTTAAAGCTGACAGTAATATGAATCCTGAAACTGTCGTGAAGGCTGTGAATGCAAATCTTCCGGACGATGTTGCGGTTAAAAGCTGCAGGGAAGTTCCTGAAGATTTTCATGCAAGGTATTCTGTTGTTTCCAAGGAATATGAATATCGGATGTATACGTCTGATGTCCGTTCTCCGTTTTTGAGAAATCATGCGCTGTTTCTGCGTTACCCCCTTGATGTTAAACTTTTGAATGAGGCAGCGAAATCGTTTGTCGGAACACACGATTTCAGATCCTTTATGGCTTCAGGCAGTAAGATAACCGATACTGTAAGAACCGTATATAAAGCAGAAGTTTCAGAGAAAGAAAACGGACTGGTTACATTCAATATTTCTGCTGACGGTTTTTTATATAATATGGTTCGCATTGCGGTTGGAACTCTTCTTGAAGTTCAGCAGGGAAAAATAAAACCTGATGAAATAATAAAGATAATAGCGGCTAAGGACAGGAGCATGGCAGGTTTTACTGCTCCTCCCCAGGGACTTTATCTTAAAGAGATCAATTATTAAGTTTTCCGGTTATTTTTAAGAAAGGAAAGGTGATGAAAATTTGAAAGAGGATTCGAATAAAACTCTGAAAATTCTTTATTTGGCAAAACGCCTGGTTTTTGTTACAATAATTATATATATCGTCGTATTTTTTGTGGTAAACTCATCTTACCTTTCCGCTGATAATATTGAAAGATTTACGTTTACGCTGAAAAAGACTCTTACAGAATCTTATGCGGAGGGAACACAGAAACGTGTTGCTCTCATGTATGACGAGGGCGCTAAGGAAGTTTCGTTCAAAGACGGATTTGCGGTCCTTTCAACGGGTACACTTACTGTTTACAGCTCGGATATGGTGAAATTTTCATCACACAGTATTGGTTACAAGCAACCTGTGCTGTTGACTTCGGATGATAATCTGATATGTTTTGATATGGGTGGTAAGAAACTCTCTGTATTCGACAGCTTCGATCTGATCGTTGAAAAAACCTTCGATGACAGTATCATAAATGTTGCTGTAGGTGACAACGGTTATATTGCGGTAATTACGGAAGAATACGGATATAAGGGGCTTGTTACGATTTACAACGAAGATTTCAAGGAAGTCATGCAGTGGTATTCTGCGGATTATTATTTGATGTATCTCGGTTTTACACGTAGAAATACTGTTTCGGTCGTATCTGTTGTCCCGAATAATGAAAATATGGATATTTATGTCATCGATCTTAATTATAAAGTCGGTGAGGAGCATAAGATTGTATGCGCTGAGAACAGATTCCCGATGTCTGCTTTGGTAAAGGACGATTCCACTTTTGAGATAGTAACGGATGTTGATATCATAACATTCAGAAGTGACGGCTTCAATTCTCTTTTCAGTTACGGTTCCTCTGAAATTCTTACATATAAGCAGTTTGATGAGTATGCAGCAATCGTTTCTGTTGAAGACAGCGTGAAGAATCTTTATAAAATAACAGTTATAGATTCGGTCGGAAATAAAAAAATTGAAAAAGTCTTTAACGGTTACAGGGATATTGAGTTTTTTAACGGATATTTCTATGTTCTTGGAGACGGGACAGTTACAACCGTTAGTTTAAGCGGACATGAAGTCGGACATTTGCAGGTTTCGACTAACGTGTTTAAGATACTTGTTTCAAGAGGTTTTGCTTTGCTTATTGAGCCTGAACAGATCAATGAGATAGACTCATCGGAACTTTTTGAATACCAGCAAGCTAATTAGAAAGGTCGGTTATTTTGGATATAGCAATCAGTACAGGTTTGGATCTTGCGATCGTCATAATTTTCGTTATGTGCATCAGTATGGGTATCAACAGAGGTCTTATTCGCTCGGTTATCGGGCTTTTCGGAAAAGTCATTTCTCTTATAGTTGCGTTTATTTTTTCTGAAAATCTTGGAATATATATAGATAAAACTTACGTTCACAGTCCGCTTCGTCAGTGGCTCGTAAATGAGCTTTCACCAACTGCCGATAATGTTACTGCAAATATTGCGGATCTTGATCTTGAGTCCTTATTCAGAGATCTGCCGGAGTTTTTTACAAATATTGCAGATTTTCTCGGTTTTGATGTTCACGCTCTTTCCGCACAGTATGAAGCTATTGCTTTGCAGAGTGTTGAACAGGCAAAAGCTGCCGTTATAGATGCGATGATAACACCTCTTTCATCAATTGTCAGCCGTGTTATAGCTTTTGCGTTGATATTCCTGCTTTGCTGCATTGCAGTTGCAGTTCTTTGGTGGCTTTCAGATCTTATTATAAACATTCCGATTGTACGACAGCTTGATAAGCTGGGCGGTGTTGTTTTCGGCATACTCAATTCATTTCTTGTTGCGTTTGTTGTTGTTGCCGTTATAAATATCGGTTCAAGTTATTTTATGAAAGACAGGACTTTGGAAAGTCGTCAGAAAATAACGGAGAATACGATGATATATAAGCATTTCAATGAATATAATCCGTTAAATACACTGTTTATAACTTGGGAATAACGGTTCTTGTAATTTAAATTATCGGTTTTTATAAAACTGTAGGAATTTTATTTAGCCAAAAGGCTACAGAAGGAGACTATCTATGCTTTGCAGCAGATGCAATCAAAGAGTTGCGGTTATTTTTATTCAAAAAATAGAAAACGGTAAACCTGTAAGAGAAGGCCTTTGTCTTCAGTGTGCAAAAGAAATGGGATTCAATCCCGCAAAGGATCTTATGAAAGGCTTTCCCGGAACAGAAGAGGAAATGCAGCAGATGAACGAACAGCTTACTGAGATGCTTCAGGAGCTGTCCAACTCTCAGGATTTTTCCGAAGGCGGTGCGCCCAGTCTTGATTTTATGGAAAACTTTATGGGTGGATCCGGTGTTTCTTCAGGGGATAGTGCTGAACCTAATAACGGTAAAGATAAGAAAAAAGAAAAGAAGAGCAAACAGGATAAAAACGAAAAGCCTGAGCTTAAGTTCCTTTCTCAGTTCTGTCAGAATCTGACCGAAAAAGCCCGGAACGGAAAGCTTGATAATATCATTGGCAGAGACAAGGAGATCGAACGTGTTCTTCAGATTTTGAACAGAAGAACAAAGAATAACCCCTGTCTTATCGGTGAACCCGGTGTCGGTAAAACTGCTATTGCCGAAGGTATTGCTATCAAGATCGCTAAAAAAGAAGTTCCTGCCAAGATTGCTTGCAAGGAGATATATTTACTTGATTTTACAGCTCTTATTGCAGGTACTCAGTTCAGGGGACAGTTTGAGAGTCGTATAAAGGGGCTTATCGAAGAGGTTAAACGTGTCGGAAATATAATCCTTGTAATTGATGAGGTTCATAACCTTGTCGGTTCAGGAGACTCTGAAGGCTCTATGAATGCAGCGAATATGCTGAAACCGGCTCTTTCCAGAGGGGAAATTCAGGTTATCGGTGCAACAACTCTTAAGGAATACAGAAAACATATAGAAAAAGATGCGGCTCTTGAACGTCGTTTCCAGCCTGTAATGGTTAATGAGCCTTCAATTGCCGAATCTGTTGAAATGATAAAGGGTATAAAAAAATACTACGAAAATTACCATAATATCAAAATACCTATGATCCTTGCAGAAAAGGCTGTAGAAATGTCCGAACGGTATGTTACTGACAGATTCCTGCCCGATAAGGCAATAGATCTTATTGATGAAGCTTGTTCAAAAGCAGTTCTTAAAAATCCCATATATGAAGAATCATTCAAAAAGGAACAGCTCCGTAAGGGTATAAATTCGGAGATCGAAGCTCTTGAATCTAAGGAAACTCCTGAAGAAAGCGATTATGCCGTACTTGCTGAAAAACGTTCTGAGCTTTATAGACTTGAAGCTGAGCTTACTGAACTTCAAAAGCAAATTGACGAAGTTTCCGTTACTATGGATGATGTTGCGGCGGTTATTGAGCTTTGGACAGGTATTCCCGCTTCAAAAATCAGAGCAGGCGAGAATGAAAAACTCAGAGGTCTTGAAGCTTCTATAAAAGAAAAGATCGTGGGACAGGATAAGGCTGTAAAAGCTGTGGCTTCTGCAGTGAAGCGTGGCAGAATAAGTCTTGTTCCGAGAAAGAGACCAATTTCCTTTATTTTCACAGGTCCTACAGGTGTCGGTAAGACAGAGTTGGTAAAGGTTCTTTCAAAGGAGCTTTTTGACTCTCCCGAAACATTGATACGTCTTGATATGAGTGAATTTATGGAAAAACACTCTGTTTCGAGAATTATCGGTTCTCCTCCGGGATATGTTGGATATGATGAAGCAGGCCAGTTGACGGAAAAGATCAGAAGAAAACCGTATTCAGTCGTTCTCTTCGATGAAATAGAAAAAGCTCATCCGGATGTTTTGAATGTTCTTTTGCAGGTTCTTGACGATGGCAGAATTACAGATGCACAGGGCAGAACAGTAAGCTTTGAACATACTATAATAGTTATGACTTCCAATGCGGGATCAAATATTAAAGGAGGCTCAGCCGGATTCAACAAGTCCTCAGCAGAGCTTAACGAAGAAAAAGTTAAAAAGGCTCTTGGAGAGTTCCTGAGACCCGAATTTATCAACCGTGTTGATGAAATAATAACATTTGATCCTCTTCCAAGAGAGATATTCCCAGACATAGTGAAAATCTCTCTCAGAGAGCTGAAAGACGGACTTTCAGAGCTGGATGTTGTGCTTGAATATTCCGAAGAGGTTCTTGAACTTCTTGCCGATAAGAGCTACAGCGCTGAATTCGGCGCGAGAAATATCCGTCGTGTTGTTCAGAAGGACATTGAGGATAAGGTTGTTGAGGAGATGTGCAATACAGACATAATTCCTCAGAAGATAACGATAGGAACCTCTGACGGCGAAATTGTTGTCGATGTAAAATAAGCATATTTTCACCCGATATTGTAAAGACTATAACCATAATTTTATTATGGTTATAGTTGAAACATATATGGAGTGATGATTATGGGTATAATTTGGGCAATCGTAGCAGGGGCTGCAATGAGTTTGCAAGGAGTTCTTAATACTCGTCTCGGAGAAAAAACAGGGCTTCTCGAAGCGAATGCTTTTGTTCAGGGAACAGCGTTTTTACTTTCGTTTCTTGTTGCATGGATATTCGGAAAAGGGGATATAGCCGCCCTTTTCAATACCAGTCCCGTCTATTGGCTCGGCGGAGTCATAGGTGTTGCAATAACCGTTACCGTTATGTTGGCAATGGGAGCATCAAGTCCTGCTGTTGCAGTTTCTGTGATACTTGTTTCACAGCTTGCGGTTGCTGGGGCTATAGATTATTTCGGATGGTTCGGGACAGAAAAAGTGCCTTTCGGTATAAATAAGTTTATCGGACTTGCGGTGATAATCGTCGGAATTATAGTTTATAAATATAAATAAAAGTTTTTGGGGGCAAAATAATGATAGATATTAAGAAAATTGCGGCTGAGGCTGAAGCAAACCTTTCGGAACAGTTCAAGCGCGCTGAAGAAATTTGTGAGATAAATACTGAAAAAGTGCTGAAAGCTTTTTGGGATAATTACGTTTCGGAGGCCATGCTTCACGGTACTACAGGTTATGGTTATGACGATAAGGGCAGAGATGTTCTTGATGCTGTTTTTGCGCAGGCTTTCGGTGCTGAAGATGCTCTTGTTCGTGCGAATTTTATTTCGGGAACTCATACTCTTTCAACCGCTCTTTTTGGGATTCTTCGTCCCGGCGATACAATGTATTCCGTAAGCGGTGCTCCGTATGATACTTTACTTGAAGCGATCGGTATCAGCGGCGAGGCAGGTAACGGTTCTCTTGCGGATTTTGGTGTTAAATACCGACAGACAGAGCTTAAATCCGACGGTACTCCTGATTACGAAGAAATAAGAAGGGTTCTTGCGGAAGATAAATCAATTAAACTTGTGTTTATTCAGCGTTCAAGGGGATACACTTCAAGAGCAACTTTGCCTCTTGAAACTATTGGTGAGATTTGTAAAGTTGTTAAATCATTCGGTGACATTCCTGTTATGGTTGATAACTGTTACGGAGAGTTTGTCAGAGAAAAAGAACCCCTTGCTTTCGGTGCGGATCTTATTGCCGGATCTCTCATTAAAAATCCCGGTGGCGGTATTGCTCGAACCGGTGGATATATTGCCGGAAAGAAAAAGCTTGTAGAGCTTTGTGCATACAGACTTACTTCCGTGGGCATAGGTAAGGAATGCGGTGCATCTTTGCATGAAAACAGAAATATGTTCCAGGGATTTTTCTATGCACCTCATACGGTTTGTCAGGCTGTTAAAACTGCGCTTTTTGCGGCTGAAGTTTTCGGTTCTCTAGGCTTTGATGTTTCACCGAAGCCAACAGAACCCCGTGAAGATATAATCCAGTCTTTGATTCTCCGTGATCCCGATCTTCTGCTTGCATTCTGCAGCGGAATTCAGCACGGTGCTCCCATTGACAGTTATGTTACTCCCGAACCTTGGGCTATGCCAGGATATTCCGATCAGGTAGTTATGGCTGCAGGTGCTTTTGTTCAGGGTGCGTCCATTGAACTTTCGGCAGATGCTCCGATGAAAGATCCCTACATTGCGTATATGCAGGGAGGACTTACATATCACAGCGGTAAGATTGCTGTAATGAAGGCTCTTGAAGAGGTTCTTGAATTTAAGGGTAATAAAAATGGATAAGGTTACAGTTGTATATAATCATTCAATAAAACATTTTGAAGGACAGTGCAAAGCTGTTGCGTCGGAACTTGCCAAAAAAGGTATTGAGTCTGAATTGTTTACGAACGCGGAGCTTCTGATGATGGAAAAGCTTCCGGAAGGGAATAAATGCATTTTTTACGATAAGGATATTTCTCTCGGAATGCGTTTTGAACTCAGTGGAACACGTCTTTTCAACAATATCGGAGCTATTGAGCTTTGCGGTGATAAGTGCCGTTCCAATGAGATCCTTAAAGATCTTCCACAGCCTGAGACATTGGTTTATCCGAAAACTTTTTTCCCTGATGAAGTATTCTTTTCAAAGTATTCTCAGTATGTTGCGGAAAAGTTGTCTCTTCCTGTTGTCGCAAAACTTGCAGACGGTTCTCAGGGCAGGGAAGTGTTCCTGTTGGAAACTGTTGAAAGTATTACGGAATTCCAGCGCAGATATTTTTCTCAGGCGCATCTTTATCAGCGTTTCATATCTGAAAGTAAAGGTAAGGATATAAGGGTGTTTGTTATCGGGGATGATGTATATGCTTCAATGCTTCGTTCAAACCCCAACGACTTCCGTTCAAATATTGCGATCGGTGGTACGGCTGTAAAGTACGATATCAATAATGATATCAAAGAGCTTTGTATTTCCGCAACACGTATTATGGGGCTTGATTTTGCCGGATTGGATATTCTTTTGGGCAAAGATGGCGAGCCTTATATCTGCGAGGTCAATTCAAACGCACTGTTTACTGCTTTGTCTCAGGTCTGCAATGTCAATATTGCAGAGGGAATTGCGGCTCATGTTGCTGAAACTAAGACGGGATTTTTTGAAAATATGTCTTTCTTCCTGTAAAAGAACTAATTTTTTAACATTTTATTTGCTTAAAGCGCTTGCAATTTAAGTAAAAATGTGGTATAATGTCTCCGTAGTAAAAACACGGGGACATTTTATGTTACCCATAAAAAGTTTAAAGGAGATTTATAATCATGAAAAAAGTTTTTGCAACAATTTCACTCATTCTTTCAGCTGTTCTTTGCCTTGCTCTTTTTGCAGGCTGTTCAGGTGCAGCGGATGAGTATGTAGTACTTGAAGACAACTTCGGTGCAGAAGAATATGCTATCGGTTTCAGAAAAACAGATAATGCTTTTGCGCTTGAAGTTCAGAGAATTCTTGATGAAATGATTTCAGACGGTGCGGCTGTCGAAATTTCCAAGAAGTGGTTCGGTAAAGATATTATGCTCAGAGACGTTGATTTCCCTGCAGCTATTGAAGATATCGGTGACGACTCTCTCCAGAAGATTCTTGACAAGGGTTATATGATTCTCGGTCTTGATGAAAACTTCCCTCCCATGGGCTTCAGAGATGAAACAGGTACTATCGTTGGTTTCGATATCGACCTTGCAACAGAAGTCGCAAAGAGACTCGGTGTTGAACTTAAGATCCAGCCTATTGACTGGAACGCAAAAGAAATGGAACTTAACAATGGCAACATTGACATGATCTGGAACGGTATGAGTATCACTCCCGCAAGAGTTGAAGAAATGAATATGTCCAAGCCTTACATTGCTAACAGACAGATCATCATCGTTAACTCCGCTTCCGGTATCGCAACAAAAGCAGATCTTGAAGGTAAAAAAGTTGCAGCTCAGGCAGGTTCTTCTGCTATTGACGCTATGAAAGCTGATGCTGAAACATTTGCAACATTCGGAGATCTTGTTGAATTCGATAATAACAATGCAGCATACCTTGACCTTAAGGCAGGCAGAGTCGACGCATTCGTAGTTGACGAAGTTGTTGGCAGATATATGATCGGTCAGGACTAATAATAAAATAATATTCGGTGAGTAAATTTGGAATTTTTAATTAATATAATCACCGGGATATCTAAGGGTATGGGATACACTATAGCGTTATTTATTATAACGTTAGTGTTCTCCATGCCCCTTGGTTTGCTTTTTACGTTTATGTCTAACGGTAAAAACCCGGTTCTTCGTGCCATAACCCGCGGCTATGTGTTTCTTATGCGTGGGACTCCTCTGATGCTGCAGTTGTTCTTTTTCTATTTTGGTCTTGTTACGATTCCTGTTATAGGTAAGTTTTTGGCTATGGAAAGATTTACTGCTGCCTGCGTTACTTTTGTGCTTAACTATGCAGCGTATTTCTGTGAAATCTTCAGAGGCGGTCTTTTATCTGTGGATAAAGGTCAATATGAAGCTTCAAAAGTTCTCGGTCTTACAAAATGGCAGACAACGGTTAAGGTTGTGTTGCCGCAGATGTTCAAGGTTGTATTACCTCCTGTCAGCAACGAAGCAATAACGTTGGTGAAAGATACAGCTCTTGTTACAGCAATCGGTATTTCCGATGTGCTTCATATTACAAAATCGCTTGTTAACGGTACTGCGGGAAATATTACGCCATTTATCGTTGCGGCAATATTTTATCTGCTCGTTACATTCGGGCTTACTAAACTCTTCCAGTATCTTGAGAAGAAATTTATGTTCTGAGGTGTACGGCTATGATAAATGTATGTGATATTAAAAAAAGCTTCGGAGATAACGAAGTTTTAAAAGGGGTCAGTTTCAGAGTAAAAAAAGGTGAGGCTGTTTCCATAATCGGTTCGTCAGGTTCCGGTAAAAGTACAATACTTCGCAGTATTGTTGGACTTGAAAAGATTCACAGCGGAAGTATTTACATAAATGATGAACCGTTGGTTGAAAATGGGGTTTATGTTGATGATAAGACTTTCAGAAAACGTTCATTGAAAATGGGAATGGTTTTTCAACATTTTAATCTGTTTCCTCATCTGACAGTCCGTGAGAACCTCTGTCTTGCTCCTAGATGCGTTTTGAAACGTGATAGAAAAGAACTTGATTTCCGTTGTGAAAAGCTCTTGGAAAAGGTTGGGTTGGCTGATAAGATAGATGCTATGCCGTCAAGCCTTTCAGGTGGTCAGAAGCAGAGAGTTGCTATCGCAAGGGCTTTGATGATGGAACCTGATATTTTGCTTTTTGATGAACCTACCTCGGCTCTTGACCCTGAACTTACAGGTGAAGTCCTTTCCGTTATGAAAGAGCTTGCATCTGAGGATATGACAATGATTATCGTTACTCATGAGATGTCTTTTGCTCAGGAAGTTTCGGATCGCGTTATATTTATGGATAAAGGTATCGTTCTGATCGACGATGTTCCCGAAAAAGTTTTGATAAATCCTGAAAATGAGCGCATAAAATCATTTCTTAATAAGTTATAATATTCAGATAAAACTGAACAATGTAAAAACAACAGCTAACGCTATAAAACATATATGCGTCAGCTGTTGTTTGCTATTGAATTTTATTTAAATGAGTTGCTGTTGAGAATAAGCGCACTGTAAAGGAAGAGAACATCTGCACCTTCAAAATCGATCATGTTCATCTTTTCGTAGAAACCGAGCATGCCGGAATCAATGTATCTGATGTCCACGATATAGATACTGTCGTAAGCTTCAGCAAGAAGGGGAGTTATACTTGAGCCGTATGAATCTCTGAAGATAACCAAATTTTTGCCGGAATCAGAATTGGGATTATCAATTCTGAGAAGAGGCTTTGTTCCCGAAAGGAAAACATCGTATCCGTCTGTTCCGTTGAATTTTTCCAGATCGTATATTTTTCCTGTGGTATTGCTTTCGTAGTCAAATACTGTGCAGGAATCAAGGATTTCGTTTGTGAGATATACAAGATTTTCTGTGTTTGGTTTTAACGCGCTCTGTCCGTAATAAACGCCCTTGAAGCCTTCCAGCACGTTTTCTTTGTATTCGCCTGAAAGTCTGTCGGCTGCACCCATTGCATCTGCAAGCTTATCAGCGACCCCCAGAATCTTGTCCTGACTCCAGTGAGTATCTGTCAAATAAAAGTCTTCAAGTTTAAGTTCTCCGAAAATATCAATATATTCCATACCTGGGAGAGCTTCTGTTACTTTTTCTGTAAGCTTTTCGTAGTCAGGTGCAGGATATCCGTAATCTTTACCTAAGAAGTAGTTTTTATCGGGGATAAGGGAAATAAAGTGATTTCCGCCGTTATCCTTGATAAACTTCTCATAGTATGCCTGTAATTTGCCAATAGAATATTCTACGTTTTTATCAATGAAATCCTGTTCGATTTTCACGATATAGCCATTCTCGATTGCAAGACCGTTATTTTCTTTTAGCTGCAGACCGTTAAGCTGAAAGTTAGCTTTGATATTTCTGAAAAATTCTCTGAAGGGGAACTGGTCAACACTGTAGTCTTCAAAGTCATTGATTACGGTTTTGTCAATGATCCCTTCCCAAGTGATATTTTCAGGGAACTGAGCCAACGGACGGCGTTCAGCTTCTGAAGTTGCAATGGGATTGAAGAATGAAACCATGCACATTATTACGAAAAATGCTATGAACCCAACGAACACGGAAGTCACAACTATATTTTTAATTTTATCAGTCATATAATTTACCTCCATCAGAATCTAAAGTAAAGGAACGGGCTGAATGAACCGTCTACGAAATATGAGGTTACGATAAGAAGCATAACCACAACGAAAATCGGTTCAAGAACATTTATCACCAGATTGCCTGTCTTTGTTGATTTTATTTTGAGAACGGTATTTTTAACAATGGGAGTTGCTCCGATCAGTGAAATGATAAGAACGAAAGCATATCCGCTCAGGTAATATGCTGTTTCTCCTGACCAGAGAGGTAATCCACCTGCTCCGAACATTGATCCAATGTCTGAAATTGATCCCGAAATGCCGTTTCCGCTGAACAGCACAAAGCTGATAAGGATCAGGATGACTACGTATATATGAGAGAATACTCTCGGAAGTTTTGCGAAAAATTTGTTGAGGAAGAATTTTTCAAGTACAAGGAATATAGCAAAATAAAGACCCCAGAACATAAATGTCCAGTCAGCACCATGCCAGAATCCTGTCAGAAACCAAACAACGGAAGTGTTGAATATCCATCTGCCCAAAGGAACTCGGTTGCCTCCAAGTGGGATATATACATAGTCTCTGAACCAGGAGCCCAAAGACATGTGCCATCTTCTCCAGAATTCGGCAATACTCTTTGAAATAAAGGGATAGTTAAAGTTTTCAAGGAATCGGAATCCTAAAATTCTGCCTAAACCTATAGCCATATCAGAATAACCTGAGAAGTCGAAATAAAGCTGAAGAGAAAGTGCTATAGCAAGGACCCAGTACATTACAACAGACTGTTCGTCTGAAGCTCTCAAAGAATTTGCAAGTCCACCCAATGTGTCTGCGAGCAAAACTTTTTTTGAAAGACCTATTATAAAACGGGTAGCACCGCTTGAAAATCCTTCCAGAGTATGTTTTCTTTCTGTCAGATCTTCTTCCACAGTTGTGTATCTGACGATAGGTCCTGCAATAAGCTGAGGGAAAAGAGCTACGTATGTCGCAAGACGGATAAAGTTCTTCTGAACTTTTGCATCGCCTCTGTATACATCAATGGTATAGCTGAGTGTCTGGAAGGTGTAAAAGCTGATACCTATGGGGAGTGCAATTTTTAAAAGGTTTATATTTGAATTGAAAAATCCGTTTATGTTTGAAATAAAGAAGTCTGAATATTTGAAGAATCCAAGCACACCTATACTTGTTATTACGCTTGACCAAAGAAAAACTTTTGACCATACAGTATTCTTGAATTTATCAATCAAAAGTCCGTGGATGTAGCTTGAAACCGTTGTTGCTATCATCAGGACAGTATAGATCGGTTCGCCGTAAAAATAGAAGAAGAAGCTTGAAATGAAGAGTACAAAGTTTTTTGCTTCGAAATAAACCCATTCACCGTTTTTCTTTTTGAATATTTTGAATTTGAATGGAACTATAAAGTATAGCAGAAGTACTGCTGCGAAAAAGTAATACAGAAAACTGATACTTGAAAATAGCATGGTTAACTCCTTAAAATATAATTGTTTCGCAGTTTTTCGGAAGTTTTCGGTTTGAGCTAATCCTAAACTGGCTTTTCTTGGGAGGGGGGGGGCGGGGGGACCCTG
>JAZTZU010000071.1:0-2541 GCA_045637625.1 Eubacteriales bacterium
AAACTGTCCGACACTTTGCCGAGAGGTTTTTCCTTTGTGGCATCGTTGGTTGAAAGCTGACAGACAAATGCTTCTGCTTTTATATTTGTATCAATAGTCTTAAGTCTTGATACATAGGAATTTGACTTTTCATCAACAAGAGTTGTACCTGACACAGCCTCTTTGACAGCATGGATTCCGTCTGTCTTTTCAAGAAAATCTGCAAAGCTCACACCGAGAGAGCCGTAGCCGTAAGTGACAGAGCTGCCGAGAAAGATTATTGTTTTGTCATTTATAGGACTGTTTTCTGTGGCGACTGTGTTTTCAAGACCATACTCGCCGTAGTTACCTTTTGCAAAAACTCCGAACATATTTCCAACGTACCCTCCTGCAATAATCAAAACTAATACAACGGATAAAATGATGATTTTCTTTTTCATCTAATCACTCACCTCTTTTATTTAAGAGTATCATATTTTTGATTCTGTGGCAATAGTTTTATTATCCGTCTGATGTAATGTGATTACATTTTAACCTTTTGGCCTTTTGGTAAGCATTCAAATGGTTGGAATTAACCATGGAATGAATATAATATTATCCAGACGGACAGCAGTGAGTTTTTATATTTCTAACATTTTTCTAACGATAGATTTTATTTGGTTGTTTTATAAAACTCAAACATTATCGGGGATTGGAATTTTGATATTGAGATTGCTTTTCTACGTAAGATTACGTCTGATTTCGTGTGACTTTTTATGTTTACGTTACCAAAAATCCCCTACGAACCAAAAGGTCAGGAGTTCGAATCTCTTGCAGCGCGCCATACCGCAATCCTTGATAAATCAAGGGTTGCGGCTTTTTTATGCCCATTTTCAGAAAGCCCCGAAAATGGCGTTTTTCTAACAATGTTCAGTAAAGCTTGTCAGAAGCAGTACTCTCCACAAATAAACCCGACATAACAACAACCCATGGATTCCCACGGGTTGTTTGATTGTTTTTATTAAAAGTTTTAATAATTCATTTACCAAAGAGCTTTTACGCCTTTTGAATGAGCGTTGATGAAAGCAACGTCAATTGCATTTACTCTGCCGTCACCGTTGACATCAACGCAGGCAAGATCATAGCCTGACAGCGCAGAAGCACCTTTGGCGTGAGCATTTGCACGAGCAACATCAATTGCGTTGATTTTTCCGTCACCGTTCATGTCGCCTGTATGGTTAAGCTTGAATTCGCAGGATGCGTCACCGTCCTCTACAGTAATGGTATATTCTCTTGAAACATAAGTTTCTTTAGATACAGTTACCGTGTATTCGCCGTCTTCAACATCTTCAAAAGTGTATTCTGTTACATTACCTTCAACTACTGTTTCGCTGACAACAGTACCATTTGAATCCGTAAGAGCTATAGTAATACCTGTTTTCGGTACAACACCTGTCTCAGTTTCATCACAGAACAGACAACCTTTTTCCTTAACACCGTCAGTTGTCATTGTAGGTTCTGTTGTAACTTCCCACGCACCGAATTTGTGTCCTGTTGCAGGGATTACTTCCTGATAGCTATCATAATCTGCAAATATTGCAGTAATTGAATAAAAACTATAGCCGTAATATGTGTAACTATCGTCGGATGTAAGTTTTATTGAAAAGCTGTCACCCTCAAGTTCTATAATTTCACTTAAAAGATCTGTACCTGTATATTTACCATAAAAACTTCCGTCTCCATTATAAATATAAATATAATCATAACCATTTTCGACTTGTGTCTGCCATGAGAATCTCAAAATAAGCTTCTTTGCTCCGGGAGATGAAAAAGTCTTGGTAAAATCTGCATTGTTGGAATAATTATGAGGAGATTGAGGACATTCAGAAGTTGAATAAACTTTAGTTCCATCAAATCCGCAAACAGAGCACTTATAATATCTCATGCCTGTTCCTGTACATGTAGGAGGAGTTTCGGAAGAAACTATTTTCACATGTCCTGTTGCAGGGATTACTTCCTGATAGCTACCATCTGCAAATATTGCAGTAATTGAATCAAAACTATAGCCGTAATATGTGAAAAAACTGTCGGATGTAAGTTTTATTGAAAAGCTGTCACCCTCAAGTTCTATAGTTTCACCTGAAAGATCTGTACCTGTATATTTACCATAAAGACTTCCGTCTCCATTATAAATATAAATATAATCATAAACATTGTCGACTTTTGTCTTAGATGAGAATTTCAAAATAAGCTTCTCTGCTCCGGGAGATGAAAAAGTCTTAGTGAAATTTGCATTGTTGGAATAATTATGAGGAGATTGAGGACATTCAGAAGTTGAATAAACAATTTCACTTTCATCGAAAAATCCACAAACAGAGCACTTATAATATCTCACACCTGTTTCTGTACATGTAGGAGGAATTTCGGAAGAAACTATTTTCACATGACCTGTTGCAGGAAGTTTTGTTGTTTCTCGTGAGATTTCCGCTTCGCAAGTTGTACAGTAAATTACTGTGTCATACGATCCGTCTTTTATACAAGTAGCCTCAATTCTTTTTTCTTCCACTGCTGTGCCTGAAGTAT
>JAZTZU010000072.1:0-8207 GCA_045637625.1 Eubacteriales bacterium
CAAAATTGCAGGATGAAAAGTCCTTGCTTAACATAACAGCGGAATTTACCGCTCCTATATTTGGACCATTAGCTCAGTTGGTTAGAGCTACCGGCTCATAACCGGTTGGTCCGGGGTTCGAGTCCCTGATGGTCCACCAAGAAAAAAGCAAGTCGAAAGACTTGCTTTTTTCTATCCAATCCGAAGGATTGGCATGTAATCTCACCGCAGGTGAGTATGTAATCGCCGAAGGCGTATGGCATTACGCGTCAGCGTGTATCCTCCTTCGGATTGATTACATTCAACACTTTGTGTTGATTCCATACCGCAGACAAGCTGCGGATTTCATACACGGCTTCGCCTTGATTTTACGAGTTGCATTTTTGTACTATGAGCACAAGAATAAGAAGCATACCAAATGGTATGCTTCTTGTGCTTTATATGTACCCATCAGGGACGAGAAGGGGCGGGAGTGAATGAAGTGCCGGTGGCACTTCAGAGCCGACCCCGCTCTTTTCCGCAGAAAAGGCGAGTCCCTGATCAAGACGAATTTACTTCATAAATGCGTCTTTAAGCTTATCTCTCAACTCAACATTCTAATCAGTTCTTCGAATTCGTTTGTTTCTCTTATTTCATTAAATTCTTCTGCTTTGAGCCAACTGTCACGAAGAATTTCTTTGTAAGGTCTTGAGTCGGCAGTATCGAAGTCTGTTTTTCTTTCTGTTTTTTCACCAAAGATAACAGTTGAAATTATTTCTTCGTCAGGACGGTCGTCAAGGGCAATAGCTGATTCTGCGGCAATTTTCAGATGTTTAATTGCTTCATCGGGCCGGTTCAGTTTCATGCAGAATTTTGCGTGTTGAAAATGGTCGTATGCATTTCCGTTATCAGCAAGAGGTGGGTTTCCGTCATACATTATTTTATTGATTTCATAGATTTTATCTAAGACCTTTATAGCATCTGTAGTCGGAATATAATGTATTAGCAATGAGAGACCTTCCATCAAAAGTGCGTATGATTTTTCTATATAATCTCTGAGATGAGGCAATTTTTCATCTTTTTCAAGCCCCCACCAAATTGCGCTTTCTCTGCACTGGTACATCGTTGGCAATGTTTCATAAATCTTTCTGCCAATTGATTTTCTTCCCATTTCACAATGTAAGAATGCTAAACGTGAAGTCGCTTCAAGGCGGATATCTGTATTTTCGCAGTATTTAGAAATACGTTCTCCCAAAGCTATGATTTCAGATTCGTATTTTTGTTGATTTTCTTTCCAATTAGGAATATTACCCGTGTCATCGCCTGCTATGAATAAAGCATACATAAGTTTATTCAGAAGTTCGTAGTTGTTTGGATATTCAGCGACTCCTGTACGCGCGATCTGTATGCATTTGTCAATATCTCCGACACTGATAGCTTCTTGAAAATCGTTTATATACTTTTTTACTGCTGTTTTTTCAGTTTCTTCGTCGATTCCCATTAGTTTATCAGTTGAAATGCCAAAGAATGATGCTATTGTAGGAATAAGTTCTACATCAGGGTAGCAACCTGCGTTTTCCCAGCGGGATACTGATTGGCATGATACACCAAGAACTTCTGAAAATTCTTCCTGTGTCAAGTTTTTTTCTTTTCTGAGTTGTTTGATTTTTTCTCCGATTTTTAGTTTCACTGTAATCTGTCCTTTCAGTTATTGAAAGTAGCACTTCTTTCTGTATTCATTATATCAAAATTTAGTGTGAATGTCAATGTCCCGTTTGGTGAGATTTCTTCACCATTATGGTGAAATTTTATTAGATGCTTGATTTATTCACAATTTTATTATATAATATTTATGCGTTTATGTAGTAGGAAAATTAGGAGGACTTGAATGGATAAAATTTTATTTATAATCGGTCAGATATTCGGTATAATTGCCATAATTTTAGGCTTTTTGTCGTATCAGATGAAAACTCAGAAACAGCTTCTGATCTGTCAGACAGCGACAAGTCTGGTGTTCTGTATTCATTATTTTTTGATTGGGGCTACAACCGGCATGGCGATGAACATGGTGAATGTGATTCGAAATATTTTTTATTACCGCAGAAATCAAAAAGGGAATAAGAGCTTGCTTGTACCCATAATTTTCACATCTATCCTTGCGGTGATCGGAATTCTGACCTGGAACGGCTGGTATTCGATATTTGTATTTCTTGGGCTGATAATAAATTCCATGTGTATGTCATTTGCGGATCCTCAGAATGTGAGAAAAAGTATACTCGTGACCTCTCCTATGGTTCTAATCTACGATGCTTTTACTTTGTCTGTCGGCGGATTTGTTTATGAGGCTGTTGCAATCATTTCTTCAGTGATCGGTATTATCAGAACAAATAGAAATTCGAAGAATAAATAATCACAGCAAAAATATTGATAGGTGAGCAGAACCATAAGATTCTGCTCATCATTTATTAAGCAGATGTCAAGGCTTCCACTCGTTTTGAAGTACCGAATATGAAGCGATGTCGAGAAAATCTCCTTTTTGGTTCTTGAAGCACTCCCTTGCAGTGCCCTCATAAGTTAGTCCGCATTTTTGCGCAACTTTACCCGATGCAGGGTTCAATGTCGCATGGGAGATAGATACCCGATGAAAGTTTATTTCCTTGAAAAGATAGTTAATAACTGCTTTTGCGGCTTCCGTCATCAGCCCCTTGTTCCAATAGTCGAATCCAATGCAGTAACCCAGATCTGCGTACTCGCTTCTTTCTCCGAGCCGCACAACGCTGATGTTGCCGATGGCTTTTCCTTCAAATTCAATCAGCCAGTTATATGTTGTGGGATCTTCGTAGGTTTTGATCCAATCTTTGAGTAATTCTTTCGTTTTTTCGGGGTTTTTGTGGGGTTGCCAGGTGAGAAATTTCGTTACACGTTCATCGTTTGCCCAGTTGTCGAACATTTCCTGAGCATCGTCGATTGTGAATCTTCTCAAAATAAGTCTGTCGGTGCGTAATGTTTGTGTTCCTTTATGGGTCAGCATTTTTATCATTCCTTTCTGAAAATGTCAAGTATATGGTGTGTTTCTCCGACCATATCGGGTCGTTCGCAGATGTAAAAATGGTAATTCAAATATGTTTCGAACTGCTCGTCGGTCATTGAATCAATCGTCTCTCTCATAAAATTGGTCGCCATGTCCGTTCCTACATAGTGGAGCCTCTCAGTCTTAAAGTCAGACATTAGTTTGTCGATATCCTCTTTTCGATAGAGCTGAAAAAGTTCGGTGGGGTCAGAAGTCGCTTTAAAAGTCATGGGGTCGATCAATTTTTGATAGCGTTCTGTCCAGATATTGCCTTTTTGAAAGGCAAATTGCACGATAACTGCGTCATTGTTGCAATAAGCTGCGAAGATTATTCCTCCCTTTTTCGTAACTCTTATTGCTTCCGAAAGAGCTTTTCTTTGTTCTTTGGCTGTGTAGAGGTGGTACATCGGACCGAGAAGCAAGGTTATGTCGTAGGTTTCATCTGCAAAATTGCTCAGATCAAGGGCATTTCCCTGAGTTACGGTTACGGGTTCATATTTCGCTGTTTTGCTTTTGAAAATATCAATATTGTGTTGTATCAGTTCCACCGCATCAACTTGGTAACCTTGTTGTGCGAAAAAATGTGAATATCTGCCCGTGCCTGCGCCGATCTCTATGATCCTGTCGCCTCGTTTCAGATATTTGTCTATGTATTTGACCGTCGTGAGGAATTCAACTTTTCCGTGTCTGGATGTAAGCCGTCCGTCTTCGTCGTAATTTCCGTAATATTCGGTCAGTGCTTCAAATGTAGTCATATGAATTGCTCCTTAAAATAAAAAAATACGATGTTGGCTTATGGCTCAACATCGCATACGTTTCAAAATATATACTTAAATACCGGTAAATTTAAGTCAGATCTGAAAATAAGTATGGAAGTCCGAGCCCGAAAAGAACCACATGTAAGGGTGATTCACTGCGGGATTACCGTTATTGACAACTGTATTTACAAACAATGTCTTCATGGTTGGACCTCTCATAAATATTTCAGATATTATATCATACTTTTCGGTGTTTGTCAAGTGGTTGTTTTGTAAACTTTTTCGCATTGACGGTTTTGTGATTATTTTGCTTGACAAAAGATCTTTGATATGGTATAATTATGTAGTAAAAAAGATTAAAAAGGAAGTTTAAAATGGAAGATATTGCATTTATTTTAAGTCTTGTTGGGCTTGCTTCGGTTGTTTTATCGTATTTGATGAAAGGCAAAAATATGATCTTGATTCTGATTTTGCTCTTTCTCGGGAATTTTTTCATCTGTCTCAGTTATTTGTTTTCGGGCAGCATGAGCGGGGCAGGCTCATGTTTTGTCGGTGCGGCTCAATGCCTGATCAATTTCGGTTTTGAGTCTAAGGGAAAAGATATTCCCAAATGGCTTGTTGCGATTTATGCAGCGGCGTTTTTGGCTGTTAACTTAATTGTTTTCTCCGGGCCGACAGATATTCTTGTAATTGTGGCTTCGATGTTGTTTATTATGTGTATTTTGCAGAAAAACGGAAAAAAATACAGACTTTGGACTTTGTTTAATGTGGTTTTATGGGTGATTTATGATCTTATAAAGGGAGCTCATGGACCTCTTGTGACTCATCTGATCCAGCTTGGATCTACAGTTTCAGGTATTGTGATACACGATATAAGAAAAACAAAACCTTTTACTGGAAGTGATGGAAAGTAATTGCATGTTAGAATTTAAAGTAAAGACTCTCGTCGATAAAGGCTGGTCAGGGGATCTTAAGTATTGTGCGGAAACTGCTGAAGGTGAAAAATTTCTTTTGAGGATAATTTCATCGTCCAAAAAACAAAATATTCCTCAGATATTTGAGATCCAAAAGCTTTTAGCTGATCGGGGCGTTCCAATGTGTGAACCAGTGGAATATGGAACATGTGAGGACGGATTTTATATTGTTCAGACATGGATAGATGGACATGATGCGGAGGATGTTATTCCTGTTTTATCGGAATCAGAGCAATATTCTTATGGGGTTCAGTCCGGGAAAATTTTGAAAATAATTCATTCGGTTCCTTCGCCGGAAGATATTCCTGTGTGGGAGAACCGTTTTAATGCAAAAATTGACCGTAAAATCAAAATGTATAATGAGTGTCCTGTAAAGTTTGATGGCGCAGAAAATATTCTCCGTTATATAAGTGAAAACAGATCGCTTTTGGCTGACAGACCTCAATGTTTTCAACATGGGGACTATCATATCGGGAATATGATGGTTGATTCCAACGGAAAACTTCAAATAATTGATTTTGACCGTTTTGATTTCGGTGATCCGTGGGAAGAGTTTAACCGTATTGTATGGTGCGCTCAGAAAGCTCCAATGTTTGCTTCCGGTATGGTTGACGGATATTTTGACGGAAATGTCCCTGAACAATTTTGGAGATTGCTTGCGCTATATATTTCAAGCAATACGCTGTCTTCTGTTCCGTGGGCGATTCCATTCGGCGACAGCGAAATTAAGGTTATGCTTGACCAGGCAAAGGAAGTTCTGTTCTGGTATGAAAATATGAACAATACCGTTCCTAAGTGGTATAAAAACAATAGTTTGGCTTATTAAAAAGATTTGTGGGAAAAACTTTTTCGTTTCAGAAGAAGGTTTTCCCACAAAGTTTTTGTAATTATTTGGATTTGAATTGTTTTACCCACTCACGAGTAATAAGCTCGTGCCCTGCGGATGTGGGATGAACCCCGTCGCGGATCCAATAGCTTGCATCTGCAAGCTTCTCGGCTTCGTCAAATTTGTCCTGCAGAGGAATGAATTCCAAGCTGTATTTTTCTGCTACACGTTTTGAAGCTTCTGCTCTCAGCTTTGTTTCCGCTTTGAATTCTTCCCAACGTTCTTCAGTACTGCTGCCCTTTAATGCAAACGGTTCCATTATAATGATTCGCACATCGGGAAGTGCTTCTTTGATTTCTCTGATGAGAATTCCGTAAATTTCTTCAAATAATTCTGCTTTTACACCGTTCTGAAAAACAATGTCATGCCAAACATCATTGATACCTATAAGAATGCTTAAAACATCAGGCTTCAGGTTTATGATGTCCTGCTTGATTCTTGCAAACAGATCTGTTATTCTGTTTCCGCTGATACCTCTGTTCAGGAATTCGTATTCGTTGGGATTTTCAAATCCTAATTTGCTTGCAACCAAGCACGGATATCCGCAACCTCTCATGAATTCCATTTCACGTGATCTGCCTGCGTCTGTGATCGAGTCGCCCTGAAAAAGTATTTTTATCATTTTATTGCCTCTTTTCTTGTGTATTTTCATTATTTAATATTAAATTTTTAATTTGATTTTCAATGGTTGCCTGTCTTTTTTGATTGGTTTCAAGATTTTTTTCAAGCTTGATTATAATTGATTTGATTTGAGAATAAATCCCTTGAACTGACGCAGTTGCGTCTGAAATTTTGTTTTTTATGGTTATATCCACAAAAAGTCCGTCGAAGAAAAAGTCCGCAAATCCGAGAAATCCGTTAATATTTACTGTAATATCAGACCTTATGTTTACGTCGTCAAGCTCCGTTTGGAATCGGCGAAGCAAAATTTGCAGTATTTCAATTTTGCCTTGAGCCTCATCGAGATGGTCGTGTTTTACAATATCAGATATCAGACCTCCACCGAAAATATCCCAGGTGCTCCAATCATCGGCTTTGTGGAGATGTTCCATGATTACATCGGTTTGGGCGAGAGCTCGTTTACCTGCTTCGATAGCTTCAATCAATTCTTTTTCGTTCTTTTTCAGGTCAGAAAGATCTTTTTCCCATCCGATAAGCTCTTCTGAAACTTCATTCTTCAGAGCTTTAATGTTTTCAGATTTTTCCGAAAGTATCCTTTCTTGTTCCGTTTCAAGCTCTGCGATTTCCCGTAACTTTTTAAGACAGAATGAAATGTCCTCTTCCAATGCCCGGAGCTCTTTTTGTGCCGTATCGTATTTTACGGCAGCCATATAGGCTTCTTTCTTTTCGGCTTCCAGGATTGTCTCCTTGTTGCCTTTAAGGGCGTAGAAAAGCGCTGCAAGGCTTCTGCCTTCAAGTTTATCAACGTCTTTTTGCTCCTTGATCTTTATTTCTTCGAGCTCTGCGGCTTTGATCTGAAGTTGTTTTTTCTGAAGCTGTAAATTTTCGATGCGTTTTTCCCAGTGAGATTTTCTGTTGATTTGCTCCTTCAATTTTTCAAGTTCTTCATTGGTGTAGCTCATTCTTTTTCACCCATTTACATTCTAACCGATTTTTATTTTAAACTGTGGACTGTTCTTGAAAACTTCTGCTGTTTTGTACAGATAGTAGATTCCGAGGATACCTACAATAATCCCTGCTACAGATGATACAAGTGCGGTGATTGCTCCGATTATGGGAATAAGTACTGCCAATATAAGGCTCGCTATAATTGCTGCGTAGATGTAAACTGTCCACTTCCAAAGGTTTTCCCATCTATCTGAGAGATAAGGATCTGCGTCCTTTAAGACTTCAGCGTGACCTTTGTATTCGTTGTATTTTCCGTAAAGAGCTACTATAATGCTTGCGATGGAAAGTATAAGAATCAGAGGATTCTGTGTCAGTGATACCAAAATTACTGATACAAAGGAAATCAGCGGTGCTATAAAATACATAATTCCTGCAGTTTTGTACCAGTACGATGCTGATGACATAAGCAATAAAACAATTCCGTATGTCACTCCGCAGGCAAGTACCACGGCTGATGCGCAATAGTATATTACGGGGGAGATCATTTGAATTGTATCTCCTCTGAAAATTTCTGCGATCTGTGTAATTATCGTTGCCCAGAACAGTATTGGTAAATATTTGCTCAATATAGGCGCCATGTATGCTATGCGTTTAAATGTGGCATTCTCTGCTTCTGATTTTGCCATTCTTTCTTTGGGGATCACATGTTTTCTTTGCAGGGAACCGCAGTTTAATTTATGTCCGCAGGTTTCGCAGTTTTTATGTCCTTTGTTGTCGCAGCAGTTTGCGATCTCACAGTTTCCTGTCCAAAGATTGCCCGGACCGTTTTCGCATCCCGGACAGTTCAGCTGCTCTTTATAGGTGCATTCGTTGCAATTTTTTCCACAGTAATTTTCTGCCATATTTTTTATCTCCTTTATTGGGCTTTTCTTTAATTGTATCATATTTTTTTCGTTTTGTCAAGTATTATTTACCCCCCCCCTGTGATATAT
>JAZTZU010000073.1:0-10009 GCA_045637625.1 Eubacteriales bacterium
GATTAAGAAAAAAGATGTCAGATGTTTAAGAAATTATTAAGATAAGAGCCTTAAAAAAATTTTAAGAAATAAAATACTGTTTGTTTAATAAAAAATGAGTTATACTAATAGTAAAAAACTCAATGAAAACATGGGGTTCAAATCATGAAAAACAAAAAAATCTTCACTTTTATTTTAGTCCTTGCAGTACTCGCGGTGCTCGTTTCTGCCGCAATGAAAAAAACAAGTTTGTTCTTTAACGGAGAAAACAAAGATAAAGTTTACTACCAACACTACAGAACTGAACAAAGTCTCCATTTTCCGTCCTCACAAACAGCATACTGACCGAGCATCATTGAAGCTCCCGGATTAACGACAGTAACACCGTCGACGATTTCGAGATGAGCCCTGTGAGTGTGTCCGTACAGAGCAATATCACAACCTTTTGATCTTGCGGTATAAACGAGATTGGAAAGACCTGACTTCACACCAAGCAAGTGCCCATGGCACATATAAATTTTTCCGAAATCCGTTTCAAAAACAGCCTCAGGAGACCCTTCATACCAATCGTTATTCCCCTTAATTGAAAAAAGTCTCAGATTCGGAAATGTATTTCCCAACCTTTCGGCATCCCGTACACAGTCGCCCAAATGAATGGCAATATCGGGATGCTCTTTTTTTACAGTATTTTCCATATAAGACATGACTCCGTGAGAGTCAGACATTACAAGTATTTTCATAATTTAAATATTCCTTTCGGTTTGATCTCTTAAATTTTACCACAGATGAACCTTTTTGTCAATAGAGAATATTATGGAGTATAGACCAAATCCCGAAAGGACATAACCGCCATGAATGAAACAAACAGAATCGACGAAGCAAAACTCAAAAACGCAATAGAAATGATGAAACAGGTTTTGGGAGAAAAAGAAACCGCCAGAATAGAAAAACTTTTCGAAGACAGATCCGGCATAAAAGCAGAACTTTCAGAAAAAGAACTTAAAACGGTAAAGACGGTAATAGAAAACCCGGAAATGCTGAAAACAATACTGTCTTCCCGAAAAGCAAGGGAAATTCTCACTTCATACCTGAATAAAATGTAGGGAGGGACATGATTTGGACGACATGATCTCAAAGATAGCTTCCATTCTGGATGATCCGGAACAAGCGGCAAAAATAAAACAGATAGCCTCTTCCATGATGGGAGGCGATTCACAGGAAAACATTCAGACAGAAAGGGAAAGAGTCGAAGAACCGACAGCAGGAACACCGCCTGCGCAAATTAAAAGTACAGCACCGTATGACAAACTGTTTTCAACCATGAACTGCTCCAAAAACGTGACATTGCTGAATGCCATACGACCGTACATGAGAAGCAGCCGTGCAGAAAAAATAGGTTCGGCAATCAAAGCGATGGAAATGATGGAACTTCTTTCAAAACTGAAATAAAGGAGATTCTGAATTGTACACTGTATCAGACGACCTTTACAACGAGCAAGATTACAGAAAACGGAGACAGGATGCTGTCAGAGAAGCAAAAGAAACCGCCGCAAGGTCATCGTTTCCCATACATAAAGGACACAGTATCACCGAAACCTCAGAAGCTGCGGTATCTTCCCTGCGAAGCTTTGTCAAAAAACTCGAACTTGACGACATAGTACTTATCGGCCTTTTCCTTATAATTCTCGACGAAGGCATTGAAGACAATTTCATGATATTAGCGCTTATCGCAGTACTGTTCTTTATTGACTGATATTATTTTCAGGAAGATCTTTTCCCAAATGAATATTTTCCCTTTCGAACGCGTAGAATTGAAACATAAAAAAAGAAAGGACTTCAAGAAAATGAGACTTTTGGGAAAAATCAGAAAAAAACGTGAGGAGCGCAGACTTGAGAACGAAAAAATGATGCTGATGGCAGAGCTTCAAAAAACTAAACGCATGATAAAAGCCGCAGAGTACGCGTTTGACTATGCAATAGAAAAAGAGGAAATCGACAGGACCATCGCAGTCATTTCAGAAAATCAACGTAAATATACGAATATCTGTCAGAAACTGAGAAAATTAGGGTAAAAAATATTTTTATATCCACCAAACATCCAATTTATTTGAAAATGTACGGGAAAACTCTCTTTTTTCGCCCAAAAGAGGTTTTCCCGCAAAAAAATCATCCCATATTATTGTATAAAACATAACTGCAAGGGTAAAATATCCGTAAAGAGACCCAATTTTATCTTTACGGAGGTTTATTTATGAGTAAACACAGAAGAACGGCGGCAGCGTCGGCAATTTTCACAGACAAAGGATTTTACGCAATTCTTGCGGCAAGTATAATCATGATCTGCCTTGCGGCATACCTTGCGCTTAGTCTTGATTCTACAGATAACGATACTGAACCATTTAAAAACAACGAAGAAAATCTCAACACCTTAAGTGCGGATGAAGTTCTCGAACCGGGCTATGTCCCCAAATGGCCTGATGAAGAAATGAACTCAACGGTGGGAACAACAGAAACGGAAATAACTGACGACACTTCAGATGAAGAAACCTCAGAAGAAGAAACCGAAACTCCCGAAACAGTAGAACTTTCACAGCCTATTGCAGAGGAATACGTAATTTCCGTCAACGGCTTTTCAGGCTCAACTCCCGTATTTTCAGAAAGTTTAGGCGACTGGAGACTTCACCAGGGTATTGACTTCATCACGGAAACAGCCGTTGATGTAACAGCCGCTGCTGACGGAATAATTGAAGATGTTTACGACGACGGCCTCATGGGGACAACCGTCCTGATACTTCATGCAGACGGGACAAGGACCCTGTATCAATCGTTAGCCGTCAACCCTGAAGTTATACGGGGAATGGCTGTCACAAAGGGACATGTCATCGGAAAAACAGGAACAACTGCGACTGCGGAATCCCTCGAAGGCTGTCACCTGCACTACGCAATAATCAAAGACGGCAAATATGTCGAGCCAACGGAAGAATAAAAATTAACCGAGAAAACTTTCTTTTCACGAAAAAAGAAAGTTTTCTCGGACTTTTTCAAAGAAAACCGAATCTTAATTATATAAATATTTTTCATCTATTCTAATTTATATCTATTATTACAAGCTCAGGTCTGTTGAAGATTCTCGGAACCAAAAGGTACTTCCGCGAAAGACCTCTGCTTACGATCATCGTCAACGATTCCCTATCATATCGACCACCTGCATATTTCGGAAAAAGACCTTGATTCGGGGCCAATACTCCGTTTAAAACGAAGGGAATCCGCCATTGTCCGCCGTGAGCATGACCGCTCAGTACCAGATCAAAATCATATGTAGCATATTTTTCAAAATATTCAGGTCTGTGCGAAAGCAAAACTGTATAAAATCCGTTTTGGGAAGCCTCGTTCACGGTTTCAAGCTGTTCGGAAAAAGATTTCTTGACATCCACATTTGCAAGAGGATCGTCTACCCCGCAAACATTGATAAATTCCCCGTTAACGGATACGGTTTCATACTCTCCTGAAAGAATTTTCACACCGCAGCTTTCCAGAATCGAAATCTTTTCACGGAAATACTCCGCATCAGAATAATACTCATGGTTTCCGGTCACATAATAACAAGGATATTTTCCCGAAATACCGTTGAGAAACTCTATTGCATTTTTATCAGACACTTCATGATCAAAAAGATCTCCGACAATAAAAACCAAATCGGGAGCCTGTAACTCTATCTCTGAAAGGAGCTCTGATTGATTTTTTCCGTATCGGCTTGAATGAAGATCTGTGATCAATGCTATTCTGACGTTGGAAGATATATTTTCAGAATCCACGGAATATTTACGGACGATCAACCTGTTACCCAAAAACATAACAATAGCAAACAGCAGAACTGCGATCAGAATCAAAAGCAGCAGCTTAAATCCAATATTAAATTTAATATTGAAAACCGTACCGAAAAAATCTTTTCGCATTCAGTTCACCACCGTTTTTTATTTATGGAACAGTTTTTTCGTCTGATATATTGGCTCACAAGTCAATTTTATGCCCAACTTACGGTAAATATCCTCATCTACAGGAGAAAGTATAACCGTCGAATGAGCTTCGCAGCCACGGAGCTGGTTCAGCTTTTCAGAAGCAACCTTAGCCTCTTCGTTCTGAGTTGCACTTATAGTCAAAGCGATAAGAACTTCATCTGAGTGAAGTCTCGGGTTTCTGTTTCCGAGAGTCTTGACTTTCAGCTCCTGAATCGGTTCAATAACACTTCTTTCAATGAGAAGTGTCTCTTTGGGAAGATCTGAAAGAGCCTTTATTGCATTAAGCAACGCCGCTGAGGATGCACCAAGAAGAGTGGAAGTCTTACCTGTAACGATTCTACCGTCGTTCAATTCGATGGCAACTGCGGGCTGATTTCCTGTTTCGTTAGATCTGTCAAGAGCCGCACGGACAACTTTTCTGTCATCCGTCGTGATCTTTGCCTGACGCATCAGCATTTCTATCTTATCCAGAGCATCTCCGATATTTTCGCCCTTACGCTTATCGCAAAGAGTTGCAAAATAACGTCTGATAATCTCATCATTGGAAGCCTCACGAACAGCCTCATCGTCAACGATACAGAACCCCGCCATATTTACCCCCATATCCGTAGGAGATTTATAGGGGCTTTCACCGAATATTTTTTCAAACATCGCATTCAGCACGGGGAAGATCTCAACGTCTCTGTTGTAGTTTACGGAAGTTTCACCGTATGCCTCAAGATGATAAGGGTCAATCATATTAACATCGTTAAGATCTGCTGTAGCAGCCTCATATGCAAGATTTACAGGATGCTTCAAAGGAAGATTCCAGATGGGGAATGTCTCAAATTTTGCATAACCTGCTTTAACGCCCCGTTTATTTTCATGATAAAGCTGGGAAAGGCAAGTTGCTATCTTTCCGCTTCCCGGACCGGGTGCAGTAACCACAACAAGAGGTCTTGTCGTTTTAATATAATCGTTCTTGCCGTAACCGTCGTCACTTACAATGCGCTGAACATCATATGGATAACCCTCGATCATATAATGCAGATAAACATTCATTCCGAGAGATTCAAGCTTATGCTTGAATTTAAGAGCCCCGGGCTGTCCCTCAAACATTGAAATTACAATACTTCCTGTATAAAGTCCCAGACCGTTAAACGCATCTATCAGGCGGAGAACATCCGCGTCATAAGTAATGCCAAGGTCTCTTCTGACTTTATTTTTTTCAATATCGCCTGCATTGATAACGATAACGATCTCAACATCCTCGCTGAGACTCTGGAGCATTTTGAGTTTGGAATCCGGTGCAAATCCGGGAAGGACTCTTGACGCATGGTAGTCATCAAAAAGCTTTCCGCCAAATTCAAGATAAAGTTTTCCGCCGAACTGAGAAATTCTGTTTCTTATCTGTTCTGACTGCCTGCGGATGTATTCATTATTGTCAAAACCTATTCTTGTCATGTGAAACTCCCACCAATTTTAAATCATTTTTTCTTCTCTGTTTTTTATATATTTTTATTCAAGATCAAGTTTTTCCAAAAGTGAGAAACTGTTTGCAAGGAAATCGGAAAGTTCCTTAGCTGTAAGCTGTCTCTGACCGATAAGCGAAAGTGTATAGATCTGTTTTGCGATCTCTTTAGTGCTTTCACTTTCAACATTTTTACCCAAAAGCTTTGTAATAAGGCTGTTTGAAGTATTCAAAACCAAGGTGGAATCAAGAGGTCTGGAAGCAAATGTATCTTCTTCGCCTTCATGGGCCATTCTGTAAAGTTTGAGCATTTCTTCAAAACGTCTGCTTTCTTCGGAAACAGTAAGAATAGCCGGAACAGAAGTATCTTTGAGTTCTGAGAAAGATACATTCATTCTTTCATTACCTGCAACATCCTTAAAGAGCTTTTCAAATGCTTCGTTCTTTGTTTCTTCAGATTCATTTTTAATAGCGTCGGTTTCAGCGTCGATTCTGCTGAACTTCATGCCGTCCTCATACTGTTCGAGAGCAGTAATGAACTGATTATCCATGAGGTGATTGAAAATTATCACGGGAACATTCTGAGCCTTGAACATATTGATATAAAGCGCCTGCTGTGTAACATCGCTTGCGTAATATACTTTCTTATCGGTTCCTGCTTTTTCAAGATATTCTTTAATTGTAAGATATTCTGTTTTTTCTGACGTAATAGTCTTGTAGAGAATAACATCTTTTACCTTATCATAGAATTTCTTGTCTCTCATGCAGGCATATTCAACAAAAGTCTTGATATCATCCCAGAACTTCTCATAATTCTCTCTGTCGGTATTAAAAAGCCCATTGAGCTTATCGCAAACTTTTTTAACGATATGAGCTGAGATCTTGGAAACATACTGGGAATTCTGCAAGTAGCTTCTTGAAACGTTAAGCGGAAGCTCCGGACAGTCAAGAACACCTTTGAGCATAAGGAGATATTCGGGAATAACTTCCTTTATATTATCGGCAACAAATACTCTGTTGTAGAAAAGCTTTACCTGACCTTCAAGATTCTGATATTCATGGCTGATCTGGGGGAAATAAAGAATTCCTTTGAAATTGAGAGGATAGTCCGCGTTGATATGGATGTGGAACAAAGGTTCTTTGTAATCCATAAAAACTTTATGATAGAATTCGTTATATTCCTCATCGGTACACTGAGAGGGATTTTTCTGCCAAAGAGGCTCAACATCATTGATTGGCTGAGGTTCAACAACAGTAACGACCTCTTCTCCGGCCTCGTTTTTCTCCTTCTTTTCCTGAGGAGCTTCCCCCACAACTTCAAGATAAATGGGATAAGGCATGAACGCACAGTATTTATCAAGAATAGGAGCAATTTTTTCACGGCTGAGGTACTCTGTCTCTTCTTCAGTAACCTTCATTATAACATCCGTACCTCTGTCCGACTTATCGCATTCTTTCATTTCGTACTCGCCGTCAGCTGTACATACCCATTCTATAGCAGGAGCACCTGTAAAGGATTTAGTCTTTACAGTAACAATATCGGAAACCATAAAAGAAGAATAGAATCCAAGGCCGAAATGACCGATAATTCCGTCTTCTGATTTGCCTGTATCATATTTTTCAACGAAATCGAGAGCACCTGAAAGTGCGATCTGGTTCAGATACTTCTTAACTTCCTCCTCGGACATACCGATACCGTTATCGGAAACAGTAAGAGTTCCGGCCTCTTTATCAACAATAACTTTAATAACAAAATCGCCGTCTATATTTTTAGCTTCACCTATAGCTGCAAGATGTTTAACTTTTGTAATGGCATCTGAAGCGTTTGAAACAACTTCTCGGAGGAAAATATCCTTTTCGGAATAAAGCCATTTTTTAATTACAGGAAAAATATGTTGTGTCTGGACTGAAATGCCGCCTTTTTCACTCATATAAAAACCAACCTTTCATAATAGGGCAAAAATTTATCCACTATAAATTATATCACACCATTTACGATTTTTCAAGCCCGAAATCGGGTTTGAATTTTAACATATTCGTGACCTTAAAAATAAAATTTATTTAATATGTAAAATCACGCAAAATGCACTTGACAAGAAGCCAAAAATAGTGTACAATATATAATGATCTATTATTGATCTTAAATGGGTCAATAAATTTATATATATTGTTATTTGAGAGAAACAGTATACATAATCCATAGACGAAAAAATCTAAAATGGAGGTGCTTATAATCGTGATAAGTACGGTAACTGCCGTAATTATAGCTGTCATCGCAGGTGTACTCTGCCTCGTTATCGGTATAGCAGTAGGTATAGTATACAGAAAAAAGATCGCGGAAGCCGCCATCGGCTCTGCGGAAGAAAAAGCGAAGACAATCGTTAACGAAGCTATCAAATTAGGCGAAACAAAACAAAAAGAAGCTCTTCTCGAAGCAAAAGAAGAGATCCACAAAAACAGAACCGAAGCGGACAAAGAAATAAAAGAACGCCGCACGGAACTGCAGAAAATGGAAAAACGTCTTACTCAGAAAGAAGAAACTCTTGACAAGAGAGCCGATTCTTACGAAAAGAAGGAATCAGTTCTCGCAACAAAAATCAAGGACGTTGAAGCACGTCAGCTTGAAATCGAAGAGATCAAAGCAGGACAGAGAGCCGTTCTTGAAAGAATCAGCGGTATGACCGCAGATCAGGCAAAAACTTACCTCATGGAAACACTGGAAAATGACTTGAAGCACGAAAAAGCGCTCATGGTCAGTGAGTACATGAACATGGCAAAAGAAGAAGCTGAAAACAACGCAAAGAACATCATCTCACTCGCAATTCAAAGATGTGCATCAGACCACGTCTCCGAAACAACGGTCTCCGTTGTATCTCTGCCCAATGACGAAATGAAAGGTAGAATTATCGGACGTGAAGGACGAAACATCAGAGCCCTTGAACAGCTCACAGGTGTTGACCTTATTATCGATGATACTCCCGAAACGATCACCCTTTCAAGCTTTGACATGGTACGCAGAGAAATCGCACGTATCGCTCTTGAAAAACTTATTCAGGACGGTCGTATCCATCCTACCCGCGTAACTGAAATGGTTGAAAAGGCTCGCAAAGAAGTCGAAACTACAATCAAAAAAGAAGGCGAAAGAGCGATTTTCGAAACAGGAGTTCATGGAATCCATCCCGAACTCATGAAACTTCTCGGACGTCTCAGATACAGAACATCTTTCGGTCAGAATGTTCTTAACCATGCAATCGAAGTATCCCACCTTGCAGGTCTTCTTGCGGGAGAACTCGGAGCAGACGTTACAGCCGCTAAACGTGCAGGTCTTCTCCACGATATCGGTAAAGCTCTTGACCAGCAGACAGAAGGTTCTCACGTAAGCATTGGTGTCGAAGTCGCAAGAAAATACAAAGAACATGAAAACATTGTTCATGCGATCGAAGCACATCACGGTGACGTAGAAGCTAAATCTATTCTTGCTGCTATAGTTCAGGCTGCGGACGCTATCTCCGCCGCAAGACCGGGTGCAAGAAGAGAAGACATTGAAAACTACATCAAACGTCTCGAAAGACTTGAAGAACTCACAAAAGACTTCAAAGGTGTTGAAAGAACATATGCTATTCAGGCTGGTCGTGAGATCAGAGTTATCGTCAGACCCGAAGAAGTTTCCGATGACAGCATGATAATTCTCGCAAGAGATATTGCAAACAGAATCGAAAACGAGCTTGAATATCCCGGTCAGATCAAGGTTCACGTTATCCGTGAAAACAGAGCGATCGAATACGCAAAATAAGATAAAAAAACATAACAGCCCGGATTCAATATTTGGGCTGTTATTTTCAAAAGAAAGGAAATGTCTCCATGATAGAAATGATCCAGCAGTTCGACGAAAGTCTTGCACTGTTTTTTCAAAGCATCCACAATCCGATCACAGACTTACCGATGATAATTATTACACATCTGGGCGATGACGGAATTTTCTGGATAATCCTCGCACTCGTACTTCTGATATTCAAAAAGACAAGAAAAGCAGGTTTCATGTTGGCTGGAGCGCTGATATTCTGCCTCTTAGTAAACAATATAGTGCTGAAAAGTCTCTTTTCAAGAGAAAGACCGTTTGTAGTCCTTGAAGCTATCGAACTTATAATCGATCCTCCTTCAGGATATTCGTTCCCGTCAGGTCACACAGTATCTTCAATAGCCTGCGCGACAACGCTCTTCTGGAACTATAAGAATTCTTGCAAATGGGCAGCTTTCGGTGCCGTGGTTTTAGCAGTACTCATAGCGTTTTCAAGAATGTACCTCTGTGTTCACTTCTTCACAGACGTTCTCGCAGGAGCGGTAGTTGGAATACTGCTCGGAATTGCCGCAATAGCCCTTGTAAACTTCATATACAAAAAAGTAAAAAAATCCAACTGATCCGGCACGGGTTCTAAAGGACAGTTAAAAGCCGATATGGAATTATTTCCGTATCGGCTCTCTTTTATTGCACCACTACTTTCGGTGGTGAGTAAGTGCGCACTTGCAGACAGACAAAAAGCCTCCCTTGTGTAAAGGGAGG
>JAZTZU010000074.1:0-2485 GCA_045637625.1 Eubacteriales bacterium
ATTTTGGACACGAACATAATCTAATATGTTATCAATAAAACATCTTGTTATTCCCTCACAATTAGTATAATTAGGCAGTTGTTTTGCTAAATTACAAGCTTTCTTAAATTGACTTGATTTTGATAATCCAAACTCTATATAAATGATATGCATTTGTTTTGCTCCTATTCCTTAGTTTTAAGCAAAGACAGGAATATCATATTCAGCTCATCCCAGTCACGGGGTTCTTCACACGGAAGTTCGGTGATGCGTTTTTCAATCTCCTCGATGTTTCGATCCAGATAGTCATTGACTCTGTCAAACCGTTTACCCTCACCAATCTCCGGTGAATTTATCTTCAGTTCAAGCAGTCTTTCCACATCGGGTTTCAGTTCCTCGTCAAGATACTTATCCATCAAAATGGTGAACAGCATCGGCGGCGGAGTGCCTTCGGCAAGAATCCACTTGCAGGCAAGCAGCGGACGAAGCACATAAAAGTATTTCTTTAGCCGGACCGTTTCACCCTTTAGATATTCACGGTAGTTGCTCTTGGCTGTGCTGAGATAATGGTACAGCCCTGACTTGGCAACAAAATAGCGATTGATGACAGCGGCAATCTTCTGCCACTCTTCTGTGGTGCGGTAGACAATGGGTGAAGAATTCCACTCAAACAATGTGGGATTGGAATTGTGCAGTAAGGTCAATGCTTTCTGTACATCCCAGCCGTTGATATCAAGTGTATCATCAAGCTGCCATTCGATCACATCTCGTGTTTTGTCAAGCCGCAGATAAAATTCCTTCGGGCGAACATATATGAAACGCACATCGTAATCACTGTCAGGAGAAGCAAATCCCCAGGCACGGCTGCCGGATTCAATACAGTGCAGGATTCTTATGTTTTCTCGTTCTTCGATTTCATTCAGTTTCGATAGTATTGTGTTTCTCATAACAACCTCCCATTCTATCCGCTCATCGTCAAGACAAGTTGTTCACTATTATAAATATAGGAAAAAGAGCCTAAAACTCAACATTTTAGGCTCTATCTGGCGCAGAGAGAGGGATTCGAACCCTCGTGCTGTTTCCAGCAAACTGATTTCGAGTCTTTAAGGCAATTTCCACTTTGACGGTAAATAACGGAAGCTATTATCCTTTAAAAGACGTTAAAAACCGCACCCAAACCGGCAAAATTCATGGTCTTTTCCCCCAAAAGTGAGATTTTACGAGAATACGCGAGAAATCGAATGAAATCGAATATTTCTCGAAAAATCGCCGATTTGGAGAGAACTTTTGCATTTTGGAGAGAACTTGGAGAGAACTCACGTCCAAAAATTCCCACGGATAACACCTGTTGTCAACGAAAATTTACCCCGGTCAGCCCGAAAGCAGTCGAGTCATTTCTGACCTCTCTGCGCAGATATTTATAATCTATACGGCAAATCACTATATGATAATTGTATCATCAATCCGAATAATTATCAATAGAAATTTGAAACTTGAAGTGGCAGGACCGGGCAATCAAGGTGGTTATCCAGATGAAAAAGGATGTTCAATACTTTACAGAACTCAGAAAAACATACCCCAAGACTATGACAAAAGATCAATTTTACCGTGTCGCACATATCAGCAAATCAACCGCGCTCTATCTGCTGACAAGCGGACTTATACCGTGTACAGATACCGGAAAGAAAACACGGCGATACACCATCAAGACCGATGATGTAATTAAGTATCTCATTGATCGTCGGGTTCATCCCAACCGATACTCTGCTCCACCCGGATGGTATTCGGGAACAGCCGGAAAACACAAACCTGAGGAAGATACCCTTATGCCGTTAATCAGCGAATTATCGAAAGCAGAAAGAAAGCTGTTCCGGGAATACCTTGAAGCGGAACTCAGCGATTATAATGATCTGACATCCGTGAAAGAAGTTTCTGAATTTACCGGATACTCAACAACATCTGTGATCGGATGGTGTAGTAAGGAAAAACTCAAGTCTTTCTATATCAACGGGAAGTATCTGATCCCGAAGATTTCACTGGTAGAGTATATAATGTCAAAAGACTTTGAGGATATTAAGGTAAAGTCATGGAAACATAAGCTGCTGATATGTAATTTTTTCGATGAATAGAAGATTTCTGATAGGAACAGTGTCCGGAAGTGTTGTTACATTTCCGGACACTGTTCTAAACACACTAAGTATAATTATCCCAATATTTTTCGGATAAAAATATTCAATATCTCTTCACCGAATGTTTTTTATTATTATGTATTGAAAATACCTCGAACATATTATGGTGTATGTACTGAATATACCGGGAAGGCATTACTTTGAATATATTGATCAATATGCACACACGCATCCTCGATATGCTTAATATCTCCGTCATTCAAATAGTGGTATGCCGCTTTTGTACCTATTATTAAATTTTCTAAACTTTTCAGAGATTCTTTACATATACTAATCACATATTCATATTCAAGAGTAACATCGCTCAACATGATAGC
>JAZTZU010000075.1:0-14804 GCA_045637625.1 Eubacteriales bacterium
AGAAGACAGCTACTGCTGAACTCTTCGTTGAAGTGGTTGACGAACACGATTATGACGATGTTAAATCTTATAAGGGATTCGATGTTTATACTTGTGAACATTGCGCTCATGAAAAGGTTACTATCGCTGAATAATTGAATATAATGATCCCCCACATCGGCGGTTGAATGCTGATGTGGGGGATTTGTTTATTAGAGATTTTTTAATCTTTCAGCCCGTTTGGCGAGGCGTTTTTCCATTTTCTGTTTGTAGAGTTCTTCTGTTGCGAAGGAAAGTTTTGTGACTACGTTTTGCTTTGTGGGGTAGCAGTAGAGAGAGTCTTTTGAGGTTGAGATGTCAATGCAGTCATCGGGTCTGACGTAGCAGTAGTCGTATTCGATATGAACTCCGTACATTCCGGGAACCATACGGTTTATGCGGTATTTTTTGCCGTTGTATTCGCCCTCTACCGTAAAGCCGTTGTAGTTATGGGTCAGTTTTCCCTTTCCTAATTTCTGGAATTTCATGCAGGACGGGAGAGAGTAGATTTCGACTTCGTCTTCAAAATTGTAAGTACCTGCATCGATCTCCTTGCGTACGTTTGCGCGTTCCCATTCGAACCAATCCGGAATATGGGAAAATTCGGTTTCGCCGCCGGTCGCCTTAAGTCTGCCCAGTTCGTCCATTTCCCATTCTTTGCCGCATTCGGTGCAGAAAATTTTAGTGCCTTTGCTGTCCATTTTGCTTTCTGTCATGCAATGTGGGCATTGATAAAGGATCTTATGAAGACCTTCTGCTCTGAATTCTTCCGTGATTTTAATATTCTGTTCTTCCTGCCATTTATATTCGTTGTACTGCATTGCGTCGGTAAGTTTCTGCTGAATTTCTTCGGAGGTCATTTTTTCGATATCTTCGGGTTTGAGGACACATTCCATTGTGGTATGCAGCGGAACTTTCCTTGGTTTGCGGAAATCCCAGAATGGGGTATGAAGGTAATTTCCGTGATGAAGCATAACAACTACGGGAACATTCATTTTTTTAGCTAAATGACCCAAAGAGTTCGGCAAAATAGCAGTTGTTCCGCAAGGGGAATATCTTGCTTCGGGATACATGGACATGATTCCTTTTTTCTTGAAAAGTACGTGTTCGACGGACTTTACAAGTTCGGGGTCGGTGGTGAATTTTCGCTTGCACATGCAGCCGATAATCTCCATAAGGAACGGTCTGCGGTAGTATCCGTCCACGGTTGCGATATTGTAGACTTTATTGGGATATGTTGCAAGGGCATTCAGGTAAAAATCCACAAAATACATATGGTTGCTGAGCAAAATATATGGCGGTTTGATTCCTTCCATGTTGATCTTCTCGATCTTGTATTTTGTTCCTGTCATGAGTATTTTGCTCAGCGCAAAGATTGCAAAGGTGAAAATTCCCGCCTGAGTCATGGGTAGTTTTGAGGTGTCGTAATGCTTTACGTTTTTGCCGTAAGGCACTTCGTCGTAAATTATCTCCCGGATTTCTGCGTTTTCCATTTCGGTTCTCCTGTTCTATTTTTCAAGTACTATTTTTTGGTTTTTGACTACCTTATACAGGTATATTGCAAGAATTGCAAGGATGACAGCGCTGACAAGTGAAAGTATTTGCTGTGGGTAGACGGTTATGCCGAAAAGTGAGTTGCCGTTGCTTTCGATTTTTTCAATGAATACCGATTCGATACACGATGTCAGGAATCCTGCCACACCGCCTATTGCTGATTTCCAGCCGATGGCAACGCTTCTGTTTTCCTCCTTGACATAGTCAAATGTCAGATTCAGGATGCCGCTGTTGATACCTGCCATTGATATTGCGAAGATCATGTAATAAATTGTATAGGTTATTTTTCCTGTTTCGGGTGTGCTGAATATGTTGATGAAAAATCCGATCGATGCGATAAGTACGCATATTCTCAGCATTTTTTCCCAGGAATGTTTGTCTGCGTATTTGCCGAAAGGTACTGAGAAAAATGATCTGACGACGCTGTAAAGGAATGTGAGGACCGCTATGAATGTCATGCTGAATCCGAGAGTATTTCTCTGGAACGCTCCGAATGAATATGTGGATGCGATTGCGATATAGTACAGTACAAAAACCACGATTATGCGACGGTAGGATTTGTCAAGGATAGTGACTTTGAGAGAATCTTTAAGCCCTTCAAGGAACGGCTTTTTCTCGTATTCCGCTTCGATGTGGTTATCCTTGATAAGACACATTGAGATCAGGTGGAGTATTGCAAGACCTATTATTGTTATTCCTCCTGCAATGAAGCTTCCGCTCATGTTTCCTGCCGCTTCGTAGGAGTCTATTATGCGACCCATAATGAAGCTGAAAACAACTCCGCCTATAAGAGATACGATCTCTTTTTTTGCTGTGAATACGCCTCTTTTTCCGTTGTCTACGTTTGACATGTGCCACGTGGTCTTAAAAGGCGCTATGGCGTGCTCTATCATGCTTCCCGATATGAGGAGGAGAAGAAATACCGCGGATTTGATACCGCTTGGTATGTCAAAGAACGGCGTGAAATACATTATCGCGAAAAGCATCTGGTTGAAAAGATTCCATGTTGTGACCCAACGCTTGACGGTGGATGTTTTATGTATCAGCAGGACGGAGAAAAGTTCTGCCGAAAAAGTCATGGTTACAAGTGATGAAATAACTGTCTGTGTTGCGGTTGAGAACCCTATGTTGTTGAGCAGGTTCGTCAGATATGCCCCTGTTATCATTATTGAAATGAAATATTCCAATGCGGCTTCCGCAATGTAAGCCCCTTGACTGAGCTTCAGCTGTTTTGTTTTTGAATCGGTCATATTTGTCCCTCTTTTAGATTTTTTCATCAATATTATAGCACTTTCCACCCATTATGTCAAGGGGAAAATTTTAAAAAATATGCTATTGACAGTTTTGGGATAATGTTGTATAATTAAAATGGAAAGATGATTTGGAGGAGAATTGAAGATGAAAGAAGACCGTGAGGCTCTTTTTATTGAGGCTTTGTTGGATGAATATGCTTTCAGCGTGAAAGCAATGGCGAAATATATTTTAAACGATGACAGGTTGGCGGAAAAGGCTCTTCGTATGACTTTTGATAAGATCGTTGCCAACAGAAAGATTTTTGATCGAGTTGATGATGAGGATTCTCATCGTCTGGTCGTTGTTTTTCTTCGCTGCGCCTGTTTTGAGATCCTGAGGGGAAAACGGAAAATCGACTACAGTTCAAAAGTTGTAACTCCGGAATCTTCCGGCGATTACGGCAAATGGACGATGGTTCATATTCTGTGTAAAAAATCAACACTATGCTGGCTTAAAAATACTTTGACTTCATTCGGTTCTCCTTTTACGGAGATATGTATTCTGAAATTTTATTTCAGTCTTGATATCAAGGCTATTGCCAAAGTTATCGGTATGAATCGGTTTGATGTTTTTGCTGTTCTGCACCGCTATCTTGCAAAACTGAAAAATGCCACTGATGGCTTTGTTGGGGCAGATGTTCCGCCTGCAGATCTGGGGTTGGCGATCGCTCTTTCCTGCGGCGATTATGTGGGTGAGGAATTTTCCCGAATGAAAAAATTCGATGTTTCAAAGGTCAGAGTGTCTGAAAAAATAAAAGTGAGAGTATTTAAAAAATTAAAGTTCAGCAGATTAAAACCTCTTATTGTTTTTTTAATAATCGCATTGCTTGTGATTTCTTGCGGAGTTGCGGCGTTTTTTCTGCTTAAATAACCTTTGATGCCTGTTTTTGTGTAAGTTTTTTCGTTTTTTTTTTAGTTTTTTCATTGACGATCCCAAAAAGATGTGGTAAAATAAAAATGTAAAATATTTGTGTGATTGGGAACTTTTTCTGTTTTTGTTCGTCTAAGTAAGTGAAGAGCTTCAGCTCCCGGTATTATAAAACGATATTAAATTGAAAGGAAATGTATATTATGAAAAACTTTTTTGCGATGTTGCTTGCTTTTGCAATGCTTTTTGCGATGATTGGTTGCGGTGAAGCCTCCGGAATTTCAGAAGAGGATTCCGTGAATGATGAAAATATCGAAGGGCAGATTGAAGCAGATCTGTTGAATTCCGTTCCCGAAAACACCGAAGAGCCGGAAAAAACTGAAAAGGTTGACGCTCCTCAAGAGGTAAAGCTTCGGTCTGATCATGTTTCTGATCTGACTAAATATGATAATTATTTCAAATGGCTCCCTAAAAATAAAGAGGCTACAACTGTCCATGCTGAAATTGAAACATGGACTATGTACGGTGGGGAAGAGACTCTAAGTATGGTTTATATTTATAATGCCGTTCCTCAGTTCAGAGAATACAATGATTGTACGGTGGAATTGAACAAACTTGCTTCTGATTTTATGGATTCCATTGATAAAAACGGTCGTTTTTATACGTACATTACCAAACCCAAATATTCTATCACATCCGTTTTTGCTGAGGATGACAATGCTGTTTCGGAACCTTATTGGTTGAATTTCGGTTATTGCAATTACGATAACAGCAGGGTCGTCTTCAAAGATTACCTTGAAGAACGAGGCTTTTCGGAGTCTGAGATAGTTTCTGCTGTAAACGAAAACGCATATTTGCTTGATTATCTGACTGTTCCCGATGGTGTTACGGCGGAAATTCGTCTTGAATTCAATGGCGATTATTGCGTGCTAACTCCTACAAATAACACAGCCATCATTCGGTATGCGGTTGTTTATCATTCCGATTCAGGTGAAGAGATTCCGTATAATGTTGGTTCTGTGTCTTTTTATCTGAAACCTTTTAACTATGAGTTGCAGACTGCTTTTGACACTGATCTGGATTGGTTCTTTGAAGACTCTTTTGTAAATTATGTATCATCTGAAATGGAAGATTCGATCTACGTTAGCGGAGGAATTCCTCTTTTGAAAAGCGATTCCGAAGACGCAAAAAAGATAAACGCTCAGATTATGTACAACAGATTCGGAATGTTGAGTTCTGATGTTTATAAGCGTCCCGACAATATTCTGGTTCTTTCATTGGTGTATGAGACTACTTGTCATGGGATAGATTTCCCGTCTTATGTTTTCAACACCGAAACAGGAAAACGGATTTCAAACTATGATTATCTTATATCTTTGGGTATTGACTTTGACGCGGTGAAAGAAAAAATTGTTGCAGACAGAAGCTCTATCAATAAGAATGATATTGTGTTCGGGTCGGGAAACGATTATAGTTTCAAATTTGATGACAATGATACCGTCAGAATATTTTATAATGACGGCAGTAGTATAAAAGTTGATTTTTGATACAGTAACGGGGTCAGACATTGACTCAATATCATTAAGTTAAGCATTTGTATTGATTTTATCTTGATAATGCAGGCTCCTTCCACCGCTAATCGCGGTCCCTACGATGTCACTTTGTGACATTGTGACCTCCCCGGAGGGAGGTCAATTATAGCTCCCTCCGGGAGGGAGCTGGCGGCGTACGCCGACTGAAGGAGAATTCGAAACAAACTCGTATGTATAATCAAGACCTTAGCTTAATTATATTGGGAATTGACTCCGTTATTTCTTGTATCAGATTTTTCGTATCTTTTTCATTGACATATCATTAGAAACGTGGTAAAATATAAGGTAGAATTAAATTTATATTTGCAAAAAACGAAAGGGTCATCAATATGAAAATTTTCTCAGGTGTATTTCCCATCAGACTCGGCAACCCCACAGCAAATGCCGAAACGATCATTGATATTATAAACAAAAACAACGAAGCTGATATTTATCTCTTCCCTGCGTATTGCCTTGAAGGTGCTACATGCGGTCAGCTTATGTCCTATAAATATTTTAAAGAAGAGATCGAAGAAGCTATCGACAAGCTCTGCGAATTTACAGAAGACAACAAAAAGATCATCGTAACAGCGGCTCACGGTCATGATAATATCGTTATCAAAGACGGTGATATTCTCAAAAACACCACTTTTATGTGCGGAGGTAAGAAAGTTTCTGTTTCTCAGTCCGTTCGTGAAGCATTTGACCTGCTTCTTCTCCCCACTTCCATGCCTAGTTACCCCTGTATTCAGAATGATGTTATAGAATTCTGCGCAAAGGCTTCTCTTGAAAAGAAATGTTCTGTTGCAGTTGCAAACTCCGGTTTCGGTGAAAGCTCTGCGGATAATGTTTTCAAGGGCTTTGCAGGTATTTTCAAAAACGGTGTTATTGTTGATTTCAAAGCTCAGGACGATCCTGAACTCGCCTTCTGCTTTGCTGATTATGCGAAAGAGACAGGTATTGTTTATGCAAGAAACCGTGCTATTGATTATAAAATTCCTTACTTCGGCAAAAACGAGCCTAAGAGATATCTTTCCGAGCTTTTCAAGCTCCAGGTTCAGGCTCTTTATACAAGACTCAAGAGCTCCGGTATCTTCCGTGTTGTTGTAAATGTTTCCGGTGGTTTGGACTCAACTCTTGCACTTATGGTTGCCCATGAAACTATGAAGATGCTGAATATGCCCTCCAAAAATATCATTGCGATCACCCAGCCTTGTTTCGGAACGGGCGGAAGAACCTATAACAATGCAAAAAAACTTATGGAACTTCTTGATGTTACAGCCTTTGAGATCGACATTAAAAATTCTGTAACTGCACACCTTGCGGATATCGGTGCAGACATCAATAACCACGATGTTGTATATGAAAATGCTCAGGCGAGAGAACGCGCACAGGTTGCATTTGATATGGCGAACAAGTACAATGCCATCGTTATGGGTACAGGCGATATGTCTGAAGCAGCTCTCGGTTTCTGCACCTTCGGTGGGGACACTCTCGGCCATTATAACGTAAACGCAACTGTTCCCAAAACTGTTATGCAGCAGCTTATACGTCAGCTTGCAGCTGAAAATGAGGGGGAACTCGGTCAGGTTCTTCTTGATGTTGTTGAAACTCCCATCAGCCCTGAACTCAAAGAGGATCAGAAGACAGAAGATATTGTCGGACCCTATATTTTACACGATTTTATCATGTATTATTTTGCGAAACTCCACCTTTCCAAGGAAGAGATTCGTCAGTATATGCTTGCAACATTTGAAGAGTACGACGATGACGAGATCGACAAGTGGCTCGAAGTTTTCTTCAAACGCTTCAAGGCAAGTCGATTCAAGCGTGCCGCTGCGTGTGAGGGCGCAAACCTTATCGGTTTCACATTGCCCTACATTCCTGCGGATGCTGAGATGTAATTGAATAGTTAATTAATTAAAAATGATATGGGGAAACCTTTTTTCTTTTCGCGGAAAAAGAAAAAAGGTTTCCCCAAACCCCATCCAAAAAAGAAAACCGAATTAGGGAGTGTTGCTGTAGAAAAATTGTCTTTATAAAAAACACTCTAAACGTATTTTTGCGGAAAAAGAAAAACGGTTCCCCAACCCCTTCCAAAAAGAAAACCGATGTTGGGGCTTTTTTTGAAATAAACAGTAAAGCATGAAATGCTTTACACAAAAGTTTTTTGGAAAAGGGTTCGGGAAAAACCAATTTTACAAAAATGGTTTTTCCCGAAAAAAACAATAAAAGAGTTCACTCTAAAGTTTATAAATATTTGTCCATAGTCTCGTCAAGCAGACGCTTCTGCTCTTCGTTCAGGACTGCCATGGGCTCGCGACAGTTTCCGCAGTCGATCTTGTATTTGCGTTTGAGGATGTATTTTATGCTCTGAATAACGCCTGCTTTCAGTATTGCTTCGATCATGGAGTTTGCTTTTCTCTGTTCTTCCAATGCAAGGGCGTTTTTGTTTTCGTCGTAATATTTCAGAATCTTCTTGAATCTCGGACCCATGAAGTTGTAGTTGCTTCCGATTGCACCGTCAGCTCCTGCCGCATAAGCTGAAAGACACATTTCGTCAGGGCCGCTGAAGACCACGAAGTGAGGCATTTTTGTTTTAATTCTCTCCAAAATGTACATATCTGAAGATGTATGCTTCATTCCAATGACATTTTCAATTTCTGCCAGCTCTTTGATGTTGTCTATGGTGAGAGAAGTATTTGTGAATGTGGGAACGTTGTAAATTATTATAGGCATGCCGATTTTAGCGAGTTGGTTATAATACTCTTTGATTTCGGGGAAGGAGTATTTGAAGAAGAACGGGGCAACGGAGGAGATAGCTGTCGCTCCGTTTTCTGCTGCACATTCTGCAAGCTGCTGCGCTTCGATCAGATTTGTTGAGCCGACATGGACAATCGTTTTGAGCCGTCTGCCTGCCGAGCTGCACACGGTTTTGGTTATTTCTTTTCGTTCTTCCACGGTCAACAGGGGGAATTCTCCCGTGCTGCCTGTTATGTAGACCCCGTCGAGATCGTCTTCCACGAATTTTTCAATCAGAGTTTCTATTGCGTGGTGGTTTACATTTCCTTTATTGTTGAATGGGGTTACCATTGCCGGAAATATACCGTTATACTGTTCCATTTTGTTTCCTTCCCTTTCCGATGTCGTTTCTATAATGTTGCAATTTGAACATTGAAATTTCCTACATTCTTATTATACCACATTTTTGTGAATTTTGCAATAGGGTAACGAAAAAAAATTTTACAAAAAATAGCTTGATTTGACCCCGAAATTTATGGGAAATGACTAAAAGGTATTTTTTAGCTCCTGTTTTGGATAAAGAATTCAATTTTAAAGAAAAAATAGGGAAAAACTAAGGTTTACGCAAAACCTGTTTTTCCCGAAAGAAATATTAAATATTCTGAACTTGATTTATGCTTTTTTCAGCCATGCGGCGTAGGTGGATCTGCTGTCAAAAGTTTTTCCCGCAGAGGCGTAATCTATGAGCCTCAGACAGGAGCCGTCCTCTGTTGGGATTTCAACGGTCAGACCTGCATCTGCAATTTCTTTATTCGGGATGATTTTTCCGTCAACGGTTCCGTCATTGTTGAATTTTACAGCGAAAGTTTCATTTGGGTCTGTATTCATTCTTCTGTCTGCCGCAAGGATCAGCGCGCCTTTCTGCAACGCGACATAATTATTTTTATATGGAGAATCTTCAGGCGGATCAATTCTGAAAATGCGGGAATCGAAATCTATTTCAATTATGTCCCCGTTTTTCCATGTGTTGTTTATATGTGTATAGCCGTTTTGAACGGGAATTGAGTCGTTATTTACCTTGATTTCTGTGGATCTGCTCCAATACGGCACACGGAGTGCGAGATCAAAGGGCTCTTCGTCGCAATTTACGGTGATCTTTACTGAATTTTCGTAAGGGTAATCTGTTTTTATTTCAAATTTTACGGTTTTTCCTGTGGGGGTCTGTGCTGAGATGTGTCCGTCAAGATAGAAATTCAGCGCTATTCCGTTTTTTGATGAGAGTACTGCGTGAGAGAAAACTGTTCCGAACGCCATGGGACTGATACATGCACAGCAGCCATAAAAACTTCCGTCACTCATTATTTTCAGTCCACCGGTCTGAACTCCTTTTTCGGTTGCACGCAGGGCGCTGTAGCTGTCAAAGGGAATGAAACCGCTGTAATTTTTACCGTCTGAAGAAACTTTTACATCGTATTTATGAGTATTGGCTGCTCCGAGGAAGGCATTAAAGAAGGTTTTTTCTATGCAGTCCGCATATTTCGGATCCCCTGTGAGGCGTAATACCTGACCGCAGAATTTCATCCATGTTACGCTGACGCAGGTCTCCTGCATGATTCCTGCGAAATTCGGATCGACCTGACTCAGACGTGTGTTGTCGAAGAGTTCGTGGGTGCAGCCGCTGCATCCGATGATTGAAATTTCGTTTTCACGTACTTTTTCTGCAAAATTTATGACTGCTTCTTTATATTTTTCGATGCCTGTTATCCTGTAATATTCAACAAGTCCTTCAAAGCATGACATTGTTTCGTATGCTTTCTGTTCGGGATATTGGTGGGGGAGAAGTTCGTTTTCGTATGCAAGCTTGAATATCGTCAGTTCATTTTCCGAGCCATGGCAAGCTTCAACGATATAGTCGGCAAAATCAAGATACTTCTTTTTGCCTGTTGCTTTGTAGAGTCTTACGATCGGTTCAAGTATTGAGCATGCGTTTGCGCAAAGCCAGTAATTGGATGTTTCGGTAATTTTGATCTTGTCTGAACCGACTTTTGAGAGAATGTAATCCGTATGGCGGCACATTGCGGATATAATATCTTTTTTCAGCTCATCATCGTTACAGATTTCGTAAAAATACTGAAGTCCGAGGAGGATGTATTTTCTGCCCCACATATCCCAGCCGTGAAATTCCTCTTCGAGGCTGTATGTTGAAAATCTTCCGTGTTCGTCCTGTGCTGTGAGGAGGTCACGAACGGTATTTTCAAGGATTTCGTACAGTTCTTCATCTTTTGTGTACGCGCAGATCGCTGCCGCACCCCTCATCATTTTGCCCCAGTATTCGCATCTCCAGCCGCTGTCGTGGTCATCGGAATTGAATCTGAACTGGTGAACGAATTTTTTCCAAAGGTCGATATCTTTTATCTGATTTTCTTCTGTGAACTTAAGAATTTTTGCGAAAATTCCCCCGAATCCGGTATCTGAAACAGGGTCAAAAAGAAGCTTGTCCTTTTCAAATGAAGAGACTGTGAATTCGTTTTTGTATTTCAGCATAAGGAACCTCCTTTTTTATTTGTTGAAGATTTTTTTCAGGCATGGGAGAAGTTTTTCCGCCATGCAGGCAAAGCCCATGTCATTGGGGTGGCAGTTGTCTACAGTGCAGTCAGCGCCTCCGAATATTTTGAATATCTCGAAACCGTCAATAAAATAAACATTTGAATCCCCTGATGCAACAGCGTTTTCGTAAGTTGTTTTTACTATATCTCTGCGGCGTTTTTCGTCTTCGGAAAGGTAAAGCTGAGGACGTGTCATCATGATGACCGGCAGCTCAGGGTTTGTTTCTCTTATTTTTTTGAAAAATTTCTCGTGGGTTTCTTCAAGGTGGTCTGAAGTCGGTGCATTGTGGTCGTAGTCAAGAACGAATACGGACATATTTAACTTAGAAATGTATTCGTTTACGATCTCTTCACCTCTTGCGCTGCCTGAAAAGCCGAGATTGATATGGTCACAGTTCAGTTTGCGGGAAATAATTGCCTGGTAGGAGTTGCCCGGACGAGAAGCACATCCGCCCTGGGTGATGGAGCTTCCGTAATAAACAATGGGGGCTGTTATTTCATATTCAGAAGCCTCGCTGAGTGTGGAGCCTGCTTTCAAGCCGATTTTCAGCTCTTTTACGCCGCTGTAAAGGGGGAAGTTTATTGTGTACTCCCGTTCACCTTCGCCTATATTTATGAGGGATTCATATCCGTTTTCGATATTAAAGGGAGGGAAAAACGATGCATAGAAAACATCTCCGTTTCCTTCGTTTTTATAGAGGTCGAAACCTGCGCTTCCCGTAAGTGCAAAGTGGGGCATTTTGCCGATCTCATGGAGTTCTGCCTTTATTGCAATGAACGGTGAATTTGTTTTGAATTTTACACGACCGCCGGCGGTATGCTTGCTGAGTAATGAAACTCCTTCGTTGGTGTTGTCCGCGATTTCTTTGGGGAGTCTTCTGAAAAATCCTTCTTCGGCTGTCGGCATCAGCAGACCGTAAAGCTTCATCGGATTCTGCATGCAGTCGATAAAAATTATATCATCTCTGCCGCAGGCAGATGTTGGTTTGAAATTCTGGTCAATGTCTTCGATTCTCATGTTTTTCTTCTCCTTTTGATATGCGATACGGGGTTCGCCGTTTTCAAGTTTTATTATTCCGCAGCGCAAAAAGCCTTCTTTTTCCAGCTGGTGCTGCATTACTTTGTTGTCGTGGTGGGTGTCTATTCTGATGTTGTCGGCGTGCTGTAATGCATATTTTACGCATTCGTGAAGCATTCCTTTTTTCTTGCCTGAACTTGCGACCCTGTGCATTGCGGCATAAGGTTTGTCGTTCAGCCATGCACCGTCGATCTCGTTGTATGTGGGGTCGATTCCCGGAATAAACGCAAAGACCGCAAGGATCTCATCATTTTCGCACACGGTGTAAAGATTTTCTTTTTTGATGTCATCTTCGATCGTTTTGGGTGTAGGATAAATATTTTTCCATTGATTTGCGTTGCCTGTGTTCCGCATGAATTCGCGGGCTCCTGCGTAGATTTCAAGAATTATATCGAAATCTTTCGCTGCTGCTTTTCTGATTTCCACTTTTTCAGACCTCTTTTCGGTAAAAGCTTAAATTTATCAAAAATTTTTCTGTAAGTCTCTTGACTTTTACTTAAAAATAGGGTATACTTTCCTATATGATTTTAGCATATTTATTGTGAAATGTCAACCCTGAAAAATGAATTAAATTTAAAAAGGACATAGAAATGGACAGAAAAATAAAAGTGGTTATGTTTGATCTTGACGGAACATTGCTTCCCATGGATCAGGATCTTTTTGTGGGTACTTATTTCAAGCTTCTTGCTAAGAAAATGGCAGGCTTCGGCTATGAACCGAAAGCCTTTGTGGAAAATGTCTGGAAAAGTACTTATGCGATGATCAAAAATGACGGCAAGATCTCCAATGAAAAAGTTTTTTGGAAGTGCTTTGTGGATTTTTACGGCGAAGAGTGCCTGAAAGATGAGCCGACTCTTGCGGAGTTCTATGAAAACGAGTTCCTTGCGGTGAAAGATGTTCTGGGCTTTCATCCGAAGGCAAAAGATATTGTCATGCTGTTGAAGCAACTCGGATACAGGGTCGTTCTTGCCACAAATCCTGTTTTCCCTGCCGTTGCGACGAACCACAGATGTCGTTGGGCAGGACTTGAGCCTGAAGATTTTGAGCTTGTTACCACCTATGAGAATTCGTCTTATTGCAAGCCGAATCCTGCATATTTCCTTGAAATTATTGAAAAACTCGGCGTTTCTCCCGATGAGTGTCTTATGGTTGGAAACGATGTCCACGAAGACGGGGCAGCGCTGAAAGCGGGAATGAAAGTGTTTTTCCTTACCGATTGTCTTATAAATAAATATGATGAGGATTATTCCGCACATCCTCACGGGAATTTTGAGGCTCTTGAAGAATATATAAAAAACTGAAAGGAAGGATTTTAAATGAAACTGAGACTGCCTGATCATATCCGTGTTTACGGTGAAGATTGGACTAAAGAATTTGAATGTAAGTATGTTGACGGAAACGGTTTTCATGTGGATTTTGATGATGTGAACATTGATCTTGAAATGAACGACGCTCTTGAAGTTCGTGTGAAAGCGGATTCCACACCGCTGAATTTTATCCGTCTCCGTTACAATTTTACCGAAGACGAAAAGCGTAAAGACATCTTTAAAATAATGGGAGACACCTTTGAGAGAGGTTACGGGGAACTTGAATGGTTCGGCATCAAGCCCGAAAGAACTTTCCCCTGGTATATGCTTGTTTCCAACGGCAGCGACTCCAACCTTGATTGCAGCGGCAGATTTACCGAGGGCTTCGGCGTTAAGACGATGACGAATTCCTTTGTTGTGTGGCAGTACGATTCCGCAGGTATTCTTGTCTGGATCGACATCAGAAACGGCGGTAAGGGTGTTCATCTCAATGGCAGAGAGCTTCTTGCCTGTGAAATACTTTTCGGTGAGTTCCGTGATATGTCTGCTTTCCATGCAGGAAGAGAATTCTGTAAAATGATGTGTCCGAATCCTGTTCTTCCGAAACATAAGGTTTACGGGTCCAACAACTGGTATTACGCATACGGAAATTCCTCCCATGATGAGATCCTCAGCGATACGAAAATCGTCGCAGAGGCGTGCAGAGGGCTTGAGAATATTCCTTATATGGTAATTGATGACGGATGGCAGAAGAACAGCACAGATGCACCCTGGACAGTTCTTAACGAAAGATTCCGTGATATGAAGGAATTGGCTTCGGAAATGTCAAAAATGGGTGTCCGTCCCGGTATCTGGGTCAGATATCTCGTTGACTGGCGCGGAGATCTTGAGGAAGCTAAGCCCGAATGGCATTTCAAGCATAACCAAAGAGCTCTTGATCCGTCCCATCCCGAAGTTATCGATTATGTGAAGCGAACCACGAAAATGCTTGTGGATTGGGGCTATAAGCTCATAAAACATGATTTTTCAACCTTTGATATTTTCGGTAAATTTCGTATGACGGAAAGGATCGCCCCCAATGGCTGGGATTTTTACGATAAGACAAGAACTTCCGCAGAGATCGTTGTTGACTTCTATAAGGCGGTCAAAGAGGCTGCAGGCGAAGACTGTGTTATTATCGGATGCAATACAGTCGGTCATCTTTGTGCGGGAATTTACGAGCTGAACCGTACAGGTGATGACACCAGCGGAAGACGTTTTGAAGAAACAAGAAAAATGGGCGTAAATACACTTGCGTTCAGAATGATGCAGAATAAGACCTTCTATATGGCTGATGCTGACTGTGTCGGTATTATGGGACCCATTCCATGGGAACTTAACCGTGAATGGCTCACAGCTCTTTCAAGAAGCGGTTCTCCTTTGTTTGTTTCCTGCAAACCCGGAGTTCTTAACGACTCCGAAATGGAAGAACTGAGGGAGGCTTACAAAATAAATTCCGTTCAGGAAAACGAGCTGCGTCCTTTGGACTGGATGGAAAATCTCTGTCCCAACAAGTGGTTGCTTGACGGCAAAGAGATCGAATTCAAGTGGTACGACAGCGTCGGTCCCGAATACTATAATCCTTATTGGAATTGATTTATTATAATTTTTATAATTTTTTATGGGGGAACCTTATTTTCGCGAAAAAATAAGATTCCCCCAAGCCCAATATCATTAAGTTAAGATTTTGATTATACATACGAGTTTGTTTCGCACTCTCCCTCAGTCG
>JAZTZU010000076.1:0-45001 GCA_045637625.1 Eubacteriales bacterium
AAAACATTTTTGTAAAATTGTTTTCCCCGTACCCCTTTCAAAAAACTTTTAGCGAGCGTAGCTCATTGTATAAAGATTGAAACTCTTTAGCTACCGCAAATATGTTAATAAATCGGATTACGAATATAGGGAAGAACCTCTTTTTAAAGGTTCTTCCCATGTCTTGATTTATTTATTTTTGCGATATTCTTTCATCCATTCGCCGAGTTCTTTAAACCGTTCATAAACGACTTCCGGAAGTTCGCCATCTGGTCTCGGCGCAACATTTATCAAAAGATTGCCGTTATATTTACGCACAGTTTTAAACCATTCGATAATGGTTGAAGTAGGCTTATACTCTTCATCTTTGGTGTAGCCCCAACAACTGCTCCATTCGTGGCAACATTCATACCAATAGCCCTTTAATTTCTGCTCGTAAACCTCATCTGTAGGGAATTCACACTCTGTACTTCTAATATCAGTTCCGTAGGCCTCCTGCCCCGCACTCAGACTGTCACGGCCGATAACGATATGAGGCTGAAGCTCGTAGATTTCTTCTCTGGAAAAATACTTCAGGCCGTCGCCGTCAAACCAAAGGAGATCAATTTTGCCGTAACGTGTAAGGAGTTCCGTAAGCTGACCGCGAATAATACTGCGGACGTAATCCTGAAGGACCTGAGGTATGGGTTTGCCCACATTTCCGCCGTAATTCCAGCCGAAAGACATATAATCTCTGACAGTCCACCAATCGGGCGGAGAATAATAGAGACCGACTTTCAAACCCGCAGAACGGCAAGCTTCAACGTATTCACCTACAAGGTCTCTGCCGTTCATATAGTTTTTCGTATTGAAATCACCGAAACGGCTCGGCCACATTGCAAAACCGTCATGATGTCTTGTTGTAAGCACCATATAACGGAATCCTGCCGCAGCGGCTTCATCTGCCCATCTTTTGGGGTGATAATAAAGCGGATTAAATTTCTTTGCAAGGTCGAAATATTCTTCGGGACGAATAATTTCGGGGCTGAAACAATATTCATTCCTCATTCCCCATGAAATATCCACGTTCCCGTGAACAGAGCTTATGCCCCAATGGATGAATAACCCCAATTCGGCATCGGGATACCACTGGGCATCAGGGTGTGTTGTGTGTCCATTTTCTAAATTCATAACAAATATCCCCTTTATAATCAGTTATTCAATGTCGAATTGAGCATAGCCGAAACTTTTGAGCTGTAAGAGTCTATGAAACTGCTTATTGAACTTCCTCCAAAAACAGCTCCTGTCATGGCGTTGCACAAAGAATCATAAATATCACCAAGTTCGATACCATAGTCGTAACCTGTATTTTCCGAAATTGTCATCCACATATCGGCACTTTCTTCGTTAAAGAATTTGCTGACTTTGAAATCCTCTACGATATCAGATCTTTTCAAATCCTCAAATTCCTCAAACCAAATATCGACAAACTGACCAACAGTAATTTCATCAGCGGAAATAGGCATGTATACATAGCGATTATTACGGCTTCTTGTTGCACCGAAATCTTTACCGTATTCACCATCGGGGCCAAAAGGAAAGCAGATCATATCTTCATTTTCGATTTCTGCACCGATACACCAGGTTTCGGTAATAGTAAACGCAGTTTTCTGATCGATAGTATAGTAATAATCGTAATCCTTCTCTTCAACAACAAGGTTTTCCTCGTTAAGAGACTGAACAAATTCCAACGCAGTTAAAGCTTTCCGGTCAAGCAACCCGTAAGTATATTTGCCTGAATTTTCATTGTAAGACACAAGATTTGCACCGTTTGCAAGAAGAGAACTGATAACGAGAATTTTTTTATCATAATAACTCAATGGGATAACAGTTTCATCTGTAGTGCAAAGCTGGAGTAAATTTTTAAACTCATCAAAGGTCCACTTTCCGTTTTCGTAAAGTTCATGAACCGTAGAATCTGTAAATTCCTGAAGAATATTATTGTTTACGCCGACGATGCCTCTGTATTCAATACCGCTAACCCAATTATTAGACCAAATCCCATAATGCAATCCGTCAAAAGATGAAGCACGGAGATAACTCATCGGTCCGTATTTTTCGGAGTCCGAAATATCTATTTCGGCATATTCCCAAGGGTTGACATAACCTGACTTAATATTATCAACCATAAAGTTCAGGTTTGTATCAACAAGGTCACAGCCGACATTGTAAGCCATAATATGTATAGCCAAATCCTTTGCCCAGTCCCAGTCAACCTCAAGTGCAGTAATTTTACAGTCGTATTTTTCCATTATTTCTGCATTGTGAGAAATCAGGGCATCCTGAAATGCAGACAATGCTCCTGCCTCTGAAACTTCAATAGTGTTAGGATCCCAAGAACCGGGCCAATTCCCTTTAATTATAAATTCTTTGCCGCCGAAACCTTCAAACACATCTTCGGTTTCGGGTAAAAAACTCAATAACTCGGGAGCTGCGGAACACGATGCCAAAAGCGCCAAAACAAGAAGTAAAACCATGGATTTGAAAATTTTTTTCATAAGAACATATCCTTTCAATCTTTTATTTTGTTTGCAATTTTATTATACCATAATTGTATTTTACTGTCAAGTACTTTTCAAAAAAAAAAAAATAAAATAGTCAAATTTTCCGAGGGATTACAGGTAAAAATTAAGGGAAACCATTTTTGTAAAATAGGTTTTCCCCAAATCCCGATATCATTAAGTTAAGAATTGATATTGATTTAATCTTGATAACGCAGGCTCCTTCCACCGCTAATCGCGGTCCCCAACGGTGTCACTATGTGACATTGTGTCCTCCCGGAGGAAGGTCGAAAATAGCTCCCTCCAAACTACGGCAAAGCCGTGTTTGCGCCACTTGTGGTTGGGAGAGGCGCCGGCGGCGTACGCCGACTGAGGGAGAGTGAGAAACAATCTCGTATATATGGTCGAAACCTTAGCATAGATACAAAAAGCCCTGCGGGAAGTTATTCTCGCAGGGCAATTCTTATTTTGAAAATCTGATGCCGTGATTTTGCCGTGAGCACTTTTTCAAAATCTCAAAAAGTGGCTAAAATCAAGGCTTTTTAGAGGTTATTTTTCTATTTCAATTATTCCCACTCGATCGTTGCGCAGGGTTTCGGTGAAAGGTCGTAGCAAACTCTGTTCACGTTGGGAACTTCTGCGAGGATTCTGTCGGTGATCTTTTTGAGGATGGGCCATTCGATTTCTTCGATGGAAGCTGTCATAGCGTCGATGGTGTTTACGGCGCGGATGATTACGGGGTAATCGTAGGAACGTGCGTTGTTTTTAACGCCTACGGATTTGAAGTCGGGAACTACTGTGAAGTACTGCCAAACTTTCTTGTCAAGGCCTGCGTTTGCAAATTCTTCGCGGAGAATTGCGTCGGATTCACGAACTGCTTCAAGTCTTTCCTTTGTGATAGCGCCGAGAACTCTTACGCCGAGACCCGGACCTGGGAACGGCTGTCTGTAAACCATGTCGTAGGGCAAGCCAAGTTCTACGCCGCAAGCACGAACTTCGTCTTTGAAGAGCTGGTAAAGGGGTTCAACGAGGCTGAACTGCATATCTTCGGGAAGACCGCCAACATTGTGGTGAGATTTAACCATTTTTGCTGTTTTTGTACCGGATTCGATGATGTCGGGATAAATTGTACCCTGAGCGAGGAATTCGATGCCGTCAAGCTTGCGTGCTTCTTCTTCGAATACACGGATAAATTCTGCACCGATGATCTTTCTCTTCTTTTCGGGATCGTCAACGCCTTCAAGTTTGCCGAGGAATCTTTCGGAAGCGTCTACATAAACGAGATTTGCGTGGAGCTGATTCCGGAAAACTTCAACAACCTGTTCGGATTCACCTTTACGCATAAGACCGTGGTTTACGTGAACGCAAGTGAGCTGGTTTCCGATAGCTTTGATAAGAAGAGCTGCAACAACGGAAGAGTCTACGCCGCCGGAGAGAGCGAGAAGAACTTTCTTGTCCCCTACCTGTTTGCGAACGATCTCAACCTGATCCGCAACGAAGTTTTTCATGTTCCAGTTAGCTTCAGCCTTACATGTATCAAATACAAATTTTTTAAGGATATCTTTCAGGCAATTTTCGCAAGCGGGATATTTTTTATTTTCCACCTTTGCAAGGTCGTGGTCAAAAGCGATAACAGGATATCCTGCATCATAAATTTCGGGATATACATCGATCTTCACGCCGTCAATGATATTATTTTCACCGCCGCTGATGATGATACCTTTAACATTGGGGAGAGCCTTAAGTTCATCGACTGTGATGTCGTGAGCTTTGATCTCGCTGTAAACGCCAAGATCTCTGATTGCTCTTGCAATAACGGTATTGTTGTGACTGCCAAGGTCAAGAATTACTATCATGTCCTGATTCATATATATTACTCCTTCAAATGATTTTTATATTAAAGAATATTTTTGCGAAGTTCTTCCGGTGACTGAGGATGTATGTAAGCGGGTGCGATATCAAGGATCGTTTTGCAGCCGCAAACACCTTCATTGCTCAATCTGTAAGCCGCTCTTGCATAAGCCACAAGAACGCTGGATGTAAACTCGGGGTTGGAATCCAATGTAAGCTTGAATTCGATGAGATGTTTGTTTTCATTTTCGAGACCGGTAACGCCGCTTCTGAGAACCATACCGCCATGGGGGATACCGTTGTGGTCGCGTTTAAGTTCTTCCATGGAAATGAAATGAACTGTGGTATCGTAGTCCGCAAAATAATTGGGCATTGTTTTGATCTCATTTTCAATAGCACCAAGATCTGCACCGTCTTCGGCAACAACAAAACATTCTCTTGTATGCTTTTCCCTTGTTGTAAGTTCGGGATTTTCACCGTTTCTGACTTTTTCAACTGCTTCATCAACGGGAATAGTGTACTGTCTTGCATCTTTTACGCCTTTGATGCGTCTGATAGCATCGGAATGTCCCTGACTTACGCCTTTGCCCCAGAAGGTATAATCCTTGCCGTCGGGGAGAACTGCCTGACCGAGAAGTCTGTTCAGAGAAAATAGCCCGGGATCCCATCCGATAGAAATAATTCCCACTTTGCCGCTGTCCTTACATGCAGCATCAACATTTGCGAAATGTTCCGGTATTTTTGCGTGGGTATCAAAGCTGTCCACAACATTGAAATATTTAGCCAGCGCAGGAGTCTGCTCGGGCAGATCTGTAGCGCTTCCGCCGCAAAGAATGACGACATCAATATCGTCTTTCATTTTAACGGCATCTTCCATTTTGTAAACAGGAACTCCGGTGCGAGTTTTAACAGAGGACGGGTCTCGTCTTGAGAACACAGCTACAAGCTCCATATCGGGAGTTTTTCTTACAGCCGCTTCAACGCCCCTGCCAAGGTTTCCGTAACCTGCGATTGCGATTTTCAAATAGAATTCCCTCTTCCATACTTCTGAATAGTTAGGCATTTTTTAAAAACACTCTAACACATTATAGTATATCATATTTTTTTGCAAGTTACAAGTATCAAGTGGAAGCAAATATGCAAAAAAAAGTTTATTTTTTCATTGCAAAAGTTTTCAAAGCAAACAAATTGGGTAAAACAGCGATTTACGCGGGGAACATTTCGGTAAAATTGCTCCCCGCACCCCTAAAAAACTTCAAGAGAAACACTTTAAAGGGAAAAGCCATGCAGAAACGATTAGCCCCTTGATTATTTGGCAATAACAAGAACACCTTCGTTTGATTTTACGGTAAGGGTATATTTTTCGCCGTCTTTTTCAATAGCCTTCGCGCCGCTGCCGTTTATAGCGGAAACTTCAAGATCTCTGACGCTGAAAGAGATCTTATACTCTTTTTCAGCCTTATCCATGGGATCATCCGCAGGACAGATCATCAAAGCATAAGAACCGTCAGATGAACGTGAAACCATCTGACCTATAACAAGAGGTTCGCCGTCCACAGCCTTAACATCCATAAAAACACCTGTGCTGAGACTTTCCTTTTCAACAAAATGAGTGGAAACTCTGCGGAATTTCATATATTCATCGCCCATAGTACGAAGCTCGGAATTGACCTGTTTCAGCTTTTCGTACTGTTCAGTCTTCTTTCCGTCCGCATCGAGAACCTGATTGTGCCACCAACCTGCGGTATAGCAAGCCCAGATTATATTTTCCGCACCGAATGCCATTGAAGCATATGCCTGGAATCTGAGTTTGTTCAGGCTCAGCCAGATCTCCTCATGCAGGGAATTGACCTGAACCACTATCCACATGCTTCTGCCCGTATTTCTGCAGGCATCGGCAACTATACGGAAATTACTGTAGAATCCGTCAATGCTTGCGGAATAAGGATAGTAGTCATAGCAGATATAATCTGTATTGATATTTTCGCAGTATTTTTCAATATGTTCAGCATAAGTTGCCGTACCGAGCTGATTTACTGTCTGGCTGTCGCTGTTCACGGCAACAGAAGCATAATTGGGATAAAGATTCAGATAGGCAAACTGCTCGGGGAAATTTTTATTTACATGGTCAATAACTTTTCCGTAGTAAGGGAAATCAAGTGCGGAGGGCTCATCCCCCACATCAATACCCCAGATTGCAGGATGGTCTTTGAAAGAAGCGGCAGCAGCATCGTATTTTTCCATGGGATTTGTAGCTTCCATTTTGCCTGCATTGCCTCCGTCGCCACCCCACCAGCCGGGAACTATTCCACTTACGATCGCGCCAACGCCGTATTTTTCAAAAAGATCAAGCGCGGGGACATCATTTCCAATACATACAATAAAATCGATTCCGCAATCCGCAACATCTTTTATATGCTGCTCGGTTCTTGCGTAGGGCTGAAGAATGTATGCCCCGATATTGAGTCTGTTTCTGTTCATTCGTTTATTCATGGTATTTTCCCCTTTCGGTCACATAAATTTTATCTGCTTAAAATAAAAGTAATTTCGTTTTTAATTTCCGTTTTGCCGAATACTACTCTGCCGTTTTCAGTTCTGAAATCTGTCTTGTTACCGTCAACAGTCACAGAAGAAACCTTTTCGCAATTCGGAAGAGATACAGAGTTCAACAAGAGGGGTTCACCGAGAACTGTAAGTCTGTATTCGGATTCATCAAATTCAACCGTACCCCAGCTTTCACCTGCGCTGAAAATATATTTACCGCTTTCGGTTTTCGGTTTGAACCCGATATGATTTTCCGTCATATCAAAAGTAAATCCGCTGTAAATCGCCATAAGTGCATAGGAAGCCATCGAACGGGCATAGTTGCTGCCACATTCTATCTCGTTCCACGGGTTGCGTTTTTCCCCGTCATATCTGTCCCTTATACTTCTGACAACGGTTTCGCCTTCGGAAATATACCCTTCGGAGATCAGCAAACCTGCAAAGGAATACTCAAATCCCGTCATGGTCTCCTCGCAGTAAGGAATGGGAATTGCGGGGACTTTCACGCCTTCGGGGTACGAACAGATAACCGTACCGCTTTCGTCATTTACGGAAAAGTTTCTCCACATATTGGCAACTTCACGCATTGATTTTTTATAATTGTTTTTATAGAGATTTTCAAGAGCGATCTTCTTTTTATCCGAATCGAATACGGAATCCGCACCGATCAGAGCGGCATGCCAATCGGCAAGCATCTGGTCTGTCAGGCAACCGTCAGCGACCTGATATTTTATTTCCCCCGCTTCAGAATTCCAGTAATACTGCGAAATATCGAAAGCATCAACAGCTGATTTATCGGCAAGGTCGATCTTATGGAAGAAATATTTTCCGTTGAACAGATTCTCATTCATCCACTTTTTGCCTTTGGAATAAAGCTCTCTGTAAGTATTTGCCCTGTCGGTCTCTCCCAGAAATTCGGCAATTTCAGCACCGCAGTCCAGCGCAAGCAGATAAAATCCCTGAAGCCAGGAGTTAGGACCCAAAAGGTCCATATCAAGAGTATGGTGCTGACGGCCCTCAATAACACCGTCCATATCCGCGTCCCAACGGTCGGGATTCTGCTCAGACCAGGCATATTCCAGCATTTTAAAAATGCTCTCTGAATTTTCTCTGAGCCATTCGCTGTCACCTGACAACTTCCACTCTCTGTACCACTTTATGACCTCGCCCATCTGACCGTCAACACAGGCACGTGTAAAGCTTTCATCCTTTTCAAGAGGAAGATCAACTCTGAACCGTGAAGTTCCGTTTTCCTGAAGGGCATATTTCACCGTATTTTCACGAATTGAACGTTCGAGCTTCGGGAAAAGGAACGGGAGAGCATAAGCGTAATTCCAAACGTGCTGGCAAGTTCCGTAGCATGAACCGACAGTTTCACAGCAACCCTCCCAACCCCAGAACGAACCGTCTTCAAAACGCATGGTTGTGGGAGATTTCAATACGGAAAGGTTTGCGGAAACCGCATCCTTGACAGCATCGGAAAGGGAACATGACTGTATTGCATTGGAAAAGGATTCTGTTTTACTGTAAAACAAATCAAAATTTTCAAGAGAATATTTCGCTGTGGCAAAGGAATCTTTAAATTGCGTTGCATAATAGTTTTTCCAGGTAGGTTCAACTTCCGCCTTATTCCAATAATTTGAGGCGATGGGAACATTCCACGAAATTATAAAACGCAGCGTCTTTTTTTCTTTCGGAGCAACGGTAACATAAGACACGATACATCCATGATCTCCGTCCACATCATGGTTATCATAAGTTCTTTCGGGCATTCTGTCGCAATTCAGGAAATTCTTCCAATATGTAGTACAGCTATCCTGCCAACCGCCTCTGTACCAATATTCCTGAACCACAGTTTCGGCGGTATCAGTCAGAATACAAAGATCAGAATAATCCTTCTGGGTATTTTCCTTTTTTGCGCAGCCGAAGAACAGACCTTTCATGCCGTTTTCGCCAACAGTTTTATTGATATCATCTTCCGACGGATTCTGTACCGCGCAAGAAATTGCAAACTCAACAGGATCTTCCGAAGTATTTTCAATTTCCCATGCAAAAAATGCCGCAGGGAGGCTTGAATTGAAATCATCATGAGGAATAAAAGGATTGAATGCACGAAGCTTTACCACCGCAGGAAAATCATCATCGGAAAAAGTAAGCGTTGCCAGCGGGAAATTCCCCTCAAAAACGAGGTTTCTGAAATGAGGAAAACCCGCAAGGGAATTGCCTCTCGGACCGAAACCGAAGCCGTAATGACCTCGGCTTGCGCAGGCACTTCCCATAAGATTTTCATTTGTATCGCCGTGCAGAACTTTTGCGATACTTTTTCCGTTTCGGGTAGCTTTTATTGCAAAATGGGAATACCCGTTTCGTGTACTTTTACGGGGACGGTTGAATATCTCCCAATCGTTGAGTTCGCCGTTGCCGGAAAGCCCAATACAACCAGTACCGATACCACCGAGGGGAAAACTGATATTTTTCGTTTTTTCTTTTTCGTAGATCATAATTATTTACTCACATTTTCAATATAAAATCAGGAAATCGGATCGACTTTAAGATCACTTGCCGCAGCCGTGGCGATATTTGAAAAGCCTACCGCGCCCTTCATTAAATGCTCAGAAGTTATTGCGCAGAAAAGACACATAAGGACATTTCAGATTTTTGCAAGGGAACTCTTCTTTAATAGTTTATCATATTTTGACACAAAATACAAGCAACTGATTGTAAACTTTTTGTTACGACGCAAAATTGAACGGTTGACTTTCATTTTCAAATCTGCTATAATAAAAGCATCTCCAATAAAACCGAAAAGAGGATACTCATGGAAATTAAAAAACTTGCTCTCAATATGAAATTTGAAAACGATACTGTCTATACTGCAGAAGAAAAACATTATGATATTTACAAAAAAGATACGGTAAATCTGACAGACCCGTCGTATCTTTCAATTTACGATACACATTTCGGAAGTCTTGACACGGCGTTTTATCTCAACGGATTAAAAAACGTAACGCTTGACTTCAACGGGGCAATACTTACACTTCACGGAAGGATTCAGCCTTTTATCCTCGACAACTGTGAAAATGTTACCATTAAAAATATTATCATCGAATACGAACGAGCAGTATTTACAGAGTTTGAAATTATCGGCAGAGCAGAAAACTCCCTCACATTGAAACCCCTTGAAAATTTCCCGTGCAAGGTAGAAAACGGATATCTTATTCCATACTGCAATGAATGGGAAAACCGCAGACTCAATTACGGAGACATGTTCATGCAATCCTTCGACAACAAAACACGTCAAGGTAGGGGCATCACGGTTATCGTTATCGGGGAAGAGGTTTTCAGAAACGATTCTCCTCCATGCGAAGTTCTTCAGATGCGTGTACGCGAAGAAAACGGAAACATTATCATGACAGGAAAAATATCCGAAGCTTTCCAACCGGGTCAAACTGTTGTTCTATCCCACGAAGTGAGGGATAAATCTTCCGCATTCATTTGCCGATCTGAAAACATCACAGTTGAAAACTACAGAATTATCAACGGTGCAGGTATGGGTATAATTTCCATGTACGTGCAGAATCTGACCATTGACGGGCTGAATCTGACAAAGGACGAAAAATCAAAAGGAATGGTCACAAATGCCGCAGATGCGATGCATCTGGTTGCAACAAAAGGCAAGCTGGAGATCAAAAACTGTACTGTTGAGGGAATGATCGACGATGCGCTGAATATCCACACGTTGTTCTACGAAGCGGAATCTGCCGACGGAAACACTTTGAAGGTCTACCGCCACCAACGCAGCCATTGTCTGAACACACATTTCAAACTTTTTGGAATCGGCGATAAAATTGCAGTATATAAAGGTCAGAGCCTCGAACTGAAACAGACAGCGACAATTACAGGCATTACGCAAATTGACAGCCAATACATGGATTTCGCCACGGACATTCCCCTTGAAAACGTGGAAAAAGGCGACATTGTGGAAAATCTCTCCACCCAGCCCGAAGTCCACATACATAATTGTACTTTCGGGAAGTCAAACACACATCTGCGTATCCAGACAAGAGGAAAGACGGTCATCGAAAACTGCGAAACGGAACTACCCATTTTGCTCACGGGGGACACAAACTACTGGTTTGAAGCCTCACCCTCAGAAGATACAACAATAAGGAACTGCAAATTTACGGGAAACCGTGCTCAGATCAGAGTTGTTCCCGAATATGAATCCACCGAAAATGCAAAATTCTACCATTGCGGAATTACTGTTGAAAACAACATTTTCGACGACCGCAACGCGATGGAATGCAGACAGGCAAAGGGTATAACATTCCGAAACAATAAACATAGCGACGGAACTGCTGATTTGTACGTACATCTCAACAGAAGCACGGATTTTCAGGCAGAATAAAATTTAAACAATATGCCCCCTATAGAGTTTTGGAGATAGGGGTGCGGGGGAAGAACCTTTTAGGAACAAGGTTCTTCCCCCGCATATTTACTTAATCTTATTCAAAAATTGTGCCTGCTTTTACGTCTGTGATAACCGTGATAACATCAAGTGCCTGCTGAAGTGTTACAGGGAAAGGTTTGCCTTCACGGATCGCAGCGTAGAGGTGATCCCAGATTCTGGGGCAATCGCCGTAATGTTCGTAAGGAATTACTTCCTCTTTCCATTCGAGTTTTTCATTTGAACCGAAGGACTGACCGCTTCCGGGTGTTGCAGGGTCGGAAACTACAGGAGGAAGGATGATTTCGGGGTTCAGATAACGAACCTTGAAGCCTTCGCCTGTGCTTACAAGGCTGCCCTTGGAGCCGTAGAGAGTGTATTCGGGAACGTCAAGAGCGCAGCCGCCGGAAATTTCCATGTCAACGATTCTGCCGTTGATACCTGTGAAAACGATCTTGATATGGTCTTCACAGTCACCGCCTGCAGCAATGTGCTGAATATCGGAATAAACAACATTACAGCTGCCGCCGCAGAAACGGAGTGAGTGGTCAACGATATGGGGACCCCAGTTAAGGAGCTGACCGCCACCGAATTCGTGAAGTGTCTGCCAGTCACGTCTTCTGTCATAACCGTTACGTGCAAGTTTTACCTGATAAACAGTACCGATAATACCTGAATCGATGATTTTGTTTACCTGTTCAAAACCGTCTTCAAAACGGCGGTTATGTCTGATATAAAGGTGAGGACCTGCGGGCTGAGAGCCGAGCGCAACGAGTTCAGCAGCTTCTTCTGCTTTTGTGCAGAAAGGTTTTTCAAGCTGAACATCTTTACCTGCAAGAAGAGCAAGTTTTGCATGAGCATAGTGGTCGCAGGAACGTGTTGCGATATCAACAAGTTCAACATCGGGATCTTTTACAAGTTCTTCGATTGTAGCATAGGCTTTAGCACCGAGTTTTTCAGCCCATTCATTTCTGCGTTCTTCGATCTCGTCACAAATAGCAACGACCTGGAATTTGTCTTTGCGGGGTTCGAGTTCGGAAAGGTGCATCCATGCGCCTGCACGGCCAACACCAACAAGTCCGATTCTGATTGGATTACTCATATTTTTCTCCTTTTCTACCGCGTTTTAAAGGTTGCGGTGAACCAAAGTTTACTGATAAAATTAAAAAGTCATTACCGCAAATCCTGCGGCAGGAACAGTAACAAAATAATTACAGGGATCAAGTTTTTCAATTTTCAAACCGTTATCTGAACCCTGAATTTTAAGAAGCTCCGCTTCATTTCTGAATGAGACTTTGACCGTACGGTCAGCGTTTCGATCCACGGTATCGCCATAGGTCTCATCACGTTCATTGCCCTCATTATTGAAGACAGTCAAATAATTATTTCCGTTTTTATCCCTTGAAACAAGCCAATGCAAGCCGTCAACCACACAAGGCAAACAGTCTTTTTCCAGACGGTGAATTTCAGCTTCAAGAGCTTCAATATCAGAGCTGTCCAGAATCTTATAACCTTTACCTGCCTTTGATCTCAGGAACGAACCTTCTTTTGTGGCATCAATAAGATACTCATAGCGGCTCAATGCAGATTCATCCGCATCGGAATAAATTATATCAAAGAAGTCTCCGAAACGGGAATTTGTAAGAACATGTCCTTCGTTTCCGTAGCATTCTCCGTTTGGCTCATATATAAGCTTAAGCACATCTTCGATGTGTCCGAAATACTCTTTTTCAGATCCACTCAAAGGGCTTCGCATATACAGATCACGGTGATGTCCCACCTTATAATTTGCAAAAACCTCAACCTCAAAAGGTTCGGGAATCTCCACGCAGACATAATCCGTGGGAAGAACTATTGCAAAAGGTGTTACAGCCTGAACTTCCCGAATATTTTCAGCAGCCTTTATGAAGTCTTTTTTGACCTGTCCATAAGGCGAGAGCTCAAATGTTTCCATATCGGTGTAACTGCAATTAAGACCCCATTCTTCGGAAAAATAATCGGCTCCGCTCATCAATGCGTGATAATAGATTCTGTTTTGAAGAAGTCTGGAACTTCCGCCGTTTGCGCCGTAAGAAGTAAAATCGTCGGGATGTATCTGCTGGTTGAGATACCATTCGTTTCCGCTGCCGGAATTAAAACAAGGCATGGAAAATCTCAAGGGAGAAAGAGACATACGCCAACACTCATAATAAGCACCCCATGTCCTGCCGTAAGACCTCGCCGCACCACGGGCAGTTGCAACAGCAATACGCATAAAAGGAATCTGACTTCCAACCTCGGGCATAAAAGTTCTCATTCCGACTTCATGCTGAAGTTTCGGTAAAAGATAAAAGCTGTCACAAGGTAAAATGTTCCCGTCCGTTTCTTCCATTCTGCGGCAAAACATATCTTTCATTTCAGCCAAAAACTCGCTGTAAGTCTCCGAATATTTAAGTTTTGCATAAAATTCGGGGGAATCATGGGACGGATTATATAAGGGTTCACCGTCGGGAGTTTTTGCATAACTGCTTCGGATAGCTTTTTTGAGTTTTTCAACATCATAGGGACCTTTACTGCCCATTGCTGAAATTATTGAATGCCAATCGGAAAAACGTCTGTTTGAACCGCTTTCATGGAGCTGAAAGCCCAAGAACCAATCACCGAGCATTTCGCGGTATTTCCCGATAAGATTTTTATCAAACTTATAAGGATAGTATGTTATACCGCCTGCGATCCTGTCCACGTAAAAAGGATAGTTTCCGCTTTTTATCAGGTCAAAAAGCGGGGTCCCCTCAGCGGCATAAGCGTTGAACTGCATATTTTCAGGAACAGAAAAGGCATGCTGTATCTTAAAACCCGTATCTTTGTTTATCAGACCGTTTTTTTCAAGACCTTTAAAGCATTTTTCGTTGTACACATGAAAAAATCTCATTGCCTTTACCCCTTATTTAAAGATTGAGCTCTCAGCCCGGAAGCAAACCTTATCACTAAAACTACCGTAAGGCAAAGTGTAAATATTTCCGAAATCGGAGTTGCCCAAAGAATGGACTTCAATTCAAAATTGCTTCTGATGACAAACATTAAAAAGATATCTATCGTACCCTTGTGCAGGATCGAAAGCAGGAACGGAACTACAGAACGTCCGGATGCCTGAAAAAGTGCAATTATAACAAAAATAAACGAATATATCGGCACAGCGATACAAATTACCCTCAAAAATTCAGAACTGTATTGAACCGTCAAAGGATCTTTTATAAAAAGGGACGAAAGCTGAACAGGTATAAGCTCCGAAAGCACAAAACTGAAAAGGGACACCGCCATTGTAACCACAGCGGAACAGCGGACAACAGCCCACATACGGTCAAATTTTTTCGACGAATAGCAATATGCCGCAAGGGGAAGCATTCCCTGAGTAACGCCCTGATTTACCGCATGGGCAAGCTGATCTATTTTACGGACTATTCCGATACCTGCCACAGCCTCACTTCCGAGAGCTGACATCATGGAATTCAAAACACTGTTTGAGACCATCGCAAGAGTCACAAGGCAAAAACTCGGCAGGCCGCCCTTTAAAATTGCACCGAGACGGCGGAAGTTTTCAACAGTTTCCCCACGTTCGATACGAAGTGAAAACACACCGTTATTTCTGTTTCTGAAAATGAAAACACAGAAATATACAAATGCGGTCAGGTTTGAAAGCGCCGTTGCAATGGCAACAGCTTCAACCTCCATACCTTTCGGAAGAATGACGAACATAAAAAGTGCATCGAGAAAAATATTCAGCACCGCACCTAAAGTCATACCGAAGCTCGCTCTTCCCGAATGTCCCACCGCTCTGATAAGATGAGCCATAGCCGCGGAAAGAATAGCGGGAAGACCGCCGAGGACAATTATATAAAATGTATAACTTACAGAAAAACCAATAGTTTCGGAGTCCGCCCCGATAAGATAAAGAATCGGTTCGCTGAAGAAAAACATCACCAACGAATAAAGCAAACTTATTGCAACCGCCCCGTAGATCGCCACGGAAAAGGACTTTTTAGCCGAAGAGTGATCGTTCTTCCCCAAAGCACGTGCCATTATTCCGGCACAGCCAACACCGAAAAGGTTGCTGAACCCCGAAAGGAAAGCATATACGGGAAGGCAGAGGGAGATCGCCGCAATCATATCGGGATCGTTTGTCAGCCCCACGAACCAGGTGTCGGCAATATTATGCAAAACAATAATGATCTGGCTGATAATAGTTGGAACTATCATTGCCGCAACGGCTTTTTTCACTGGATACTCTTCAAATATCCGCTTTTCACGAATACGTGCGGATTCCGCTTCTGTCATGGAACTCACTCCCCTTTCAATTCAATCTTAATATCCTAAAAACCCAGGACCTGAACGACCAGTGCCGCTGCAGCAGCACCTACCGCAACGATAAGCAAGCCTCGTTCAAAAAACGCCAGAAGCAACGCAACAATACAGCCGATAACAGCGCTGAGCGTTGAACCTGTACTTGAAAACACCGCGGGAAAAGTCATAGCAGTCAGAACAGCATAAGGAACATAGAACAAAAAGGACTGAAGCCAGACGCTTTCCACCTTTTTTCTCAAAAAGACCATAGGAATCATTCGGATAAGATAGGTTATCCCTGCCATAATGGCAATTCCCGTTAAAATATAACTAATTTCCATCGCTTTCGCCCTCCCCTGAAGACTTTTCCAATGCAATTACAGGGAAAAGTGTAGCTGAAATCGCACTTACGGCAACCGTGATTATTATCGTAGCCCAACCACCCGAAATCTGAGACAAAACAGGGGCAAAATTGAACGCAAGACTTAAAATCACCGCAAAAATAACGGTCCACATAACATTTCTCTGTTTCTTTGCGGGAGGAATAACGATAGCTATAAACATCCCGTAAAGAGCGATACCCATAGCATCGGACAAGACCCTCGGCATGACGGAAGTTGCAACAGCGCCGAAAACAGTACCTCCGACCCAGCCTACGTACGACGTAAGGATAAGACCTGCCATATATGTGGCGGAAACAAGCCCTTTTCTCTGAACGGAAACAGCAAAAACTTCATCAGTTATACCGAAAGAAACGGCAAACCTTTTGAAAGTATTCATTTTGGAGTCCGCTTTTTGGGAAACGGAAAACGACATGAGAAAATATCTGATATTGATTATAAACATGGAAAACGCAAGCTCGACCATAGACCCGAAAGCCAGCATCTGATTTACACCTGCAAACTGTCCCGCACTTGTAAGATTCGTCATTGAAATGAGAATCGTTGCCCACACGGGCATACCGGAAAGAACTGCGGTCAACCCAAAAGCCATTGATACGGAAAAATATCCGAGACAGATGGGAATCCCATCCTTGACACCGTCAAGAAATTCCTGTTTTTTCATTATTTACGACCTTTTTCTATATTTTTTACGTAAAAATACGGGAGAATCTTTACGCATGATCTTATCCAACATATAAATAGAACCTGAAATCAGCTGAAAGACCAATGCCAACCCGAACAAAAGCTCTGTGGAGATAAACGCTGCCACAGAAGTTGCGATCAAGGTACCTCCGCTCTGAAGGACCATTCTCCATGCGTTGTACGGGCCCGCGATCTCAACGGGAACAACACGGAAAAGTGCGGTCGGAACGGCGTAGTCTATGATCGTACGCCCAAAGACCACAATGCCTGCCACCGCAAGAAAAACGATACTGCTGTCGCTGAGCATCAACGGAAGAAGGAGGTATGTCAGGCTTCCGCAGAAAATAAGCACACGGGGATTTATGTACACGGAAAGCATACCGAAAACAATACCCGCCGCAAAGCCCGCAACAGACTGAACCGACACAAGGGCTGCCGTTACGGTCTCACCGAATCCGAGATCAAAAGCCACAATGGCAAGAACCCCCAACGCACCGGAGGCAAAACCTCTCAGAAGACTCGGAACAAAAAGCCTGTAAAATACGGGGTGAAAGAAAACATCCTTTAACGGAACAGATCTTGCATCTTTCTTCGTCAGCTGAACTTCATCCATATTCAGCAGAGATTTCTGGAAAAACATCAGAACAGCGGCGATCACAACAAAAACGAATGAAATGATGAACGCAAACATCATCAGTTTCACATAGGGGATCTTCGTGGAAAGGACAGAGATCAGCGAACTTATGCCAAGGCTGATAACAGAACCGATAATACCTGCGATCGCATTTACGACACCGTAATCTTCCTGCCTGTAAATAAAATACGGAACTTTATAATCGCAAACGGTATGAAGTCCGATGATTATCATCTGCATAACGCCTACAGCAAGAAGCATAATAAAAGGAAAAACAGAATCGTTTTCTTCAAAAGTTGAAAAGCAGAACGGTAAATAAAGCAAAAACAACGCTGCCAACGGCAAATTGAGAAGTGCTGTGCGTTTTATAATATTGCCTCTGTCAGCCCACTTTGAACCGAGAATTATCGTGGCAACATTCGCAACCTGCAGGATCGTCGTATGAATATAGTTCATCTGACTGCTGAAGCCAAGGGATTCAATAAAAGTCTGAATAAGAGTACCGCTCGCACAAAGAAGCGCGGCAGTTTTCAACGCAGAAAAAATAATGCTCCTGATCTTATTGTTTAAAACAACATTCATTTTTTTGATACACTCCGAACTTTTTCCAATTTCAAAAACGGATTCTTCCTGTCAGATCTCGCCTGTGAGAACCACTACACGCATCTCACGCCCCATTTTTTCAAGAATTTTCCCGAAAACATCAGCGGTTCGGATCTTAAGACTGGAAGTATTCACGCAAGGATGCATACCTATCCACTCTCCACCAAGAACATCCTCATCCACAAGGAGCTGAACTTTCTTTCCGGAGTCGTTCATCAACCCCAGAAAGCTGACTGAACCGGGCTCAACATCAAGATATTCAAGCATAGACTCTTCTCCCGCAAAAGAAAGACGGGACGAACCTATCTGAGCAGAAAGCTCCTTGGTTTTAAAGGGTTTATCTCCGGGCATCATAAGCAAATAAAACTCTGTCTTCTGGCGGTTGCACAGAAAAAGATTTTTACATATGGTCGCCTCAAGTTTTTTGTCTATTTCAAGACAGACTTCCATAGTGAAAGCTGCCTCATGATCAATACGCCAATACTCAATACCCAATTCATCCAAAAAATCGTAGCAGCGAACTTCCCTGTCAAGACGGCGTTCTCTTGTACGGGGTCTGCCCAATTGAAGATCTGTCATAACAAAATCCTCCACTTCATAATATCTCATAATAAGTATATCACAAATTTTCTCTGTAGTCAACATCTAAATGCGGAAAATATCAAAAAAAACAAAAATAAAATCACTGAGCAATATTGACATCCGCACATTGATATGTTATAATAAACAGGAAAATAAAGAAACCGACCTGAAAACGGAAATAAAGAAAGGCTGTTAAAAAATGTTATACGATGTTCTCATAATAGGAAACGGGCCTGCAGGAATCTCTGCGGCGCTGTACGTTGCCCGCGCAGGGCTCAAGTGCGCTGTAATAGGAAAAGACGGCGGAGCGCTGGAAAAAGCTGAAAAAATTGAAAACTATTACGGACTTGAAGAACCTGTTTCAGGTCCCGAACTGATAGAAATCGGAAAAAAACAGGCAAAAAAATTAGGTGTTGAGCTGATTTGCGATGAAGTTGTAGGCATAAACTGGGACGGAAACTATCAGGTAGCTACAGTCAACACGGAATTTTCGGGAAAAGCTGTCATTTTTGCTGTAGGAGCGCAAAGAAACAAGGCGAAAATTGAAGGAATCACCGAATTCGAAGGGCAAGGCGTAAGCTATTGCGCTGTTTGCGACGCATTTTTCTACAGAAACAAAACAGTTGCGGTTCTTGGAAACAGCGAATATGCCAACCACGAACTCAAAGAACTTTTACCGACAGCCGCAAAAGCATACCTGCTGACAAACGGAAAAAATGCGGAAACCGAAGTTCCCGAAAACGTGGAAATAATAACAAAACCGATAAAAAAACTCATCGGAAACGGAAAACTTGAAGGAATCGAATTCGAAACAGGCGAAAGTCTGGCTGTTGACGGACTTTTTGTGGCTCTCGGAACCGCAGGAGCGGCAGATCTGGCACGAAAAGTCGGCGCGGAAACGGAGAACGGAAAAATTGTCGTTGACGAAAAAATGAAAACAAATCTTCCCGGACTTTTTGCGGCAGGAGATTGCATCGGAGGCGTGCTTCAGGTGTCGGTAGCTGTCGGGGAAGGCGCAAAAGCCGCACTTTCAGCCATCGAATTCGCCAGAAAAAACTGAAATGAACTACAAAATTATCAGATCCGCAAGAAAAACTTTAGGGATAAGCATATCAAAAAGCGGTGAAATTTTGATTCGGGCACCTTACGGATTATCGGAAGAAATCATCCTAAAAGAGGTAAAAAAGGCAGAGAATTGGATCACAAAAGCTATTGAGAGGCAAAATGAAAGACAGAATTCGGTTATGAACACGGATTTTGACAAAGAAACAACAGAAGCTCTCAAGCTTAAAGCCGAAAAAATCCTGATTCCAATCATTGAGAAGTATTCAAAGCTCATGAAAGTCAAAGCAAACGGAGTAAAAATAACCTCAGCAAGGACAAGGTATGGCAGTTGCAGCGGAAATAACAGCCTTTGCTTCACTTTCAGACTCGCTCTTTTTCCCGTTGAAGCAATTGAAGCGGTAGTAGTTCACGAACTCGCACACATTAAGCACAAAAACCACGGAAAAAACTTTTATAATTGCGTTTACTCGATTATGCCGGATTACGACGACAGAAAGAAGTTGCTAAAAAAATGAAAAAACTCCATTATTCAGACACTATAAACGGAAATCAGCCCTTTGAAGAAGAAAGATTTTCATGCCCTGACAACTGTTTTTACCCCGTCTACGCATGGGTCTGGAACGATGTATTGGACAAAAATGAGATAAAAAAACAAATTGATGAAATGCTTGACGGTGGGATCCGCTGCTTTTATGTAATTCCCGAACCTAAGGAATTTCGTCCGAACAGCATGGTCACACGGCTTGAACCGGACTACCTTTCCGACGAATTCATGAAATTCATAAAATTCACAGCAGATTATGCCTCTGAAAAAGGTATGTATATGTGGATTTATGACGAAGGTGGCTGGCCTTCGGGACATGCTATCGGAAAAATCGTGGAAAAATATCCTGAGTTGGAAAGAAAAAGGCTCTTCAAACGTACGATTTCGCTCAAAAAAGGGGAAACCTACACCGATTCAGAGGGTACAATCGCAGCATTTATAAAAAACAAGAGGATTTTCAGCGGTCATACTCCCGAAGAAAACACGGAGATAACAGAATTCTACATAGAGAAATGCGGTGACGTGCTCGGAAACGGAAAATTTGCGGACATCACAGAAAAAGCAACGACAGAAGCGTTTATTGAGCTTACGCACGAAAAATATAAAGAGTATATCGGCGAATATTTTGGCAAAACCGTACCGTTTATGTTTACGGATGAGCCCAAATTAGACATGTATGTATTCAATTCCGACATTGAAAAGAAATTTATAGAGAGATACAACTACAACATTCGCGATTTTCTGCCAATTATAGCCAAGTCCTACGGTGAAAATGACGAAGAAAACCGAATAAGATCCGATTATTTCAGTCTTTGCGGAGAGGTTTTCAACGAAAACTATCTGAAAACTCAAGCGAAATGGTGCGAAGACAATGGAATTTTCTTCACGGGACATATTGACAACGATCATAAACCGGAATACGCTGTGAACCATGGATACACGACGCATACAGACACCCTCAGCAACCTGCATGTTCCGGGAATTGATGTTATCTGGAGGCAAATTTACCGCGGCAAGGACACCAATGACGGCTGTAAATTTTTCCCGAGAATCGCAGCCTCTGCGGCAGCAAAAAGAGGGAAAAACCTTACAATGAGCGAAACTTTCGGCGTTTACGGCTCGGGAATGACATGCGACGATATCCGCTACGTTTTAAATTACCAATTTGTACGCGGCATAAATCTCATGAATTTCATGACGATAAGCTACGGCAGAAAGGACTTTTTAACCTATGCGGAAAGACCGTCTTTCGGCGCTGAAAAGCCCGGATATGAGGGGCTGAAAACCGTCAACGAATACGTCGCAAGGCTGTCATATTTGACAACGATCGGTAAATCCGGCACAGACACGTTGCTGTATCTGCCAATAAAAGATATTCACGCAGGCGGCGAAATACGTGAAAATGCAATCGAAAACTTCACCAAATTAGGTAATTCCTTAGAAAATAGTGGGGTAGATTTCCATATCTGCGATGATTTCACCCTTGAAAATGCCAAAATCGAGAATAATCAGTTGATTATAGGCGAGGCTCACTATAAAATCGTGCATATCCCCAAAAATCAATACATGCCAAAGCACATAAAACAGAAAATCGAGCCATTTTCGAACGGAATCTCCATGACTTGTCTCAGCACAAACGGATTTTCTGACATCAGAGTAACCACGAGAATACTTGACAACGGCGACAAACTTTACTTTTTCTTCAACGAAAGCCGTTCAAAGAAAGAAACAACGTTGAAGTTTTTGCACACAAAGAAAATTTACGAGCTAAACCCCAACAACGGAGAAATATACTTACTCACAGAGGGCAATTCCCTTTCGGTTTCCATTGAAAGCGGTGAAATAAAATGCTTACTGCACTCAAATGACAGGTTCAAAACGGATACAAACCCCGATGATCTGAGTTTCGCAAAAGAATTAACCGTTACCGACTTTGAAATATCGAAAAAATCAGAGTTTATAATTTCAAAAGACGGCGGTATTAAGGAATTTTATCCCGAAAACTTCATCTCCGCGTCATTAGGGGCTTGGAAAAAGCTTTTAGGTAAAGATTTTTCAGGAGATGTCATATATCGGGCAAATCTTGATCTTGACTTTGAACCCGAAAACAAAGTTCAGCTCTCCTTGGGAAAGGTCGAATATTCCGCATTGGTAAAAATCAACGGAAAACTCTGCGGAAATGCAGTTTTCGAGCCGATGGAACTGCTTGTTGACGGAAAAAATTTCAAAAAAGGTACAAATACAATAGAAATCACCGTTTCAAACACCGCGGCAAATCAGTTTGTATACACGACAGCAGATAAATTTTTCGAGCCGAAAGAGATCGGACCTTATCACGAAAGGGCTAAAGAGTTTGAAAAAGAAAGCCTTGGCGGCGGACTTTACGGCCCTGTGACCCTGAAATTCTCCAAATAACGACAAAAAAATCCCCTCCGCATATACTGGTAACAGCCGTATTATGCGGAGTTTTTTACATAAAGGAGAATTTACAGGTGGATTTTTTTATAAATTCAAGCCCCACCCTCCAGGCGATTATTGCCACGACTTTCACGTGGGGAATCACAGCGGCAGGGGCTTGTGTAGTCTTTTTGGTCAAAAATATCAACAAAAATTTCATGGATGCAACTCTCGGAAGTGCCGCAGGGGTGATGATCGCCGCAAGCTTCTGGTCGCTGCTTGCACCGGCAACAGAAATGGCTGAAAATCTGGGCAAAAACCCTTGGTTGACAGTCCTTATCGGATTCATGAGCGGCGGATTTGTTCTTTTTTTGGGAGATAAATTTTTTGAAAAACAAATGAAAAACACAGAATCAGACAGGAAAAAGAGAATTTCTATGCTGATTTTTTCCATCACCCTGCACAACATCCCTGAGGGCATGGCTGTTGGGGTGGCGTTCGGTTCGCTTGCTTACGGGCTTGACGGTGCGACCCTTGGAGGTGCGATAATGCTCGCGTTGGGAATCGGTTTGCAGAATTTTCCCGAAGGAAGTGCCGTAAGTCTGCCTCTTTTGCGGGAAGGTTTTTCACGGAAAAAAGCATTTCTGTACGGACAGATCAGCGGAATAGTTGAGCCAATTTCGGGCTTTTTCGGTGCAATAATGGTTCTGAAAGCAAGATTTTTGCTGCCGTATCTTCTGGCTTTTGCTGCGGGAGCAATGATTTACGTGGTGGTGGAAGAGCTTATCCCCGAAAGTCAGACAAATCCCCGAAAAGATCTGATGGCAATATTTACCCTGATCGGATTTTCGGTGATGATGGTCATGGATGTGGCATTGGGGTAAATGTTAAATTTTAGCAAAATTTATCAGCATGACAAAACTTTTTGGAAGTAAAAACGTCTATACAGTATACGGAAAATAAAAAGCAAAGGTGGAAGTTAAAAATGAAAAAAACGTTTATTACAGCAATCTCTATGGTACTTATTCTGATTTTTTCGGCAATTCCTATGCTGGGGGAAGGCGAGTTTTTCGGTGCCGTAGACAATCTTTATATCCCCGATTTGATTTACAATGAGATTCCGACGGAAAAATTCGGTGGAATGTATTGGGAAACAGACGGTGAAATTCTTCATGTGAATGTGACAGATGAAAGCGAGATAAAATTGGGTGAAGACGGAGAGGTTCGCACTCACAGCGGGATAAAAATCTACTATCATCTTGTTGAAAAATCTTTGGCAGAGCTTGAAGCCGCCCACGAAGCACTTATTCCGTTCATGAAAGAATACGGAATTGCGACGCTTGACGCAGATGATGTAAACAACACCGTAAATATTGAGCTTTACTATGACCATCCAACTTCAATCGAAGAGGTCAAAGCTCTTGCGGCGCAGTTTATTGACTTGGAATACGTAAACATTACGATTTTTCCCGAAGGAACTAAAATTGTTCTGACCACGGAAAAAATTCCGAAACAGGCAGAGATTTCGGCTGTGACTAAGACTGAAACCTCCTATTTGGAAATGTTTGCGATGGTTTTCACGCCGATTTTGGTCATTGCAGGTACAATTATAGTTGTATTTTGCCTTAAAAAGAGGAAAGGTTCTGACTTGAAATGAAAAAACTGCTTGTGTTTGCTTTAATTTCAATCGTTTTTGCCGTTTGCGGCTGTCAGAAAGGCTCTTCCGATAAGGTTTTTAACAGAGAAGAAATTATCTCTGAGGTCGGAGGACTATATGAGGCTTCGGAATTTGTGTGGAAAGACAATTCTGCGGTAGAGCTGAAAAGTGTTTTTGTAGACAAAGACCATGCTTTTGAACAGATAAAAGACATTTCGGGAGGGCTTATAACAACCCTTAGAATCAAATATTTACTGCCTGAATTTGCGCAGGAAAACCACGAAAAATACGATGCCGCATTGTGGGATTACCGTTTGGAAAAGTACGGATACCCGGGTAATGCGCCCTACGAAGTTATGGCTTTGAATTGGTTCCTGTCGGTTTGGCATAATTACGAAACGAATAAATATACGGTTGAAATCAACGGATTGAATGATGATGTCTCCGAAACCTTTACGCATTTGGGCGACGGAAAATTGGGTTCGGTCAAAATTTTGTGTGCGGAATTCATTAATTATTTGGCGACAAATTACGAAATCGGAGAGTTTTCCGAAGATAATTTTGCGGCATATGCGGAATTACTGAAAGAAAACAAATTTGAAACAGAATCAAATTTCAAATTCGAGGCGGAACTTCTGAAAATGTTCTTGGATGAATGATTTTTAATATAAACGAATTACAGCTCGCAGTTTTGTGGGCTGTTTTTGTATTTACGGGTTGCTTCACACAATTTTAATAAAAGCATGGTATAATCAATTTGAAAAAATTTTATGTATGAGTGGTGTACACATTATTTTTCCCGTTTATTAGGGTGAAAGGCCTTAAATAAACGAGAAAGGGGGATTTATCATGGAAGATAATCGGATAGTGGATTTGTTTTGGGCGCGCTCCGAAGACGCTATTGCGGAAACGGAAAAGAAGTACGGACGGTATTGCCATTATATCGCATACCAAATTCTTTACAGCGATGAGGACGCAAATGAGGTAGTGAACGATACGTATTTGAAACTGTGGAAAACTATACCTCCGAAGCGACCGAATCCGTTAAAATCTTATGTCGGAATGATAAGCAGACAACTTGCGCTTGACGCTTATGAGGCTCGGCACACTCAAAAACGGGGAGGGCAAGTCTCTCTTGCTCTTGACGAATTATCGGAATGTGTTTCCGACAGTTCAAACGGTTCGGATATGAGCGAAAATGTGGCTCTTTCCGATTCTTTGAGCCGATTTCTGCGGTCCTTGCCGCAACGGACACGGAAAATCTTTGTGCGCAGGTATTTTTATATGAGTCCTATTGCGGAAATTGCAAGGGATTTTTCCATGAAAGAAAGTAATGTGACGATGCTCCTGCTTCGCACACGAAAGAAATTGGAGCAGTTTTTAAAAAAGGAGGGTTTTGATCTATGAAAAATACCGATTTATTGCAAGCTATGGGGCGAATTGACCCTGATTTGATTGAAGAAGCCGCACCCGATGTGGTACAGACGAAAACTTTAAACAATATTTGGATAAAATGGACTGCGGTTGCCGCTTGTTTCGTTTTGCTTTTGTCTGTGGGACTCGGAACTTATGCCTATTCCGCAGAGGTCAAGGAGTACAATGCCGCCATTAAATTCTTTAACGACCACGACCTGTCCACTGAGGGGCTTACCCGTGGGGAAATCAAAAAAGTTTATCGGGATATTACGACTGAATCGTTTTCTTACACGAAGACGGCGGAAGTCATTGCTAACAGTCTGACCTCGGATCAGGTTGACGGATTTGAGATTTTGCAGGAAGACCCGACCCCCGAAGATATTGAAAATCTTTGGAATTATATGAATAACGGCGGTTTCGGGTTTCCGATTGTTCCCAAAAACGGGGTTCATTACGCCTTTGATTCAGAATACGACAATGATGGTGAAGGTCCGAGCCGTTTCGTCAAAAGCTATATTGAAAAATATGACGGCGAAACGCTTATTTGGAGAGCGACCGTTTCGGAGTTTTCAATAAGCAGATATACCGTGGTTTCCGACGGCATAATTGCTTACGGAAGAGCCTTGGAGTTACTCGGTTTCAAATCTAACAATGCCTGGATGGCGAAATTTGACGGAGACGGAAATCTTGTCTGGAAGCAGCCCTTGGACACCGGCTTTGAGATTGAATCTATTGAAGCTGTTTTGGAAAACGAAGACGGAACCTATGCAGTAATCAGCCGAGGAGACCTGAGATATTTGTGTCTGAGTCAGTATTCTGCCGACGGAAAAGAGCTTTATTTCAAGCAAACCGAGGTGGGCAACTACGGAATCTGGAATGCGGCTCGCTTGGGTGACGGATATATCGTTCAGCTTGGAAGCTACATGGAGAGCGAATATGCAAAAATCGTAAAGGTAGATTTCAAGGGAAATATTACGGAAGAGTTCTCTTACAGCTCGGAAGACAGCGACTACTGCATTACTGATATGATAGAATTTAACGGAAAGATTTACCTTTCCGCTTATGCCGTGCCTAAAACGGACGGTAATTCGGGGCTCAGAGATGAAATTTCCGATATTCTTTATTATATATTCAGTAATGATAATTGGGATATTTCCGACGAAGAGCTTACACCTTTGGTTCGGGAAAAATATACCGCTATGCTGTTGGTGTGCGACCCCGATTCGGGATCGCCGCAGGAATTTTACTCCGTTGAGGGCTCACTTGGCGGTAAACTTTCGGTGAGCGATTCGGGCGACCTTTTGTGGGATGTGGAAAGCATCACGACCACATTTTTCTCGCCCGCAACAAGCTCCTTTACCATTGGAGGAACTAGCTATGTGTTCCGATATACCTTTGATGTTTCGGGCGCGTTGGTCAGTCAGGAAAAAACAGGTGAGGTTACAACCTACCGAAGATAATGCTTTTTCCTTTTGCTTCGTAAAAAACAGACCTTGAAAGGTAGAAAAAGTCACAATTTTATGATACAATAATGAGGTAACATAAATTTTGATTCAAATCACCGTAAAGGAAATATTCCATGAAAAACTACCGAATCGCCTCCGTTCAAATTGAAAATCTCCCGATGTGCCTTGATACGATACACAGGGCATTCAAGCTGAATTGCGAAAGATTCGGTTTCACAAAGGAAAACTACCCCACATGCGCCGCATTCATGACACTTGAAGACCTGAAAAGGGCTAAAGAAACGGGAACTCATATTTACGCAGTATGGGTTGACAGCAGAATTGCGGGATGTGTTCAGCTGAAAAGACAGGAAAACGATGTTTATCATCTGAGAAGGTTCGCAGTTTTGCCCGAATATCAGAATCTCGGCTTCGGAAAGGAACTTATTGCGTTCTGCAAACACAAAGCGACAGAATACGGAGGTAAAAAAATTCAGCTGCTTATGGTCTATGAAAACGAACAGCTGAGAAATCTTTACACAGCCTGCGGATTTACCCTTAAAGAAACCCGTCGGGATGAAGAACATCCGTTCCTCTGCGGAATTTACGAAATGGATCTTGAAGCTGCAAACTAAACCGTATGAAACTCTTCCTCTGCAGGAAAATCCCGCGGAGGATATTTTTATAAAAAGGGCTTGACAAACCTGTTATTTTCCGCTATAATAAAAAAAATAATCTTTTTCTGAAAAAGGAGACGGATAAAAATGATGAAAATTGGCGTTATGCCCGGCTCATTCAGGGTTCCGTTCAAAGAAGCGGTAATTCTTGCAAGAGACATGGGTGCAAAAGGTCTTCAGCCCTCTGTAAGACTCAAGGACGAACTGAACCCCACGCTGACAAAAGACGAAAGAAAAGCTGTACTTAAATTCGTAAAAGATAACGGTCTCGAATTTTCCGCAGTCTGCGGTGACTTCGGTTCCGCGTATTTTTCACAGAAAGACAACGAAGATTCTGTAAAACTTATGATGTCCATGATGGACCTCGCGCTCGATTTCGGAACAAACATCGTAACGACGCATATCGGTCAGGTTCCCGAAGACGAAAACGACGAAAAATACATCAATACGGTAAGAACCATTGAAAAATTAGGAAAATACGGAGAAAGCATCGGTGTTATGTTCGCAACCGAAACAGGCCCCGAAATGGCAATAAAGCTCCGCGGAATTCTTGAAAAAGCCGACACAAAAAATGCAAAGGTAAACCTCGACCCCGCAAACTTTGTAATGTGTGCAGGTCAGGACCCTGTTGAAGCGGTTCACATCCTCAAAGATTACACCGTTCACACCCACGCAAAGGACGGAATAAAGACCTACGACGGAACAAACGGTGAAAGACCTCTCGGTCAGGGCGGAGTTCCTTTTATTGAATACCTTTCCGCGCTGAAAGATACAGGTTACGACGGATATCTTGCCATTGAAAGAGAAGTCGGAGCAGATCCGATAGCTGACATCAAGCTTGCCCATGATTTTCTTGCAGAGTGCCTGAAAAAAATATATTAAAACCAATACACCAAGAGTTTTAATTGCGAAATAATCTTTTTTTCACAAAAAAAGTATTGACAATCAAAGACTTTTGGTGTATACTTTATTTAAGGAAAATTTACGAAAAAAAACGGCGGGAAACCGTCGGAATACAAAGGAGAAAAACTATTATGATGAAAATTGGCGTTATGCCCTCTTCGTTCAGAGTTCCTTTCAAGGAAGCAGTAATCCTCGCAAGAGATATGGGTGCAAAAGGTCTTCAGCCCTATGTTACAGGCGGTGAACTCACACCCGATCTTACAAAAGAAGAAAGAAAAGAAATTCTTAAGTACGTTAAAGACAACGGTCTTGAATTCTCTGCAGTATGCGGTGACTTCGGTTCTGAATACTTCTCAGCTGAAAACAACGAAGCAGAAGTAAAAAGAATGATGTCCATGATGGATCTCGCTCTTGATTTCGATACAAGAATCGTTACAACTCATATCGGTCACGTTCCCGAAGACGAAAACGACCCCAGATATATCAACACAGTTAAGACTATTGAAAAATTGGGCAAATACGGTGAAAGCATCGGTGTTGTTTTCGCTACAGAAACAGGCCCTGAAATGGCTGTGGTTCTCAAGGGTATCCTTGAAAAAGCAAACACAAAGAACGCAAAAGTAAACCTCGACCCCGCAAACTTCGTTATGTGCGCAGGTCAGGATCCCGTTGAAGCGGTTCATATTCTCAAGGATTACATCGCTCACACTCATGCAAAAGACGGTATCAAAACAGGTCCCACATCTTACCTTGAAATGCCTCTCGGTCAGGGCGGCGTTCCCTATATCGAATACATTTCCGCTTTGAAAGAAGAAGGTTACGACGGCTTCCTTACAATCGAAAGAGAATGCGGTGACACACCTTACGATGACATCAAACTTGCATACGACTTCCTTACAGAAATTCTCAAGAAAATATACTAATACGTGAAAAGAGGATAAAACTATGGCTATAAGACTCGGTGTTATCGGTTGCGGCGGCATTGCGCACGCACACGGTGATTCATATAAAAAACTCGGTGACAGAGTTGAATTTGTTGCCTGCTGCGATATCGTAGAAGAAAAAGCAAAAAAATACGCTGAAGAATACGGATGCAAAAATTATTATACAGACTGCTACACAATGCTCAAAGAAAACGAGCTCGATGCTGTATCAGTTTGTACATGGAACAGCGCTCATGCTGAATGTACCATTGCGGCTCTCAACGCAGGCTGCAATGTTATCTGCGAAAAGCCCATGGCTATGAACACAGCAGAAGCTCTCGCAATGCAAGAAGCTGCAGAAAAGAATAACAAACTCCTTATGATCGGTTTCGTTCGCCGTCACGGCAGCGATGCTAAAATGGCAAGACAGCTCATTGAAGACGGTGAACTCGGTGAAGTTTACTACGCAAAGGCTACATATCTCCGTCGTTGCGGCTTCCCCGGCGGTTGGTTCGGTGACAAGTCCCGTTCCGGCGGCGGTCCCCTCATAGACCTGGGTGTTCATGTTATCGACCTTTCCAGATATATCATGGGCAATGTAAAACCCGTAACTGTTTTCGGTGCTACATTTGATAAGATTGGCGCAAGAAGTGAAGTTGCTCTCGGTTCTGAAGCATGGAAATCCATGACAGAAGCAGAAAAACCCATCTTCACAGTTGAAGACCTTGCAACAGCTATGATCCGCTTTGAAAACGGCGCTGTTCTTCACGTAGAAGCAAGCTTCAACCTTAACCTCAAAGAATCTGTCGGCGACGTTTACCTCTTCGGTGACAAAGCAGGTTACAACCTCAATGGTTCCGAAATGTACACAGTTGTAAACAACCAGCTTGCAGATATCAGACTCAGAGGCGAAAACAATTTTGACTTCATGAGAGACTTCGGCAGAGAGATCAAGAACTTCGTTGACGCTATCGAAGGCAAAGCAGCACCTCTCGCAACCGGCGATGACGGCGTAGAACTCATGAGAATCCTCGATGCTATCTACGAATCTGCGGCAACAGGCAAATCAGTTGATATCGTAAGATAAAGCAGGTAAAAAATGACACTTATCGAAAGAACAAAATATTATTATTCCGAAAAAAATAAAAACTGCGCAGAAGCAATTCTTCTTGCATCAAATGAGGTGTTCGGATTCGGACTCAGCGAAGATTGCGCAAAAATCGTTATGGGTTTCGGCGGCGGTCTTGGCTGCGGTAAGCTCTGCGGTTCTCTGGCGGCATGTATCTCCGTTCTGGGAATCCTTTACGGTGACCGACCCGACATCCGTGAGATCTGCGCCCGTTTTACAGAAAAATTCAACTCAGATCTCAAAGTTGATTCCATAGACTGCGCGCCCATTGCAGCAAAATACAAAAACGCAGAAAGACGCTGTGAAGATGCAGTTATACTCGCAGTTGAATCATTCGAAGAATTTCTTACAACAATCAAATAAAAGGAGCAAACATATGCTTTCAGATATCGAAATCGCAAAACAAGCGAAAATGATACCCATCAAAGAAGTGGCTGAAAAAGCAGGCTTCAATGAAGATGAACTTGTATTTTACGGAAAATACAAAGCTAAGATCGACGACAGCGCTTACGGCAAAGTAAACAAAAACGGTAAGTTGATCCTTGTTACAGCAATCAACCCCACTCCCGCAGGCGAAGGAAAGACAACCACAACTGTAGGTCTCGGTCAGGCATTCCACAAGATGGGTGTAAATTCCGCAATAGCTCTCCGCGAACCCTCTCTCGGCCCTGTTTTCGGTGTTAAGGGCGGTGCTGCAGGCGGTGGATACGCGCAGGTAGTTCCCATGCAGGACATCAACCTCCACTTTACAGGCGACCTCCATGCAATGACAGCGGCAAACAACCTCCTTTGCGCTATGATCGACAACCATATCTATCAGGGCAACGCGCAGAACATCGACCCCAAACAGATCATCTTCAAGAGATGTCTCGACATGAACGACAGAGCGCTCAGAAATGTAGTGGTAGGTCTCGGAAAACTCACAGACGGCACAGTTCGTCCCGACGGCTTCCAGATCACCGTTGCAAGTGAAGTTATGGCGATCCTCTGCCTTGCAAAAGATATTTTTGACCTCAAAGAACGTCTCGGAAACATCCTCATCGCTTACAGATACGACAAAACTCCCGTATTTGCAAAGGATATCAAGGCTCACGGTGCAATGACTGCTCTCCTCAAGGAAGCAATTCAGCCCAACCTTGTTCAGACTCTCGAACAGTCCCCCTGTCTCATTCACGGCGGACCTTTCGCAAACATTGCTCACGGCTGCAACTCTATCAGGGCAACAAAGCTTTGTCTTGAAAGATTTGACTACTGCATCACAGAAGCAGGCTTCGGTTCTGACCTCGGTGCAGAAAAATTCCTCAACATCAAGTGCCGTAAAATGGGTGCTTCACCCTCATGTATCGTCCTTGTAGCGACCATCAGAGCGCTCAAGTACAACGGTGGTGCTGACGTTAAAAAGGGCGGAGAAGAAAACCTGGAAGCTCTCGAAAAGGGCATGGACAACCTGAGAAAGCATATCTCCAACCTGAGAGGTTTTGGTGTTCCCGTAGTAGTAGCGCTTAACGTCTTCGCAACAGATACAGAAGCTGAAAAAGCGGCTGTAAGAAAAGCTACAGAAGAAGAGGGCGCAACATTTGAATACTCTTACGCTCACGCAAAGGGCGGCGACGGAACAATGGATCTGGCGAAGAAAGTTATCGAAGCTTGCGAACTTGAAAGCAACTTCAAATTCACTTACGACGAAAACGACACCATTGAAAACAAAGTCAACGCTATCGCAAAAACCATTTACGGAGCTGACGGCGTAAACTTTGAACCTGCCGCACTCGCATCCATCGAAGCTATCGCAAAAATGGGTATGGACAAACTTCCCATCTGCCTTGCAAAAACTCAGTACTCACTCTCCGATAATCCCAAACTCCTTTGCAGACCCACAGGTTTCAGAATCACCGTTAAGGACTTCAAGCTTTGTGCAGGTGCAGGATTTATTGTAGGTTACCTCGGTGACATCCTCACAATGCCCGGACTTCCCAAAGTTCCCGCAGCGGAAATGATCGACATCGACGAAAACGGCGAGATCGTAGGTCTTTTCTAAGATTGTAATTTTAAATAGGATATTTTATGTATGAGGGGGCACCTTCTTTTCACGGAAAAAGAAGGTGCCCCCTCAAACTCCCCCACCAAGAAAACCGACTTTGGGTGGAGGTATTTTCATAAAAGAAACCAACAGCTAAGGCTTGGGGTTCTTAAGGACAGTTTTAGTAATAAGACAGCAGAAAGAAAAACGGTTACATCCAGAGGCTCCCTCCGAGAGGGAGCTGGCGCCGTAGGCGACTGAGGGAGAGCGCGTTACAATGAAGCCGAACAAAACTTCAAGTCGCGCAGACTCCTTCCGTCACGCTTCGCGTGCCACCTTCCTCCTGGAGGAAGGCTTATGTAGTCACCTGCAAGTGCGCACTTACTCACCACTAATGTGGTGGGTGCCATGCAAATTATGAAATAAGCCTCCGACAAGGATTTTCCCTATCGGAGGCTTACATTATCTTGCCCACTTATTGAGCATTTCAAGATATTTCTTATTTTCTCTAAGCTTTGCAAATTGAGGATGAGGAGAGTTCAAAAGTCTATTCAAAAGCCAAGCTTGCATATCATCGGTTTTATATGTGGTTTTGATCTGTTCCGAGAGAACTTCATCGAATTTTGCAAGAGCCATCATTTTTTCCATTGATGCAAACTGCTTTTCTCTTATACGAATTACATCATCAATCGAGGCATTGTCAGCCGTAAGCATACCTGCTAAAATAGCGTAGATGGATTTTTCTCCGATGCAACAGAATTCAAGGTCTTGCTTTTGACTCATTACTGCAAATGCTTCTGCTATAGGTTCAAGATGTTCAATCTTTTCTGAAACCGAAAGCGTAGGATCAAAGCGAATGATGCAAGCAAGTTTGATAGACATTACATCCATTAGACCATAGCAATTCTTTTTGTTCCAATAACGATATTCGGCAGTATCTTTTCCGAAAAGCTGCTCCTTAACTATCGGAGCGTACCATGCAGGAAGCTTTGATAGAATTTCAAGAGCCGCATTGGTATTACCCGCAGCATGAAGCAATTTTGCTTTCATATTGATGGCTTCGGTGCGAAGATCATCTTGAGTGCATCCTTCCAAAATACAATCGCATAACTGTGTCAATTCGTCCTTGTTTTTCAGCAAAGTTTTAGAATCATTTCCTGCACTTCCGCCCGCTACATCCCACATATACTTATTCATAATGCGATAATCGTGGGGATATTTCTTTCGTGCATTGACAATCAACTCCTTGCCTTCAGCAAATCTTCCTTCCACATACAGCCGCTGATATTCTGCGAGTATTTTATCTACATCTGCCTTTGCTTTCGCTTCATCATATCCTAAAAGCTCGTCAACGGTAACTCCGAATATCTCCGCAAGAGGAAACAACATCGTGATATCGGGATAGGTGTTTTTAGCTTCCCATTTGCTTACTGCTGCCGTTGAGATTGTCAAAAGCTCTGCAAGCTGCTCTTGCGTCAATCCTTTGGCAAGGCGCAAACGTTTAATGTTCATTCCAATATTTAATTCCATAATCATTCTCCTTGTAGGTAAAGTAAACAGGCCCGTTTCTGATTATATTATATCATAAATCTGAGCATTTACAAGCGAAGCATAAGAAACAAGGATTTAACTAACAGTTAATTATTTTGAACGACAGAAACAAATTAAGCCTCGGCATAGTGTTCCCATACCGAGGCTATTAATTTATTACTGTCCTTTAGCACCCGAAGCCAACGCATTTCATTTTCTTATCTGCGGTAGCTGTTGTATCTTTAACTACATATTTTGAGCTATGCTCGGTAAAAGTTTTTTGAAGGGGCGCGGGGGAACAATTTTCTCATTTCGATGAAATGAGTATATGAATCCATTGGATTCATTGCAAAACTATGTTCCCCCGCAAAAATACCCTATTATACAGGATTATACCTGATTATTTCTTATTCTTATAGATTTCTCTGAACTGTGCAACAGCGGAAGCGAAGTCTTCGATAGCGCTTGTTACAACTTCGGGCTGGGTCATGTCAATGCCTGCAACGAGAAGGCTTTCAAGGGGTGAACGGGAGTCACCGCACTTGAGGAAGTCAATGTACTGGCCAACATATGCGTCACCCTCGGTTTCGATACGTTTAACGATTGCGGATGCGGCAGAAATGCAGGTAGCATACTTGTAAACATAGAAACTTGTATAGAAATGAGGAATTCTCATCCATTCGTATGCGATCTGCTTGTCACAATCAACATTGGGACCAAAATAACGCTTAACAAGCTTGTAGTAGCGCTTGCTGATAACATCAGCGGTGAGAGGTTCACCCTTTTCGCAAAGAGCATGAATGCCCTTTTCAAATTCAGCAAACATTGTCTGACGGAAAAGTGTGCCCTTATATGTTTCCATGAGCTGGTTGAGGATGTACAGTTTTTCGTCTTCGTTTGTACATTCACGGAGCTTTCTGTGAGCAAGAAGAAGTTCGTTTACTGTGGAAGCAACTTCAGCAACAAAAATTGTATAACCGGAATTATGAGGTTCGTTATAATGAGTGGAGAACCATGTGTGCATGGAGTGACCTGCTTCGTGAGCGAGAGTCATGATATCATCAAATTTTTCTGTGTAGTTGAGGAGAATGTAGGGTTCAACGCCGGGGCCGCCTGAGCTGAACGCACCGCCTCGTTTACCTCTTGAAGGATAAACGTCTACCCAGCCCTTTTCCTTAAGACCTGTTTTAAGGTTGGAAGCATATTCTTCACCGTAAACACTTACAGTGTCAAGAACCTCTTCAACGGCTTCTTCATAGCTGTATGTTCTGTCAAGCTCACCGATAAGGGGCGCATAAATATCATACATATGGAGGTGGTCAAGACCGAGAACTTCTTTTTTGAGATCATAATAATCGTAAAGAACGGGAAGACCCTTATTTACGGTATCAATGAGATTATTGTAGATGTCGGGAGTGATCTCATCGCGGAAAGTTGAAGCAGCAAGGGAGCTTGCGTGATTGCGGACCTTTGCCATAGTGCAACGTTCTTTGATATGATTGTTGAGCATTGTTCCGAATGTATTTCCGAACTGAGCATAAGTCTTGTAAAGGCAACGGAATGCAGCCTGACGGACCTTTCTGTCGTTGCTCATGAGATAGGGAACATAGCTTGCATCAGTCAGTTCAACAAGTTTACCCTGTTCATCCTTGATCTTTCCGAATCTGAGGTCGGAGTTTGCAAAAAGATTTCTTGTCTCACCGTGAGAACCGAGAGCGTCTTCCATTTTAGACATGAGCTGTTCGCATTCGTCGGAAAGAGTATGGGGCTTCATTCTCATATTTTTTTCGATCATTCTGCGGAAAGTTTCAAGCTCAGGAAGCTCCTTGAACCAAACCTCAAGATCAGCCTCGTCAAGTCTGAGAAGGTAGGGGGAAACGAACCAGGAGGCAGCACCTGCAGAGATCGCAAGGCTTCTTACCTTTGCACTAAGAGCCTGATATGCGTTATTTGAGCTGTCAACTGCAAAATTAAGATGAGCATAATGCCAAAGTCTTTCAATTATTGCTTCAAGATCTACCATAGCTTTTATCGTGTCGTAAAGACCTTTTGCACTCTTGAGCATTTTCTTTTCCATTTTCGGGAAAGCTTTTACAGCCTTTTCAGCTGCGGCATAGTCCGCATAAAATTCTTTTTCATCAGCATAAATAACAGACAAGTCCCATTTATACTGACTTTCAATATCTTTTCTGTCTTTTATCATTATGATTTCTCCTTTTAAATAGGGTGAATTATTTTCATATATATATTTTAACCCACTTTTGCAAGAAAGTCAAGATGTAAAGCGGAAATTTTTTTAATTATAATAATTTTTTCCGCATTTTTTCTTCTTTCTATGTTGACTTTTGAGGTAAAATGTTATAAAATATAAGAAAAGCAATTTTAAGGACTGAACAGCGTGAAAGATAAATCAATAATTCTCTTTTGTATAGCTGTTTCACGCCCAAATTCAAATTAAAAATGGGGTCCGATCCCATTTTTGTTTGCAAACCCATTTGAATTTAATGTAGTATTTGTGCCGCCGCTTGACGGCAGAATGGAGATTATTATGAAAAAATATGTTATCGGGATAGATTTCGGGACACTCTCGGCAAGAGCTGTAGTAGCAGACCCCGAAAACGGAAAAGAGCTCTCCTCGGCGACATTTGAATACCCGCACGGTGTAATGGACGAAAAACTCCCGGACGGAACTGCTCTGCCTAAAATGTGGGCACTCCAGCATCCGGAAGACTACATCGAAGCGCTGAAAAACACCGTTCCCAAAGCAATCAGAAGCGCAAAAATCAAACCGGAACAGGTCGCAGGTCTCGGAATAGACTTCACCACCTGTACAATGCTGCCCATCATGAAGGACGGAACACCGCTCTGCACATTAAACGAATTCAAAAACGATCCCGATGCATATGTCAAGCTGTGGAAGCACCACGGAGCATGGCGTGAAACGGAAAAAATAAACGAGATCTTCGAAAAACTTGATCCTGAAAGGTTAGCCGTCTACGGAGGAAAACTTTCCTCGGAATGGATGATTCCCAAAATAGCGGAAACGCTGAACAATTCCCCCGAAGTTTACGAAAAAGCGGAAAGATTCATTGAAGCGGGTGACTGGCTTTCCCTCATACTCACGGAAAAAGAAACAAGAAGCATCGCATTCGCAGGCTTCAAGGCTTGCTGGACAGCACAAAGCGGATACCCAAAAAAAGAGATACTTGAAGCGATAGACCCAAGAATGAAAGACCTGATCGGCACAAAAATCCCGGAAACAGTCAACGGAATGGACGAAATTGCAGGACATTTAAACGAAAAAGGCTCAGAACTGACGACGCTTCCCGTGGGAACGCCCCTTGCAATGCCGATGATAGACGCACAGGCGGCACTTCCTGCCCTCGGAATAACAGAATCGGGTCAGATGATGCACATTTTAGGGACTTCCGCATGCCTTATTACCAACTCAGATGAAGCAAGCCCCGTTCACGGAATCAGCGGATACGTTGAAAACGGTGTTATTCCCGGATGTACCACCTACGAAGCAGGTCAGGCATGTGTGGGAGATGCTTTTGATTGGTTTGTAAAAAATTACGTCCCTGAAAAATATATGAAAGAAGCTGATGAAAAAAATATCAGCGTTCATGAAATATTACGCCGCAAGGCTTCCACACTCAAACCGGGACAAAGCGGACTTCTTGCCCTCGACTGGTTCAACGGAAACAGAAGCGTCCTTGACGATTCATCTCTCTCGGGAATGATCCTCGGTCTGACGATCAACACCCGTCCCGAAGAAATTTACCGCGCAATAATCGAATCTACCGCATTCGGTGCACGCGTTATCCTTGAAACATTTGAATCACAGAATATTACGGTAAATGAGATCTTTGCAGCAGGCGGAATCGCCAAAAAAGATGAAATGATGATGCAAATTTACGCAGATGTACTGAAAAAGCCCATTAAAATCGCAGAAACCTCACAGGCAGGTGCCTTGGGCAGCGCTATAAATGCTGCTGTGGCAAGCGGAATCTACAAAAACATGAGCGAAGCCGCATCAAAAATGAGCAAATCTTATATAAAAGTATATTTCCCCAAGCAGGAAGACGCTGAAATATACGAAAAACTGTATGCTGAATACAAAACACTCCACGATTATTTTGGCAGGGGTGGAAACAATGTCATGAAACGTTTGCAGAATTTAAAATAAGGGAGAATTAAAAATGAAATACGGAATAAACATGGACTGCTTTGAGGGTCTTGAACCTCTTAAGGCAGCAGAACTGATGAAACTCAACGGATTTTCCACAACTTTTGTGGGAACATATTACAATAAGCTCGACAAATTTTTCAAGGCGGCGGAAGACTTCGGAATTGAAGTGGAATTCATGCACGCACCTTTCAACGGAATAAACGATATGTGGAAGAATACCCTTGAGGGTGAAGCATATTTGAAAAGGCTGACAGATGCGGTGGATCTTTGCGCCGAACACGGAGTAAAAGCACTTGTTTGCCATATTTCAAGCGGAACGAACCCTCCGAACATCAACGATGTGGGATTTTTGAGATTTGCAAGACTTGTGGAATACGCAAAGGAGAAAAATGTACGCATTGCCTTTGAAAACATCCGCAAGCTTGCAAACCACGCATATATTTTAGAGAAATTACCCGATGCAACTTTCTGCTGGGATACGGGTCATGAGGAGTGCTTCGCTCATGGACTGCGTTTTATGCCGATTTTCGGGGACAGACTTGACGTTGTTCACATTCACGACAACCACCGTCAGTTCAACGGAGACGACCATATGCTGCCCTTTGACGCGGAAATTGATTTCGACCGCGTTGCTAAATCTTTGGCTGAAGCGGACCTGAAAAACTCGCTGATGCTGGAAGTAGACAATAAGCCCGAATTTTACAGCGGAGTAAGCCCCGAAGACTTTTTCGCGCGCGCAGCTGCGGCAATAAAGAAACTCGGAGATATGGTAGAAAATTATAAGAAATAAAAACTTCCGAGGAGTATGCGAATACATTAACCACCTCGTAGAACAATCCCTCAGTCAGCTTCGCTGACAGCTCCCTTTACACAAGGGAGCCTTTTTTATGTTCACCTATCACTTGTCAATTTTACTGACAAGCACTGCATTTGTGTCCACAAACGCAAATACGGCATACCTCTCTCGAGATATACCGTATTTCTGAAAAACTGTCCTTTAGAGCAACGCTCTATTGGAGAGAACCTTCTTTTCACATGAAAAGAAGGTTCTCCTACTCTTATTTACAGCATAAAAACAGCCATGTTTATGATTAAATATCAACCTCTTCACCTACAATATTGCCTGTATACCAAGCTTTCTCACCATTGTCAACCCATTAAACGAAATATTTTTTGTAAGAAATTAAAAAAATCGCTTTACCCTATTGAAATTCCGGAAAAGATGTGTTATAATATAATCAGAAGAGTTATACACTGTTATAAATTACTTTACTATATTTTTATGAAAGACGAGGGATGGGCATGAACGAAAAGCTTATCATCACTATTTCCAGACAGTACGGCAGCGGAGGCAGACTTATCGCAAAAAAAGTCGCTGAAAAATTAGGTATTGATTATTACGACAAGGATCTCATTCGCATGGCTGCAAAAGAAAGCGGCATGAGCGAAAAAGTTTTTGAATCAATGGACGAAAAGCCCACCAACAGCCTTCTTTACTCTCTCGCAATGGGCGCATATGCAATGGACGGTCAGTACGTTTACTGGGGAGACTCAACAGTTCCGCTGACAGATAAGGTCTACCAGATCCAGACAGATCTCATCAAAAAACTCGCTTCCGAAAAGGGTGGCGTTTTCGTCGGCAGATGCGCAGACTATGTATTGAGAGACTATCCCAACTGCCTCAAAGTTTTCGTTTCGGATTCTCACGAAAACCGCGTGAACAGAATCGTGAACGAATACGGCGCTGAAGCGAAAAAGGCTGACGATCTCATAATCAAAACAGACAAAAAACGCGCAAACTACTACAGTTTCCACACAAACCTCACATGGGGTGACTGTGCAAACTACGACCTTTGCGTAAAAACAGGCTCTTTCGGAATGGACGGCACTGCGGATATGATAGTCGATGCGCTCGAACTGAAATTGGGCAGAAAATTAAGACCGTAACGGAAGGCTTTAAATGGTCAGTATAAGGATCGTCTGCGTCGGCAATCTGAAAGAAAAATACTGGAAAGATGCCATGGCGGAATACGGGAAAAGATTGAGCAGATTCTGTAACTTTGAGGTTATAGAAACGCCCGAATCAGACCCCGAAAAAGAAAAAACAGCAATTTTAAAACACCTGCAGGGGTACGTTTTCTCTCTTTGCGTTGAAGGGAAACAATGTACCTCTGTGGAGTTTGCACGTAAGATCGAAAGTGTAATGCAGTCAGATTCAAAAATAACCTTTGTCATCGGCGGCTCTGACGGACTTTCGGAAGAAGTGAAAAAAATATCCGCTTCACGACTTTCATTTTCGGAAATGACTTTCCCACACCAGCTGATGAGAGTCGTTCTGACGGAGCAGATATACAGAGCTTTCACCATAAGCAACAATATCACTTACCACAAATAATGGAGGACCCCGTTAAAAATGTTTAAAAGATCACGTCTGATAAGAATCACCGCCGCAATGATGGCAATGGTTCTGATATTCATCTGCGTTCCCGTGGCTTCAAGCGCTGCATCGGTGAACGCTTCGACACAGATAACCCACACAAGGGATTTTATCGTACAGAATGCCGTTCCTGTAAACGACTGGAACGAGACAGTAATGTATTCTGCGGTTGGATTTTTCAACCTTGTTGATATAAAACCGTTCATCCCCGAAGAAGATACTTCTTCCGTAATGACAACGGCAACAAGAATTCTGGCACTCATTTCCACAGGAGAAATGAACAGAGAAAACGCAGCTGAAAGTCCCGAACCCGACGCGTTGGCAGAATCCCAGAAAGAAGACGGTTCTTTCGGTGATTTCTACGAAACGATTTACGCAATAATGGCTCTTAAGGCCTGCGGAGAAACCTTTTCAAGCGAAAAAGCCGTAAATTATATCCTTTCCAGCCAGAAAGAAGACGGAAGTTTTGATATCGGAGACGGAAACCCCATACTCTCAACAAGCAGAGCAATGACGGTTCTTTCCATGTTCAGCCTCGACCCGAGAGTTGCCGAAGCTTTGGACAAAACCATTGAGTACATAAAATCCACGACTACGGAAGAAGGTCTTTTCGGAGACAACAGGTGTGACACATTCTGTGCCGCGATGATAGGCCTTGTTGACGTAGGGGTCACAGTAACAGGCGAAGACTGGAAAACGCTCGCAAACAACCTTGTAAAGTTCAAAAACGACGACTATTCATATAACATGCATGAAGATGACACTCAGTACAGCTCAACGGCAACACTTTATGCTTTGGCGGCTTTTGACGCAATCGGACGAGGAAAATCCGTTTATATCCGACTCATGGAAGACGGCGAGCTGAACCAGTACTCAATAAAAGATTACATGCCGTTCCTCAGCGGATACGGAGTTCTCGCACTCATTGCTGTTGCATTTTGGGTATACCTGATATTCTTCAGAGGAAGACAAAAAAACGAAAAGGCGGTAAAACGAAATGATTAAACTTTGGGAAAAGGACATCCCCCTTTGGGATGAAACTATCGACCAGGAAGAACCGAATATTGTACCTTATCTTCTGGAAAACACCAACGCCCCCTGCGTTATCGTTTGTCCCGGAGGCGGATACGGCGGAAAAGCTGACCACGAAGGCAGACCCATCGCAGAATGGCTCAATTCCATCGGATTCCACGCATTTGTAATGGACTACAGAGTTTCCCCCTACAGACAGCCTGCGCCTCAGCTGGACTTGAAGAGAGCGATCAGACACGTACGTTATTACGCTGAAAAATACAACATCAGAAAAGATGCTGTCGGAGTTCTCGGATTTTCGGCAGGCGGACATCTTGTGACATCGGTAAGCGTATTTTTTGACTACGGAAAAAATGACGGAGACGAGATAGACAAAGAAAGCTGCCGTCCCGATTTCACTATTCCCTGCTACCCTGTTATCGACATGGAATCCTTCGGACATCAGGGCTCCACAAACAATCTCCTCGGAGAAGATGCTTCTGCGGAACTGAAAGAAAAATACTCACTCTATAAGCAGGTTACAAAAGATACTCCTCCCGCATTCCTCTGGCATACAGCGGACGACGGGGCTGTTCCCGTAAGAAACTCTTTGGAATACGCAAAAGCCCTCGCAGAAAACGGAGTTGATTTTGCACTCCACATCTACCCCCACGGTCCTCACGGCCTCGGACTTGCGAAAGACTTCGAGGATGTAAAAACATGGACAGACCTCTGCGGAATCTGGCTCAAACAGATCACAAACAAATAAACAGGAAGTAATCTTTTTTCGGGAAAAACCATTTTTGTAAAATTGGTTTTTCCCGAACCTTTTCCAAAAAACTTTTGTATAATGCTTCGGGTTCCTAAGGACAGTTTTAACAATAAAATAACAGAAAGACAAGCGGTTACAACCAGAGGCTCCCTTGTGTAAAGGGAGCTGTCAACGAAGTTGACTGAGGGATTGTTATTGTGTAACTTTTATTTTTACAATCCCTCCGTCACGGCTACGCCGCGCCACCTCCCTTTACACAAGGGAGGCTTTTTGTTTACCCGCAAGTGCGCACTTACTCACCACCAACGGCGGTAGTGCTAATGCAAAAAGCCGATACGGAAATAAATCCATATCGGCTTTTTGACTGTCCTTTAGCACCCGTGGCTAAGCGTAATTACTTTTTCTGAATATACCTCAAAACTAATTTTCTTTTTGAAAAAGATGTGGGAAAAACTTTTTCTTTTCGGATGAAAAGCCAAAGTTTTTCCCACAAATTATCTTCTGTTATTATTTAACTGTTCAGAGATTCATCCAATGCGGCCTGAATAAGATCAGCATAAGAACCCATGACAGTACTGAAATTTGAAGTACCTACGGTTGCGTCATAGAGTGCATTTGAAAACTCATCATAAAGTTCGGAGCCTATCTGATAAAAATAATCGTACTCATGGAGTTCAAAGCCCTTGAGATAGTTCTCATAACTCTTCTCTGACCAGAATCTGTTTTCCATATCGTATGCGGCTTTATCAAATTTCAGATTTGAAGGATAGTCGTCAAATCTCAGGAAATAATCGTAAACGATTCCGACCATTTCAGTATCTGTATGGTTAAAGAATGCTACGCCTCCTTCTTCGGAAGCATATGTACCCAAATTAACACCGTATTCACCGTTGGGTCCGCAGGGGAACGGAACAAAGTAAAACTCTCTGACATCGGACTGTTCAGGATCAAGGAATCCGTTTATCTGGAAAGTTCTGAAAAGATAGAAGGTTGCCTGACCGTCTTTGAAGAGATGTGGAGGCCAGGATTCCTGGAAAATGTCACTTGTGGCATGAAGATCCGCAACCCATTCCAGAGCATCTACAGCTTCTCTGTCTTCAAGAGAGAAAACATATTTTCCGTTTTCGTTCTGCTTGACTACCTGTCCGCCATTCGCAAAAACGGCAGAGAAAGGAAGCATCTGGGGGTCATTATACAAAGCCAGCGCATAGATCGGCCTATCGGGGTTGGACATATCTGAAACAAGAGGAAGCATTTCGGCAAAAGTATCAAATGTCCATTTTCCCTGCTCGTAAAGTTCCTGGGGATCAGCTACGCCAAAACTTTTCACATGACTGTCATTATAAACCAAAAAGCCTCTGTTTGCACCGTCGTCACCGTTATCGTGATTGTGTGCATAAGTCAGACCTCCAAAAGTAACAGAGCTGCGGCTTTTGGGTGTGCCGTAAATTTCCTCATCGGAAAGATCGAACGGCATATATTCAAGGGGTTCAAGAATACCCGCTTTATACATATCAAAAATAGGATTGGGCGTTCCTCGCTGAACGGTAAGGTCATATTTAAGATTATTTGCAATGTACAGAGTCATATAATGTGATGCACTTTCGGAATTACAATTCAGATCCGTAACGAACTTAACGTTCAGATCTTTTTCCACCTGTGCAACTCTATAGCGGGTACGGTCAGACTGAATCGTTGTGGATTCGGGGTCAGCATAAAAAGGAGACCATGTATGGGTAGTGGTGATCGTAGCGCCTCCGAAATTATAACCGGAATTGGTGTTTGACGGGAGGAAATCCAAAAGGGTCACAGGCTCCCCGCTGCACGCGGACAAAACCGTAAACATAAAGGACGCAAGAAGTACAAAGCTGATAAGTTTTTTCATATTAAATCTCCATTCTGCCGCTGAAACAGCGGCTTTTCTTCATTGTGCCAAATATATTTACATTATACCACACAGAGACATAGATGTCAATACCGCAAACAAATATTTTTCACAATTGGGGGGGGGGTAAATTTATTTGAACTTTCCGAAATAATTTTTCCACAAAGACAAACAAATTTACCCCACCTGAATTATTCAATTTTACTGTCACACATCAACAAGATCAATCTTTATAATGATTATCGAAAGTCGAAACGCTAAACCGTTTCGATAAGCCGATAAAATCGGCTTTTGTTAATTCAAATTGATAACAATTTGAATTAACTCGACATTCATTGAAATGAGTATAGACAAATTTTCAAGGAAAATTTGATGGGATTGGCTCTTTTAGCACTAACTAGGCTGTTTAAGCA